>JAZJZL010000095.1:0-11297 GCA_040389845.1 Bacteroidota bacterium
ACCGATGCTCTAACCAACTGAGCTACATCTACCGTGTTGGAGGTTGCAAAAATAGGAATTCCGGTCGATTTTGCAAAGTGTTTTTTATTTTCTTGCGAAGTTGTAATGTTTGAATGTTGTAAAGTTGAAATGTTCTTGAAAACAAGCTTATCAAATCAATTGATTCCCAATCTTATAACATTACAACTTTTCAACCTTACAACCTTTCAACATCCTCGCTCACAAAATTACAATCGGCTTACCCGTTTTATTTAGAACGATTTTAATTAATGGGTACCTTTGTAACATGGCTGAGCAATTGATTGAATTAAACGTGACCGGGATGCATTGTAACAATTGCGCCATGTCTATCCATAAGCTTTTGGAGAAGAAGGGCTTGCACAATATCCTCGTGGATTTTGCGGGGGAAGAGGTAAAGTTTTCCAACGATGGCGCGGTTGCCCTGCCCGAAATTGTTAAGGATATTGAAGGTCTTGGGTTTAAGGTGGTGGAAGATATCAGTACCCATCAAACGCCTTTTTATGAAAAGGTGGAAAATAAATTCATCTTCTGCGCCATACTGACCGCCCCGCTCCTGCTGCACATGGTTTTGCCATTGCATATTTTGCATAACCCTATCGTTCAGCTTGCCCTTTGTATACCGGTATTTTTAGTAGGATGCCTGCATTTCGGCAAAAGCGCCATTAACTCTATCCGTGGTGGCGTGCCTAATATGGATGTGCTGATATTTGTGGGCTCAACTGCTGCTTTCGTATATAGCCTTGTAGGTACCGCTCAAAACCTGGGCGAGCAATACCAATTTTACGAGACCTGCGCCACTATAATTACGCTTGTGCTACTGGGCAATGTTTTCGAGAAACGCTCGGTAACACAAACCACGTCGGCAGTTAAGGATTTGATAAAAATTCAACATGTAACTGCAAACCGGGTAATCGATGGCGGGACTGAAGTTATCAGCGCGAAGGAAGTTCGGCCCGGGGATACGTTGCTGATAAACCAGGGCGATAAAATTCCGGTGGATGGCGAAGTATTATCGGGCAGCGCGTCGGTTGATGAGAGTATGCTCACAGGTGAGAGCATCCCGGTTGAAAAAGAAAAATACGCTACGCTAATCGGTGGCACCATTATCCAGCATGGCAATATCCGTATGCTGGCTACAAAAGTCGGTTCAAATACCGTGCTAGCTCAAATAATCGAGCTGATGAAAAAAGCTCAGGCCGCCAAGCCGCCTGTTCAAAAGCTGGGCGATAAGGTAGCTGCGATATTTGTTCCGGCGGTTATATTAATATCGCTGATAACATTTGCTGTTACTTATTTTATAGCACATACATCGATGCAAACTGCTTTGATGAACGCTATTGCCGTACTGGTTATTTCCTGCCCCTGTGCTATGGGACTGGCAACGCCTACCGCGGTAATGGTCGGTTTGGGCCGCGCTGCCAAAAACGGTATCCTGATAAAAGGCGGCGACACGGTTGAAGCCGTAGCTCATACAAAATACGTGGTGTTCGATAAAACAGGTACACTCACAACGGGAAAATTCCGCATCAACGAAATAAAGATTGAAGGTAAAAACAGCCTCGGGCAGGTAAGAGGAATCATTACGGCCATAGAGGAACGTTCAAGCCACCCAATAGCAAAGTCGCTGGTAAATGAATTGAAATCGTTGCCGCAGGATAAGGTGATTTTAAAATCAGTTAAGGAAGAAAAAGGCCTTGGTATGCGGGCTGAAGACGTGGAAGGCAATCATTACTTTTTAGGTTCCGGGAAATCTGCGGACGAAAGTGGCTTTAACATCTCGCTCTATAAAAATCAAAAACTGCTGGCGCAAATTTCCATCGATGACGAAATAAAGCCGGATGCAGCCACGCTGATAGCGCAGCTTAAAAAAATGGATATCGTTCCGGTTTTGCTAAGCGGCGATAAAAACAACCGCTGCCTTAAAGTTGCCAAACTTATCGGCATCAATGAAGTGCATAGCGAAAAAATGCCTGAGGAAAAGCTAAACGTAATCGACATCTATCGCCAGAAAGGCAAAACCATTATGATTGGCGATGGAATCAACGATGCCCCTGCCCTAACCCGCGCCGATGTCGGCGTATCCATGAACGATGCCAGCCAGGTAGCCATACAATCTGCAAGGGTAATCCTGCTGAATACCGACCTGCATTCCGTTGTTAAATTCTTACAGATAAGCAGGCATACGCTGCTTACCATCAAACAAAATCTATTTTGGGCATTCGCCTATAATATCATAGCTATACCGGTAGCTGCCCTCGGTTTCCTCAATCCAATGGTCGGCGCATTCACCATGGCCTTCAGCGATGTAGTGGTGATTGGAAATTCGCTGCGGTTGAAAAGTAAGAAACTAGGCCCCCCGGCCCCCTAAAGGGGGAGTAAAAACACTTCTCTGCCCAGAAAAAACGTTTAAATTTTGCTATTTTTGTTCCCCCTTCAGGGGGCTATGGGGCGTATGATTGAAATTTTTACAGACGGTGCATCCAGCGGCAACCCGGGGCCGGGCGGATATGGGGTAATTTTGCGCTCGGGCAAACATTATAAGGAATTATCCGAGGGCTTTCGCAAGACTACCAATAACCGCATGGAGTTGCTGGCTGTTATAAAAGGACTGGAGGCCCTAAAAACTCCCAACCAGGACGTCACCATCTTCTCCGACTCCAAATATGTTATCGACTCCATAGAAAAAAGATGGGTTAACGGCTGGCTGTTAAAAGGCTTCGCCGGGAAAAAGAATAAAGACCTCTGGTTACGTTATCTCGAAATCAGCAAAATCCACAAAATAAAATTCGTTTGGGTTCGCGGCCACAACGGTCACCCCGAAAATGAGCGCTGCGACCAACTGGCCGTAGCCGCCGGGAAGCAGAAGGGGTTATTGATTGATTCGGTATTTGAAGCGGAGAATGCGAAGCTTTTGTAGTTGATTAAGTTAGATTAGGTTGATTAGTTTAAGATTCTGTTCGATTAACTCAATCAACTTACTAAACTCACTTCCCCCCCAACTCAATCACCTGTAAATCTTTAATCTTATCGTCATCGACGGCGAAACGCATCAGGGTGCGTACTTTTTGCCAGCCTTGTTTGCCTGCTGCGCCGGGGTTGAGGTGCAGGCAGCTTATCTTTTTATCGTAAATAACTTTCAGGATGTGCGAATGTCCGCAGATAAACAGTTGCGGCGGATTAGTATAAATCTCCGGTTTTACCTGCGCACTGTACCTGTCGGGATATCCGCCGATATGGGTCATCCATATATCCATATTTTCGCATTTAAAGCGCAGGTGTTCAGGGTAGGTTTGTCGTATCTCATTTCCGTCAATATTGCCGTAAACTCCTTTAAAGGGTTTAAACGCCGCAAGCTTGTCGGCAACTTCGATGCTGCCGAAATCGCCGGCATGCCAAATTTCGTCGCAGTTTTCAAAGTGTTTAAAAACGGCATCGTCGAGGTAGCTGTGGGTGTCGGAAATGAGGCCTATTTTAACCATTTACAATTATAAAGCTTAATACAAAAATCGTGAGAATGTATCCTAAAACAATTCCTCCAACTGTTTTAAAGCTCGCAAGAGTTTCGCGTTTGATAGTCACATACAGTGACAATAGGAAAAAAACGAGGACTATAGCCGTATGTATCATATACGATTTTTGCATTTCGACAACCACTTGGTGTGGAATTAATGGGCTGTCCCAGATATAAGCTGCTTCAAAAATCTCGTATATACTTGCCGAGGTTATAATAAAAAGCAGTATGGTTAAGCAAATTGAGGCTATTTTCATCAAAAATTTAGAAAATAAGGCTTTAGCAACATTTTGTATTCATCCGAATAAATATCCTTTGATTGATAGATGACGAACTTAACCATTTCGACGGACACTTCTTTAAACCCCAGGCAAACAATTTCCCGGTGCGATTCAGAGTCTTCAAATGAGTGTATGGTTACCATCTTTTGCAGATGCAAATCATTTTGTGCTACCAACTCTTTTATAAAAATGGAGGTCTGTACGGGCAGTACCATCCAACATAAACCATCCAGCGATAAATGGCTTGCAATATCTTTTATCAGTCTTTCAAAAAAATCAATACTCGCATGTTTGGCTAATGATTTATTTGCCTTCGGCGATTCGAGCGCGTTGATATAAAACGGGGGGTTTGAGACGATTAAATTGTACCGATCCTGCTTATGGCGCTCAAAAAAGCCGGCTACATCTGATGTGAATATCTTAAGCTGCGTATTGAACGGGGAGTTTTGAAAGTTCGCTGCGGCGGTTCTGGAAGCATCGGCATCTATTTCCACAGCATCTATTTGCGCATCCTTGTATCGCTGCGCGAGCATCAGGGCTATCACTCCGGTTCCGGTTCCGATGTCTAATATCCGTTCGGGATTCAGTCCGGTTGCCATTGCGCCGACCAGCACGCCATCGGTATTAATCTTCATGGCGCAACCGGTTTGATCGACGTTGAACTGCTTGAATCTGAACATAAATCTTATCCTAAACCACCGGGCATGCCCGCCATTTACTATCGCGGGTCAGACATTTGTACATAACAACAGGAAGCGTGGATAAAGGCGCTGTCGATTTGAAAAAACTTGGTCTCGGTAACAGTCGCGCCGTTCCCGTTAGTGTAGCTATACTTATGCTCAATTTCCCATCTACCAAACGCCCGTATAAGCGCCTTAGCGCCGGGATACATTTTATCTTTCAGCTGAACTGCTTTCGAAAAACCCTGGCTTTTATAGGTATTGAAGTTTGGCAGATGCTCCTGCAAATAATCTCTCACCAATGCCTCGGCTTTATCCTGCCGCTTATCGCACGATGCTAAAAGAAATAATAACGGAATAGCGAACAGTAAATATCTGACCTTAAATTTTGTCACTTTATCAATTTTAAAACTTGTATTAATAGCCGCAAAAATAACAGAGTTAATCACAATTAGCGAACGAATGACACCATATAGCTTACCGCATAATCTGAAGGATACTTTTTTGAGGGTTGTATAATCAATTCACCATCCTTCTGGGTCCAGGAAACCGCCTCATCAGCGCCCAGCATTTTTATTCCGGCGATTTTACCGTTTCCTGCCTTTGCGCCTAATGCTTTAATACTGAGCGGCCCTTTGGGTAAACCTAAAGCAACGATATACAGTGCATCTCCTTTTGTGGTAAACCGTACATCCCGCCAGGTAAACGGTTCTTTCTGGTCAGCAAAGGAGCCGCTGGCCGATTTGGTGGGGCCTTCACCATATATTTTCCATGGGCGTGTGCCGTATATGGCATCGCCGTTTACGTCCAGCCATTTGCCTGTGCCCAGCAATGTTTGTGTTTCTCCTTCAGTGATAGTTCCGTCCGGTTTGGGACCGATATTCAGCAGCAGGTTACCATTTTTGCTGACGATATCGATAAGGTTGGTAACCACGTAACGCGCGTCCTTAAAAGTATTGGTAGCAATATAGCCCCATGATTGGTTACCGATTGCATCGTCCGTTTGCCAGGCCTGCGGTCTTATTGTCCCCAGCTTGCCGCGCTCTAAATCAAGCACCGCCGTGCCATCCGGGAACGAGCTGTTTTTATAGTTGATGACTACGCCTTTATCCCAATCCAGCCCTTTATTGTAATAAAATGCAGCAAATGATTTACGATACGGCGTAAGCGCCGGCTGCTCAATCCACCAGTCGAACCAAACCAGTTGCGGTTGGTAATTATTAGCCAGCTCAATATCGCGCATCAGCCAGTCGTTCATATACTCAGGCGACATGGTTTCATTTTCCTCATGCGCCGGGCCATAGAAATCGTTGTACTTCGGGTCTAGTACGTCCGAATCAAACTTTTTCCCGCCGTTTAAAAAGAACCAATGCTCTATGCGGTGCGATGACAGTCCGAAAACCAGCCCCTGCTTCTTAACCTCGGCAGCTAATTCGCCTACCACATCGCGATGAGGCCCCATATCGAAGGCATTCCATTTGGAGAGGGATGTTTTATACATCGCAAAACCGTCGTGATGTTCGGCAACCGGCACTACATATTTGGCACCTGCCTTTTTAAATAAGGCCACCCATGCCTGCGGGTTAAATTTTTCGGCCTTGAACATAGGGATGAAATCCTTGTATCCGAATTTATTTTGCGGCCCGTAAGTGGCAACGTGATGTTTATACTCATCTGAACCAACCTGGTACATCTGCCGCGGGTACCATTCCGACCCAAACCCCGGAACGGAATAAACGCCCCAATGTATAAATATCCCAAACTTGGCATCGCGGAACCAATCGGGTGTTTTATATTTTGCCAGGGATTCCCAGGTAGCCTGGTAACGGTCCTGGGCGAAGGACGGTTTGCCAAAGCCCATAAAACATAGGCTTGCAACAATTATTATTTTGAGTGTTTTCATCGAATTTATTATAAAATCATCTCACCCCATCGCCTGTTCAAGTGTCCACGCTTAACTCAATCGTGAGTGTGGACACTCACAACTGTTTACGTTCAAGTGTGGACACTTGAACGGGCGCAGCGGGTTTACAAATTCCCCTTTTTCATCTCCCCTACCGCATAATTTGCCGCCCTGGCAGTAAGCGCCATATATAATATTGACGGGCTTTGATTCCCGGTACTTGTCATACACGCACCATCAGTAACAAAAACATTTTTGCAATGGTGCAGCTGGTTCCATTCGTTTAGCAACGAAATCTTTGGGTCTTTTCCCATACGGCAGCCGCCCATTTCGTGGATATCCAAGCCTGGATTTTGCTTGTTTTCGTAGGTGGTGACGTTTTTGCAGCCTGCCTTTTCCAGCATCTCTTTGCTTTGCTTTAAAAAGTCCTGCACCATGCGTTCGTCGTTAGCATCATATTCAACCGAGGTTACCAGTAAAGGTATACCCCACTGATCTTTCTGGTCTTCGCTCAGGCGTACATGATTGGTTATTTTCGGCACAGTTTCACCCTGCATATACATGTAAAGCGTCCAGCGACCAGGTTCTGTCAACGAGTCCTTGTAATCAGCGCCAATTTCGCCGTTTGCACTTTCTACCGGACCGCGCTCCCGGTTAGCGCCCATAAAGGTGGTGAAGCCGCCAAAATAGTCCGTTTCCTGTGTGGACAGATTACGATAATTTGCCAGGATAAGTTCAGTTGGATTGCGGCCATAATAATAGCTATCGAGAAAGCCATCCATCTCAGCACCGACTGATGCCCGGTAATTTTGAAACGCTACATATTTGCCAAGCAGACCGTTATCATTACCCAAACCATTTGGAAAACGGTTTGATTTTGAATTAAGCAAAATCAAATTGCTGTTCAGCGCCGAAGCATTTAAAAATATAATGCGGGCAAAATAATCGGTTTGCTCTTTGGTATTTGTATCTATAACTCTTACGCCAGTTGCTTTTCCGAGCTTTTCGTCGTAAATAATGGAATGCACTACCGAAAACGGCCTTATCTTAAGGTTACCGGTACGCTTTGCCCATGGCAGCGTGGAACTTACCGAGCTGAAATATCCTCCGAAAGGACAACCACGCATACACAGGTTACGCGCCTGGCATTTTACCCGCCCCTGGTCTATGTGGATTTGATTGGGTTTGGTGAGGTGTGCCCAGCGGGCGTGTACCAAGTGCCTGTCCGGGTAGTGTTCTTTTATTCTTTTACTGATAGTTTCCTGTACGATATTCATATCAAACGGCGGCAGGAACTCACCATCGGGCATGGAATCAAGCCCATCCTTGTTACCGCAAACGCCAATAAACTTCTCTACATGCGAATACCAAGGGGCAACATCATCATAACCTATCGGCCAGGCAATACCATAACCATATCGCTCGGGGTTGGTAAACTCATACTCGCTCCAACGCTGGCAGGCCCGCCCCCAGGTAAGCGATTTACCCCCAACCTGGTAACCCCGTATCCAGTCGAAGGGCTTTTCCTGTATGTAGGGATGGTCTTTATCTTTTACAAAAAAGTGGGTGTTATCTTCGCCATAGCCGGCGGCTTTACTGATTAATGGATTGTCCTTTAATATCTCAGTAGTAAGGCGACCGCGGTGTTTAAAATCCCATGGCGGCATGGTGGCGGTTGGATAGTCTTTTACGTGCTCCACGTTGCGGCCGCGCTCCAGCACCAAGGTCTTTAATCCGAGTTCACATAGTTCCTTTGCGGCCCAGCCCCCGCTGATGCCGGAGCCAATAACAATAGCATCATAAATATTTTTTTCAGAAGCAGCTGGCATAATTGGGTTTCAAATACCAAAGATATTCGAATTTACCGCAGTTGGTAAAACGCAGATAAATTTATATAAAGGGCACATCTAAACAATACGTCTGAAAAGTAAACCTATTGTCACAACATTTCATTTTTAAAGCAAACACTCTTGCTTTATATGTAATTTTGAGCCCAAGGAGAGATGAATTATGGAAACCGCAAATATCAGCAAAATGCTTCGGCTGTTTAGCAAGTTATCAAAGCCCGAACAATTGGATTTAGTTGAAAAAATTGAAAAGCTAACTTTCAAAGACCGTCGGAAACTAATGACCAATTCCAGGCGTGATGTAGCGGACGATGATGGTGTTCAGGGAATCAGAACATTGAGATACAGCGGTGAAAGATTTGGGCTATTGTAAATCCTTTCATTTCTCATAAAACTCAATAGGTAATCCATTGGGGTTGGCAAAAAATGCAAATCGTTTGCCTGTAACCCAGCCAACTCTCGCCGAACGGGAGTAAGTTTTGGCAGCCAATACCACGACTAACAATGTAATTCATTATTTAATGCTTAAATTTGAGATAAGGAAAGAAAATTATGGAAACAGTTAGTGTGAGCAAAGTTCTTCAATTGTTTAATCTATTATCGAAACCCGATCAACTGGAAGTTGCAAATAAGATTGAAAAGCAAACCTTCGAAGAGCGCTGGAAATTGATGGATCAATCTCTTCCAGACGTTGATATTTCGAACGAAGAAATAATGCACGAAGTTCGGGCCGTGAGATATAGCGACAAAAATTAGGATTATTATTGATACCAATTGGTATATAAGCGCGACCATCAGCAGAAAATCAAGACGAGAGTTCTACAAAATATTATCCAATAGCAGTTTTACAATCTTATTTTGTGATTAACTAGTAGTCGAATTCCAACAGGTAATTTCTCGAGATAAATTCAGAAAGATAGTGAAGCAAATCCATGTGGAAAGATTCATGAACATGGTAATTCCACAAATTAAACGAGTGAAGTTAAAAAGTAATGTAACCGGTAGTAGAGACGTAAAGGACAACTATCTTTTGTCGTTATCATTAGACGGCCGTGCTGACTATCTTTTAACCGGAGATTTGGATTTATTGGTCTTGAGGAAAACAGGCTCAACCCAAATAATGACATTAGCCGATTTTTTGAAAACCCATCCGATATAAACTAAAAAAACCGATAACCTTATAGGCTACCGGTTTTATGTTATATAATTAAGCTTAAATCCTTACGCTCCCAATATCTCGTGCAGCACATTATCATGCACCATCTTGATATCGGTGATATGGCCAAATAGCTGCTCGTCGACATTCAGGAAGCCGTTGGTAACGGTACCCAATAGGCTGAACTCAACTTCGCTGGTAGCCATCAACTCGATGAAACGTTCCTGGTCGTCTGGCGCAACACTCACCACTACCCTACCCTGTGCTTCGCCGAATAAGAATGCATCCTTACGGATAGCGCTGTCAGTTTCTATTTCGAACCCAAGCTTGTTTGGCAAAGATGACTCTACAAGGGTAACATATAAACCGCCGTCGGCCACGTCATGGGCAGACTGAATGATTTTATTTTGGATGAGCTGTTTAATAACCTGGTGCATGTCGTATTCCTTTTCCAAATCAAAATGCGGAGCAGGTGCTGCCAGTATTTTATGGTACGATGCCAGGTATTGCGATGAAGCGATATCGTTAACAGATTCACCTATCAAGTAAACCAAATCGCCCGGTTGTTTAAAGTCCGATGTCATCAGGTTTGATAAATCATCCATCACACCCAGCATACCAATGGTCGGCGTTGGGAATACAGGCCCGTCATCTGTCGACTGGTTGTAAAAGCTTACGTTACCGCCGGTTACCGGGGTTTCAAACTTACGACAAGCTTCGCCCATACCTTTTATAGCGCCTACGAACTGCCAGTAAACTTCCGGCTTGTAAGGATTACCAAAATTCAAACAGTTGGTTATGGCCACAGGCTCACCACCAGCACAGGTGATGTTACGTGCAGCTTCGGCAACTGCTATAGAGGTACCTTTTTGTGGGTCAGCGTATACATAACGTGAGTTACAATCCACAGTAATAACTATCGCTTTGTCAGTATCTTTAACTGCAACCACGGCAGCATCGCTCGGGCGATTGGTGGTCATGGTAGAGGTACCGATCATAGAGTCGTACTGATCAGTCACCCAGCGTTTTGACGCAATATTTGGGTGACCTATCAAATGTTCAGCAACTGCAATTAAATCGGCTGGCTCTTCAACATCATCTATTTTGAATTTCTGGTTTTCAGCAAAATAAGCAGGCTCTTTGTACTCGCGGGTATAAACCGGAGCGCCGCCGCCTAAAACCAAATCATCGGCAGGTACATCGGCCACCATTTCGCCGTTCATATAATATACAAGGCGTTTGGTATCGGTTACCTCGCCTATAATCGCACAGTTCAAATCCCATTTATCAAAAACGGCCTCTACTTCAGCTTCGCGGCCTTTGTGTACCACAATCAGCATACGCTCCTGCGATTCAGACAGCAGGATTTCGTAAGGCTTCATGTTTTCCTGGCGCATCGGTACCCTATCCAAATAGATAACCATACCATGCTCGCCCTTTGCCGACATCTCGGAGTTGGAGCAGATAATACCTGCTGCACCCATATCCTGCATACCAACAACAGCGCCGGTTTTAATAACTTCTAAAGTCGCCTCAAGCAGCAACTTTTCCTGGAATGGATCGCCTACCTGTACGGCAGGAAGGTCGTTAACAGAATCTTCAGTAATATCTTTTGATGCAAATGCCGCACCATGTATACCGTCTTTACCTGTAGCGGAACCTACTATGTAAACCGGGTTGCCCACACCATAAGATGTTGCAGAAACAGTTTCGCCTTCTCTTACAATGCCTGCCGAAAATGCATTCACCAGCGGGTTTACATTGTAGCAATCATCGAAAAATAATTCACCACCAACTGTTGGGATACCGAAAGCATTGCCATAATGGCTGATACCTTTTACTACGCCCTTAACCAACCATTTGGTACGGTCGAGGCTTAAATCGCCGAAACGTAATGA
>JAZJZL010000096.1:0-7637 GCA_040389845.1 Bacteroidota bacterium
CCGACTATCCTGACTTTTTAGCATGGCTGCCGGGCAATGGTGAGGTAATTATTTACACAGAAAGTGTGGAACAATCTGCCGGGTTGATTGCCGATGCCGACTTAATTTTCTGCCTTGACTTTAATGCGCTGAACCGTATTAACGAAATGGGCGAGCTGGTTGGCCAAAGCAACGCCGTTAAAGTAATGATTGACCACCACCTGGAGCCACAGGATTTTGACGACTATCGTTACTGGGATATTAACGCCTGCGCCACTGCACAGCTGATATATACATTTATTACTGACGAGCTTGGCAATGCAAAGCTGGTTAATAAAGATGTAGCAACCTGTTTGTATACCGGCATCATGACGGATTCAAAATCGTTTTCGCTGCCTAATACTACATCGGCGGTGCACCGTATAATTGCCGACCTGATGGATGCCGGCGCCGTAAACTGGCACATATACGACCAGGTTTATAATAACTCGTCAGAAAACCGTTTACGTTTCCTCGGGATTTGCCTTTCGGAAAAGCTGGAGGTATTGCACGAGTTTAATACCGCCATTATAACTGCGAACAAAGAAGACCTGCTGAAATATGATGTTATAACCGGGGATACCGAAGGCATTGTAAATTATGCTTTATCGATAACCGGCGTTAAGTTGGCGGCTTTTATAGTAGAGCGCCCGGATAAGGTGAAATTTTCTTTAAGGTCGAAGGGGGAATTTCCGGCGAACGATATCTGCAAAAAATATTTTAGCGGCGGCGGCCACCGTAATGCGGCAGGCGGCGTATGGAGTGGCGGCCTGGAAGAAGCTGTAAATCAATTTAAATCAATATTACCTGAATATAAAAAACTATTAATACAGTAAAAGAAAAATGAAAAAACAATTGGTGTTTTTGGCGCTTGCAGCCATTGGTTTAGCAAGCTGCAATGGTGGTTACAACAAGCTGGGCGCCGGCATTACCTACAAAATTGTAGATGATAAATCGGGCCCAAGCATAAAAGAAGGTGACTTTATTGCTTATAATATCACTATAAAGACCGATGCAGACTCGCTGCTGCAAACTACTTATGGAAAAGGCTTTCCGCAGCAGGCAGCCATGCCTAAGGTAACTCCGGGCAAACCAAACTTGATGGATGTTTTCTCGTACCTGAGCGAGGGAGACAGCGTGTTGATAAAACAAGAGATTGACAGCACATTTAAAGGCCGCCAGAAACCTCCTTTCCTTAAAGGCAAGTACCTGGTTTATGGCTTAAAAATTGAAAAAGTATTTGCTAAAGGCAACCTTACCGACCAGGTGTTCAAAGGCCGTATCGAGACTTATTTTAAAAGCCTGGAGGATGCAATTAAAGCCAAAGAACCTGCTGATATTAAAAAATACATTGCCGATAACAAGCTTAAGGTTACCACTACTCCATCGGGCTTAAATTATATTATCACCAAAGCCGGATCTGGCCCTGTAGCGACGAACGGCGATACCGCTGTGGTACACTACACCGTTAGAAGCCTTTCAGGAAAAGTTTTTGAAACCAGCGTAAAAGACGTGGCTGTAAAAAACAAAATGTCGATTGACCCAAGAAACCCTTACAAACCATTGCGTTTTCCGCTGGGTGTACAGGGAATGATAGAGGCCTGGAATGAGGCTTTCCCATTATTTAACAAAGGAACCCAGGCTACTTTGGTAGTACCATCGTCGTTGGCCTACAAAGAGCAGGGCAGCAGGGAAATAGGCCCATATACACCGCTGGTGTTTGATGTTGAACTGGTTGACATTATTAAACCGGACCCGAACGCACCAAAACCGGTTGCGCCAATGATGAAATTACCGCCGCCGACTGTACAGTCTGCCCCGGCGCCGAAAAAATAGTTTTAATAATATAACGCCCCCCGTAACGGGGGCTTTTTTGATATGAGAAAATACATTTTAGTTGCTTTAACACTTGCGTTCGGACTAGGTGCGTATGCGCAGGACGGCTTACAACGCACGCCGAAAGGTGCGCAATACCAGGTATACACGCACAACACAGGCGAGAAAATAAAGGATGGCGATATTGTCACCTTCCAGTATATCCAGAAGACAGACAAGGACTCGGTGCTTTACAGCACGTATGTGAGTGGCACACCCGGCAAGGCAAGGATACAGCCATCACAAAACCTGGCCGACCTGATGGAAATTTTTCCGTTACTGACCGTAAACGACAGCCTGCTGGTAAAAATACCTACCGACTCGCTGTTTAAAGGCCACGAAGAAGCGCGCCCGCCATTTTTTCCGAAAGGAAGCGCACTGAACTTTACTATTAAAATTCTAAAGGCTCAAACAATGGAAGCCTTTATGAATGATTTAAAGCAAGCTGAAACTACAAGCGCTAACAAATACATTGCCGACCATAAGATTGCCAATCTGCAAACAACAGCAAGCGGCCTTAGGTATGTGGTTATACAGCCATCAGCAAAACCGAAACCAGTTCTGGCTGATACCGTATTGGTTAATTATGCGGGCCGCGGCACTGATGACAAGGTTTTTGATACCAGCATCGAGTCGATAGCGCAGGCTACGGGCCTGGCTGCACAGCAGCAGGGTCGCAAATATGAGCCGATAAGGGTTGTTATAGGCGCCCAGCCCGGCCAGGACGGTGCAGTAATAAGCGGCTGGAACGAAGGCCTGCAGTTATTGGGCGAAGGCGCAAAGGCAACATTTGTTGTGCCATCGGCTTTGGGATATGGCCCGCAGGGCAACCAGGGCATAGCACCTTTCAGCACATTGATATTTGATTTAGAGGTAGTAAAGATAATCCACCCTAAAGCACCGGGCAAGCAGGCAGCGGCGAAATCCGCAGCAAAAAAGCCGGGCACATTACATAAGAAAGTCACCCCAAAGAAAAATTAAGCGAAAGCCTCCCGTAACCCGGGAGGCTTTTTTATTTTTGCACCATGTTACTTACGGATACGCATACCCACCTGTATTACGAGAAAGACAAAGCCAAACAGGCTGCGATGATTGAGCGATGCAGGGAAAACCATATCGATCGCCTGTTTTTGCCGAATGTTGACGCTGCATCTGTGGCGATGGTTTATGGGCTGCATGAGGCTTACCCGGATATGTGTTTCCCGATGCTTGGCCTGCATCCCTGCGATGTTAAAGAAGGCTGGGAAGGTGAATTGGAACAAATAAAAGCCGCATACGGCAAGCACAAAATATACGCGATTGGCGAAATAGGAATTGATTTATATTGGGATAAAACCACCTTGCCGATACAAATACAGGCATTTAAACAACAGATAGCCTGGGCAAAATCGCTAAAGCTGCCGATTGTTATTCATTGCCGGGACGCCTTTGACCAGGTGTTTGAAGTTTTGCAGGAAGAACAGGATGAAAATTTATATGGCATATTCCACTGCTTTACCGGCAACCTGGAACAGGCCCAAAAAGTTATCGACCTTAACTTTTACCTCGGTATTGGCGGCGTGGTTACCTACAAAAATTCGGGATTGGATAAGGTGGTAGCAGAAGTTGCTTTAAACCATATAGTTTTAGAAACAGATTCTCCGTACCTTACGCCCGTTCCGTACCGGGGCAAACCTAATGAAAGCTCGTATTTAATTTATGTTGCCCAAAAGGTAGCCGAGCTGCACCAAACCGACCTTGAAACTGTGGCTGCTGTCACCACAGAAAACTCAAAGAAGGTGTTTGGTATATAATATTTTTAACGATAGCGTTTTTTATACAACCTAATAAGCATGAGCCAGATATTGATCATTTATACCGGGGGGACAATTGGTATGATGAGCGACCCGCAGACAAAGGTGCTCAAACCGATCAATTTTGAGCAGATAATGGATAATGTACCCGAGCTGGAAAAGTTGAACTGCAAAATTAAGGTACATTCGTTTGAGCAGATTATTGATTCATCGAACATGAATCCGGCCATCTGGAGCGAATTGGCTGGTTTAATAGAAACCAATTACGATGATGTAGACGGCTTTGTTATCCTGCATGGCTCTGATACCATGGCATTCACCGCTTCGGTATTAAGCTTTATGCTGGAAGGCCTGGGCAAGCCGGTAATATTCACCGGTTCGCAATTGCCGATAAGCGCCATCCGCACCGATGCGAAAGAAAACCTGATGACCTCCATCGAAATTGCAAAAGCCAAAAAGCATGACCGTGCGCGTGTACCCGAAGTTTGTATCTATTTTGATTATAAGCTATTCAGGGGCAACCGCTCGTTTAAATATAACTCATCCAAATTCGAGGCGTTTCGTTCGCCAAACTACCCTATTCTTGCGGAATCAGGCGTGCACCTGCGCTTTAGTGTGAATGATATCCGTCACCCAAAAGAAGGCGAAACGCTGAAGGTTCACAAAAATATTGTAAGCGACGTAGCTGTGCTAAAATTATACCCGGGCATTAGTCCTAAAGTGGTTGAAACCATACTGGGTGCAGATGTACGCGGTATTGTAATGGAAACCTTCGGCGCCGGTAATACTACTACCGACCAATGGTTTGTAGACCTGTTAAAAGCAGCCATTGACAGCGGTAAAGTGGTATTGGATATTTCGCAATGCAAGGTAGGCACCGTTGAGCTGGGCCGCTACGAAACCAGCAAGCAACTAAAAGATATAGGCGTGGCCAATGGCTATGATATGACCTATGAATCTGCGGTTACCAAAATGATGTACCTGCTTGGTCAGTTTAAAGACCCGCAGCAGGTTAAAGAACACCTGGAGATGGATATGAGGGGCGAGATTACGGTGAGTTAGCAAGCGGTTGATTGAATTAAAAATACGTTAGGGATGGGGATGGATACCGGCCTCGTGCGCAACGCCTGCAGGCGTATGAATGTACAGCCCGGCCGCTTCTACCAGCGGCAACGCCAAAATTACATCGAAACAAAACCACTGTCGTTAAGGCTTACAAAGTTCTACTTTCGTAAGCCTTTCTTCTTTTAAAATAACATTTCAACTTTCCAACCTTACAGCATTCCAACGCTACCCGATTAAAATACCGGTTAATTTCGCCGGGTTAATAAAATTTTATTGGAATTAACCCCTTTTTTAACCCATCCTTTAATACATCCCTGTATAATATTGTTTCGCCTAGTGAAGAACTGCCGGGTTTAACCAGCCTGAAAATCCTGTAACTCTGATTTAGGAATTTTATAAACCAACTAACCAATTTATTTATGAAGAAACTTTTTACCAGCTATGGTGGATGTTATTATGTTCATCATCGGGGTAAAAACTGGAAAGCGCTGTTAAAAACCTGCGCGCTCGCCCTGTTTTTACTCCTCACAATTCAAACCTTTGCGCAAGCGCAGAACACAGTACAGGGAACGGTATCAGACGAGAAAGGCGACGGCATGCCGGGCGTTTCTGTTAAGCTGCAAGGCACCTCTACCGGCGCTGTAACTGATGTTGACGGAAAATTCTCTATCAATGCCGATAAGGGCGCTACTCTTGTATTCACCTTTTTAGGCTACCAGGAAAAAAGCGTGGTAGTAGGCGACGGCAAGAATATTAAAGTAAGCCTTGCGCCGGCATCATCAACCCTTAACGAGGTGGTGGTTGTAGGTTACGGCACACAAAAGAAAGCCTCGCTGACGGGCTCGGTTGCTGCAGTTACCAGCCGTGAAATCGTCACTACTAAAAACGAAAACGTTGAAAACATGCTTACCGGTAAGGTTGCAGGTTTACAGGTGGTACAGAACACTTCGGAGCCGGGCGATTTTGCCAACAATATTGCCATCCGTGGCATGGGCAACCCGCTAATTGTTATTGACGGTGTGGAGCAACCCAACTTTTCGGTTACGGGCGGCAATGGCGATAACAGCGTAGGCACGAGCAACATATTTTCGAGGCTTGACCCGAATGATGTTGAGAGCATCTCGGTGCTGAAAGATGCCTCGGCTGCGGTGTATGGTGTTAAGGCGGCAAACGGCGTTATACTCATCACTACTAAAAAAGGTAAAGCCGGTACATTGCAGCTAAGCTATAGCGGTACTTATGGCTGGCAGGTGCCTGCGGGATTGCCAAAGCCAATTGGTGCTGTTGATTACATGACCCTGTATAACCAGCAGGCATTGCACCAGGCCAACGGTGGCAAATTGGTGTTTACGCCCGCAGACTTTGCCGCTTATGCAAATGGCAGTAAAACAAGCACCGACTGGTACGACGCTACCTTTAGAAAGTCGGCAATGCAGCAGCAGCATAACTTAACTGCAACAGGCGGTACCGAAGCTACCCAATACCTGATAAGCGGCGGCTTTACCGACCAGGACGGTATATTGCAAAGCAATGACCTAAACTACAAGCGTTATAACGTGCGCTCGAATATTACCAGCAAGGTTGGCAAAAACCTTACTATTAATTTAAACCTGAGTGCTATATACGACAGAAAGAATTCGCCGGCGCAATCATTCTGGTATACCACAAGGGAAGCCTGGCGCGAGCTGCCTACGCAAACCATTTATGCCAACAACACCGCCCCTTACTATCTTAAAGGACAGGTTGACGGCGGTAACCCTGTTGCTTATGGTGATGCGGATGTAAATGGTTACAGCACACAATCGAATAAATTTTTTGACGGGTCGCTGAGCCTGGAGTATAAGGTTCCGTTTATAAAAGGGCTTTCATTAAAAGGTTTGTACAGCTATGACGAGCAGATACAGGATAATAAACTGTTCCAGAAATCATATAACCTGTATGAGTATGATGATGCTGCAAAAACATACAGGCCGACGTTAAACAACTCGCCGGCGTTTGTACAGCGGCAGTATTTTGATTATCCAAAAAATACTGATCAGTTCTCCATTAACTACGCACGCGAATTTAAAGGCGGCCACAACATAACTGCATTATTGCTTTATGAAGGTAACCTGCAAAGCGGCGATAACTTTGCGGCTTACAGGCAACTGGCTATACCTGTAGACCAGATTATTGCAGGTAACTCGGCAAACCAGAACGCTACACAAGATGCGGCTAACGACAGGCTGTATTCATACGCGACCAATTCGGTAGTAGGTCGCCTTACTTATGATTACAAAGGCAAATACCTGGCCGAATTCAGCTTCAGGAATGACAAATCATCACGGTTTGCACCAAACCAGGGCTGGGGTTTTTTCCCATCAGCATCAGTAGGCTGGCGCGTATCTGACGAAAACTTCTGGAAAAATTCTTCGGCGCTGTCATTCATCGAAAACTTAAAGTTTCGTGCATCATATGGTGTGCTGGGTGACGACGGTTCGCTTTATTACCAGTTCCTGACGGGCTATAACTATCCAGCAGGCGGTTCAAATAACCAGCTGCCGGGCGGTGCTGTGTTCGGTAATACCTTTATCAATTCGGTACAGAGCAAGGGTATTCCTAACCCCAATATTACCTGGTCTACCTCGCATACGTTTGACGCAGGCCTGGATATGGACTTAGGTAAAGGGCTGTTCAATATCACTTTTGATTACTTTATTCGCGACAGGCGCGGTCTGCTGGCTTCGGCAGTATTGCAGGTGCCAGACGTGCTGGGCGCACCGCTTCCGCAGGATAATCTGAATGGCGACAGGACACAAGGCTTCGACTTTGAAGTTGGCCACCATGGCAGCATTGGCAAATTCAGGTACAACATAAAAGGTACGTTCCTTTATACTAACACTAAGA
>JAZJZL010000096.1:7647-38758 GCA_040389845.1 Bacteroidota bacterium
AATCGCCGCAAGGCAATTCGTACCTCGACTGGCAGCGCAACAACACCAACCGTAACCAGGGCATACAGATGGGCTATGGCGGCGAGGGCCAGTACCAGAACTACCAGCAGATTTTGAATAGCGGCGTTTATGTAAACCGCGGCACGGTAGTAGGCGATTACATTTACCAGGACTGGAACGGCGACGGCCAAATTGACGGCAATGACGTACACCCGATTGCTTACGGCGGCGGCCCTAACAGCGGCCCCGGCGTAATACCGAAAATTACTTACGGTTTAAACATAGGCGGTTCGTATGAAAATCTTGATTTCAACTTATTGTTCCAGGGTACCGCTATTTACAGCGTATCGTACATCGAACAATTGAACATCCCGCTATGGGGCGGCGGCAATGCATTAACCCAGTTTAATAACGACTGGCATCCGGCAGACCCGACGGCAGACCCATATAACCCTAAAACTGTTTGGGTACCGGGAAATTTTGCCTATACAGGTACCACAGCCAATACAGGCTCTACCTTCAATTATCAAAACGCAGCTTACGTAAGGCTTAAAAGTGCCGAGTTAGGCTACACATTGCCAGCCAGCGCACTAAAAGCTATTGGTGTAAAAAGTGTGAGGATATTTGCAAACGGTTACAACCTGTTTACCATCACCAAGGTTAAGTATGTTGATCCTGAGCATCCTACAGGCAACTATGGCTACTTATACCCGCTCGACAAATTGTTTAACATTGGCTTAGATGTCAAATTCTAATCAATAAAGTATCATGAAAAAATTTAAATATATAATACTATTTGTATGCATAGCAGCGGGTATTACGGCTTGCAGAAAGCTGAATATCCCGCCAAAAAACATCATCCAGGACCCTGATGTTTTCGGGTCGACCGGTGGTGTCCAGGCCTATATGGCACGTCTTTACAGCGAGCTGCCTATCGAAGATTTCAGGTACTCGCCTGATATGGGCTTAAATTTCTTCTGGATAATTAAGCCAACGCCGGCAACAACCGGCGAAGCGCTTAGTCGCGACCAGGGAGGCTCATCCTCTGAAAACTTTGGCGACTGGCACTGGGATGTATGGGGCGGCAATTATACTACCATACATGATTGCGACTACTTTATCCAAACCCTGCCAACTTATGCTAAAAACTACACACAGGCGCAGGTAAACGGCTGGCTTGGTGAGGCCTATTTTGTAAGGGCGATGACGTACTTTGCGCTGGTAAAACGCTTTGGCGGTGTGCCGATTGTGAACAAGGTATTGAACTACACACCAGGGTCTGACGTAGCCGACCTTAAGGTTCCGCGCTCGTCTGAAAAAGCTGTGTGGGACCAGGTGGCAAGCGACCTTGATCTGGCAATAACCAATCTTCCGGAAGCTAACGCCGACTATGGCGATGGCAGCCGCGCTAATAAATTTGCCGCTGCTGCATTCAAATCGAGGGCGATGTTATATGCTGGTTCTGTGGCTAAATACAATAAGATAACGCTGTTTGATAATGACCACAACCAGGTTTGCGGTTTACAGGCCAGCGATGCTGCCGGTTATTTCCAGAAAGCTTATGATGCTGCCAAAATGCTGGATGGCAAATACAGCCTTTACCTGGCGCAATGGTCGGCAACCGACAAGAATGCACAGTACCAAAACTTTGTGAACCTGTTTTCGGACCCGGCCAGCAAGGAAAATATTTTTGTGCGCGAATACCAATATCCTAACTCGGTACATGGCTACGATGCTTATAATGTTCCACGCCAGCTGATGGGCCCTAACGGTTACTCGTCTGAAGTTAACCCTACGCTTGATTTTGTAGAGAAATTTGACGGTTTACCAAAAAATGCGGACGGCACATTGAAAACCCTTGATGCGAGCGGACATTATCTGCTGTATAGCAATACCATGGACATCTTCGCCAATGCTGAACCACGCTTAAGGGCATCGGTTATTTTGCCTGGCGATGTATTTAAAGGACAAAACATCGAAATACGCCGCGGTATTTATACCGGTTCGGCTGCGGGTGGTATTAGTCCGTTGCTGCCTGCGGGTTCAAAATCGCAGTATCCCACCGCCAATTTGGTAGTATCATCAACCGCAGGGCAAACAGCCTACAAGCTTCCCGATGGAACACTGATGAATCCGGCAGGTTTAAGTGGCGTGTTTACGGGCGACCAAACCTGTGCAATTTCGGGCTTTTCGGTTCGTAAATGGTTAAACCCTAACCTGGCCACTTCGCAGGTATTGGAAAACAACGAAACCCAAACCTGGATAGAGATGCGTTATGCTGAAGTATTGCTGAACAAGGCAGAAGCTGCAGCCGAGTTGGTGAGCCTTGGCCAAACAGGTTCTATTAATACCGCCGATCCTTTTACCATCGTAAACCAAATCCGCTCGAGGGCAGGTGCTGATTTACTGGTCGGCGCAGGCGATGCAACTATAGATGTTGTGCGTAACGAAAGAAGAAAAGAGCTGGCATTTGAAAACAAAACTTATTGGGATTTAAGAAGGTGGAGGATTTTTGACAAAGAACAAAACGGTACCATCTACCGCGTATTGATGCCATTCTATTCGGCAGATGCAGGTAAATATTTCTTCGACCAGCGTACCGACGAGCGTAACAATGTATATAACTATGATACTCGCTGGTATTATGAGCAAATACCGGGCGGCGCTATCTCGAAGAGCAGTAACTTAATACAGAACCCAGGCTATTAATTGAAACGAATATGAAAAAGATATTTTATTACGCTGCATTGTTGATGGCCGTTGGCGTTGCCAGCTCGTGCAATAAAACAGATAATTATGCTGCGCCATCAAGCACCATAACCGGCAGTACCGTTGATGAAGGCACCGGCCAGACCCTGCAAACCGAGATTGGCGGTGGCGGCACCCGCGTAAAGCTGCTGGAAACCAGCTACAGCGCTAACCCGGTTCCGCTGTATTTTCAATCGAAACAGGACGGCACTTTTAACAATACCAAAGTATTCCCGGCTACTTATAAGATTTCGGTTGAAGGGCCTTTTGTGCCGCTGGTGCAAACAGACAATACCGGTACTGTTGTTTCGGACTCGAGCCAGACGATAGTATTGAAAGACCAGGCCACACTTAAATTTAAAGTTCAGCCTTACTTAAGAGTTGAGTGGGTTGGCAAGCCTGTTATCAATGCCGATAAATCTGTAACCGTACAAGTCAAGGTTACCCGCGGTACCAATATCCCCGCATACCAGCTGGATGTAACCAATATTAACCTGTATGTAAGCAATACCCAGTACGACGGCCAAAATAATTATGACCCAAGGTACTCGACGCTTACATCGTATGGTGGCTCGACCGGCACTGCTTTGTTGGGCCAGACAATCACCATTACCACCACCGGCGGTGCATTGCCTTTACAGGATGCATATTTCAGGGTTGGCGCAAGGATTAATGCCGGCCTTAATCAATACAATTATACTACCACTGCATCGGTAAGTTTTTAGTCTTGAGTCGCGAGTCTTAAGTCTGAAGTCAAAAAAAGACTTTGGACTTAAGACTCAAGACTTCCGACTACCTAATACGCCCTGCATCTATCGAAAAACAGAACTACTACTAAATGAAAAAATCTATCCTTCTACCGGGTTTGTTGCTTGCATCGGTAAGTGTATTCGCGCAAAATACAAACCCGGTTATTTCCAAAGAAAAAACGGCATTTCAGACCAGCAGCCCCTGGATACCTGAGATTGATGTGCGCTCTGACATCGCCATTGTTTACGGCGCTAACGACCGCAAGGGCGTAACATTTGAACAGCGCGTAAAATCATGGCGCGACCATGGTTATGAAGTCAACTTTATGACAGGCATAGCCTGGGGCGAATATTTTGATTACGTTTTAGGCAAGTGGGACGGCAAGAACCACATGAACGTGACGCAGATCAACATTAAAGGTGATTCCATTATGCACGGGCACAATATGCCATACATAGTACCCGACCAATCGTTTATTGATTATATGAAAGAACGGGTGGTGAAAAAGGTTATCGATGCCAATATCAGCACCATATTTTTAGAGGAGCCGGAGTTTTGGGCGAAATCAGGTTACAGCTCGCTGTTTAAAGAACTATGGCAAAAATATTATGGTTTTGCATGGCGGCCGCAGGATGCTTCGGCGGAAGATACTTACCTGGCGAGCAAACTGAAATACCATTTGTATTACGATGCCATTAAACAGGTATCGGAATACGCTAAGTCGTACGGAAAAAGTAAAGGCATGAACGTAAAGGTGTTCATCGCCACCCATTCGCTGGTTAATTACTCATCATGGCAAATTGTTAGTCCGGAAGCAAGTTTGGCTTCGCTGCCAAGCATCGATGGCTATATAGCCCAGGTGTGGACAGGTACCTCGCGTGAGCCGACTTATTTTGATGGCACAAAAAAAGAGCGCGTTTTTGAGAACGCCTTTTTGGAATACGGTTCAGCGGTATCAATGACGGCGCCAACAAAACGCAAGATGTTTTTGCTGACCGACCCGATTGAAGACCGTGTGCACGACTGGAGCGATTACAAACGCAATTACCAGGCTACCTTTACGGCCAAGCTGCTGTACCCGATGGTAAATAACTATGAGGTGATGCCGTGGCCCGAAAGAATATACACCCACCCGTACCCGGTGCCGAACAGCAACGAAAAAATATTAATCCCGAATTTTTACTCCACCCAGATGCAGGTAATGGTAAATGCTTTAAACAGCATGCCTTTATCAGCAAACAAAGTATCGGGTGAAAATGGCATCGGCGTGTTGATGAGCAATTCGCTGATGTTCCAGCGCTTCCCGACACATAACGGATTTGAAGATCCGCAGTTCTCCATCTTTTATGGACAAACCTTGCCGCTGGTAAAACGCGGTGTGCCGGTGCAGACCGTTCACATGGAAAACCTGGGCTATGCCGCCACGCTGAAAGACATCAAAGTATTGGTGATGAGCTACGCCAACCAGAAACCCATGACGGTTGACGTACATACCAACCTGGCCAAATGGGTAAAAGCCGGCGGCGTGTTGGTTTACATTGGCAAAGACGACGACCCGTATCAGTCGGTAATGGAATGGTGGGATACTAAGGGCAATAAGTTTAAAGCGCCATCCCAACACCTGTTCAAGCTGCTGGGCATCAACCCGACAAAAGAGAATGAACACTTTAAAGTTGGTAAAGGCTCCGTGTACGTGTTAAGGCAAAATCCTAAAGATTTTGTGATGAACGCCAATAACGATGGAGCCTATATCGACCTGCTAAAACAAGCTTATGAAAAAGACGCCAAAGCAGGTGAGCTGAAATTCAAAAACAGCTTTTACCTGGAGAGAGGGCCGTATGATGTTATCTCGGTAGTCGATGAAAATGCCGACAGCCAGCCTTATAAAGTTACCGGTCCGGTGATTGACTTGTTCGACCCGCAATTACCGGTGCTTGCTGAAAAAGAGGTTAAACCAGGTGAGCAAGCGCTATTATATGTTGTTAACCGCGTAGCAGATAAAAATAAACCACAGGTATTGGCGGCAGCCGCAAGGGTTTATGATGAAAAAGTGCTAAGCGGCAGCTATTCTTTCGTGGTGAAAAGCCCTGCTAAAACGGTGAATGCTATGCGTGTATTGCTGCAGGGGCAACCTAAAACAATGGTAGTTACCGATAATACCGGCCACACTATCAGCGATGTAAAATCATCGTGGGATGCTTCGTCACATACACTTTTCATGGGTTTTGCCAACAGCCCTGATGGTGTAAAGGTTGAGCTGAAGTGGTAAAAGAGCCTTTTTTTGAGAGAGGTTGGTTGCTCCTGCGCGCGAGTAATTGTGCGCGGGAGCTTTTTTTAACTACCCATCTTGTCATTCTGAATGCAGTGAAGAACTATTTCTTGAGCAACGCGAAAAAACTTATACGAGCGACAAGTATGCGAGCGAAAGGTATACAACCATACAAACGGGCTACTTGTGGGTTAAGGTTCTTCGCTCCCGCTCAGAATGACAAAAAATTATGATATAACAAAACGCGAGAGCCATGAGAAAGCGAATATTAATTACCAGCATGCTTGCTTTGCTGCTATTTATAGCATGCCAAAAAGGAACGCCCAAGACTACGCCCCCGCCAAAGCAGGCCGTGACAGCGCCATCTGATAGTGCACATGCTATTTTACGGGGCTACATTGAAAACGTAACCGCCGCAGACGGCAAAATATACGCCGCTAAAGACAATACCGGCAAAACGATGGATTGCCTTAAAATTATCGCTAATCCGGCAGGCGGGTACATCGGCGTTTATCATACCATGATTGCCGATACTTTCCGGACAAGTGTGGCATCATCCACCGATTTACTGCACTGGACATGGATACGCGAGCTGGCGGGCAGCAATACCGGCGGGGCATCGCAACCTACAATTGCCGCAACTGCCGAAGGCGGCTTCGTGATGGTATGGGAGCAGGAGCCAAGCAACCATTTAAAGTTCAGCTATTTTAACAGCTGGAACGATTTGAAGAACGGCACGGTTGCAAAAACATTCGAAGCACCGCATACACTGTCTACCTGTGCTGAGGGTACGCCAAATATTTATTTAGCTAGCAGCACTTCGGTTGATGTAGGCTTTCATTACTGGAGCAATTGCGATGTGGACAGGCAAGCACGCGGTACCACCAACTGGACGTCGTGGAGCGCGGCGCCGCAGCCACAGATAGACAATGCCATTTTGGTTTACGGCGTTCATGGCAACATCGGCGATCGGGACGGCTACCTCAATTTCAAAAATTACAATTTCGGACTGATTGAAGGACAAGGCACCAAAGACGACTTCGGTACCTGGCGCTGCTACCTGTACGATTACCAAACCGGAAACGCCGATAAACTCGACATCCACACTGATGGCGGCAGCCAGGCTTTTGCCAACCCTACATTTACGATGCTGACAGTTGACGGGCAACCGGCGATTGTTGTAACCCAGTTTATTCCATCGCAACTAGCCGGCAACGGAGAAGCCGGGGAGTTGATTTACTATAAAAAGATTTGACGGATGTCGGATTTCGGAATTTCGATTTCGGAATGAGAAAGCACATAAAACTATCAAAAAAATAAATCCGAATTCGAACTTCCGAATTCCGAAATTATCGAAACACTGATGAAAAAATTTACCATAATAACTGCCCTGCTTCTACCTGTTTATTTAATGGCCCAGCCAACCGGTCGCGCAGGCGACCCGGTTGAGCTGGTTAACCCGCTGATGGGGTCGGATTCCAAACCATCGTTATCAAACGGAAACACTTATCCCGCCGTAGCTTTACCCTGGGGGATGAATTTTTGGACACCCCAAACAGGCAGGATGGGCGATGGCTGGCAGTACACCTACAATGCCGACAAAATTTTGGGCTTTAAGCAAACCCACCAGCCTTCGCCCTGGATGAATGATTATGGTATGTTTTCCATTTTCCCCGAAACCGGCAAGCTGGTAGTTGATGAAACCAGGCGCGCCAGCTGGTTTTCGCACAAGGCCGAGATAGCCAAGCCTTATTATTACAGTGTTTATTTGGCGGACTATGATGTAACCACAGAAATTACCCCGACAGAACGCGCAGCCAGCTTCCGCTTTACATTCCCGAAAAGCGATAGCTCGCATATTTTAATCGATGCGTTTGATAAAGGTTCATACATCAAAATTATACCCGGCGAGGGAAAGATTATAGGCTATAGCACTAAAAACAGCGGTGCGGTAACTGATAACTTTAAAGACTATTTTGTAATTTATATCGATAAGCCGTTTACAGTAGCATCTGCATGGCATGATAACGATATCGATAACGGCAAGCTGGAATACACCGGTGACCATGCCGGCGCGGCCATCACCTTTAAAACAAAAAAAGGCGAGCAGGTGCATTTGCGGGTAGCTTCATCATTCATCAGCATCGAACAGGCTGAGCTAAATTTGAAGCGCGAATTAGGTGGCGATAGCTTCGACATAATCAAACAAAAAGCAAAATCAACCTGGAATAAAACGCTTGACCACTTGAATGTAGAGGGTGGTACCATCGACCAAACCCGTACTTTTTATTCCTGCCTGTACCGGATGCTGTTTTTCCCGCATAAAATGTTCGAGGTAGATGCGAAGGGGCAGAATGTACATTATAGTCCGTACAATGGCAAAACTATGCCAGGCTACCTGTTTGCCGGCACTGGCTTTTGGGATACCTTCCGGGCCTTGTATCCGTTCCTGAATTTGGTATATCCTTCTGTATGCAAGCAAATGCAGGAGGGCCTGGTAAACGATTATAAAGAAGGTGGCTGGCTGCCGGAATGGAGCAGTCCGGGGTATGCCGATTGTATGATAGGCAATAACTCGGCATCGATAGTGGCGGAGGCCTATTTGAAAGGCGCACGGGGCTACGATATAGAAACGTTATACCAGGCGTTAAAGCATGGCGCCAACAATGAAGGGCCGAATGCAACCGGTCGCCGGGGCGTTGAGTATTATAACCAATTAGGCTATGTACCTTATGATGTTAAAATAAATGAAAATGCCGCTCGTACACTAGAGTATGCTTATGATGATTTTGCCATTTATGAATTAGGTAAAGCCTTAGGCAAGCCGGCATCGGAAACAGACGTTTACAAAAAGCGCAGTCAGAATTACCGCAACCTGTACGACAAGCAAACCGGGCTGATGCGTGGTAAAAACCAGGACGGCTCCTGGGAAACGCCGTATAATCCATTCAAATGGGGTGATGCCTTTACCGAAGGTAATGCCTGGCATTACAGCTGGGGCGTGTTTCATGATATACAGGGGCTTATTAACCTGATGGGCGGCAAAAAGCAGTTTGTAGCCAAGCTGGATTCGGTATTTACGCTGCCGCCGGTGTTTGACGACAGCTATTACCATGCTGTTATTCACGAGATACGCGAGATGCAGATTGCCAACATGGGGCAGTATGCGCACGGTAACCAGCCTATTCAGCACATGATTTACCTGTACAACTATGCCGGTGAACCATGGAAAACTCAATACTGGGCACGCGAAACCATGAACAAGCTGTATAAAGCAACTCCCGATGGCTATTGCGGCGATGAAGACAACGGCCAAACTTCTGCCTGGTATATATTCTCGGCTATGGGCTTTTACCCGGTAACCCCGGCGAGCGACCAATACGTATTAGGCGCACCGCTGTTTAAAAAGCTGACCATAAACCTGGAAAACGGCAAAACCGTAACCATTAACGCGCCAAAAAATAACGCCGAAAATAAATACGTAAACAGCCTGACCATTAACGGCAAGCCTTACAGCGTAAACTGGCTAAGCCACAAAGCGCTTTTAGGTGGAGAGGTGCTGAATTTTGATATGTCGCCAACGCCGAATAAGCAGCGGGGAACAGGAAAAGGAGATGTGCCGTTTTCAATGTCGGCGGAGAAGTAAGCGGCCGATGCCAGATTTGACAACTCTCAAAGAGTTGTCAAATCTGGCATCGGACATCAATTACAATACAACACATACGCCGCCGTACCCGCCACTTCAAAATCACCTGTGCCGACAGTCTTGATACCCCTTTGATTAACAACCTCCCCATCTGCAACCAGCCTCCACTTACCAGAGGGTAATTTGACAGATTTAGCTGATGTATTTCCATTCAGTACCACCAAAATATTCTTCCATTTATCGCCGTTGGCGTTGTTGCTGATGCTGTAGGCAATAACACCAGCATCGCCGGTATCGATAAATTTTAAGTTATCCTGTATCATTTTGGTTGATGGCATCCGGAATGCCGGGTGGCTTTTGCGCAAAGCAATCAATCCTTTATAATATTCAAAAACGGCTTTGTATTTGATTTTACGGCTCCAGTCGATTTGATTGATAGAATTCGGGGAGTTGTAAGAGTTTGCCACACCTCGCTTGGTCCGCAGCAGCTCCGCTCCCGAGTGTAAAAACGGCACACCCTGTGAAGTAAGCACTATGGCGTTAGCAAGCTTATCCATTTTAATTAAATCTGCTTCACTTGCATCCGGGTTGGAAATTTTCAACCGATCGAACAGGGTATTATCATCATGGCAGGACGCATAGGTGATGGTTTGATACGGCTGCGCCGCCCATGCCGCTTTGGAGTAATTTACCTTGCTGTAATCAACCTGCTTATTCGGTGTGGATGCTACGATGCCGAATTTTATACTTTCGGCCTTATCGGCTGCGCCGCTGACAAACCCTTTTTCTTTAATATTGCTCCAGCCGCCATGCAGGCCATCGCGAATATCATCGCTAAATACAGCTATCTTATCCAATTTGGCCGTGTTAACTTTTACGGCACGCTGCGCTTCCGGCAGCGGACTATTGCCTGCCGTCCATCCCTCGCCATAAATAAAAATAGTGGGATTGATTTTATGCAGCGCGGCGCTGATTTGGTTCATTGTCTCGATATCATGTACGCCCATCAAATCAAAACGAAAGCCATCCAGGTGATATTCCTTCGCCCAATAAACTACAGACTCAATCATAAACTTACGAACCATCGGCCGCTCGGAAGCAACTTCATTTCCGCAGGCTGTGGCGTTTGAATAGGAGCCGTCCGGGTTTTGCCGGTAAAAATAACCCGGCGCAAACTGGCTGAAGTTGGCGTTTTTAATGTCGCTGGTATGGTTATATACCACATCCAGTACCACCCTTAAACCTTTTTTATGCATGGTCTGTACCATGGTTTTAAACTCTTTAATTCGCACATTGCCATCATAAGGGTTGGTTGAGTAGCTTCCTTCGGGAACGTTATAATTCAGCGGGTCGTAACCCCAGTTGTATTTTTCGTTGGGTTTCTTTTCGTCGATAGAATTAAAATCGAACGATGGCAGGATGTGAATATGGGTAACGCCCAGTTCTTTAATATGGTCGAGGCCGGTTGATTCACCGTCCGGACTTTTTGTACCGGTTTCGGCAAGGCCGAGGAATTTGCCTTTATGTTTAATGCCGGAATTTGGAGCAATTGAAATGTCGCGGATGTGCGTTTCGTAAATTACTATGTCCGTTGCATTTTTCAGCGCGGGCCGTCTGTCGTTTTGCCACCCGGCAGGATTGGTGGAAGCCATATCTGCAACCATACCTCGATGCCCGTTTATACCAACTGCTTTGGCGTAAATATCGGGAGCTTCCAGCAGCCAATTACCATCCCGTTTAATTTGAAAGGTGTAGTATTTGTTTTTGATATCTTTATTGATAACCGTTCGCCAAGTACCGTTGATGCCTTTTGTCATGTCAACCGTATTGATAGCATCGCCGCCTTCGCCTGCATCATACAGCCGGAGCTTTACTTCCGATGCTTTCGGCGCCCAAACCTTGAATGTAGTTTTCAGCGGCGAGTATTTAACGCCAAGATCGCTGCCCGTATAAACAGGATAGCTATCAAAAGGACTTTTATCAGCTGCCTTAAACGATGCGAGCATAGCTGTACAAACAATGGTTATGATGGAAAATAAATGTTTCATGGCACGTGAGCATTGTGCTGTTAAAGATAGATAAATATGCAATTTCTGTTATATTTACCCAACGCCTTTTAAACCTGGTATCCCCGCAAATGAAATTAACTTACCGGTATAGCTTGCTGCCAGCATTTTTGCTTTTTGTTGTTTCGGCTTTTGGGCAGCAAAATACCCGGTTGAACGCCTTAATCAACAGCATTAATAATATTCGCAACCCGCTCCCAATAGAAAAACTCTATCTGCAAACCGACAAAGACAATTATATACAGGGCGATACCATCTGGTTTAAGGGATACCTGGTTAACGCAGATTACCTTACCCCGGCTAATCGCAGCGGCCTGCTTTATGTAGAGCTGGACGACGTGAACAACGCTTATGTTGCCCGTATGCTGGTGCCGCTTGAATCAGGTTTGACCTGGGGAAATATCGCATTAAAAGAAAGCGATGTGCCGCCCGGAAGCTACACCCTGCGCGCTTATACCAACTGGATGCGGAATTTTGGGGAGGATTATATTTTTAAAAAGCAGGTATATGTAGCCGCTACGGGCAGCCAGGAAAGGCTGGTAACAGCGGGTTTCAAGCAAAATGGCGCTAACCTGCAGGCAAGCATATTGCTTACTGACCGCGATAATAAACCTGTGCGATTACAGGATATGCAGGTAAAAATTCTTAATGGTAAAAAGAATTTATCGGGTAAAAAAACGCAAACGGGCATTGACGGCCGCCTGGACCTCAATTTTATCATTCCCGAAAATGCAAAGGCGCAAAACCTCAGCATCTTTGCTAAAGAAATTATTAAAGGGCAGGAAACAAACGGACTCACTATTCCCATTGTCATCAATCGCCCCGACCATACCGACCTGCAGTTTATGCCCGAGGGCGGCAGCCTGGTAGATGCCATTGCAGCCAAAGTGGGCTTTAAGGCCATTGGTGAAGACGGCAAAAGCGCAGCCGTTAGCGGTAAAGTATATAATAGTAAGCACTGGGAAGTTGCTTCCTTTCAGTCGATGCATAATGGGATGGGGACGTTTACATTGCTCCCACAGGCTGGCGAAACGTACATCGCCAGCTTTAACCTGCCCGACGGCAGTACAAAAAGTTATGCTTTGCCAATAGTAAACGCCTATGGTACCAGCCTGCAGATTACCCCAATAACAACCGACTCGCTGAAGATAACTGTCGCAGCAAACACGGCAAACGAAACGGATTATTATTTGATTGCCGAAGCAAGGGGCGTAGTTTGCTACGGTGCGCACATCCGGCTTGGCAAGGGTGCCTCAGTAGCAACAATTTCGCAAAGCATTTTCCCGACGGGAATTGCCAGGTTTACACTGTTGAGTACATCCAACCAGCCGCTGAATGAACGCATAGTGTTTATAAACCGGCACGACGAAATGAAGATGGACGTGACGCCGTCACGACAAAATTATAGCCGGCACGATAGCATTGCCATGCAGGTACAGGTTACTGATAAAAACGGCAAACCCGTGCGCGGCAGCTTCTCCATGGCCGTTACCGACGATAGCCAGGTAAAAACCGACAGCCTGGGCAGTAATATATTGAACTCGCTTTTACTGACATCCGATTTAAAAGGGACTGTGGAGGAACCGGGTTATTATTTGAGCGGCAATACAGCTGGTAAAACAGCAGCGCTTGATGCCTTGATGCTTACCCAGGGCTGGGTTGGATATGATTGGAAGGATGTTTTCTCGCCGCCTGCTAAACTGCCGTACACGGCTGAAAGCCAGTTCGGAATAACCGGCAGGGTTGTGAATATATTTAATAAGCCCCTTGAAAAGGCGGGGGTTGTTTTGCTTTCAAAAAGACCGGCATTTATAAAGGATACAGTTACCGGTAAAGACGGCCGCTTTGTTTTTACCGGTTTTGCACCTGTAGACACAGCGGCGTTTGTGGTACAGGCCCGGCGCAAAAGTGGCGGCAGCTTTAATGTTGGAATTGAGTTAGATGAATTTACTTCGCCTGTGTTTAAATCGATACAAAGGCAGGTAACCCCCTGGTATGTTAACAGCGATACACTTTTGCTTCATAATCGCGATAGCAAATTGTCGCAGCAGGTTGCGGAGGAAAAAGTGTTGGGAACGGGCACGATGTTAAAAGAAGTAACGATTAAAGACAAAAAAGTAATAAAAGACTCTAAAAACCTTAATGGCCCGGGTGGGGCGGATTTTATATTTGATGAAAAGGATATGGAAAAAGGCGGTAAGTTATCGCTGTATGAATTCCTGCAAAAAAAATTCCCCGACTTTTATAAAATGATGGAATTCGGCCAATGGTTTTACCGGATAAAAAATCACATCGTCAATTTTGTTATCGACGGCGTGTTTATCGATAAACTGGAGTTGCCTGTTGATCTTTATATGGACAACCTTACCGCCGAAGATATTAAGGGGATTGAAATAATGCAGAAGGCAAGATATGCTGTTGCCTATAACCCGGATTTTATAATGATAGAAACAATGGCCAAAGACAGGTATGTACCGATATACCTGGAAATAACTACTTATAGCGGTAATGGTGCGTTTCTGAAAAAAACACCGGGGATAGCGATTTACAAACCTTTGCCTTTTACGCTGCCCAAGCAATTTTACCGGCCAAAATATACCGCCCAAAGCCCCGTTAACGGAACCGACCAGCGCTCGACTATTCACTGGGAGCCTAACATAGTAACCGATACCGCAGGCTGTGCCACAGTAAGTTTTTACAGTGCCGATAAGCCAGGCACTTACACGGTTACTATACAGGGAACGGATTTAAACGGGCAGATAGGGTACGCGTGGAGAAAGATTGTGGTAAGATAGATTTATGAAAGGAAAGATAACCTGGCAGACTAAAATTGTAAAAGCATTAGCAATATGTTTACTAATTGGCCTTATTCAGTGGGATAGCTGGTTTTCTCTCGAAATAAGGAATGAGATATTGCATGACCTTGCCTATGGCTGGCTAGCTTTCGCAGCCTTATTTTTATTGATTTGCTTTGCGCTTGGACGATTGAGTAAGATGATAAAAGGCTGGCTGCTTCGGATTTTGTTTTTTACATTTTCACTTTCAATTGCGTTATTCTTGTCGGGATGGCTTTTTATCAAAATCCTTCCGCCGGGAGATTGGAAGGATATCTATATTTATCAAAATGGCGACGACTACCTGGTTGTTCAGAACATGGTCGACTATAGGATGGAAGACGCTGACTATTGGCGGCTGGTACGGACTTCACACCCCGAGGCTATGATACGGGTAATTGAAGAACAGAAGCTATACCCGCAAGGAGAACCTTTTTCAGCGGGCAAAAATGAAGTTGCATTTTCTAATAAAATCTGGCGCCTGGTGCCGTTAAAGAAGTAGTTGGCTTGGATGAAGGTTTGTTTCCGTCCCGCAGGTTCTCTTGAAAATTTAGGTTAACCTATAAAAATTATCGACCATCTGAAAGGGCCATCGGCCCGAAACATGTGGTAGCCCGGGGTTTCAACCCCGGGTACACGCGTCAACCAAATTGAAAGTGCCATCGGCACGGTACATATTAAACACACAGATCCAAAAATATGGGTCGAGGCCTACGGCTCTTAATGATTTTTTGACTTTTTGTCCACGGGTTGAAACCCGTGGCTACAATATTGGCCGAGGCTACGCCTCTTAAATTTGCATAAACCTTCTGAGTCCAGTTTTATGGGTTAACTTAAATCTCTGGCAGAGCCTGCGGGGACAAAACAATTAACATGCAAGGCAAAATCCGTGAAATCATTCTCCAATCGGTGAAATCCAATAAAATGAAATCCCCAAAAAAGTTATCTAATATTCTTCCTAATCCGGCTTAACGATGTAGGTGTAACCCCTATAAAGGATGCCAAATATTTTTGCGGAATTTTTTGAATATACGGGGGTTTGCTGAGCAAATCGAGGTATCGCTGCTCTGCCGAATCACGCTGCAGGGCGGTAAACCTGTCGAGTAGGGTGAGTATGGCGTCTTCCCAAAAACAGCGCATCCATTGTTGGGTTTTGGGGTGGGTAATATAGAGCTTTGTTAATTCGCTTTTTGGAAGATATAGGATTTCACTATCTTCAATGGCCTGCAAAAAATAGCCGGTAGGCTTTTCGCTGATGAAGCTGTAAATATCTATCGCCGATGAATTTTTAAAGGCAAACCATACCGATATTTCGATCTCCTCGGCCACATAATACAAGCGCAGGCAGCCTTCCTGCACAAAAACCAAATCCTTACATACAGCGCCTTCATTCAGGAGGAAATCGTTTTTGCTGATGACGCATTTTTTAAAACGACCGGCAATATCATTCAATTCATCCTCTGTAAAAGGAGCATATTGGGCAATAAAGGCTTTAAGTTCGGCCGACATTTGATGCTTTTTTGATTGGGTTTTAAAGATAGGCTTATGTGCGGGAAAATGAAAATACCATAGGGTAATTATTATCGCTCGATCTTGTAACACAGGCCAAAGGCCTTGGATGGTCGAAACCTGTCCTGGTGACGCAGGGCGATGCCCTGCGCTGACGGATGTATCCCTTTCAGGGAAAGAAATACAAGGCAAAACCCCATTTAAATACCCTGTAAGGGTTACATCTGTCAGCGATGGGTAACACCCATCGCGAAAACGGCAGACAAAAGCATCCTTCGAACATGCAAGGTTTTTAGCACAGGTCGCAAATCTGTGTAAAACATCATAATTATCCAACAACCTCCAAAGCATTATATTCCTGCATTGCCTTGGCCAGGCTGTGCAATTTTTTTGTAAGCGAGAGTATATTATCAATCCGTGCTTGCGATAGCTCCTTATCTGCAGACAATTCGATTTCGGCAAGCCGGAAACCTTCTGCCAGTTCGCGTGCGCCGGCCTGGGCGGTGCGGCCTGCTACACGATGGGTAACCAATAGCACTTTGTCAACTTTGCCGGCTTTGATAGCTGCTGCAATTTCTTTTGCATCGTGAAAGCTGTCTTTGGCAAAAAGGGCAAGTATTTTTGCGGTTTGCTCCGGGTCGCCGAAGGTCATTTTCTCAATTGCTTTAATATTTAATGCCGGTTTGTCTATGGCGGGTATTTTATCTGCGCTTACCAGGTTGACCAGGTCGGTTTCCCTGAATGGTTTCATCAGTAAGCCATTAAACCCATGTTCCAGAACTGATTCGCGCTCGCCGGGCAAAGCCTGTGCAGTTAAGGCGTAAATATTTACATCTTCGGGTACGCGGGCGCGCATTAAACGACACAGCTCGATGCCGCTCATTTCGGGCATGCGGATATCCAGCAGCAGGTATTTAACGTCGTTATCCCAGCTTGCATCTAATAAATCGTGCGGCGAGTTAAAGCAGCGGTAGGCAATCTTGTTTTGCTCAAAAATCCTGGAACAAAGTTCTAATATAAAGCGGTCGTCATCTATAATCCAAACCTTGTTTTGTGCGCCGGCCCGGATGGAGCCGGGAGATTGTTTGGTATCAACTTCCGCGTGTTCGGCCTTTCCAAATTTTAGGCCGAAGCTAAACATACTGCCTTTCCCCGGCTGGCTTTTTACATCAATATGGCCGCCTTGCCGTTCAATCAACTCCTTGGTAATCGGCAAACCAAGGCCTGTGCCGTTGCGGACTTTATCCTCTTCTCCCGCTTGCTCAAATTCATTAAATATTCGCTCAATATCTTCCTCGTCGAGGCCAACTCCGGTATCTGTCACGTTAAACCGATAGCTAACATCGCTGTGGTTGGCTTTACAGGTAACAGCCAAAACTACTTCGCCCTGCTGCGTAAATTTTATGGCGTTGCCCAGCAAGTTAAATAATATCTGTTTCAGCCGGAATGGGTCGCCCATTACCATGTTTGATACCGATTTGTCAAAATCAGTTTTAAAGCTCAATCCTTTTCTGTCGGCCTGCAATTGCATTACTGCCACGGTTTCATCCAGTAGCACACGCATTTCAAAGGGCTGGGCGGCAAAGCTGAATTTGCCCGATATGATGCGGTTATAATCCAGCACTTCATTCACTATCTGCATCAGGTGGCCCGATGAGCTATAAATGGCGTCAATATCTTTTTTCTGCGGATGCGATTGTTGCCGGATAATTTCTGCATACCCGATGATTGATTGCAAAGGCGTACGGATTTCGTGGCTCATGTTCGACAGGAAACGCTGTTTGGCCATGGAGTGATATTCGGCTTCTTCTTTTGCTGCTTCCAGTTCCTTACGGTATTTGTTGATGCGAGATATATCCCTTAAAATAAAATAAACCAGGAGTATTGCCAGTGCCACAAAGCCTAACATCAGGGAACCTATACGCTCGATGTTGCCGCGCACCATTCTACGCGCGGCCAGGTTATTTTCATTCGTTTGTTCCAATACTTCATTTTCAACCTTTTTAAGGATGGAAAATATCTGGCCCATAATTTTCTCGCTCGACTGTATCAGCACCGCCTCGCGATTCACAAATGCAGCACTTTTTTGATGCTGCACCTTTTCAAGGTCTCGCATGGTTTGGCTTAGGCCTTTTAGCAGGCTATCCTGTATAGCTTTTGCCAGGGTGTCGTGTTTTACCTTAAATTGCTCGGCAACTACCTGAAAAGGTTTGCTGAGCGAGTCGGTATCTTTCGCTTTTTTCTTGCCGAAAAGCCGTTTAAAAAAGCCGCGGTCATCCTTTTTTTCGGCAGTGGTTATACCCTGGTAAACGGTGGTGGTGGAGATGGTTTTTTCTGTAGAGGTAGAAAGGCTGTCGGTTTGCCTTGCTGTTTCATCAACAATATCGTTCAGCCCTTCAATCTGTGCCGAAAATGATTTGTTATCGATAAGCCCTTCCCTGACCTTTACGTAATTTACAAATAGCCGGTCGCGGTCTTTCAATAAATTTTTCAGTGTATTTAAGCGCCGGGTCTGCGTCGATTTTTCGGGATAAAGGCCTTGCAGCGTATCAATTTTAAGCGCGAGTTTCTTCGAATCGTTAAAGCCATAATATTTGTCGGGGTTACTTACCGAACGCGCGCGTTGTACCTGGTCTATACGGGAAATATCGCGGGAAAGGTCGTTCACCAATCGCAGCTTATCATTTGGAGCAGATACATTTTCGAAGGCAGTTAGCATAGCCGTGAATGCATCTTTACTGGTGCTCCAAGCCAAAAAAAGGGCAAAGCAGGCCAGTAAGGCTGCGATGATTATCTTGCCTCTTACAGATTGTATGAACCCTTTTTTATGCACCCCTTGTTTGTAAGCTTATCTACATTGCTGTTGTGCGGGCTAATTTAACCACGGAGATACGGAGGACACACAGAGGGCGCGGAGAAAAGAAATAAACTATTCAATAGCTTACCAATTTTAATCTCTGTGATCCCTGCGCCTTCTCTGTGTCTCCGTGGTTAAACCTTTATCACGCGTAATAGAACAACAGTTATACATAACGCAAAAACCGGCAAGATGTGTGTTTTTGTGATGAAGATTGTGGTGATAGGAGATTTGGATGCACTGCCAAGAGCGAATTCAGGCATAGCGAAAGTTCCTCTATGACATTGTGCAACGCAGGGTTCTCTCTCTGGGTTTCAAGTTAACCGATAAAACTGGACTCAGGATGTTTATGCAAATTTAAGAGGCGTAGCCTCGGCCAATATTGTAGCCTCGGGTTTCAACCCGTGGACAAAGAGTCAAAAAATCATCAAGAGCCGTAGGCCTCGCCCAATGTTTTTGAAGCTGTGTGTCTAATATGTACCGTGCCGATGGCACTTTCAATTTTGTTGACGCATGTACCCGGGGTTGAAACCCCGGGCTACCACATGTTTCGGGCCGATGGCCCTTTCAGATGTTCGATAATTTTGGGTGGGTCAACTTAATCTCTGAGAGAACCTGTGGGCACGGAAAATGCTTTTGATTTTATAATCATTTAATTATCAGGCATTTACCTGGGGGTTTACAAGTGTAAACCCCCAGGTAAATGCCTGGCTATCAATGAATTGCAAGGTGTTAAAAGCATAATTATCTGATAGTCAGTATATTTTGGAGTGTTCCAGGTGTTCCGTGCAGAAAAATGGAACGCTTCGGTCTATTTGTACGGATATTAAAACACCTCACCCAAACTCACAAAAAAACCGTGTGAGCCGCCGGTGCCTACGCCATAATCAATACCGATATTGGTGTTGGAGTGTTTGTTTACTTTACCTCTTAAACCGGCCCCAATCGCCGGAGCGACTTTTTCGAAACGGTTACTTTGCAACTCGGAAAAACTTTCGGCATTGGCAAATACAACTGCGCCGATAAGGCCGTTGCGGGTAATGCCAAAACGGTATTCCCCTTCCAGGTATAATTCATTTTTGCCTTTAAAACGGTTACGGGCGTAGCCACGACCAGCATTGCTGTACATGTCGGTACCTGTTCCGGGCAGGTCGAGGAAAGGAGTATTGCCGGATGTAAACTGTATGATGCTCCAGAACGCGAGTATATTGTTTGACGTAGATGAAACGCGGATATACTTACGTAAATCGAGCTGTACGCTGCGCCAGTTATTGTTGCTGCCCAGCCCGGTAAGGTTGTTGCGGAAGATAATAGAAGCGTACCCGCCACCCAGCGGGTTTATCGGGTTGCGGCGGCTATCGTACAATAAATCGATATTAAACCCCGATGAGGTTGAAGTTGTGGTAAACCCATATTTCTGGAAATCTGAAATGCTGCCATCTTTATTGCCGGTCTCGGTAATATTATAATGATGATCTAAATTATAGCCGATACCGCCATACAGGTCGGGTATTATTTTTTTGTAGATGGTGGCATAAGTGCGGATATACAGGTAATCGATTTTATTAAGCGTGGCGAAGGTGGTTTTTGTGCCGAGGCCGTACATTTCCTCCGGGAAACGCTCCCAGCGCAGGTCGGTTACCAGCTTATAGTTATTGTTATCGGCCCATATTTCGGAGCGGCTCCTGAATACCTTTTGGGCTTTGGTATCATAAAATACTTCGGCGCCTATTTCCGAAAGATTTTCTTTGTGACTGCTGCTGGTATAAAAAGCCAGGTTGCCGATTAAGGCTACGCCAAACCCGGTTGAAAGCGAATAGCCCGCCGCCGGCACAACTGCGAAGATCAGTTTCTTCGGCGTTTTGCGATTATCAGCGGGCGTCCATTTCAATATGTTTTCCACAATATCTATCGCATCGCGCTGTGTGGATGAATCTATTACTACTGATTTGGCCCTGGTTAGGCTGTCTCGTTGCGCAAGAGCGTTGAATGAGGAAAAGAGCGTCAATATAACGATGCAGTATTTAAATGTTTTCAATGCCGGGGATATGTTGGTTAGGCACAAAGGTGGGGTATTTGTGTTAGGGCAATGTTAAACATTGAAAATAATCCGCATGCTAATCAAATTCAGGAAATTCTATTAATTCAAAAAATTCCGGTTCAGACTACTGCTTCGTAAAGTCATACGCCGCGCGCTCCACAAAATCAGCAACCTTTATCCTGATTCCCCTTACATCGCCATTTTGAACGATAAATGGGAAAACGGCCTTACCCAAAGTAGGGTCGGAAAATGTAGCGTAAAAGCGGTTTCCTCCAAGCGGCTGCAGGTGCACGTACATTTTGGGGTGATGTTCAAAGCGTATTTCCAAATCGTTCAACTCTCCTCGCGTAATCACCATGCTTCCATATAAGTCATTAACATATTTCCCTGTGTAACTTGATGGGGATAGTGACGGCTTTAAATTCATTGCAACCGAGTCACGCAGCTTTTTATCGGCGACTTGTTCCAGGGAAGCATTATTTTTATACTGGGCTAAATAGCCATCGGTATAATCGCGGTAGGGCAGCTTGAAATAAGCATCCATAATTTCCCAGCGCAAGGCCTCATAAAATTCGTTTTGGTCGGTATTGGTGAGGATGATGATGCCAAGATGGTCCTGCGGCACCAGTGTTACTGACGATAAGTAACCGTTTACACCACCATCATGCATTACCAGGCGGTGTCCGCTATAATCCTGCAAAAACCAGCCAAGGCCATAGAGTTCATAATTAGTCTCCCCGTTTAGATGTTTTATACTACCCACAATATCCTGCGGCTGGCGTGTTGCTTGTATTGCCGCTGCGGGAATTACCTGCCGTGCGCCAACTTTTCCGTCATTCAGTAAAGCCATTACCCATTTGCTCATATCATTTATGGATGAGCAAATAGCACCGCATGGCGCCATGCCGTCGAGCTGTGCGTATGGGATTGGCGACAGCCGGCCGTCAATCAAAGTATGCGGAACGGTGCGGTTGAGCGACTTTGGCATGTCGGCGCTTAGTGCTACCGTATTGCTCATACCGAGGGGTGCAAAAATATTTTCCTTTAAAAATACTTCCCAGGGCTTGCCGTAAGCTACGGGAATAATCTCACCTGCCGTTAAAAATGCTGCATTAGTATATCCCCATTTTGTGCGGAAAGGATACTGTCGTTTAAGCATAAATTGGTATTGTAAAAAGTAAAATCACCCTGGAAGGTTTCGAAACCCAGGCGGTGGCACAGCAAGTCGCGGATAAGTACATCGTCGGCAGGTTTGCCTTCTATCTTAAATTGGGTGAGGTATTTGGTAACCTTGTCGTCAAGGGAAAGCTTATTCTGGCTTTGCAGCATGGCTAAAGCTGTAGCGGTAAAGGCTTTGGTGTTGCTGCCAATCATAAACAACGAGTTTTCATCAACCTTGGCCGGTTGGCCCAGCTCTTTAATGCCATAGGCCTTCATCAGTACAATTTTGCCGTCTTTAATAATACACACAGCCGCCCCGGGGATGCGCCAGTTGGTAAGCGAGCGGTTGATATAAAAGTCAAGGCTATCTTTAATAAACTTGTTCCTGTCGGTATGCTGCGCATGAGCAAATACTACACAACAGATAATACCAACCGCACACAGAAGTATTTTTTTCATTACAGATATTATTACGGACTATAAAGTGCTAATTTAACGCAAAATTTACAAGCCACCCATTGTAAATAATATTAACAAATAACTGACCGTATGAATAAAAAATTTTATCAATCAAAACTTGTGCCCCTATTTTTGCTGATGTTGCTGTTTGCGCAGCTATCTGTAAAGGCACAGCGTGGCCGGACGCATTGGGCAGCCGACGGCTATCAATATTACCGTGCCGATGCCGGCGGGATTGTGGAACTGGACACCCGCGACGCATCGAAAAAAACAGTAGTGATTAGCGCCGAAATGCTGACCCCGCCCGGAAAGAAACCGCTGACAATAGCAAATTTCGTTTTTTCGGAAGATGGCAACAAAGTATTGCTGTTTACCAACACCAAACGTGTTTGGCGCTACAACACCCGCGGCGATTACTGGGTTTACGATATCGCCGGGAAAACCCTGAAACAACTTGGAACTGCAAGACCTGAATCGTCGCTGATGTTTTCGAAACTATCGCCAGATGGTAAAATGGCAGCTTACGTAAGTGAGCATAACCTGTTCACCGAAGACCTGGCCAGCGGCGCTGTTAAGCAATTGACTACCGATGGCTCAAAAAATGTGATAAACGGTACATTCGACTGGGCGTACGAAGAAGAGTTTGATTGCCGCGACGGTTTCCGCTGGTCGCCTGATAGCCGTAATATAGCTTTTTGGAAAATGGATGCAGGCGAAACAAAGAAATACCTGATGCTGAATACTACGGATTCTATTTATCCCTACGTTATCCCGGTTGAGTACCCCGTAGCAGGTGAAAATCCAAGCTCGTGCAAAATTGCGGTAGTTGATGTAAGCACCGGCAAAATTACCGCGATGGATATTCCGGGCGATGCGATTCAGCATTACATCCCACGTATGGAGTGGACAACCAGCTCAAACGAAATTATACTGGAGCAGCTAAACCGCGCACAAACTGAAAGCAGGATTTTTACCGCCAACGTATCAAACGGTACAGCGAGAGTTATTCATACCGAAACCGACAAAGCCTGGATTGACGGTAAGTCCCGTTGGAATGGCGGCGACCCTGTTGGCTGGGAATGGATAAACAAAGGCAAGGAGTTTTTGTGGATAAGCGAAAAAGACGGCTGGAGGCATATCTCAAAAATTGACCGCGATGGTAAGGAGACTTTAATCACTAAAGGAAACTACGATGTTGAAGGTTTGGACCTGCTTGATGAAGCTAATGGCTACATCTATTTTATGGCTTCGCCGGATAATGCTACACAGTCATATTTGTACCGCATTAAGCTAAACGGAGGAAATGCAGAGCGCGTTACCCCTGCTGACCAGCCGGGTACACATGGCTATGAAATATCACCCAATGGAAAGATTGGCTTGCATAGTTTTTCTAATAGCTACACACCTCGCCAAAGTGAAGTTGTAAGCTTGCCTGATCACAAGCACCTTAGCGGAACAGTTATTAAACTGAATACCGAGGCTAAAAACAAGCCTGAATTTTTTAAGGTAAAAACAGTTGACGGCGTTGAGATGGACGGATGGATGGTAAAGCCAAGTAACTTCGATCCATCAAAAAAATACCCGGTTGTATTTTATGTTTACAGTGAACCAGCCGGCGCTACAGTTAAAGATAGCTACGGTGCAACGATGAATGGCGAATATATCGGCAATATGGCTGATGATGGCTACATCTACATGTCGCTGGATAACCGTGGCACGCCGGCGCCTAAAGGGGCGGATTGGCGAAAGTCTATTTACAAAAAAATAGGCATCGTTAACATACAGGACCAGGCCATGGGCGCAAAGGAAATCTTGAAATGGCCTTTCGTCGACTCAACCCGCGTTGCTGTTTGGGGATGGAGCGGTGGCGGCTCATGCACGCTTAACCTGATGTTCCAGCATCCCGAGATTTACAAAACAGGTATCGCAGTGGCGGCAGTGGGCTGGCAGCTTACCTACGACAATATTTACCAGGAACGCTATATGGGAGTGCCCACTGATGAGGCAAGCAGGCAGGTATTTATACAAGGCTCGCCGATAACTTATGCCAAAAACCTGCGCGGTAACCTGTTATACGTACACGGCACGGGCGACGATAACGTGCATTACAAAAACGCCGAGATGCTGATAAACGAGTTGGTAAAATACAACAGGCAGTTTCAGCTGATGTCGTATCCGAATCGTTCGCATGGCATTTATGAAGGAGCGGGCACCAGCCAGCACTTACGTACTTTGTATACGCAGTATTTGAAGGAGCATTGCCCTCCGGGAGGTAGATAGAACTAAGATTCGTAGGATTTTTTGGATGGAAGGATTAACAAACAAGAAAAAAATCCTGTCATCCTGCAAATCCGAAAAATCTAAGTCAAAAAAAGCCGCGAGAATATTCCCGCGGCTTTTCTTTTGGTTATAATTGATTTAATTTAGAATATCATATCACCGGTTTCGCCAACGCCGTCCGATGCTTTGGCTGTTGACTTAATTTGTCCATCGCCTTCGAAATCTGTTTTGCGGCCAAGTAGGGTAAAGTTTTCGGCAACCACTTCGGTGGTGTATTTTTTTATTCCCTCCTTATCTTCAAAGGAGCGCGTGCGCAGTTTGCCTTCTATATAAACAAGCTTGCCTTTCTGTAAAAATTTGGCAGCAACGTCGGCAAGGCCTCTCCACATCACAATATTGTGCCATTCAGTTTGCTCAACCTTTTTGCCATCTTTATTAAAGCTTTCGGAAGTAGCCAGGGGGAAACTTACTACTGAAACACCACCTTCTAACATACGGGCCTCAGGGTCTTTGCCCAAATGACCCACCAAAATAACTTTATTTACACCTGACATATATATTGTAAAGCAACAAAAAATATATTACAAATTAAAAATATTTTTTAAAAATATAAATATGATTTTCGGTATAGCCAGGCTTTTTAAATCTTCAAATGATATAAATGCCCACGTCGCTTTGGTTTTTACGACAGGACTTTGCAATATAATAAGGCGCACAAACAGGCGCTGGTGGGTTAAAATGTGTTTCTTAACAGGCGATATTTCAGCAATTTTAAGCTCGCGTCCAAAGTATTCTATTACTTCAGGGTGATTGAATAGTTCCGCAGGCGTAGCTAACGAATCCGTTTCAACCAGCGGTAAATCGTACATGTTCGCCCATATATCAGTTTGGCCCCGCCTGTTTACCAGGACATTGCCGCCATCGGTCACCAAAAAATAATTAAGATAGCGTTCACGCACTTTTACCTTGTTTAGCTTCACCGGCAGGTTGTTAATTGCATTATGCTTAAAGGCATAGCAACCTATGCGTACCGGGCAAATTCTGCAAGCCGGATTTTTCGGTTTGCAAATAACTGCGCCAAGCTCCATCATGGCCTGGTTATGCATGCCGGGCGCTTTCTTATTAAGAAAATCATTTGCAGTTTCCTGGAATATCTTTTTGCCCTTTGTGCCGTTTATAGGTTCGTCGATGCCAAGGTATCTCGCCAGTACGCGATAAACATTACCATCTACAACAGCTTTCGCTTCGTTTGACGAAAATGAGGAGATTGCAGCAGCGGTGTATTCGCCAATGCCTGTTAATCTAACCAGTTGATCGTAGCTTGTCGGGAAAACTCCGCCGTACTGCTCCTGCACCAGCCTGGCCGTTTTGAGCATGTTACGCCCGCGGGAATAATAGCCCAGGCCTTGCCAAAGTTTTAATATGTCATCTTCCGGGGCTGCTGCAAAGTGGGTAACTGTCGGGTATTTTTCTAAAAAACGATTGAAATAGGGCATGCCTTGTTCTACACGGGTTTGCTGTAGTATTATTTCGGAGAGCCAGATAACGTAGGCATCGGTAGTATTACGCCAGGGTAAATCGCGCTTATTATTTTGGTACCAGTTAAGCAGTTCGTCGTTAAAATTCATCGGGGCAAAAATAACAACGAAAAATCGGTGATTTATGGTATATTTTTTTGCCTTTTAACTGAATTTCAAGGTGTAATAAAAAAATTATGTTAATTATTTCAAAGTTTGTTAATAAAGAGATACTTTTGCAACCCCAAATCAGTTAAGTAATTGTATAATAAATAAAAGAAAAAGCAGATATGACTAAGGCAGAAATTATAACTGAAATCTCGTCAAAGACAGGCATCGAAAAGGTAGACGTACAGGAAACTGTTGAGGCGTTTTTTAAAGTTGTTAAGAACTCTATGATGGGTGGCGAAAATGTATACGTAAGGGGTTTTGGAAGTTTTGTTGTAAAAAAGAGAGCTAAAAAAACAGCACGTAACATTTCAAAAAATACTGCCATCATTATCCCCGAGCACTTTGTGCCAAGCTTTAAGCCGGCAAAAACATTCGTTGATAAAGTAAGGACCGGTAACAAGGTTAGCAAGTAATTCTGTCTGCCATGCACAAAAAACAAATAATCGTCCTTGTAGTAGTTTTTGCTATTATGGGCGTTTTGTTTTTTATGCCGGTTAAAGGCCTGATAAAAAAGGACGATCCGGGGCACTCAAAAGCCACGGTAGCGCAGGCCAGGCCGGTTAACAAAGTAGACGTAGCGGCAGCATCAGCCGTTGCCAAAACTGCGATAGGCCAACAATTATCTGCCCAGATAACCGACGCTGAAACCCAATTGAAAAACACTACTGACGAAGCAGGCAAACTAAACCTTGAGAAAAAACTTGCGAAGTTGTGGGATGATGTAAATCAGCCTGCGCCCGCGGCATTTTATTACCAGGAAGTTGCCCGCAAGGAAAACAAGTTTGACGAATGGGTAAACGCAGGCAGCCATTTTAACGATGCCTATACCAAGGCAACGCAGGATACGGCCGCACAGCCAACGTTTGTTGCGAATGCGATTGAAAGCTATAAGAATGCCGTTAAATTAAAACCGGCAGACCTTGACGCTAAAACAGGTTTAGGAATTGCTTACGTTAACCAGACGGCGCTCGGTATTGCAGACGCCGATGGCGGTTCGCCAATGCAGGGTATTATGCTGCTGCTTGACGTAGTAAAGCAGGACCCTAAAAATGTAAGAGCAAATTTAAGCCTCGGCTTATTTGCGATGAAAAGCGGACAGTTTGAAAAAGCTGTTGCCCGCTTTAAAACAGTTATTGAACAAAAGCCCGAAGCTGAGCCATATTTTTATCTGGCAGAAAGCTATAAGGAATTAGGACAAAAAAAGGAAGCTGTTGCAGCTTACCAAAAATGTAAGGAGTTAGTTGCCGACCCGACCTTCGGGCAGAAAATTGATGACTACATAAAGGAATTAAAAAATTAATTACACACATTAAAAAATTACTATTATGCCCAGCGGTAAAAAACGTAAAAGACACAAAATGGCTACCCACAAACGTAAAAAACGTTTGAGAAAAAACAGACATAAGAAAAAATAAGCAGTGTTTTTTATGGAGTTGTAAGTCTATAGCATTAAGCCTTGAGTCTGTTTTTGATAACTTGAGATTTAATACTATGGACTTACCGCTATTAATTAACACTATTACCCCTTGCTTATATTCCCTGTTTAGAATAACAGGAGGAAGTTGTTTTTTCACCCACTAATTAACAGGCGGTTACTGTAACCGCTTTAAGAAATGGAGTAGCAGTTGATAAAAGAATTAATTATCGATTCATCCCCCAGCGGGACTACCATTGCATTATTACAGGACAAACAACTCGTAGAGCTTCACAAAGAACAAACCAGCAATAATTACACTGTTGGTGATATTTACCTTGGCCGGATAAAAAAGATCATGCCTGGGCTAAATGCGGCTTTTGTTGACGTTGGCTACGAGAAGGATGCCTTTTTGCATTATCTTGATTTGGGGCCGCAGGTGCAAAGCCTGCTGAAGCTAACCAAACAGGTGCGTAGCGGGGGATATCAGTCAAAGCTTTTAGATAACTTTAAGCTTGACCCTGACATTAACAAGGGAGGAAAAATCTCGGAGTTATTGTCCAAAAATCAACTAATACCGGTACAGATAGCTAAAGAGCCAATATCGACCAAGGGCCCGCGCCTAAGTTCAGATATATCTATCGCCGGAAGATACGTAGTACTGGTGCCGTTTTCGGAGGTTATCTCGATATCAAAAAAGATAAAGAGCAACACCGAGCGTACCCGCCTGCGTAAAATTGTTGAAAGTATTAAGCCAAAGCATTTTGGCGTTATTATCCGTACCGTATCTGAAGGCAAAGGCGTTGCCGAGATGCAGAAGGACCTGCTCGATTTGATATCGAAGTGGGAATCATTCATTACACGCCTGCCATCTATCGAGCCCGCAAAAAAGGCGCTCGGCGAAATTGACCGCACGTCGACTTTGCTGCGCGATATTTTGAACCCGGATTTCCAGCATATTTTTGTCAATGACAACAGTATGTTCGAAGAAGTGAAGTCGTATGTGCACAACATATCGCCCGACCTGGAGAACATTGTGAAATTTCATAAGAATAGCGTACCGATATTCGAGCATTACGGTATCGATAAGCAGATAAAAGGTGCATTCGGTAAAACCGTAAACCTTGCCGGTGGCGCTTACCTGGTTATTGAGCATACCGAGGCTTTGCACGTTATCGATGTAAACAGCGGTAACCGTACAGCCAATAAAGAAAACCAGGAAGAAAACGCATTCCAGGTAAACAAGGAAGCTGCTAAAGAGATTGCCCGCCAGCTAAGGTTGCGCGATATGGGCGGCATTGTGGTTATCGATTTTATCGATATGCACAAGCCTAACAATCGTAAAGACCTGTTCGACTACCTGCGTGCCGAAATGGCGCATGATCGTGCTAAGCATACTATCCTGCCGCCAAGCAAATTCGGCCTGGTGCAGATAACCCGGCAGCGTGTTCGCCCTGAGATGAACATTGTTACCAACGAGGTTTGCCCAACATGTAACGGTACCGGTACCATCAGGCCTACAATTTTATTGCTTGATGACATCGAAACCAACTTTAATTACATTTTGGTTGAGCAGAACGAGAAGAACATTACCCTTTGCGTTCACCCCTATATCGAGGCTTACATTAAGAAAGGCTTTATCAACCGCCAGATAAAATGGTTCCTGAAATACAATCAGTGGATAAAGGTGAAAAGCAACCCTGCATACCAGATAACCGAGTTTCATTTTTTCTCGGGCAAGGATGAGGAAATAAAGCTTTAGAATGATGTGCGGATGATTGATGTGCGGATGTGCGAATAAAAAATTACAGGATGTGCAAATTTCGAAAGGGGTTTGCACATTTTGCTTTTAGGGCAATCTGTTCATAAATAAGGTCTCCTTGGAAGCTATTCCTTAGCTTTGATAAAAATTTCGATATTTTGCTTTTCTCGGCACACAAAATATATAATCAACTTTCAGCATTACTTGGCCGCGCAGAAGCGCTTGGCTTACCCTTAGTCGATATTACAGCATCCAAAGAGTATTTACAATATAATGAATATGAATTGTGCTTAGAACAAGTTATAACGCAGCTTTACGAATACGATATTGAAATCGATTCGGAATTTTACAAGGAGGTTGAAAGCACAGCTAAATTATTAGCCATTTCTCAGAGTTCGTACGAATATATTGCAGAATTGATTCGAAAATAACGCTGGCTTCAACTCAAAAAAATCCGCATATCCACGTATCCACACGTCAAAAAATCATTTCTTCATCTCCCCCTTTATAGCCCTTTCAAATTCATTGACATGCTGCGAGCCTACGATGTAGATAAGCCCGTCTCGGTCGGTTAGATGAATTGCTTCCTTGCCTGCGCAATAGAAGCGGATGGTGCCTTTTGAGTGGAGGTTATATACCGGGTTATTGAACAAATAGCGGCTATATTCTTTTCTTTCAACTTTTACAATACTGTTCAGGTCTATTTTTACCAGGCGGGTGGTCCATAATCCGTCAAGCATAATGCTTTTGTTTTCTACACGGGTGCGAAAATGAAGCAAAAAACCCATAATGATGGAAATAATGATAATGGCAAAACCTACAATTGCCAACAGTCCGCCGTTATGCTCGCGCTCATCGGTAAAAAAATAGGCGGCAAAGCAAAACATAGACAGCACCAGCCTGATAGTGATAGGAATAAATTCCCTGCCGAGGTATTGCTTTTCGGTAAAAACCGGTTTATCTGTTGTTTCCATTTATTTAATTTGAAAATTTGATGATTTGCCAATTTGAAGATGAATATTTTCAAATCTTCAAATCCACGAATCTTCAAATCAAAATCAATTCGAATATAGTTACTTTTTTAGTGTTGGCGCTAACTTTATAATTATCATCAAGGCGGTAGCCACCTATCCATATTACATCGCCATTGCCATTTACCAATAACGGAATCTCTTCCTTTTTATGCAAAGGTATTTTTTGGCTGATGAAATAGTCGCTTACCTTTTTGCGGCCTTTCATCCCCAGCGGGTTAAATGTATCGCCTTGCTGCCAGCAGCGCAAAGTTAAGGGGTACGCCAATCGCTCTACATCTACGGAAACTGCCATCGGGTTATTTTTTACGATTAGCGGACTGTCATCATGTAAAATATTCAACTTATATCTCCCGAAACGGGCCTCATGGTCGCCGGAATTTATAATGGTTTCATTATTGTGTGTTTCGCTTTTTTCTAAGAGTATTAGTTTATCGCGGTCCAGGATTAGCCGGAAATAATTGGATTCGAACGTGCGACCGGAGTGTTTATCGAGGGACGTGATGACGTCGTCCACAGTGCTTTCGTTAAAGCCATATTCCTGCAGCAGGTTAAAAAGTAACAAACGCTGTGGTTTTAAATTCTTTACCTCACCC
>JAZJZL010000097.1:0-11112 GCA_040389845.1 Bacteroidota bacterium
CCATTCCGCAGGACGTACCTACCGGCCCCGATCAGCCTAATAAGCTGGTGTTAACAACCCTGCATGGTACTGCAAGCTATAATTTCACCGTTTTAACACCGCCGCCTACGGTTTCGCGTGTTTCGGATTACAACTTCGTGGCTGGCTCGCAAATCACATTAAATGGTGTAAGTTTTAATACAGTAACCGCAGTAACCATTAAAGGCACTACTGATGCTGCGACAATTATCAGCAAGGTAGATACGCAATTGGTTATCCAGATGCCGGCCAGCGCGATTAACAGGGCTAACCTGGTATTTACTTACGCATCGGGCCAGGCGGCAAGCGCACAGGAGTTTGTTGACCTTGACAATGCTTACCAGATATTTGCGAAAAACGATTTCCGCAATTCGTGGGGTGATAATTCATGGGCGCATCCATCGGGTGTATCTACAAACGCTTCACATTCAGGTACGGCATCGCTAATTGCCTCTTATCCTGCCGGAGGATGGCAGATTGAGGGTTGGGCAAACTGGTATCCAAGCATCGATTACAACCCGGACTATAAATACCTTACTTTCTGGGTTAAGGGCGGAACCGTGAAACACCAACTGGTGCTTGTTGGCGACCAGATGGCGGGCGGCTACGGACAGGTGCAGAACCAATATGCGTATGCTGCACAGCTGATTGACGTGCCTGCCAAAGTGTGGACCTATTACAAAATCCCGCTGGGCGCGCCATCATCAAATAATCCGAACGTGTTAAACTTCTGGAAGAATGGCACGCCTGCCAAGCAGCTGGGCTTCTTCCTGCAGGGCCAGAGTGGTGACGTGGATGAAACAATATATTTTGATGAGGTAGCATTTGTGAAATAGCATTCCAATTTTAATCATAGCGATGGGTTTTAAAATCCATCGCTATGGTTAAAAGAATACAGTAATATGAGTTATATAGTTGGTTAATTTTTCAACCCATCGCCGGCGCTGGTCGGGCATGCCGGTGATGGATTTTTGTTGTTAGTTGCAAGTGTCGAAGAAGTTGTAAAGGTTCTAGAAGTTGTTATCATCATGTTAACAAAATGTCCACAACTATTACAACTTATTAAACCCAATATAGCTAATACAAATACTACAATTCTTACAACTTTTTTAAATCGCTGCAACTAAATTCCAAACAATATGTTAAATTCGTATCATCCATTTGACCAATTTGTACAATCAAATAATTTATGATAACAAGCAATGTAATGCGCGAAATTACCCCGCTGACTCCCAGCGATTGCTTTACCATTTTTTCGAGAGTTAAAAAGAAATTCGACTTCCCGTTGCATTATCACGACGAGTATGAACTTAACCTGATTTTGAATGCAAAAGGCGCGAAACGTGTGGTGGGCGGTCATATAGAGGTGATAGAGGATTTAGAACTGGCGCTTGTAGGGCCAAATCTGTACCATGCCTGGTTTACCCATCAGTGCCAGAGCGAGGCCATAACAGAAATAACCATACAATTTCACAAGGACTTATTTGATGAGAAATTCCTGAAACGCAATCAGTTGAGTTTCCTGAAGAGCATGCTGGAGCGTTCACAGCGCGGCATTGCCTTTGCACCGGAGACTGTAACAGCATTAAAGGAACGCCTGCTGGCACTGGATAAAAAGAGCGGCTTTGACTCGGTACTGGAACTGCTTTCTATTCTGCACGACCTCTCTATCTCGCGGAATATGAAGACGTTATCAGACCCAAGCTTCACCAACGAGAAGTTTTACTATAACAGCCGCCGCATAGAAAAGGTATTTGAGCACATGAATGTGAATTACAATAAGCAGGTAACCCTTGCCGAGGTGGCCCGCATAGCCAATATGCCCGAAGCATCATTCAGCAGGTTCATAAAAAAACGTACCGGCAAAACATTTATCGACAGCTTAAACGAAATACGCCTCGGCCATGCTTCCAGGATGCTCATAGATTCAACCACAACCGTAGCCGAGATTGCTTATAAATGCGGCTTCAATAATATCTCCAATTTCAACAGGATATTCAAACGCAAAAAACTCTGCATCCCCAAAGAATTCCGGGAAACGTACACCGGGAACCGCGTCTTTATTTGAAGATTTGGTGATTTAAAAATTTGAAGATGATGAAATAATTAAAATTTATGGTTAAAAAAGTATTAGATAAGTGCTATTAATAAATCTACTTTAGGCATACCAATAATCAACCATTTTGATGCTGCTAATCTTCAAATCAGCGCATCATCAAATCTTCAAATCAAATAAATGAAGCTCAATCCTATAGATATTGCCATTATAGCTATTTACCTGCTAAGCACAATATTTATTGGTTTGTGGTATCGCAAAAAGGCGCGGGAGAACAAGGAAAGCTATATGCTGGGCGGCAAGTCGTTGCCGTGGTATAAATTGGGTTTGAGCGATGCCTCGGATATGTTCGACATTAGCGGCACCATGTGGATGGTGAGCCTGTGCTTTGTGTACGGCATGAAAAGCATCTGGATTCCCTGGTTATGGCCTGTATTTAACCAGGTGTTTTTAATGATGTACCTGTCGCGTTGGCTACGGCGCTCCAATGCGGCTACAGGCGCAGAATGGCTCGCATCGCGCTTTGGCCAAAAAGGACCGGGTGTGACAGCTTCGCAAATTGTGGTTATCTGCTTCGCCCTGTTAAGTTGCCTCGCGTTTATGGCTTATGGCTTTATCGGGCTGGGTAAGTTTATTGAAATTTTTGTGCCATGGGATATGATTAAAGGTTATATCCCTTTCAATGTCTCCCCGCAATATGTGCCGCATGTGTATGGCATCATCTTCACGCTGTTCGCCATGTTTTACTCCATACTGGGTGGTATGCACAGCATCGTTGTGGGCGATATGGTGAAATACGGTGTAATGACTGTGGCTTGTGTATGGATAGGTTTTATAGCCGCCGGGCAGTTAAGCAGTCATCATTTAAATGTACCTGATGGCTGGTTTAGTCCATTCTTTGGCTCGCATCTTGGCTTGAATTGGTCGGGCATCATCACCGAAGTTAATGCCAAGATTAAAAGCGACGGCTACTCGCTGTTCGGACTGTTTTTTATGATGATGACCTTTAAAGGATTCTTTGCAGCAGTTGCAGGCCCTGCGCCCAACTACGATATGCAGAAAATTCTCTCCACCCGCTCGCCTGAGGAAGCCAGCAAAATGAGCGGATTTGTGAACATTATTCTGCTGCCTATCCGGTATACACTTATCATCAGCTTAACCATACTCGGGTTGATATTTTACTACCAGATGAATTTAAGCGATGGTGCCGGAAAGATTGATTTTGAAAGAATATTGCCGGCGGTTATCAATAACTTTTTACCTGTCGGGCTGGTGGGCTTGCTGCTGGCGGGCTTGCTTGGGGCATTTATGAGCACCTTCAGCGGAACTATGAATGCGGCGCAAGCCTATATCGTTAACGATATCTACCTGAAATATATCAGGCCGGATGCATCGCCAAAAAAGATCATTACCATTAATTATGCCGTAGGCGTTATTGTGGTAGCAGTCGGCGTGATGCTCGGTTTTTTTGTGAAAGATATTAACAGCATGTTGCAATGGATAGTGTCAGCGCTGTATGGTGGTTACATTGCGTCGAATGTATTAAAATGGCATTGGTGGCGCTTTAATGCAAGCGGTTTTTTCTGGGGAATGCTTACAGGGATAGCAGCGGCGATGGTATCGTCGGTTGTAATTCCGGATGGCGAGCTGTTGTACTGGTTCCCGGTATTGTTTGCGTTATCGCTGGCCGGCTCTATCATCGGTGCCTATGCAACGCCAGCTACGGATATGGCAGTACTGAAATCTTTTTATGCCAACGTTCGCCCATGGGGATTTTGGGAACCGGTAAAACAGGCCGTGATGGCCGACGACCCTTCGTTCCAGCCCAATCGCAATTTTAAGCTTAATATGTTCAATGTGGTGATTGGAACCGCAGCACAATGCTGTTTGACCATTTTACCGATGTACCTGGTGCTGGGGCAACATTTACCGCTACTGGTTACCATTGGGATACTGGCGGTGATAGTGGTGATATTGAAGAGAACGTGGTGGAATAGGCTAGGTGAGTACTAAAGAAATAAACGTCATGCCGAACTTGTTTCGGCACCCCACAGGACAGGTCGATTTCATGCTACATAGATCATGCAAAACGGAAATGCCTGCGGGCTACTAAGCAAGTGGGGTGCTGAAATAAATTCAGGATGACAAAATTTAACAAATGAATTTATAAAGAAACATGACTACTGACTTTGAGAAACGCCTTAACCTGCTGGAAATTGAGCATTCACAGTTGATAAAAAAGCCCAATGAAATTGCGGGCCTCGGCAATGGCGTTTTCGACAGGTATATTAACCCGGTTTTAACAGCCGCTCATGCGCCGCTTTTTTGGCGTTATGATTTAAACCCGGAAACCAATCCATACCTGGCGGAACGCTTTGGCATTAACGCAACGTTCAATGCCGGTGCGATAAAGTTCGATGGTAAGTACATAATGGTAGTGCGGGTTGAGGGTGCCGACCGCAAATCTTTTTTCGCAGTGGCCGAAAGTCCGGACGGCATCAGCAATTTTACCTTTTGGGATTACCCGGTAGCCATGCCCGAAACTGGCGAGCCGGACACTAACGTGTACGATATGCGTTTAACTGCTCATGAGGACGGCTGGATATATGGCCTCTTCTGCACCGAGCGCCGTGACCCTGAAGCCCCGGCACACGACCAAAGCATGGCCATAGCCGCGTGCGGTATCGCTCGAACCAAGGACCTCGTAAAATGGGAACGCCTGCCCGACCTGGTCACCAATTCGCAGCAGCAGCGCAATGTAGTGCTGCACCCGGAGTTTGTTAATGGCAAATATGCCTTGTACACCCGCCCGCAGGATGGTTTTATCAGCACGGGTAAGGGCGGCGGCATAGGTTTCGGATTAAGCGATTCGATGAAGAACGCTCAGGTTGACGAGGAAACTATTATCGACAATAAAAGCTATCACACTGTTTACGAGGCCAAAAACGGGCAAGGCCCCGCCCCTATCAAAACCGAAAAAGGCTGGCTACATTTGGCGCACGGCGTACGCAACACTGCTGCGGGCCTGCGTTATGTGCTGTATATGTTCATAACTGATTTGAACGATTTAACCAAAGTACTATACAAACCTGCCGGATATTTCCTCGCACCTGATGGTGACGAGCGCGTGGGCGATGTATCGAACGTAGCGTTTTGCAACGGGTGGATTAAGGATAATGACGACCGGGTATTTATTTATTATGCATCATCGGATACGCGGATGCATGTGGCCACATCCACGGTAGATAAGCTTTTGGATTATGTAATGCATACGCCTGCGGATGGGCTGCGGTCGGCAACATCCGTAAAGACGCTTTATGGGGTGATTGAGGGGAATTTGAGGCTTAGAGGGGAGATTTGAGGTTCAATCATTTAACAAATTTGTCATTGCGAGCGAAGCGCGGCAACCTCGTCACTATGCTTGTACGTCATGCAAATTTGCAACCTGTCCTTTTAAAAGCGTAATGACGAGGTTGCTTCGTCGTCCCTCCTCGCAATGACAAATTTTATAAAAACTGAATTTCAGATGGAGAAACAACATCTACAAATGTTCAAACAAGAACTAACTGAAGAACTATCTTCCATCCTTAACTGGTGGGCTACAAATACCCCTGACACTACCAACGGCGGCTTTTACGGTAAGATAGATAATAATAACCATGTTACCGCTAATGCGCCAAAAGGGTCCGTATTAAATGCGCGTATCCTATGGTCATTCTCGGCAGGTTATAATTATAAGCCTGAACCGTTGTATTTAGAGATGGCGGACAGAGCTTATGAATATATCGTCAATCACTTTATCGATAAAGAGCACAGCGGGGTTTATTGGTCGGTGGATTGTAAAGGAAACCCGCTGGACACCAAAAAACAAGTTTATGCCATTGCATTTACTATTTATGGTTTGAGTGAATACTATCGCGCCAGCAAAAAAGAAGAGGCAAAACAAAAAGCTATTGAGCTTTTCCATCTGCTTGTAAATAAAACTTACGACCCGGTAAGAACCGGTTATTTCGAGGCCTTTACCAAAGACTGGCAACCCATTGAAGACCTGCGCCTGAGCGCCAAGGATGCAAATGAGAAGAAAACTATGAATACCCACCTGCATGTGCTGGAAGGTTTCACTAATCTTTACCGTATCTGGCCCGATGAGTTATTGAGGAAGCACATCGGCATATTGCTCAATAACTTCTTCGATTATTTTATAGATAAAGACACCCATCATCTCAACCTTTTTTTTGATGAAGACTGGAATGCTAAAGGCCGATTGGTATCCTACGGGCATGATATTGAAGCTACCTGGCTTTTGCTGGAAGCTGCAGAGGTAATTGGCTATAATACAGCCATCGAAAAAATAAAGCAATTAATCCCGGCGATAGCTAATGCTGTAATAACGGGTCTCGATAGCGATGGCGGGCTATGGTATGAATATGAACCGGAAGAAAATCACCTGGTAAAAGAAAAACATTGGTGGGTACAAGCAGAGACGTTGGTTGGATTTATTAACGCTTGGCAGGTAACTACTGACGACAAGTATTTGAATACCGCACTAAGGAATTGGGAATTTACAAAGAACAATATCATCGATAAAGAAAATGGCGAATGGTTTTGGGGCGTCGCTGAAAACAACAAAATAATGCCCGGCGAAGACAAAGCCGGTTTTTGGAAATGCCCTTATCATAATAGCAGGGCGTGCCTTAACACGATTTCAAGATTAGAGGGATTATCTTGATATCTGCCATTAAAAAATATTAAACGACACAATCCTGTAAATCATTCAAATCCAAAAATCGTGTTTACAATGAAAAAAAATATACTGATTATAAGCTTAGCGATAGCAGCATTAATGCAATCCTGTTCAAAGGAGGCAAAGCCGGCGAAAACAGGCGGCGCAGATACTCCTACCGGTGGTGATACGGGAACAATAGTCGCCGGAACAGACCCGGCCATAGCAACAACCCAGGGATTTTTTCTTGACAACTGGGCCGCAAAATCATTTACCGCACCGGCCTCGGTTGATGCAGCAAAGCCATCGGCCAGCGGCGCGGTTAACGTGGTGGTTGATTTAAGACAGATAACGACCAAAGTTTCCAAATACCTGTTTGGAAACAACACCAACCCGTATATGGGGCAGTATATTACCGAGCCGGTACTGATGGGTAACCTAACTGCACTCTCGCCAAATATCCTGCGTGCGCCGGGCGGTAGTATCTCCGATATTTATTTTTGGAATGCCGATGGTTCCACTGTAAAAGCACCGGCAGATGCACCCGATAATTTATTGGATAATTCAGGTAATTCTTCGGCGGCCGGTTATTGGTTCGGTAACAATACCCAAACATGGACTATCACCCTTGATAACTACTACAAAGTATTACAGCAAACCAACAGCACCGGTTTAATAACTGTTAACTATGGCTACGCACGTTACGGAACCGGCCTGCATCCCGACCAGGCAGCGGCCCACCTGGCAGCAAACTGGGTAAGATATGATAAAGGCCGCACCCAATTTTGGGATATCGGCAACGAGAACTTTGGCAACTGGGAAGCCGGTTATCGCATCGATGTTTCGAAAAACAAGGACGGTCAGCCTGAATTTATTACAGGTAAAGTTTACGGTGCACATTTTAAAGTATTTGCCGATTCGATGCGTAAAGCGGCTACGGAGGTTGGGAATACGAATATCAAAATAGGCGCGGTGCTTACTTCATCCAACGATGTAAGCAACAATGCGGGCGTTACCAATTGGAATGCCGATGTACTTACCGCGGCAGGTAATTCGCCGGACTATTACATTGTACATAATTATTATACGCCTTATAACGACAACTCCTCCCCTGCGATTATTTTAAACACGCCTGCCCCGGTAACCAGTGATATGATGAACTGGGTGAAGACATCATTCAGCAACTCCGGCGCAACGCCTAAGCCGGTTGCTTTGGATGAATGGAATATACAGGCGGTGGGCTCGGCGCAAAATGTTTCGAATATTGCGGGTTTGCATGCCGTTATGACTTTGGGTGAGGTGATAAAAAGCCAGGTAAGCATGGCTAGTCGCTGGGATTTGGCGAACGGGTTTGCTAACGGCGATGACCAGGGAATGTTTAACATCGGCGATGATATAGGTATAGCCAAATGGAACCCGAGACCGGCATTTTACTACATGTATTTCTTCCAAAAATACTTTGGCGATAAGATGGTAAGCTCAACCGTCACCAATAGTTCCGACGTTTCATCTTTTGCTTCTACCTTTTCATCAGGCGAAGCCTGCGTAATTTTAGTAAACAAAGCAGCAGGCGACCATGCGGTAACTGTTACCTTTAAAAACTACGCAGCAGGCACAAAGTATTACTATTATGCTTTAAATGGCGGCCCGGATAACGCACCATTTTCGCACCAGGTATTTGTGAACGGCGTAGGCCCGGCCAACGGTAAATCGGGCGGACCTGATAGCTACGCAACAATCGCCGCGAGCTCGGCAAACATCGCCGGCGGAATCACGGTTACAGTCCCTAAGTATGGGGCGGTGTTTTTGGTGACGGAAAAGAAATGAGTGTTGTTGGTCACAAGACCAACAACGGCGGAAAAGGTTCTTTTTGTGGTTAACAAGTATTCGATAGGAAAGTTAACTTTGAATTAATCAGTTTAAACCAATTATGAATATTAGAATTACACTTAAAGCGCTTTTAGCGGCCCTGCTTTGCGCGACAATCACTACGTCAGCCTTCGCCCAAAAGTTTGAAGAACTGGCCCAAACGCCGCCGATGGGCTGGAACAGTTGGAACACGTTTCAAACCAAAATTGATGAGCCATTACTTAAAGGCATGGTGGATACTTATGTATCATCGGGCATGAAAGATGCCGGTTATACTTATTTTGTTTTGGACGATGGCTGGATGTCGATGGATCGCGACAAAGATGGCAACCTGGTTGCCGACCCTCAGAAATTCCCGAACGGAATGAAAGCCTTTGCTGATTATGTGCATTCGAAAGGATTAAAGTTTGGGATATACAATTGTGCCGGCACCAAAACCTGCGCCGGTTATCCCGGTACGCGAGGCTACGAATATCAGGATGCACGCTTATATGCTTCATGGGGTGTTGATTATTTAAAGTTTGACTGGTGCAACACCGAAGGCATCAACGCAAAGGAAGCCTACGCCACCATGGCCAAAGCCATTCGTGCAGCAGGCAGGCCAATGATATTTAGCTTATGCGAATGGGGACAGCACCTGCCATGGAAATGGGCAGCTAAAGATGGTCAGTTATGGCGCAGTACAGGCGACATTGGCAATTACTTCGACGAGTCTGTTGAAAAAAACGGATGGAAGCCATTAAGTGTGTTAAACATACTCGACCGCCAGGACAGCATCAGGCAATATGCCGGTCCCGGCCACTGGAACGATCCGGATATGCTGGAAGTAGGCAACGGGATGAAATATAACGAAGACAAAGCGCACTTTTCGCTCTGGTGCATGTTGGCGGCACCTCTGATGGCCGGCAACGACCTTAGAAAAATGAGTGAACAAACCACCGCTATATTAACTAATAAAGAAGCTATTGCGATTGACCAGGACGCGCTTGGGACAGAGTGTTTCAGGTATTATTCATTTGACGGTATAGAGATATTTGTTAAGCCACTGGCAAATAACGAGTTGGCGGTGTGCCTTTTAAACCGCTCCAACCGCGCGCAGGTGGTAAATTATGACTGGAAAGCCCACCCTATCATCGACAAAATAACAAAAATGGAAATTGATTTTAATAAAACCGCTTATAAGTTGCGCGATATTTGGGCGAAAAAGGAAGTTGGCACAACTGATAAAGCCTTTAAGCAAACTATCGAAGCGAATGACGTGGTGATGCTACGGTTAACAAAATAGGAAAAGCTGTAACCAAAAAACTTGCGAAGTTTTAAAAACTTCGCAAGTTTAAAAGTATTAAGAGTTATTTACCCTCTTCCGGTTTTGCCGGTTTTTTATCGGATGATTTTACTTCAGCTTCATTGTTAGCCTGTAGTTTCTTAAACATTTCAGAACCAATCAGTGCGTCAATCATCCCGCCATTTCCACCATCTTTACCACTTACCAAAATATCAGGTACTAATTTGATACCGTGTGAGGCTAAAGCTTCTGCTACACGGACGATAGCATATTGTTCGGTACCCATGGCTTCGGTTTTCTGTTTGGTAACTTCAGCTTCAGATAAACCTATCGCCTTGATTTTGGTTGCTTCGGCATTACCGTTCAACTCGGTAGCGTTAGCATCCGCTTTGGCGTTGATGGTTTTGGCTTCCGCGTCCGCTTTAGCGATGGTAATCCTCACTTCCGCATCCGCTTTAGCGTTAATTGTTTTGGCCTCTGCCTCACCTCTTGACATTGCAACTTTCGAAGCAGCTGTCTGGGTGTTAATTTCCACCTGGCGGGTTGACTTAACAACCTCCGGCTGCATATCGGCGCCGGCTTTGGCACTTTCAAATTCCTTACGCTCAACCTGTGCATGACGCTGTATTTCGTAAGTCACTTTTTCCTCTTCGGCCAGCTTACGGTCGGTAAGGGTTTTCATCAGTGCGGCAGGAGGCACAATGTCACCTATCAGGGTATCTACACCTATTACGTTGTAGGAAGTAAGCACCGCACTGATGTGCTCTTTCGCATCATTCTGCCTTTGTATACGGTTGCCAAGGAAGCCGATAACATCACTCTTTTGAGCCGAGTTACGGAAATAGTTGGCAATGGTTGGTTCCAGCACCTGCGATACCAGGTTTTTCATCTTACCGAAACGGGCGATAACCTTTGGCGCTTCGTTACGCGGAACGTGGATAATCTGCGACACGTCGAGGTTGAATGTAAAACCATCGGACGAACGAACAGTAATGGTACACAGGTTTTTATCCAGTTCATGCGCTTCCGTACGGCTGTCCGCCCAGTTGAGCACGATGTTGGTAGTAGGCACCACCTCCACCGCATGGGTGTAAATGTTTACAGGGTGCTTACCTGGGTCGAGCGGTTCTTCCCACACGCCTTTTTCGCCACGTTTCACAA
>JAZJZL010000097.1:11133-17407 GCA_040389845.1 Bacteroidota bacterium
TGCTTAAAGTTGTCGCCGCTGGTATCCTTACCTTCCGGACCGACGAAGGCGTTAACTACACCAACATAACCAATCGGGATGTACAGCATGTCAACCTCTTCTACCCTTACAAACCATGGGTTAAGGTAATAAGTACCGGCAAGTATTACGTCTTCCTGCAAACCCTTACGGCCACCGGTAACAATGAATGCCATCGGGTCCTGGTAATTTTTGTGGCCTGCCACGGATTCGCCGGCGATCTCGCCTTTTTCGAGGGGCTCACCGTCGAGTGTGGTTACGATACCCACTTTGTTTTCGTGTATCTGTGTTACCGGAACGGGTACCACTTCGAACATAAAAGTATTGATACGGTAACTACCAGGAGTTAAGAACGCAGCCTGCGGGCCTTTCTGGCCCTTGTTGTCGAGGAATGCAATGGTGTCCTGGAACTTGTCGCAATCTACCGGTTTAGCCAGCACACGGCCGGTGTCCATCGAGGCGCCGTCTTTAGCCTTTACCAGGCCCAGCTTACCCTGCTCAATAATGGTAAACTGCTCCATGGTGATAGCGTACTGCCATGGCCACATACCCCAATACAAACCAGGGGCAAGCGCTTTGGCCTGCATACCGGCTTCGCCATTTGTGGCAATGATACGGCCGTCGGGCAAGCGCTTATTACCTGAAAGCGCATACTTTTTCACAACCAGGCCGATGCGGTCATCGGGTACGATAATCATACCGAAGAAAACGCGCAAAACAAATTTGTACATCACAAGAATAATTATGACAGGCAATACCCACCATAATGAAACAATCATTGGGTTCATTTTTTTAGATAAAATTTTAGAGTTTTTAAAAATATGCCCTTGAGGTGCGGGCTTTTACGAGAACTTCCAGCATTCAATAAGTTTACCTTAGCTGTTAAGTGATATTTAGAGTATAGGGGCAAGCGCTTGTTACAAAAAACTGTGATATATTTTTTTTAAATATGCTGTAAAAGCCTATAACCTGCAAGCGCACAACCAAATAAATATTTAAACATTCGTAAACAATTATCGGTAAGCGCAGGTTGATTATTTAATATACATCAACACACAAAGCCATGAAAATTCCTACCAAAAAAACTGGCGAAAAAGCAGAACCTCTAAAGTATACCAATAGCCGCAACGAGCTAAAAACAGACTTCCCTTTAAGTGAAAAAGACGAGGTAAAACAGGCGGAAGAAAAGATGCGAAAGAGAGCGAAGAAATTGTAAATGCATACTTGCGTTTTAGCAATTACCTTATAAATTTCAATACAGGGTGATAAAACATCTTCTTCGCATTAAGAACAAACGCAATATTGACTGCAATTACTAAAAAGTTTAAAACGTATAATATTGCAATACATAATAGGATAAATTCCGGCCGACCAATGTTGAAAGGATGGGGAACAGGTATATTGGTAAATAAGAGGCCATATAAACTGCCGATTATTATGCACCATAAAATCTGAAAATTCAATATCTGCTTTGCTGTTTCATTGGTTCTTTTAGTATTTTCCTTAACAAACGCCCAAACCACTAGCGGAACGATTGCTCCTAGTAACGGGAACAAAATAAAACCAAATGCCGATAAATTCAGAATTACCATCAATGCCTTATCGGTATGCTCCGGCGCAGCTGTTAATTCTTCGGTTGTCAGCCCCAGACTTTGGGCCAGCCTGTTTAAAGTGTATCCGCGTGGCTCGGTTTCGCCGTTTTCAATTCTTTGTATTGTTCTTAAACTTAATTGGGATTCGTCTGCAAGTTTTTCCTGGCTGAATCCCTTTTGCAGGCGAAGTGTCTTGATTTTGTTGGCAAGGTCGGTGCTGTTCATTTGCTGATTTTTATAAGGCAAATATATTCCATCTCAAGTTGCTTTCCAGCGAATTGTTAACGTCATGTTTAGGACATTTTGCTGCAAAATACCTTTTTACCCAGTCTCTTCGTTTAAATCCCTTTATTCATCAATTCCTGAAAGCAATCGATATATTGCCCAACATGCAGCCCATCAACCAAAGCGTGGTGCACATGTACCGACATCGGCATAGTTCTTTTGCCATCAACCTCTGTCATTTTACCAAAAGAAATACTTGGCGCGCTATCCTCAAATGAAAACATACGTGCGTGTGAAATTGAGGTAAAGTCGATCCACGGTAACGAGGAAAACCTTATTAAATCCCAGCGGGTTGCTTTATCTAGTGTATTTGAATTTTGCACACGTTCAATTTCCTGTTTGGCAGATTCAATAAACTCGTCAAAAGATTCTTTATAAAAGATATACGAAAAGCCGAACGTACCATTACTGCGCGGAATGGTCGATGCGGCGTGGATATGATCGTAACTTATTACATCTTCCCCTTCTATTCTATAACGAAACGGCTCTATTACCTGGGCAGCCTGCATCGCTTTATAAAGGGTGTATAAGTAAAACGAGACTCCTTTTTCTTTAGCGGCTTTGTAGGCCAGCGTACAATCAATCCGCACACAGACACCGTAAATCGGCTCATCAAAGTTTTTAAAAAAGTTAAAATGTTCTTTACGCGCCCAGGAGTTGATGTCGAGCTTGGTTTTCATGGGGGCAAAGTTAGGAGATTTGCGGGCTGGAAAAATTATCCTGGGGCAAGTCCCGAAAATATTGCTGCCGCGAGATTAGCGTAGCGTATCTCGTGGTGCGGCATGGTGTAAGCTTTCAGCTTACTGAGCAGGAAGCTCGGGGTTTATATTTTCGAAATAATAGCATTGTGTTGTGAAGCTGAAAGCTTCAGCCATGCGCTACCACGAGATACGTCCTTTCGGACTAATCTCGCGGCAGCAGGAAGGCTAAATTCGCGGCAGCACTTTGTGAACTGTCGAAATATTTTAAATAAGTCTATTCCGAAATCAATTCAACTCCACCGTCACTACCGATTTCGCCGGCAGCACAACCACTAAATTATCACCATCTTTTTTAGCGCCCTTAAAATCCTTCAGGCTAACAGTGCTGGGTTTATCAAAGGTATTGATGTCAGTAATATTTGCCGATGTAAGTATCTGGCCGCTTACTGAGCTCCATTTAATATCTTTTAAGCTGATGCTTGTTTTGATGTCTTTATGCAAATCCAGGTTGGCGAAAGAAATGTGCACCTTACCCGCAGCATCCTGCGAGGCAGATACGTTTATAGCAGGAATTTTTTTATCGCCAATTACATAATCGGGGGTAATTAACTGCACCGGCAGATATTTGGCATCCTGGTGAACCTTATACATGTCAAAAATATGATAGGTAGGCGTCAGCAGCATTTTTTCCTTATCGGTTAAAATAAGCGATTGCAATACATTAATGGTTTGTGCCAATGCAGCCGCCTTTACCCTGTCGCAATGGTTATTGAATATATTCAGGTTGGTTGCAGCGATAAGTGCATCACGCATGCTGTTTTGCTGATACAAAAAGCCAGGGTTGGTGCCGGGTTCAACATCTGTCCAAACGCCCCATTCGTCAACAACAAGCGCTACATGTTTTTTCGGATCATATTTGTCCATGATTGCTGAATGCTTGTTAACCAGCTCTTCCATTTTCAGGCATTTTATCATGGTTTCCATATATTCAGCTTCGGTAAAGCTGGTTGCCGAACCTTTATGTCCCCAGTCGCCGGTAGGCACAGTATAATAATGCAGTGATATACCCCACATGTTCCAGTCAGGGATATTTTTCATAATGACTTCAGTCCAGTTATAATCATCGGAGTTAGGACCGCTGGCAATTTTTTTAAGCGGCGCACCGGGATAGTTTTTGGCAAATGCGGCGTAACGTTTGTATTCGTCGGCGTAGAATTCCGGCGTCATATTACCGCCGCAGCCCCAGCTTTCGTTGCCTATGCCCCAAAAGGTAACTTTGTATGGGTCGGGGTGACCGTTTTGTTTACGCAGTTCAGCTATTGTGCTGCTGCTGTTGGAGTTGGTATATTCAATCCATTTGCTCATTTCTTCAACAGTACCGCTGCCAACGTTTGCAGCTATGTACGGCTCAGTGCCTAACAGGCTGCAAAGCTGCAGGAACTCATGGGTGCCAAAGCTATTATCCTCGGTGGTGCCGCCCCAGTTGGTATTTACCATCTTAGGGCGCTGTTCGCGCGGACCAATACCATCGCGCCAGTGATATTCATCGGCAAAGCAGCCGCCCGGCCAGCGCAGGCTCGGAATTTTTATCTTTTTAAGTGCATTTACAATATCCAGGCGAATACGGTCCTGTTTTTCAACCGGCATATCTTTATCTACCCAAAATCCGCCATAAATGCCATGGCCCAAATGCTCGGCAAACTGGCCCTGGATATATTTACTTACAATAAGCTTTGAATCGTTGCTGACAGCAACACTCGCAGCTTCCTGCTGGCTATATGCAGCAAACGAAGCACAGGCGAGAAATAGGGTAAAAATCTTCTTCATGAAATAATTGGTTTAATAATTGTAAAAATAACACTTAAAACAAATAAACGAAATTTTATTTAATACTTTAAATTAGATGCCGTTATGATGAAGATAAAACTGCTGCTATTATTTGCTTGTACGGGCTTTATTTTAAGCTGTAAGCCATCTGTAAATTCCGGTGGGTTATATGGCAAATGGAATTATGCAAATATTGAGCACCCCAACCATGACCGCCCCGATATGGCTGCGGCTGAACTTAAACAGCATGGTGCATCAGTAGAGTTTTCGAAAGACAACTCCTTTGTAATTTCCTGGGATGGCAAGCCATTATCGCAAGGCAAGTTTACCGCAGAAGGGGATAAAATTCAGCTGAATGAAAATTTGCCGGATGGTAGTACCCGCAGCTACGTGTTTTACATTACCAAAGCCAGCGCTACTGAGATTACTTTTGAAACAAAAGGCAGCGAGAGTTCCAGGGTAACGGCGGTGAAGGAATAATGTTTTCTATTATTTTAACATTGCTTCATAAACCATTAAGAATTGTCTCCTGAGAGTTCGAGTCTCTCTTCGGGCACAGTTTCAGCTTATGCTGTAACATTATCTCATCCATCAAGTCTATCTTTTGAGGCTGCGAAAGATTAAATATCCAGGTAACCGGAATTAACAATCGCACCCAAAAAATTAAAATTTTAATATTATTCCATGAAGAAACAATTGCTCTTACTTATACTGCTACTTGGTTCGCTCCATTTGCTCGCCCAGAAAAAATACGCTACTATATCCTATCTCGACATTAAAGTAGACAGTATGGGCAATTTGCCGAAAAATCCTTATGTAATTACTTTGAGTAATAAAACCAAACAACTCAGTGTAGTGGGAACGCAGCATAGCTATGATACCGCCGCTGCAATGTTCACGGTTATAGAGGACATTTTTAACAGGCTAAAACCTGAGATTATAATTAATGAAGGAGGTAACCTTACCAAAAAGTACACATCGCGAAACCAGGCTATTAAAAGAAGCGGAGAATTAGGGCTGGAAAAATATCTGGCTGACAATGCCGGCATTAAAACGGTTAATGGCGATATGCCCGATAAATTAGAGTTTGATCAACTTTCCAAAACTTTTTCCAAAAAGGAAGCGTTGGTTTATTTTGCTTCAGAGCGATTTATCTTTCCGTACGCCTTTGGTCAATACCCCGGAAATTTGGAAGCACAGTACGACAGCGTATTTATTAAAGGCTATCTCCTGAAGGAAAAAATAGAGTTGAATGCCGAAGAACGTACTTTTGCTTATTACAAAGAGGCTTATAAGAAATACTTTAAACAGGATTTTTCGCTGGATAACATTAATCAGCTTGATTTTACACCCTTTTTAAGGCGCGGTCATTTTAATGATATTACACGAAGTTCAAAGCAAATACGCGATCAGTACTTATTGAGTAAAATTGAAGAACAGCTGAAATTACACAGTAGGATTCTGCTTGTTTTTGGAGGCTGGCATATTCTTGCTGTTGAACCTGCCCTAAAGGAAATAATGACTGATCGTTAATAAACAGTATGCCTTAAGAGGAAACAAATCTTATAGTATACCTTTAAAAGACAACAAAATTTAAATGATAGGTTATTTATTCCAAAAACTTCCGCAAAAAAGGTGATACTTTAACCATAACTTACACTTACCATTAAAAGATAAGCTTATGCAATTTGTACAAGTTTTGGGCAGAACAACTGATGGACGGGAAAAGCTTTTTATGGCGCTTTACAAAAGTGCGTTCCCGACGGTAGCTCGCTATGTATGTAAAATGGGCGGCACATTTGATGAAGCCAAAGACATCTTCCAGGATGCCCTTGTGATTTATTATGAAAA
>JAZJZL010000098.1:0-22635 GCA_040389845.1 Bacteroidota bacterium
ATGTGCGCGTCACAAAATCGGATTTAGATATGGATTAATATATTGGCGAGAGATTTAAAAGCAAAAAAACCTGTAAATCAAATAATTTACAGGTTTTTGATACAATTTGGTATCGCTTTTTGTCGGGATGGCAGGATTCGAACCTGCGGCCTCCACATCCCAAATGTGGCGCGATACCGGGCTACGCTACATCCCGAAAGGGAACGCAAAGGTAGGATTTTAACTTACCGTTGCAAATTTTTTTTAAATAAAATTCATCGATTTTAAAGTGGGTTTTTTTAGTTCCTAAAACTCAATAGGTTACCTAAATGGCGCATTCAAAAAAAGATTATAACCTGGTGGTGACTGACCAGTTGATAATCATAAAAGAAATACAAATGGCGCAAATCAAGCCCAATGCTACCAACATCCAGTATATAAAATTTTTCATTAGGGACATACTTGATACTAAAAACGCAGTATTAATTGCAACAATGTAACGGTTTAGAAATAACTGTGTTTCGTATTCAATAAATGTATCTGTAAACAATTAAGATGAGTAAGCGTACACTCACCTGGTCAATCCGGCATTTATCAAATCGTTGACTAATATATGTATTTATTTTAAATACAATGGTTTATCAGTGCAATTATTTAACACCGTATAAGTCAGTAGTTTAACATGAACGGGGTTTACACCTCCAAGCGCGCAAGTTTTTTTTGCATTGCCTGTCTTTCAGCGGGATTTTTTGCCAACAGTATGGCTTTGCCGAAATTTTCTGCAGATTTATTATTATCTATTCCGCTGTAAAGTTCGCCGAGCAGGGCAAAATAAAAGCGGTTATTTGTCATGTTCAGTTTATCAGCCTCTTTAATCGCTTCTAACTTCCCGTTAGCTTTCGCCATTGCAAAAGTGCGGTTTAAGGCTGCCACCGGCGAATATTCTATCTGAAGCAAGTGATTGTAGAGTTGCAGTATATTTTCCCACTTTTCTTTTGTATCGGCCTGTTGTATGCTCCATGATGCAATGGCTGCTTCCAGATGATATTTAGACAAGACTCCTCCTATTGAGCCGCGATTTAAAAAATAACCTCCCCTGCTTATTAATTCAGCATTCCAAAGGCTGCTGTCCTGCTCATCATATAAAATAATGCTACCGTCATCATTAAGCCTGGCATCAAAACGCGAGGTATGGAAACACATTAAAGCAAGCAGGGCATTAACCTTTGGTTTATCTGTGCTTTTATTTTCAATAAGCATATAACATAAGCGCATCGCTTCCAGGCACAATTCTTTGCGGATAGCCTGGTTTCCGCTTATAGAATAACAGCCCTCGCTAAATAAAAGGTAAATCGTCGTTAAAACCGCGTCCAGCCTTTTCTCCAGTTCTGCGGCCGCCGGGATTTCTATCTGTATACTTTCCTCCCGCAACCGCTCTTTTGCCCTGAATAAACGTTTATTGATGGTTTCTTTATTAGTTAAAAAAGCTTCGGCAATCTCATCAATCCCAAAGCCGCATAAAACACGAAGCGATAAGCCGACCTGCGACTCTACAGAAATGGAAGGGTGACAGATAGCAAACATCATTTGCAATTGGCTGTCGTTTATATTTTGGGGCGATAAGTCAATATCGGGCTCATTAAATTCCTCAGATTCAATTTTAACAGATGGTGCAACTTTTTCATCAAATATACCTTTGCGGTGAAGGTGGTTTTTTGCTTTATTTTTTGCGACGTTGTAAAGCCAGCCAACAGGATTTTCAGGCACGCCTTTCATTGGCCATATTTGAGCTGCCGTGGCAAATGTATCGCTGGCGATATCTTCAGCGGTCTCTATATAAGCAAATCCAAACCGCCTGCAAAGCACAGACACTATCTTGCGATACTCTGTTCTAAAAAGATGGGGTATTAACTCTTGCTTTTTCATAAATAAACCGGCTGGCACGGGTAGCTCTCACCTCAATCCAATCGGACTCAAGGCTAAAGACTCCCCACTTTAGGCTAATTAATGCGCCCCATCGCCTCTCGCTATTTTTCTTACTTCAACGGTATTGCCATCACCCTGCAATACAGGGCAACCTTTCGCAAATTCGACAGCCTCATCAATCGAACCGGCTTTTACAATGACATAACCGCCTATAGTCTCTTTTATTTCGCCAAACGGACCGTTGGTAACCACGTTGTTATGGTGTACTACTCTTGATGTATCAAGTGGTAGACCATTGCCGCCAACAAATTTGTTTTGGGCTGCTATGCCGCCTATCCAATCCATTGTTTGCTTCATCCAGGTTTGCATTTGCTCCGGTGAAGCAATTTTCGAACCGTCCTCATGCCTGAAAATTAAAATAAACTCGTCCATTTCCTTTAAATGTTTTGGTTACTAAATAAATCAAATACAAGCATAACAAACAGCACCGGCCAATTTGGACATCGTTTTATGAATTAAATCCGGATGTTCATTAAAGGTCAAAAAAATACCCCCGGATTATACGGAGGCATTCCTGAAAACGGACAAATCCGGCCAGGTGAAATATTACCAGGTGAATTAAACCAGCGTTACGTCTTTATTGTCAAGAACTTCATATTCAGAGTTTTTACTCAGAAACTCTGGTACTATTTCCTTCATTTTATTAACTACGCCTAAAATATCGTTCTGCTTATTTAATGCCAATAGCTCGTTGATGTCATTATGCACCTGCGCGTATGAATACTCAATTACCTTAGAAATCTTAATCTTCTCGTGGTAAGTAGGCATGGTGTTCTCACCGTCGTTAAGTAGTTCCTCGTATAGCTTTTCGCCCGGCCGTAAACCCGAATAGACAATTTTGATGTCCTTTTCTGGTTGTAAGCCGGCAAGCTTTATCATTTTATTGGCAAGATCGGCAATTTTAACCGGCTCACCCATGTCAAAAATAAATATTTCGCCGCCTGTTCCCATTGTGCCAGCCTCTAACACCAGGTGTACAGCCTCCGGAATGGTCATAAAATAGCGCGTAATCTCTGGGTGCGTAACCGTAATAGGGCCTCCCTTTTGTATCTGAGCTTTGAATCTTGGAATTACAGACCCATTTGAACCAAGCACATTTCCAAACCTTGTGGTTATAAAACGTGTAGCACCATTGTTATCAGGGTCATTTTTAAGCGATTGAATATAAATTTCGGCAATACGCTTGGTGGTACCCATAATATTCGACGGGTTAACGGCCTTATCGGTCGAAATCATTACAAACTTATCAACACCAAAGGCAACAGACAGGTCTGCGATATATTTAGTACCCAACACATTGGTTAATACTCCTTCTGTTGGATTTTCCTCCATCATCGGCACATGCTTATAGGCAGCCGCATGAAATACCACTTCAGGGGTGTAGTCTATAAACAACTTGCGCATCCTTGTATAATTCCTGACGTCGCCAATAAATATTTTTATCGGAACATCCGGAAAATTCTCTTCAACCTGCAGTCGGAGCTCATGCAAAGGCGACTCAGCCTGATCGCATAATATAACCATCGCGGGATCGTAGCTTAATACCTGTTGTACAATTTCAGACCCTATAGACCCCGCAGCACCTGTAACCAACACCCGTTTCCCTTGCAAATCCTCCGAAATCCTTGTAGTATCTATATTTATCGGCTTACGCTGCAGTAAGTCTTCAATTTTCAGATCTTTAATTTGCTGAAGATTAAGCTTACCATATATCCATTGGTCTGACGGCGGAACGGTAAGTACCTGTATCCCGAGGGCTAGGCATTTCTCAAGCGCATTTTTCTTAGCCTGTTCATCAAGGTTATGGTTCATGATGATAAGTTTATCGACTTTGCGCTTTCTGATTAGCTTATCGAGCTTGTCTATATCGTATACCTTGAGCTGCTGAATTTCAGTATTAATTTTATTGGGATTATCATCAACAAAGCCGATTACCGAAAAATTGGTTTTTACGCTGCTTTCCAGGGCCTGTTTTACCAGTACTGCATTATTGTCCGAACCATAAATGAGCGTGACAGTTTTCGTAGCGTTTGAATAGTTATTAAGATAAAAATATACGCTTTTAACGGCTGTACGCAATAATATAAGCAAGGTGCTGGATACTGAGAAGTTAACCAGCATTATCATGTTAATTAAAACCTTATTTATTGGCCAACGCGGCAACAACCACACATTTATTAATACCAGGTATATTAACGTGCATGAAAATACAGCACTGAATATTCGCAATACGTCACGGGTATTAGAGTATCGTATTAACCCCGTATGTATACGCATAACATACATCACAGCCAGGGATGTTAAACAATATAAAGTAGTATACGCGAGAAAATATCCTCTTAAAATATTTATAAACTCGAACCTGTAAACAATAAAATAGGATATTGAAAATGAGGCTGCAACGATAAGAAGATCCAACACCACAATTACCCAACGGGGAACGACCTTATTAAATGGTAAGTATTTTTTCATACGGATGATTTTTCAGGCACACTAAAGTAGAATAATATTTTTAATAATACAATACAAAAACTCTTTGCTTAAATTTCACGCAGAACAGTAGTAAAAAAATAACATTAAATGTAATGTTACTTAATACATTGCCGTAATAATTGTCCGGCTGTAAATATTATATATTATTTCATATAGATTAAAATAAATAAAATAACATAGTAATAAATGACAAATATATAAACTATTAAGAATAAATATTAACAATTTATAAATCTCCCCTAATTTTAACCGACAATCCTTTCAACCAAAAACGCAACGTAGCGCGGCTTCTATTGTTTGTGAAAAAGAAAATGGCAATTACAGTAACCCAATAGTTTCAAGAATGTTTTATTTTAATTGAGCGGCAAATCTAATTTTTTTTAAATAAATTCTACTATTTCCGTATAGTATATATATATTTGTCACATTGAAAGATGAAGACATCATTTTATAGCTATTGTAACGTCATGTTTGACTGCCATATGTACGGCAATTGATAGAGGCTTTACGATTTTTTATAAACGAGATATAAGCCTCTTCGCCGCTAAGCTGAAGGGGCTTTTTTATAACAACCAGACTAATAACCACGCTATGCAAAGCTTTCGTACCGAACTGGAAAACCCGGTAGTTGAAAAAGATATAATAGACCTTGAGAAAAAGATAAGGGCTTTTCGTGAAGGTAAAATCCACGATGAAAAATTCCGGAGTTTGCGCCTTGCCCGCGGTATATATGGCCAACGCCAGCCGGGTGTGCAGATGGTACGCATTAAGCTGCCGTTCGGCAAAGTAACTTTTAAACAGTTGCTGCGTATTGCAGATATATCTGACAAGTACGCCAGCAGCAACCTGCATTTAACCACCCGCCAGGATATTCAAATACATTATGTAAGCCTCGATCGCACCCCACAGCTTTGGGCCGAACTGGAGCAGGACGATATTACCTTACGTGAAGCTTGCGGCAATACCGTAAGAAATGTAACCGCCTCCCCTGCCGCCGGCATCGACCCATCGGAACCTTTTGATGTCTCGCCTTATGCACACGCTACTTTCGAGTACTTTTTGCGTAACCCGGTTTGCCAGGAGATGGGGCGGAAATTTAAAATTTCCTTCTCTTCGAGCGATGCGGATACTGCTTTTTCATATATACACGATATCGGTGTCATTCCGAAAATAAACGCGGCCGGCGAACGTGGCTTTAAAGTTTTACTGGGAGGAGGCCTGGGTGCGCAGCCGCTGTTGGCCAGCCTGGTAGAAGATTTTTTACCAGAGGACGAACTGATACCTTATATAGAAGCCGTTATCCGCGTGTTTGACCGTCACGGCGAGCGCAATAACAGGAACAAAGCGCGTTTAAAATACCTGATTCAAAAAATCGGTCTTGACGAAGTTCTTGCGCTCACTAAACTTGAAAGAAAAGCACTAAAGTTTCAGAAATATAAAATAAACCGTGATGCTATTGCCGAGCCTACCCTGCCTGCCGAAAAGGCATTTGCCGATGTGGAGATAACTAATCCCTTTCGCTATGAGCAATGGCTGGCTACCAACGTTTTCGAGCAAAAACAGGCAGGTTTTTACGGGGTATATGTAAAGGTGACGGTTGGCGATATCTCATCTGATGACACTCGCAAACTTGTGGCAACACTTGAGCCATTGGTGGCCGATGAAATACGCGTTACCCAAAATCAGGGGCTATTACTAAAATACCTTCGTAAGGAAGCATTGCCTGCTTTGTATAATGGACTTACTGAGTTGAACTTATCGGCACCAGGCTTTGATAGTATAGCCGACGTGACTACCTGCCCGGGCACAGATACCTGTAATTTAGGTATCTCAAACAGCATGACTTTAGCACGTGTACTGGAAGACCTGATTTATAATGAGTACGATGAGCTTGTCTATAATAAAGACATCAAGATAAAAATAAGTGGTTGTATGAATTCCTGCGGTCAGCATGGTTTGGCACATATCGGTTTTCATGGCAGCTCATTAAAGGCTGGTGCAAAGGTTTTACCTTCTGTACAAGTAATGCTGGGTGGCGGAACGGTTGGCGATGGTGTTGGCCGCGCAGCCGAACGGGTGATAAAAGTACCTGCAAAACGCGCAACCGATGTATTAAGGAAAATACTGGACGACTACCAGGCCAATGCCACCGAAGAAGAAACATTCCATGCTTATTATGACAGGAACGGCAAGGATTACTTCTATCAATTACTAAAACCCCTTGCCGACTTAACTACCCTGACCGACGACGAATTTGTTGACTGGGGACACCAGGAAACGTATGCTACTGCGATAGGCGTTGGTGAATGTGCCGGGGTAATTATTGATCTTGTTGCCACTTTACTTTATGAAAGCGACGAAAAATATGGTTGGGCTGCCGAGGCATTTGCCGATGGTCGCTGGGCTGATGCCATCTATCACGCTTATAATACATTGATAAGTTCGGCAAAAGCGCTGCTGCTGGATAAAAGCATCAGCGTCAGCACACAAACCGGCGTGATAAAGGAATTTGATAACAACTACGTAAATACCGGCGAGGTAAGCCTTGAAGGTAGTTTTAATGACCTGGTACTGCAAATAAACAAACATGAACCGTCGGAAGAATTTGCAATAGCCTATTTACGGCATGCGGGTGATTTTTTAAATACAGTTAAAGCAAAAAGAGAGGAATTGGTACAGCAATGATAATTACAACTAACAAACAGGTAAAAGAACCGCGTATCACCCTTGTCGGCGCAGGCCCGGGCGATGCAGAATTGATTACACTTAAAGGTGTTAAGGCATTGCAAACCGCCGATGTGGTTTTATACGACGCATTGGTGAATGACGAGTTACTTGAACTTGCACCCGAACAAGCCGTAAAAGTGTACGTAGGTAAACGCTCCGGCGATCACTCCTATTCCCAGGATGCGGTTAATAAACTGATGGTGGATTATGCCATTAACTATGGCCACGTGGTGCGTCTTAAAGGCGGCGACCCGTTTGTGTTTGGCCGGGGATTTGAAGAGCTGGATTATGCAACATCTTATAGCATTCCCGCGCAGGTTATTCCTGGTATTTCTAGTTCTATCGGTGTACCGGGTATGCAGCATATACCCGTTACCCATCGCGGGCTGAGCGAAAGCTTTTGGGTGGTGACAGGCACAACAGCCAGTCAACAGATTTCACCCGATCTATACCAGGCCGCCAAAACAAATGCCACGGTTGTAGTATTGATGGGCATTCATAAGCTGGCCGAGATTACCGAAATATTTAAAAGCGAAGGCAAACATAAGCTGCCGGTTGCCGTAATTCAGAGTGGTACAACTAACGAAGAAAAAGTTGCTATTGGTATTGTTGATACAATTGTTGAAATTGTAGAGGAAAAGCAAATTACATCGCCAGCCCTTATCGTATTTGGTGAAGTGGTTTCCTTACATCCCCAATTCGCACCTATAAAAGAATTTTATGCCATCGTCTCCGAAGAATAGCAGCTTAATTATTCAGGATAAAAAGACTGGAGGAAATCCCTTATTCCCGGTTTTTTTAAAGCTGAATGATTTGCATACCGTGCTTGTGGGGGCCGGAAATGTTGGCCTGGAAAAGCTGACCGCGATCCTGCACAATAGCCCGGAGGCGAAGGTGACTGTTATTGCCCTGGAGATTTTGCCAGAAATTCATCTGCTGGCCGCCGAATATCAAAAGTTGATTATTGTTCAGAAAACATTTATCGACAGCGACCTAGATAATGCCGATGTAGTTATTGCTGCCACTAACAATAGCGAGCTGAATAACTTCATCAGGCAATCTGCCCATGAGCGGAAGCTGCTTATTAACGTGGCAGATAAGCCGGAACTTTGCGATTTCTACCTCGGCTCCATCGTACAGAAAGGCGACTTGAAAATCGCCATATCAACCAATGGAAAATCACCGACTATTGCTAAACGGCTGAAGGAAGTTTTAAACGACGGCTTACCTGATGAGTTAGATGTTACATTGCAGCAGCTGAGTACGCTGCGTAACTCATTAAATGGAGACTTTACTGAAAAAGTGCGTAAGCTTAATGCGGTAACCTCAGTTTTGGTTGAGCCTAAAGCAATTGAAAAAAAGAATCTGATCTGGCTCATCTGGGGTGCTATTATTCTCTCCCTGGTGATTGCCGGAACAGCTTTGTGGTATAACGAGCCCGGGTTCAGAGGTTATATACAAACTGTTAAACCCGAATTTTACTACTTTTTGGCGGCCGGTTTTGTGTTTGCTATGATTGACGGTGCGATCGGCATGTCGTACGGCGTTACTTCTACATCGTTTTCATTGGCAATGGGCGTTCCACCTGCATCGGCCAGTATGGGCGTGCATCTTTCAGAAATTACCAGCAATGGCATTGCCGGCTGGATGCATTACCGGATGGGTAATATTAACTGGAAGTTATTTAAAATGCTGCTTATACCCGGCATCGTCGGCGCTATGACCGGCGCATACCTGGTTTCATCACTCGAACATTATAGCCAGTACACAAAGCCCTTTGTATCACTGTATACATTAATATTGGGTATTGTAATTCTGTCCAAGGCTTTAAATACACGCACAAAGAAATCATCAGAAAAGATAAAAAAAATCCCATTGCTTGGCCTTGGCGGTGGTTTTATTGATGCGGTAGGCGGAGGCGGCTGGGGCTCAATCGTGCTATCGACTTTAATTGCAGGCGGGCGCCATCCCAGATTTTCATTGGGAACGGTAAAGCTATCACGTTTTTTTGTTGCGTTGATGAGTTCGCTAACATTCATCATTATGCTTAACAGCAATCATTGGGAAGCGGTGGCCGGCCTGGTTATCGGTAGCGCTATCGCGTCGCCAATTGCGGCTAAAATATCAAATAAAATATCAGCCAAAGCAATAATGGTTGCAGTATCAGTGATAGTTATGATAACCAGCGTAAGAAGTATAGCATTGTTTTTACTAAAGATTTTATAAAATGAGTGAGCTGGCAGCATACATTAAAAAAGAAACTGAAGGGCTTAACCCGGTTGAGGCACTAACGCTTCTATCGGATATATTTCATGACGAGATTGTGTTTTCCACCAGCTTCGGCTGGGAAGATCAGGTAATAACGCACATGATATTTGCCAACAACCTGCCGATAAAAGTGTTTACCTTAGAGACCGGCCGGCTATTCCCGGAAACTTATTATGTTTGGAACCGCACCATGGAGATTTACGGCAAGCCAATACATGCCTATTATCCTAAAACCGAATTGGTTGAGCAGATGGTAAGTACGAAAGGCCCGAGCAGTTTTTATGAATCGGTTGACAACCGCAAGGAATGCTGCGGGATACGTAAGATTGAACCGTTAAAGCGCGCATTGGCCGGCAACAAATGCTGGATAACCGGCATCCGTGCAGATCAATCTGCAAACAGGCAGTTTATGGAAAATGTGGAATGGGATGAGCAAAATAACCTTGTGAAATTTCACCCGATTTATAGCTGGACGCTGGACGAGGTAAAGGAATACATTAAGAAATATAACATACCATATAATACACTTCACGATAGAGGATTCCCCAGTATTGGTTGCGCCCCGTGTACGCGGGCCGTACAACCCGGCGAAGATTTTAGGGCAGGCCGCTGGTGGTGGGAGGACCAAAGTAAAAAAGAGTGTGGATTACATGAGGTGAAAAGTAATTAGTGAATTAGCGATTTGGTAAATTAGTGATTGATTTTGCGTTTACAAATCGCCTTGAAAGTTTTAACCTAAGAATTGAATTAGATGAATGCTGATTTGAATAGTTTTCAAATCATTAATTCACTAATTCACTAAATCAATAATTAAAATGTTGGATTATTTAGACGAGTTAGAGGCAGAGGCCATTTATATCCTGCGGGAGGTTGCCGGGCAGTTTGAAAAGCCTGCGCTGCTGTTCTCCGGTGGCAAGGATTCTATAACACTGGTGCGATTGGCTGAAAAAGCCTTCAGGCCGGGCAAATTTCCGTTCCCGCTGGTTCATATCGACACAGGGCACAATTTCGCGGAAACAATCGAGTACCGCGATAAAATGATAAATCGCATAGGCGAAAAATTGATTATCGGTCACGTACAGGATTCTATCGACGAAGGCAAGGTGGTTGAGCAAAAAGGAAAAAATGCCAGCAGAAACACGTTACAAACTGTAACCCTGCTTGATACCATCGCCAAAAATGGCTTTGATGCCTGTATCGGTGGCGCCCGTCGCGACGAGGAAAAGGCCCGTGCAAAAGAGCGCATATTTTCTGTTCGCGATGAGTTTGGCCAGTGGGACCCAAAACGCCAGCGCCCGGAGCTTTGGAACATCTTTAACGGCAAGATACATAAAGGCGAAAACGTACGCGTGTTCCCTATCAGTAATTGGACCGAACTTGACGTTTGGAATTATATCCGCCGCGAAAAAATCGAATTGCCATCTATTTACTTTGCTCACGAGCGCGAAGTTATTACCCGTAATGGTCAATATATGGCAGCATCGCCATTTTTAAATATGGATAATGAAGATATCATAGAACGCCGCAACGTCCGCTTCCGCACTGTGGGGGATATGACCTGTACTGCGGCCGTTGAATCATACGCTTACCATATCGACGACATTATTGACGAAATAAGGGAATCAAAAATAAGCGAGCGCGGCGCCCGCATGGACGATAAAGTAAGCGAAGCCGCCATGGAAGACAGGAAAAAAGGCGGATACTTTTGATAAAGGTCACCCCCGGCATCCTGCTGTTGTTGGTGATAACACCAACAACGGCGGCCAATTAGTTTTTTTAATCAGTGTAGTCTGTGAAACGGCGAAGCCCTCTTGAGCACCTTTAAAAACAAACAACTGCGAAAAATCATCCTCAAATCGGTGAAATCACAAAAAGAAAATAATGGACATTCTAAAATTTATAACAGCAGGCAGTGTAGACGATGGTAAAAGCACCTTGATAGGTCGCTTATTGTACGATAGCGAATCGATACTTGCCGACCAGCTTGAAGCTTTACATAGCTCGAACCGCAAAAACGACGACGGCACCATCGACCTTGCCATATTAACCGATGGCCTTAAAGCCGAGCGCGAACAGGGCATTACCATAGATGTTGCTTACAAATACTTTCAAACTGATAAGCGTAAGTTCATTATCGCCGATACACCCGGACATATTCAATATACCCGCAACATGGTTACGGGCGCATCGAATGCTAACCTGGCTATTATCCTGGTCGACGCACGCAAAGGTGTTATTGAGCAAACTATACGTCACTCCTACCTGGTGTCGTTGCTGGGCATACAGCAGGTGGTGGTTTGTATCAATAAGATGGACATGGTAGATTATAGCGAGGCCACTTATGAAACAATTGTTAATGACTATAAGGCATTGGCTTATAAAGTTGGCCTGCAGGATGTAAAATACATACCTGTGAGCGCTTTAAAGGGTGACAACATCGTAAACGAATCGGAGAAAATGCATTGGTACGAAGGCAAAAGCCTGCTGCATTTTTTAGAAACCGTTGAACTAAAAAGAGACGAAAGCACTGAACATGCACGTTTCCCGGTACAATGGGTCGTTCGCCCGCAAACAGACGAATTGCATGATTATCGTGGCTATGCAGGTCGCGTTTCCAGCGGGTCATTTAAGGTAAATGATAAAGTAACGGTGTTACCTTCCGGCTTTCATTCAACTATCGAAAAGATAGAAGTACTGGATGCCGAACCGGAAGAAGCCATTGCCGGTATGTCGGTTACCATACATTTAAAAGATGAGATAGACATCAGCCGCGGCGATGTGTTAGTTAATACCGAATATCTGCCTCAAACCGCACAGCAAATTGAAGCAGACTTATGTTGGATGGATACCCGTGCACTGGATACTTCGCTTACCTATTTTATACAGCACAACAGCAAAGTAACCCGCTGCAAAATACAGGAAGTACTTTATAAGGTTAATATCAACACCCTTGAAAAAGAATTTGGTGAAGATTTTAAGCTGAATGACATCGGCCGCATTGTCATAAAAACTGCTGAACCTTTAGCATTTGATCCCTACCAAACAAACAAAGCAAACGGTGGCGCTATTATTATAGATAGCCGGACGAATGTTACGGTTGGTGCTTTGATGTTAAGAGAAGCAGTGGGATAGCTTCACAAAGACTTACGAAGTTTTTGAAACTTCGTAAGTCTGACACGATGTGTTATTACTAATCTCTAATCAACCAATCTCTAGTCTCTATTTCTCAGCATCTGGCTTCAGCAAAGCTTTCTCCGCTTTCCGAAACTTCATAACCTTTGGTACCGATACACTGGTTATATAAGGATTATCCATATTTAGCCTGTAATAGCCCTGGTGGTATTTTTCAGCCGGGTAAAATGCTTTATAGTGCACTACTTCAGTTACAATAGGTTCCGGGTAATGTTTGCTTTGGTTGATTTTTTTGATGGTAGCCTCTAAAATTGTTTTTTCTTCAGGGTTTCGGTAAAAAGCTATGGAACGGTAATCAGTCCCTTCGTCCGGCCCCTGGCGGTTTAGCTCTGTTGGGTCGTGCGCGAAAAAGAAGGCGTTGGCTATTTCGGCATAACTGATGACTTTGGGGTCGTAATAAACCTGCACGCATTCAGCATGACCGGTGGTACGGGTACAAACATCTTCATAGGTCGGATTTACCTTAATCCCCCCCGCGTAACCCGAGATAACTTTACTCACACCCTTTAACTCAGACATAGCCTCACTCATACTCCAGAAGCATCCGCCACCAAAGGTAGCAACCTGCTCGCCCGGGCCAGGCTTGGGTAATTTGGCAAACTCCTTCCCGCTGCCGGGCTGGCCGTTAACGCAGCCGGCGAATAGCAATATCGCGGCAGCATATAAAAAGATCTGTTTCATACTGTTTTTCATTATTATGAATAAATATACGTTATTGAATTTCGGACGGATGGTCATGAGCTGGTAATGTTAATAGTTTTTGTGCTTAGTCGGAAGATAGCCTAAAACCTTACAAAATTTACAGGTAAGCTAAACGATCAGCCCCGCCCTGCCATTCTCTTTACTTTAAAAAGAATATCACCCAAACCATTGGTTTTTATCTCGTACACAGTTGCCAGCAGCATGCCCAATTTACCAGGCGGGAAGCCTTTGCTATGCATCCACTCCAGGTAAGAAACAGGTATGTCGCTTATCAGCGTGTCCTTATATTTACCAAAGGGCATTCTGGTTTGCACAGCTTCAACGAGTATTTTGGGATCGGGGCCTAAATTTTCCACATGGTAAATATAGAGATAATCCCCGGCCGGATTTTCGTTTGGATGATTATCATACCTGATTTTATATTAACCAAAATACGACACACAATTTCGGCCAATTGAGGTTATAGAAATTACATTTACATACTTAATTTATGAAAGAACAATTTGCAGCAGCACTTACAGGCTCAGACTACCCTGTTGATGGAACAGTAAACAAAATTAGTTTTGAGGGATACGAAAACGCTTATGAATTTAAGTCGATTGACAACAACCTGCACCTGGTAATAGCCAGGGATGACGATGGCAACTGGATACGCCTGGCAGGCACAGAACCGTTCCTCGGCAGTTGGGTTGATGAACTGGCCGGACAAATTATTTGATATATGGAAAAAAGAGAAATCGGAAACTCAGGAATAAAGATAGCCCCATTTGCATTTGGCGGCAATGTATTTGGTTGGACTGTTGACGAAAAGCAGTCCTTCAAATTATTGGATGCATTTGTTGATGCCGGCCTCGATTGTATTGACACAGCTGACGTATATTCCAAATGGGTACCGGGCAATAAAGGTGGTGAATCTGAAGAAATTATCGGCAACTGGTTAAAGCAATCCGGCAAGCGGGATAAAGTTATTATCGCAACTAAAGTCGGCAAGCCGATGGGCGAAACCAAAAAAGGGTTGTCGCGTAAATATATCACCCAGGCAGTTGAAGACTCGTTAAAGCGTCTTAATACCGATTATATTGACCTTTATCAATCCCACGAGGATGATAAGAATACGCCATTCTTAGAGACTTTTGAAACATTCACTGACTTAATTAAGCAAGGCAAGATAAGGGCAATAGGCGCTTCTAATTTTGAAGCCGGGCGATTTAAGGAAGCTTTGCAAAGACAACGGCCTCGTCTCTTACCAATGTATGCAGCCGGAATACAACCTTTATGAACGTGAGGGTTACGAGACTACATTGGAACCAATTTGCAGGGAAAGAAATATAGGGGTAATATCATACTATTCGTTAGCCAGTGGCTTCCTGACAGGCAAGTACCGCTCAGAGCATGATCTTTCTAAAAGCAGCCGCGGGCAAGGGGTAAAGAAGTTTCTTAACCCGCATGGTTATAAGATATTAAGCGCGTTGGATAAAGTGGCCGCTGAATACGGCGCAACGCAGGCCGCAATTGCTCTTGCGTGGATAATAGTCCGGAAAGGAATTACGGCGCCAATTGCCAGCGCAACCAGTGTTGAGCAACTGCAAGAATTGACCAAGGCAGTTTCGATAAAGCTTAGCGGCGACGCGATCAGTTTACTGAACGCTGCCAGCAGCTACAGCAATTGACACGATAAAGTAATTAAATGATTTCCAGATTATTGGTGGGTTATCATCTTGAAAATATTGCCTATCCTTCAATCGTGTTGAATGCTGCCAGGTGCTACAACTACCAAAAGGAAAAGGCCTCCCTCGCGGAGGCCTTTAACGTATTTAAAATAATCGACAATAAAAACTTTATGGCGTGGCCGGATTAAAATCTGGCAGGCCTGTGTGACATGCCCATGGCTGCGGGACGGTTACCGGCAAAGTGCTCGTCACCTCCCCTTCCACGGCCACCGCCGTTGCTCTGACTTGGCTGGCCGAAACCACCTTGGCCACGGTTGTTACCGCCATCGTTCTGGTTTGGCTGACCGAAACCGCCTTGACCGTGATCGCGGTTGCCGTTGTTATTCCAGTTATGGTTGTCATCATGACGGTCGCCCCAGTTTTGGTTACGGTCTTGGTTGCCTCTGTTCCAGCTGCGGTTGTCATCACGACGGTCGCCCCGGTTATTGCCACGGTTTGCGTAATGGTTATCGTAACTACGGTTGTAGCTTCCGTTTCTCCATTCGTTTATAATGTGGCCGTTATATCTTGTTCTGTAAACATCCGCACGCATAAACGGACGGTGTTCGCGGATTTCGTACCTGCGGGCACTTCTCCAGTCGTAATTACGATATACGCCCGGTAAATATGCGGCACTAATCCAATCATAACCGTTGTTATAGTAGTAACAGCCGGCGGTAACATCATAATAGGCGTCTACTTCAGGCAGATAATAATAATCGTCGTCGTAGCTATCATCATAAACCGGGGCAGGTGCTGGTTCCTGGTAAACAGGCTCCTGGACAACTACCGGCCTTTGGGTGTAAACCACACGTGCAGGCCAATTGAATCCAACATGTATCCTTACTTGTGCATCAGCAGTCTTCATAAATAAACCGCTTAATGCTATTGCTGATAATATTGCTAACTTTTTCATATTCTTAAGTGTTATATATCTATGACGCAAAAAAACGATAAGGGTTTAATTTAAACTTACTCTTTATTCTATATAGTAAGTTTATTATAGAATTATATTTTGCTAATTATTTATTAATAAGAATTAAATTTCAAAAATCAAGAAAATTAAACTTACAACAATATTAAATATTGAAAATATCCAATAAATATTTTTTTGATATTATTGACAAACCTCTAATCTTTTGCCTCCATTTTTATCTCCAAAATGTCAACAAAATGCTGATAACAAAACCTTTCGCCATTTGCCTTTATCCTTTCGCCATTAACCCTTACCTTTGCAAACTCAAAATATGGCACACCAAATACCAGACGACGGCACACTGCTTCCATTAATGGAAGAGTTTTACACGATACAGGGGGAAGGATTTAATACAGGTAAAGCCGCCTATTTTATCCGCCTTGGCGGCTGCGACGTTGGTTGTCATTGGTGCGATGTAAAAGAAAGCTGGAACGCGGAGCTGCATGCATTGACATCGGCAGACCAAATAATCGAAAATGCAGCTAAACATCCAGCAAAGGCTGTAGTAGTAACCGGTGGAGAACCATTGATTTATAACCTCGACTATCTTACTGCCGGTTTGCAAAAGCAAGGCATCAGAACCTTTATCGAAACATCCGGAGCTTATCCTCTTTCCGGTAACTGGGATTGGATATGTTTATCACCAAAAAAATTCAAAGGGCCGACACGCAATGTAGCCAGCCATGCCGACGAGTTGAAGGTAATTGTATTTAATAAATCTGACTTTGCTTATGCCGAAGAAAACGCAAAGCTGGTTTCACCCGACTGCAAGCTTTTTTTACAACCCGAATGGTCAAAATCCAAAGAGATGACTCCGTTTATTGTTGATTATGTGATGAACAATCCCAGGTGGGAAATATCATTGCAGACGCATAAGTATTTGAATATTCCTTGAGAAAGATTTGAGACGTGAGATATGAGATTTGAGACGAAACGTATCGCTACTTTCTCTCATTTTTGAACTTGTATTGTCTCATATCTCAAATCTGATATCTCGCATCTACAAAATAAACGTAACTTCGGATACAAAAACACGTATCAAAACCAATGAGATTTATTTACCTCTCGGTTCTGTTATTTTTTATATCCGGTTATATATACGCTCAACAGAGGCAATACTCTACCACCGATAGAGCAGCTATTAAATATTTTGCTACCGCAAACACCAATTTAGACGACCACATGTATGATGAGGCCGTTGATAATTTGCAAAAGGCCATTGCCGAAGACGATAAATTTATCGAGGCCCATGCCGTGCTTGGCGATGTGTACAAGTCAATGCGCAACTACAAAGGCGCTGTGGAGCAATTTCAAAAGGTAATTAACCTTAACCCGGATTTTAGCCGCGCCGTATATTTAAGAATCGGTGAGCTGGAGATAAACATGGGGCAATACAGCATCGCGCAAGGCCATCTTGAAAAATATCTTACTTTTCCTAACCTCGTAGCGAAGGATTCTTACAATGCACAGAAGCTTGTTGAAGATTGTAAGTTTAGCATACAAGCCATTGCTCACCCCGTTCCCTTTAAGCCGGTTAACCTTGGCCCCGAAATTAACACCGCTGCTGATGAATACCTGCCAGTGGCCACTGCTGATGAAGCTACATTAATTTTCACCCGCAAAATAAATAACAACGAAGACTTTTATAAAAGCAATAAGCAGAACGATAAATGGGAAACCGCTGTTTACCTAAGCGACCAGATAAACACGCCCCAATACAACGAGGGCGCCGAATCCATATCCCAGGACGGCAAATACCTGTTCTTCACCGGTTGCAACCGCCCCGACGGACTTGGCCGCTGTGATATTTATATCGCACAAAAGAAAGGCGATGACTGGAGCAAACCGTTTGATTTAAGTCCGCCGATAAATACGACTGGTTGGGAATCGCAGCCTTCAATCAGTGCAGATGGAAAGACACTTTATTTCGTGAGCAATCGCAAAGGGGGTTATGGTGGTTACGATATATGGAAATCACACCTTACCGACAAAGGCTGGGGTGAGCCCGAAAACATGGGGCCGAATATCAATACCATGTATGATGAGCAGTCGCCATTCATTCATGCTGATGACAGCACCTTTTATTTTTGCTCGAATGGATGGCCCGGACTTGGCGGTAAAGATCTGTTTGTAAGTCGCCTGGGCAAAGATGGAAAATGGCAGAAACCCGAGAACCTTGGCTACCCGATTAACTCCAGCGGAGATGAAAACGGCTTGACACTTACCGCAACAGGCGCCTATGCATTTTTCTCATCCAATAACCTTAACGGCTTTGGCGGCTATGATATTTACACTTTCGAGATGCCGCAAAGTATACGCCCGCAATTGGTGACATACGTTAAAGGCATTGTGCAGGATGCGAAAACAAAAGTGCCGCTGGAAGCAGCCGTAGAAATCATCGACCTGCAAAGGAAGGAATCCGTTTACCAGGATTATAGTGATGCTACGCTCGGCGATTTTCTTGCGACGTTAACCTCCGGCAAAAACTATGGGTTGAATATCTCCAAAAGCGGATACCTGTTCTATTCCGCCAATTTCTCACTTGTTGGTCACGAGCCGAAAAATCCTTTCAATATTTCTGTGCTGCTTGAGCCGATTGAGATTGGTAATAAAGTAATTTTGAATAACATCTTCTTCGATACAAACAAATTCGATCTGAAACCCGAATCTTTAACTGAGCTGCAGCAATTGGTGGATTTTCTTACACTTAATCCAACATTGCATATCGAGATATCCGGTCACACAGATGATGTTGGCAGTGATGTATCTAACCAGGCGCTTTCCGAAAACAGGGCAAAAGCTGTTTACCAATACCTGATCGGCAACAAAATACCGGCTGACCGCCTGGTGTATAAAGGCTATGGAAAAACACAACCCATCGCCCCAAATACCACTGATGAAGGTCGCCAAAAGAACCGCAGAACGGAATTTAAGATAATTGCGAAGTAGTGATTGGAGAATAGTTAATTAGAGATTAGTTATGAAAGCAGCTTGCCTCATTGTTTTACTAACTGTATTACTCTCCTGCAAAACTGCTTACAGGCATGAAAAACCGTGGCAAAATAAAGTTCAATATATTCCGGGGAAAATTGAGTGCGAGTTTTACAACCAGGGCGGCGAAGGTGTGGCTTACCATGATTCGGACAGCGTAAACAATGGCAGCGGAAAGCTAAACCCGGCAAACGGCACTTATCTTAATGAATTCCGAATGAGGGAAGGCGTGGATATCTCGTATACTAAATCGAACAATATCGATAATAACCCTTACAACAAAGTTCCTCCACAAATAAACCAGCTATACGTAGGCTGGACGAAACCCGGAGAATGGATAAAATATACGGTAAGGGTAAGTCATACCGCGGTATACAAACTCGGCCTGATGTACACAGCCAACGGCGATGGTGCTATCGCAATTGACCTGGACGATAGAGAGGCAGCAAAATACATAAAAGTATCTTCTACCCATGATGACCGCGATACTGTTGCCTGGCGGCAATGGCATCACTGGAATAAAGCGGATTCATTAATATCGTTTAAGATAGAAAAGGGCCTTCACGTGCTCACGTTGAAAGTTGTGGCCAACGGGAATATGAATTTCGACTATATGGAGTTTAAATAAAAAAGCCTCCGGAGGATCTCCAAAGGCTTCGCGTTAAGACTTACGAAGTTTTGAAAACTTCGTAAGTCTGTCGGTATCAAATTTCATTTGCACATCAATTAATTTCCCATCTCGGAAAAGAACTTGATGCGCATCAATTGAATTTCTTCCATGGTATATTCGTCGCTGCCAAGTTCAGCAAGGGCATCATCTATTGAGTCAACCTCTGCAGTGCGGAAGTAATCGAATATCTCTTCCTGTTTATCCTCGTCAATAACTTCGTCGATATAATAATTCAGGTTAAGCTTGGTGCCGGAATTTACGATGGTTTCAACCTCTTTTAATATCTCTTCATAAGATAGCCCTTTTGAGGCCGCTATATCGTCCAGGTTAAGGTGGCGGTCGATATTTTGAATGATGAATACTTTAAGAGCTGATTTGTTGGCAGCGCTTTTTATCACCATATCGATAGGGCGATCGATATCGTTATCCTCCACATATTTCTGGATGAGGTCGGTAAACGGCTTGCCGAATTTCAGCGCCTTGCCGGCTCCTACGCCTGATATCTGTTTTAGCTCGTCATTAGTAATAGGGTAATGCGTACACATTTCCTCTAAAGATGGATCCTGGAATATTACGAACGGTGGTAAGCCTTTTTGCTTGGCTAACTTTTTACGCAAATCCTTCAGCATCTGCAGTAGTTCGGTATCCAGCGCGGTGCCCCCCTGTTTAGGGCCGTCTTCCGAATCATCATCGTCAGTGGCGCCCATAGGCATATTCAGCACGAACCTGATGCTGTACGGGTTATCGATAAACGAATTACCCAATTTGGTTAAATGCAGCAAACCATACTGGTCAATATCCTTCGACAGGAAATTATTTAGCAATGCCTGGCGCAATAACGAGTTCCAAAGATTTTTACCATCTTCTTTACCCGAACCGAAATAAGGTAACTGGTCGTGTTCGTAGTTTTTTACCTGGGCATTATCCTCACCCATCATAATGCTAATAATATGATGGTCGTCAAATTTCTCGCCGATTTGTTTTATCAGGCTTAATGTTTTATGCAGGTGCACCTCACCGTCGAAATGTTCTTTCGGTCCGCAGCAGTTATCGCACATATTGTTACAGCCGGCCTCATTAAAGTTCTCGCCAAAGTAATGCAACAGCTGCTTACGGCGACAAACCGAAGACTCGGCGTAGTCGATAACTTCCTTCAATATTTGTGTACCGATTTCCCTTTCAGAAACAGGTTTATCCTTCATGAATTTCTGAAGTTTGTCGATGTCCTTTTCCGAGTAGAACGCAACGCATACCCCTTCACCACCATCGCGACCGGCACGGCCGGTTTCCTGGTAGTAACCTTCCATGCTCTTAGGCACATCGTGGTGGATTACATAACGAACATCTGGTTTATCGATGCCCATACCGAATGCAATAGTGGCCACAATGACGTCAACATCTTCCATCAGGAATTTATCCTGCGTATCAGCACGGACTTTAGGGTCCAGGCCAGCATGGTATGGCAACGCTTTAATGCCGTTGAGGTTAAGCGCCTCGGCTACTTCCTCAACCTTTTTACGGCTAAGACAATATATGATGCCAGATTTACCAGCATTCTGCTTAACAAACTTTACAATTTCCTTAAGTACATTTCTTTTAGCGCGAACCTCATAAAATAAATTAGCCCTGTTAAAAGATGACTTAAACACCGTCGCATTATTCATTTGCAGATTTTTCTGAATATCCTGCTGAACTTTTGGCGTTGCGGTTGCAGTTAATGCTATAATTGGGATATTGTCGCCGATGTTGCTGATAACCTGGCGTATCTTACGGTATTCAGGGCGAAAATCATGTCCCCACTCCGAGATACAGTGCGCTTCATCAACGGCTACAAATGACACCTGGTTAAGGCGTAAAAAGTCGATATTTTCTTGTTTGGTTAATGATTCAGGAGCAACATAAAGCAACTTGGTTTTGCCGGCAAGCACATCTTCTTTAACACGGCCAATATCTGATTTGGTAAGCGATGAATTAAGGAAGTGGGCGATGCTGTCGGAGCCACCGAAGGCTCTTAGCTGATCCACCTGGTTTTTCATTAAGGCAATAAGAGGCGAGATAACTATCGCAGTTCCTTCGCTCATCAAAGCGGGCAGCTGGTAACACATGGATTTGCCGCCACCGGTTGGCATAATCACAAATGTGTCGTTACCCGAAAGGATATTCGTTATAATCGCTTCCTGCTCCCCTTTAAAATTGTCAAATCCAAAAAAAGTTTGCAGATTGTCGAAAAGCGACTTCTTAGTTTCTATCATCTATATAGGTATTCTTTGTATGTATTTAAAAGTTTAAAGTAACAAATTTTTATCAATAAACGATGGAATTACTTTAAAATTTTATACAAAAATGATTATTCTATTAAAAACAATTTGTTTCTTTAGCCCGTTTAACATCGGGTGCGCAATCGGCGCTTTTATTAAGTTTTATTTTATTAAAAAATTACGAATTATTGTTCAATTTTGACCCGGAAAACCAAACTAAAGCATAGTGAATTCCCAATTTGCCAAATCGCTAAAAAATCAGGCTTAAGATTTTAATGTCGGGTAAAAAACAATCACAAAAATGAAAATTGTTTAAAAAACATGAATAAAAATTATTATGCCATCATAATGGCGGGCGGAATTGGAAGCCGTTTTTGGCCCATTAGCCGTACATCTTATCCAAAACAGTTTATCGATATTTTAGGAACCGGAAAAACACTGATACAAAACACATACGACCGTTTCCTGAAAATTTGCCCGAAAGAGAACATTTACGTTGTAACAAATGAGATATATACAGGTCTTGTAAAAGAGCAGCTGCCCGAGATGACCGATGGCCAGATACTTACCGAACCAGTAATGCGTAATACGGCGCCATGCGTAGCTTACGGTTCTTTTAAAATAGAAAGCCTGAATCCTGATGCAGCTATCGTTGTCGCACCTTCAGATCACCTTATATTGGAT
>JAZJZL010000099.1:0-6521 GCA_040389845.1 Bacteroidota bacterium
TATTGCCAACGACTTACAACTTTTATAAAGGAAAAAATTGTGGCTAAAAAAAATCCCCTATCATAAAAAAACAGACAATTCACATTTGCAAAAAGAAGTTTATCGCCCATACAATTAATCAAAATTTGTATATTCAAAAAACTTTCAGCCGGTTAGTTTACGTAAATCCTGAACATATACAGCTTGACCAGACATAAACCATGGCTAACACCCTTACACTCGTTAAAAAAACCAGCTTTTACCAGGATTTGGTGTTGAAACTCCTCGGTAAGATGGAGCGGGGTTTCCTGTACCTTACCCTTACCGACGGTCAGCAGGTAACCATCGGCAACGGCGAGGGCAATATTGCGGCCAGCATTGTGGTTAACAGCGACGAATTTTATAAGCGTATCATTCTTTTTGGCGATATAGGTTTCGGTGAGGCTTATGTAGATGGCTTGTGGGATACTGACAACATCACCAACGTAATAAAATGGGTGTTGCTGAATGTGGACAACGCGCCGGGTGTGTCCGGCAGCAAAGTACAAGCCTTATCGCTTAACCTGCTTAAATTCTTCAATAAGCTTTCTCACTTTAAGCGGGCAAATACGCTCGAAGGTTCGCGCAAAAATATATCCGAGCATTACGACCTTAATAACGATTTCTTCGCCAGTTTTCTCGATCCAACCATGACCTACTCTGCCGCTTATTTCCACCGGGATGGTTTAAGCCTGCAGGAAGCACAGCTGGCTAAATATGAAAGATTATGCCGGCAGCTGCATTTACGACCTACCGACCATGTGCTAGAAATTGGCAGCGGCTGGGGCGGTAACGCTATTTACATGGCCAAAACTTATGGCTGTAAAGTAACGTCGCTCACTATATCCGAAGAACAGCGTAAGCTTGCTGTTGAACGCGTTGAGGCGGAGGGTTTATCAAACAAAGTAAATATCCTTTTAAAGGATTACCGGGAGATGGAAGGCACATTTGATAAGATTGTATCGGTTGAAATGCTGGAAGCTGTGGGTGCAAAGTACCTGGATGTATATTTTAAAAAATGCCACGAGCTGTTAAAGAAGAACGGCATACTTGCGCTCCAGGTAATCACCTCGCCCGATTCAAGATTCGTTAGTTTGAGTAAAGGTGTGGACTGGATACAAAAGCACATATTCCCCGGCTCGCTGCTACCATCGGTGGCGGCTATTAACGGCGCCGTTAACCGTTCGGGCGATTTAACGATGGTTGATTTAAAAGATATCGGCCTTGATTATGCCAAAACGCTTAAACTTTGGTCCGACTCGTTCAACAGCAACCTTTCAAAAGTAAAATCGCTGGGTTTTGATGACACTTTCATCCGCAAATGGAACTATTACTTCTGCTATTGCGAAGCCGCCTTTGCCATGCGCAATATCAACGTAATGCACCTGGTATACGCAAGGCCGAATAATACCGCGCGTTAATAAATAGGCATCTATTTATTTTATCAGGGCCATTGCGCATTCCAAATCTTTATCCCGCTTATTCACTATGTCTTCGGGGCTGTATTCAACCGTATAAGCAGGCAAAATACCACGCCCTGTAGCCGGGGTATTAGCGGCAGAGATAACCCTCATCCACGGAAAATCAACATTAATTTTGGTATTTGGCAGGGTTAATTTTTGCACCGTCATACCGTTACAGCCTTCCGCTGCACCTGCGGTTTCGCGGCCAATGAATTTCACATTTTTGCGCTGGGCTCTAAGCGCAGCGGTAAAAAGAGCACCCGACGAAAATGTTGCACCATCGATTAAAACATACAGATTCCCATCAAAATGATTTGTTTTAGCAACCGGGAGCTTACCGTAAATGCGACCGAACACCGGCTTGGTGTCTACATGATACCATTCTCCTTCTTTATCTCCGGGTTGATAACCCTCGTTAAAATTAGCGGTTCTCGTGCTATCAAAATACCTGGCAAAATGGTTTATAGCCGGGTTTGGTATTCGGGATTTTACATCTTTGATGATAATAAAAGGACCATCGGCAACATATCCAAGCAGGTTTGCAGCAATCCGGATGTCGCCACCGGTATTGTGCCTTAAGTCAAGCACAAGGTTCTTTATCCCGCGTTGGCTTATTTGCTTAAATGCTTCCCTGTAGCTGTTGGTGTCGGTATATGCAAATGGTTTGGTTTGAAATAGTGCCGTTGCTCCATTCTTAAAAAACCGGAGCGGCAATTCGCCGGTATTTTTTGCTAATTCCCATCCGGCGTAATTGTCGACAGTTTTGCCCTGCGAAGCCGGCGGCGCAAAGTTTTGCGGCAGTGGCGCTACCTGTATCGTTTTTAAAATACCTGCCTTGTTTTTTAATTCGATTTTATAAGGGCCGGTCCAGTGATAAAACTTGTTGCAGGCATCTTCAAAACCATCATATTCGCTTAAAAACAATTCTTTAAACGTTTCATTATAACCATCGCCACAGTATAAATCATAGCCGTGGCTAACTATAGCCGAAGTTGGTGTACCGTTTATGCTAATAATTTCGTCGCCGGTAGCCAGTTGATTTACCTGGTGTGTTGTTACCCAGGCCCGGTGGTTTTTCACTAAAACTTCAAAAGGTAGCTGTGGAGCCTTTGTACTGTCCGGCTTATAATCTGCAGATGGTTTAAGCTGGGTGTGTCCGCATCTTAGCTTGCACAAAAACGGATAAATATGGGCGATGAAACCGGGTTGGGATAACGGGCTGGTAATGGAAGCTTTTGTATCATCATAACATTTTTGGAGGCTATCAGCAGGAGTATAAAAGCCATATCCCGGGTGCAGCTCTTTAATTGCCGACCAAAGAATAAAAAGGTCGCCCTGCATAGCTTTTACTGAAAGCTTTGGAGAAGCGATGGTTTTGTTGCCGCCTGCACTGTTATGCGTAGACGATGGAGTATTGCAGCTTAAAATCACCAGTAAACACACGCCGGTTAACGCGGCTTTATAAATATTGGGGTATTTTATTTTCATGAATGTAGTTTGTGTTTTTACAGGGGATCTTATTCATCAGCGCTTTGCCGTTGCTCCCTGAACCGGGTAAAAGCAATACATGCCAGCAAACAAAGTGCAAACCCGCAAATACCGTTCAGGCGCAGGCCAAAATCATGACCAGGGTCTTTACCGTAAACAGTTAAGTAGGCAAACAGGGCTATACCTAAGGTTTGACCAAGCTTTACAAACAAGTATTTTACGGCGAAAAACATTCCTTCGCGGTTATCGCCGGTTTCTTTTGCATCAATTTCGGCAATCTCGGCTAATATGGCATTCGGTAATATACCCAGTGCAGCCAGCGGGAACGATGCGCAAATAACCAGGGTATAAACCTGTACTTTGGGCGACAATGGAATTTTGCCAAGGAAAAATATCAGGGCAAAAATAAGGCTCAATAATCCGAAGGAAAATATCACAATAGGTTTTTTACCAATTCGCTTGGACAGGTAATTTATAAGCGGGTAAAACCAAAGCGAAACCATCACCATAATACCCATTAACAGGCCGCCCATCGACTCCTTAAGGGGCAGCAGCACGGTTATAAAGTATAACAGCCCGCTGGAAATGATGCTTAGCGCCATGTAAAACGAAAAGTCGGAAATAAGATAATATTTGAAATTGCGTTGCTTAAAGGTCTTTTTTATAGCAGAAAATAAGGGCAGGTGCGATGGTGTGCTTTCAGAGTATTTCCGCTCATCGATAGCAAATACGGGCACCAGCATGGTAAGGCCCGATACAATGGCGAGGCCCCAGATGGTATATTGAACTGCAGTGTCGCGGTCAGGTACGTTAAAAAAATGTTGAACCAGGTCGGCATAATTATTTACCAGCGCGCCAATAATAATACCGATAACAAAGCCCACTTGCTGGAAAGAGGATAGCTTTACCTTTTCGGCCGCCGTATCGGTAAGCTCGGGAAGCAGGGCGTTATAGGGAATAACGTATGTAGTAACACTCATAAAAAACAGCACCAGCGTACACCCCAGCCATACCGCATTGCGGATACTCTCATGCGGTACAGGCGGGTGAAACGTCATGGCGCAGAAAAAGACAGCGGGAATGATAGCCCATTTCATAAATGGAATACGCCGTCCCTTTTTATGCGTACTTTTATCGCTCAGCGAGGCCACAAACGGATCGAAAATAGCATCGATAAGTCGGCCTGCCGGGATAATTACGGATAGTAGGTTAAATATGCCGAATAGCAGCAGCTGAGGTACAAAAGGCGTAAGCCCCGCATTTGATGGCGGCAGGTAAAAATAAGGGAGCATAACTATGATGAGGTTGGTCATGATACTCCAACCTATCATTCCGCAGGCATAGGCAAGCTGTTTCGGAAAAGGCAGTCTCTCGGCTGGCATAGTTATATACAAATATCAGCAATAAATATGGGTGTATCATAAAATCCTGTTCCGTGCTTTATACATTTGACCGATTTACTACCTTTAATTTTCAACATTACCATAGTTATGAAGAGAAGATTATACCTGTCATTTGCTATTCTGCTGGCCTTTTCCGCATTTGCTTTCGGGCAGGTTAAAATTGTAAGTTTAGCATCAGAGCTAAAACGCCTGTACGATATCCGGCAGCTGCCACAATACGTAACCGGCACGCACGTATGGGAAAAATCATCCTACGATACCACGGGCGGCAACGACGACGGTTTTAGCGGAAAATATTCTTTTGCCCGTAAAAATCCGGATGGTACCCTGGTGCTTTTTGAAGCGAAAGGCAAAGGGGTGATCAACCGTATCTGGATGCCGACACATAACGATGACACGCTTGATTTTTACTTTGACGGTAAAGAAAAGCCCGCCTTCTCCATAAAATACTACGATTTGTTTTCGGGTAAGGTTTATCCATTTGTGCGGCCGGTTTGCGGCAACCAGATGGGCGGATACTTTTGCTATGTGCCCATCCCCTTCAATAATGGCTGCAAAATTGTGCTGCGTGCCAAAACCATGCAATTTTACCAGGTACAGTGCCGCACTTACCCTGACGATTACGCGGTAAAAACGTTCGATATCAATTTCTCGGACAATGAAAAAACCGAATTGGAAAAAGTGGTTAAGCTGTGGGGCGCCGAAAACACTACCGTAAAAGATTTTTATAATGCGGAAACCAAAGTTGCGGTAACCAACACTGTGCTTAAGCCGGGGCAAACCGTCAGCCTGTTTAACGCCACACAAGGCGGCAGAATTGACGGCATTGAAATTAGCCCGGCAAGCGCATTTACCGGCCTAAACAAACAAATAGATATTAAGATAACCTGGGACGGTGAAAAGCAACCGGCGGTATACGCGCCCCTGGCCGATTTTTTTGGATATGCTTTCGGCAATACATCTATGCAAAGCCTGGTGCTTGGCTCACGGCAGGGTACAAACTATTGTTATTTCCCAATGCCATTTGATAGGTCGGCAAAAATAGAATTGATTTATCGCGCATTGCCGCGAAAATCGCTTGAGAGCAAATCTATCATCGCTAAAGTGTATTATTCGGCCGGTAAAAGAAATGCGATGGCCGAGGGTAAATTTTATGCGCATTGGTTTGATGATTACAAACCTGCAACAGGAACACCGCATGTGTTTTTGAATATTAAAGGCAAAGGCCATTACGTAGGTACACTATTACAGGCACAGGGCCTGAACCCCGGCATGACGGAGTTTTTTGAAGGCGACGATTCCACCTCGACAGATGGCCTGCCCCGTCTGCATGGCACCGGCTCCGAAGATTATTTTAATGGCGGCTGGTACGCCCTTCTCGACAGGTGGGATACCAAAATGAGCCTGCCATTGCATGGGGCGCTTGATTACTCGCTGCCCTTTGCGCGCACGGGAGGCTACCGGCTGTATCTGAACGATAAACTGTCATTCGGTAATACGATATACCATTCTATAGAGCACGGACCGGAAGGAAATAAAATACCGGTGGACTATACATCTATCGCGCTATACTATGCTGATGCACCGCCCCAAACGGTAATGAAACCCGATAACGCGCATACCAAAGTCTATATCCCCGATACGTTAATCATGTACCCGCAGCTGATGCGTTTTGCATTCCTTGATATTAAGGGCGTAAAAGAAGCCGATGGCGGTTTTAATTTTACGGCGGAAGACAAAGGTCGCGTGAACATCAGCCTGACTGAGCTACCTGCCGGGCATTTTAAAGTTTATGCTGATATGGTAAACGATAAAGATGGCGCCGAAATCTCGTTATGGCAACGTCAGACGCAATTGGGCGACTGGATATCAGCCAACTCAACTAAAAAAGGATTAAAACAGCACATTTATTTAGGTGATCTATCCCTTGGTGAGCTTAAAAACTCGCTAACCATCGTTTTTAAAACAAATGGCGATAATAACAAGCTGACGTTGACGAGGTTGATATTTGAAAAAATGTAGCGGTAAAAGCTTAAAGCAGAAAGCAAGACATGTTCTGCTTTAAGCTTTTACCGCTACAACCCCGAATAATAATCATACCCTTGCTCCGCCCAATAATCGCGGGGGCGGGTATTGCTGAAGGTAATGG
>JAZJZL010000099.1:6631-7010 GCA_040389845.1 Bacteroidota bacterium
TCCGATGCGCTTTAAGTTTTTGATACCATACTTAACCGGAATTATCAAACGCAGCGGGCCGCCGTGGTTTAGGGGCAGCGGTTTTTCATTCACCTCATAAGCCAGTAAAGTTTGCGGATGAATGGCACTCGGCATATCGATGCCCACATAATAGCCCTTATCGGGGGTTTCCATACCTACATATTCCATCCTGGTATAGTCATCCAGCTGGAAGTGTTTTATAAAATCGATAAACTTTACACCGCCCCAATGCGATATCTGGTCCCAGCCCTCTACGCATTTAAAATCATAGATGATCTCGGTCTTTGGCAGCGCCCTCAATTCCTCGATACTTACCTGTAAAACCTCGCCGCCATTTTTTTTCACCTGCAGTTTCCAG
>JAZJZL010000100.1:0-32748 GCA_040389845.1 Bacteroidota bacterium
TCTTGATCGCTTTAATAATGCAGCTTATTAAGCTACTTTTTCAGTACCCTCCAGATTGCCCGCCAAGCCTGTTGCGGAGGAATAGATTTTTACAATCTATTTTCCGTCATTGGAGTTTGCATAGGCTGTATCCAGCTTTATCGAGCCGCAGCGGGAGAAATATTTATAGGTGTAAGGATCGTGCAGTTTGGTAATGATAACACCTCTTGATGAGCTGGCATGTACATAATACCCGTTCTGCAGATACACCGCCACATGGCTGAATTTTTTGCCATCGTAATCAAAAAACAAAAGGTCGCCTTCAACCAGCTCCTCTTCATATTTACGCTTAATCACATTTATCTGCTGACTTGTTGAGCGCGGAATATTTATGCCGTACACCTGCTGCTCCAGTAGCTGTGTTAAACCTGAACAATCAACGCCATCCTTATCCTCCCCGCCAAATTTATAGGGCGTGCCCATCCATTGTTCCACAAAAGCATATAAACGGCCGTTTTGAATTTGGCTTTTATCAACTCCCAATATAGCGGCATATTTATCAGCAATGCTCACATCTGGTCGCACAACCTCGCCCGGCTGCCCGCGCATGGCTATTTTCCTGCTGTGACACGACGACAGGATTACCACCACGGCCAATAAACAAAACAGGTAATGTTTATTCATACGGTAAAGTTAACGGGGATCACTGGTTCGGGATTTGCAGATATTCTTAACATATTAACAATTAGGGAGTCTGGAAAGTCGGAAAAGGTCCGGAAGACCGAAGAAAGATCGCAGATGTTAACAGACGAAAGGATGACGCTGATATTTTATTTTTTTTGATTTCACCGATTTGAGAATGATTTCACCGATTGTTGATTGCGATACTGATTTAGTGTGCAGAATCATTCCGCATTCAATTTCCTGCCTGCGATAAATCTGGCGGGCGCTAATCCCAACTAATCCCTAATCCCTAATCTCCAGCCGCTAATCACTAACCTCAACTCTTTATCAGCCGCTGTATCTCATCAAGCTTCATCAGCGCCTCAACAGGTGTAAGCGTATTTACGTCAAGATTGTTCAGGGTGTCGCGTATTTTTACTAATACAGGGTCGTCAATACTGAACATCTGCATTTGCACGGCTTGTTTTTGCACTTTGCGGATGCTTTCTTTGATGTGTTCACCACCGGTGCGTTCGTTCTCCAGCTTTTTTAATATTTCGTTGGCGCGGCTGAGCACCTTTGGCGGCATACCCGCCAGCTTGGCCACATGTATACCAAAGCTGTGTTCACTGCCGCCGGGGACCAGCTTGCGTAAAAATATTATCTGGTGGCCTACTTCTTTTACCGATACATTGAAGTTTTTAATACGATTGAACGAATTGCTCAATTCATTCAGCTCATGATAGTGCGTTGCGAACAGTGTTTTAGCCCTTGCCGCAGGCTGGTTATGCAAAAACTCGGCGATAGACCAGGCGATGGAAATACCGTCGTAGGTTGATGTACCACGGCCAATCTCGTCCAGCAAGATAAGACTCCTATCCGACAGGTTATTGAGGATGCTGGCCGTTTCGTTCATCTCCACCATAAAGGTTGATTCGCCTGACGACAAATTATCCGATGCCCCTACCCTGGTAAATATTTTATCCACCAAACCTATCGATGCCGATTTAGCCGGCACAAAGCAGCCCATCTGCGCCATCAGCACGATGAGGCCTGTTTGCCTTAACAATGCCGACTTACCCGCCATATTGGGGCCGGTAATGATGATTATCTGCTGCGTTTCCGAATCCAGGAAAACATCATTAGTGATGTAATCCTCGCCCAGCGGCAAGTTTTTTTCTATCACCGGGTGTCGGCCACCTTTAATGTCGATAACACGGCTATCGTTTATATCCGGCTTAACGTAATAATTTTTTATGGAGATAGTCGCAAAGTTCAGCAATACATCCAAACGTGCTATCAATTGTGCATTTAGCTGAATGGGCTTAATGTATTCGGCCAATGCATAAAGTAGCTCGTTATACAGGCGGGTTTCAATTACCAATATCTTTTCTTCGGCGCCTAATATTTGCTCTTCGTATTCTTTTAATTCCGGTGTAATGTAGCGCTCAGCGTTTACCAGCGTTTGTTTGCGTATCCATTCAGAAGGTACTTTATCACGATGACTATGCGTAACCTCGAGGTAATAGCCAAACACGTTATTAAACGATACTTTGAGCGATGGAATCCCAGTGGTTTCGGCTTCACGTTTTTGTATCTCCAGCAGATAATCCTTACCGCCGAAAGCTATTTTACGCAGGCGGTCAAGTTCTTCATTGATGCCGTTATTCATCACGCTGCCTTTAACCAGCATAACCGGCGGTTCTGGACTTAACTCTTTCTCAATTTTTTCGCAGATGGAATAGCATGGGTTTAGCTGCTCAGCAATGGCTTTCAACGGGGCGCTGGTTGATGTCTCACCCAACTTTTTGATGGTATCAATAGCCTGCAAAGCCTTTTTTAGCTGGCATACCTCGCGCGGATTGGCTTTCTGCAAGCCTATTTTTGATATCAATCTTTCCAAATCGCCTATGAGGCGGATATTTTGTTTAAGATCTTCGCGAAGCTCTTCGTGCTCAATTAAATATTCAACAACGCCGAGGCGGTCGTTTATCGGCTTTAGCTCCTTCAACGGCATCACTATCCAGCGGCGCAGCAGCCTTGCCCCCATCGGCGAGCAGGTTTGGTCGAGCACATCAACCAAAGTCGAGGCATTTTCATTGTTCGAGCCAACCAGCTCCAGGTTACGAACGCTGTAGCGGTCGAGCCACAAGTAGCGATCTTCCTCTATCCTGCTGATTGCTGAGATATGTTGCAGGTTACGGTGCTCGGTTTCGTTCAGGTAATGGATAGCTACTCCTGCCGCAACTATGCCCAGGTTAAGCCTGTCGATGCCAAATCCTTTTAATGATTTCACACCGAAATGCTTCAGCAGCACTTCTGTGGCATAATCGCCGCTATAAGCCCACTCGTCAAGCGGGTAAGTATAAAAGCGGTCGCCGTAGGTATCTTTAAAATCCCGGGCGCGGCTTTTAGGATAAATCACTTCCGATGGCGAGAAGCTTTGCAGCAGCTTGTCGATGTAATCGCTGTTGCCCTGCGCAGTTAAAAACTCGCCGGTCGAAATATCTATCAGGGCAATGCCTATGCTGTTTTTTTCAAAATGCAGCGACGCCAGGTAGTTATTACTTTTCTGATGCAGGATATTGTCGCTGATAGCCACACCGGGCGTAACCAGCTCGGTAACGCCGCGCTTAACGATGGTTTTGGTAGTCTTGGGATCTTCCAGCTGATCACAAATGGCAACCCGCTGCCCGGCCCTAACTAATTTGGGTAAATAAGTATCGAGCGAGTGATGCGGAAAGCCGGCCAACTCGATATGCGTAGCCGCGCCGTTGGCCCTGCGGGTGAGCACTATCCCTAAAATACCCGCCGCTTTAACTGCGTCCTCGCCAAAGGTCTCATAAAAATCTCCTACACGAAACAGCAGTAAGGCACCGGGGTACTTCACCTTAATCTGGTTGTACTGCTGCATTAAAGGCGTCTCTTTGGTTGCGTCTTTTGCCAAACGTTATGCTCCTCTTTATTAGGGTGGTAAAGTTAATGCATTCCCCGTGGTTTGGCGGCTATGTGGAAAATTCAGGATAATGTGGAGAGTGAACCGGGATTTAACCGATTTTTATGGATTAAGACGAATTATCGGAAGATTGTGAAGACTTACGAAGTTTTTTAAACTTCGTAAGTCTGATGGTATTTAGTGATCAACCCCATCTATCTCATCTGCCAGCAACCTGTCTTTATCCGTCACCTTATCGCCCGCATCGTGGGTAGACAACCATATTTCAACCTTATTATAAGTATTCGTCCACGTTGGGTGGTGGTTACTTTTTTCGGCGAGCAGGGCTACCCTGGTCATGAATGAAAAGGCGGTTACAAAATCCTTGAACTCAAACACTTTGTATAGCTTGTCTTCTTTTTCGGGCCACATGTTATTATGTTTTTGATATAAACTATCGGCAGACAGCAAAGTTTGTTTTTATGTCTGATTAATACTTCAATACCCGGGATTCTGCTTCAGCTTTCCTTCGCTTTTATCAATAATCACCTGCGCGATAGGATATATCTCGTGCTTGTTTGCCTGGAACACACCACCATGATAAAAACTTGGCCCCGTGCGTTCAGCACCTTCGTGTTGTACATAAGCGTTTAACAGGTTGGCCATAAACCCACTGCCCGCCGGCCCTCCAAAACGGCTATCCCATCGCTGCAGATCAAAATACCGGTGTCCTTCCATTCCCAACTCCAGCATACGTTCAAAATACACAGCTTTTCGCGCGTAAGCCTGCCCGCCTGCAGCAAAGCCGGTTGCAGCATTAGCGCCAGCTGCCCCATATAAGCCAACTTTATAGTTGGCTGCCGGCACATTGGTATAGCCACCTGCAGGCTTCGACGGATCGGCGTATGTATGTACCCATCCCGTAACATCAGCGGCCCTGCGGCGCACCTGGTTTACATAATCTTCTGCTTTTTGTAAGCTGCCCACCTCTACTTCAACTTCTGCAGCCCACAGCAATACATCGGCATACCGCACAGCGTTATACCCGTTTGTTGTGGATTGATTGGCCGCCCAGCCGCCATAAGCTTCACTTGTAGCAGCCTGCGCCGCCTGATAATACACCGATTTTATGTTTACATATGGGCCTCCATAATCAGGGTTTGCCACCCAGTCGGCCCCGGTCATAATACCCCAGTCAAGATAAGGTATACCGCGACGGCCAGCCGACCAGTCGAGCCGTGCATCCAGTTTAACGGTCGTGGGTACAAAAGGGTCGGCGGGTTTTAAAGTCTTATCATTTTTCACATCATCATTATTATACGTAGCGGGCATCGGCAGGCCATTCGCGTCTGTTTTAAAAGCATTTACAAATGAATATGATGGCTGAAAGTTGCCGCAGCAAGTAGCCGGTCCTTTCGGAGGGAAGTTCATGGCATCCCCGGGATTACCATTAAGGCCTCCCGAACCATCGTTAATGGTCGCCGGTACCATGAATACGCTTTCGGCATTAGGCTTAACCGACGGATTGAAATTATCGGCATAATGAACGAGCGTATATTTTGCACCGGTACTGGTTACGCCGTTGGCCGTCAGATCATCGAGCAAGGGTTTAGCTTCGCTGTATTTATGATCGAACAGCAATGCTTTTACTAAAAATGCTTCCGCTGCATATTTATTTGGCCGGCCCGGGGCCGGCTGCGTGGCAGGCAAGACATTTTTAGCCGCTTCCATGTCGCTTTCTATTTTATCCCAAATCGGGCCTGGGTTTGCTACTTTGTAGTAATCATCCGACGCCACATGTTCATCAATATAAGGTACGTTACGCCATAGTTTAGCCATTTCCAGTTCATAAAAACCGCGTAAAAACCTTGCTTCAGCTATTGCCTGTGTCTTTTCTGAAGTGCTCAGCGAACCGTCAGTAATCAGCGGAATAAGCTTAATCACAGCATTGGCTGCTTTTAACGCCTGGATATTAACGTCCCATTTATGAGCAAGCACACCATTGTTACCATCTAATAAATATGCTTCAAAAGTGCCGAACTGATCCTGTGCGTCAGGGACTGATCCTTTACAGGCGTCGCCACCGGCAACGCTTCCAAGCACCCAATTATCCGTACCGGTATCCCAGGCAGGATAAGGCTGATTAAACCCAACCCCGTCCAGGTAGCCGTAGGCCGTAACCAGCAAGCTATTAACACCATCTTTAGTATGAGGTGTTTTTTGCAGCAATGAATCTACAGGTATTTTTTTGTCGACATGCGTTTTGCGGCATGTTAACAGCACGGTAGCAGGCAACAACAACAACAGCAGCAGCGGTAATTTACTTTTCATGATAAAGGGTTTAACAGCAAACCATTCGCATATAGGGGTTGCGCAGGTATTAAGTAATCATAATTGGCTGACTAAATATAAAAAAATATACGGGAACATTTGGAATTTTAATTTTTATACTCTACAATTGTAGAGTAAATTCTAAAAACATAGAACAACTATGAAATTAACCACTGCAGAAGAACAATTAATGGAGCTGATATGGGATGGCGACGAGGTGTTTATGAAAGACATTATCGATAGCTTTCCAGAACCAAAGCCAGCCACCACCACTATAGCCACACTGCTCAAGCGTATGCAGAACAAAGGCTTTGTAGGCTATAAGCTGATGGGGAATTCCAGGCAATATTTCCCGCTGGTAAAGAAATCGGATTATTTTTCGAACCACGTCAAGGGTCTGATTAACGACTTTTTTGGCAGCTCTGCCATGCAGTTTGCCTCATTCTTTACACGAGAAACCAACCTGAGCAAAAGCGAGCTGGAAGACCTGAGAAAAATTATTGATGAACAAATCAAAAACAAAAAGTAATGGCTATCTACCTGGTAAAATTCATTTTGTGTTCAGGCCTGCTTTTGCTGGCCTACTGCCTGCTGCTTAAAAACAAGACTACTTACCAGTTCAACAGGGCTTATTTACTGATGAGTTTGATATTCTCGCTGGCGGTACCGTTTCTGAGTGTCAGGCAAACGGCGCCCCTTTTTAAACCGGTACGACCATTTACGGAACGGTTGGAAATCGCCCCGACTGATGAAGCACCGATAGCTAGAGTGTTCTATCCCCTGCAGGCATCGGGTCACTTGGCCATTGTTTCGCCTCTTGTCAAAACAAATTACACTCTTTTTATAATCACCGGCTTATACGGCCTGGTTACATTGATATTACTTGGGCGGTTTACCAGGAATATTATTACGATAAAATTATCCGTTAATAAAAATGAAAAGCTACGTTACCGGCATGCATGGTTAGTCCTTATCGACGAACAGCTGACGCCGCACACATTTCTTCAATACATTTTCATCAATCGCGCCGAATATATGGGCAAACAAGTAGAGCATGAGGTTTTAGATCATGAGCTCACCCACGCCCGGCAGCTGCATTCGGCTGATGTGATATTTGTAGAGTTGCTGCAAATCTTCCTTTGGTTTAACCCGCTTATTATTTTTTATCGTAAGGCCGTGCAATTAAATCATGAATTTATTGCGGATGCCGCTGTGCTTAAAGAAAATAACAATGTGCCTGGCTACCAGCACCTGCTGCTTGAAAAAATCGGCTACAGTACCGGTTTAAGTCTTAGCAGCCAATTCAATTATTCAGTAACCAAAAAACGTTTAATTATGATGGCTAAAAACACCCCAAAAGCAACCCGGATATTCGTCCGGCTGGCAATTATTCCTGTAATGGCTTTTGCCTTTGTATTATTTTGTACAAAAATTAAAGCACAGCAACAGCAGAAACAAAAAATAAGCAAGCTATATACCCGGGAGTATGATACCTCAGAAATTAAACCTCCCCGCTTTATAATACCTGATAATATCCGCGCTGACAGGGCATTTTTCCCGGCAACAAATGAAGGAGTTACATCAGCCATTTTAGGTGAATATAAAGCAATCGGGGATAAATATGAAAAGGCGAAAAACGGCCGTGTGGCACATCCGGAAAAAATAACCAATGCTGATAAGAGCAGGATGATAGTCATTTACCAACAGATGAGTATTGACCAGCAACAGGCGCAAAGCATTGGTTTTATTAAAGAAGCACCGCTGCCTCCACCATCCGATCCCCGCGTTCCTACACAGGAAATGCTTGATACGTGGAAAGCATCCAACCGTTACGAAATATGGCTAAACCTGGAAAAAATAAAAAACAACTCCATCCTGGCAGACTACAAGCCATCTGATTTTTACCTGGCGCTAATCTACCCCGCGGGAAGGACTAACGGTAAAAATTCGCCCCGTAAATACAGGGTTATCATGCAGACAAATTCGTACTACAAAGCTTACCGGGCATGGCAGGCTGCTTATAAGCCAAAAACCGTTATGATTTTCAGGTACCCGGTTCAACAAAGCAATAATAATTCGCCAAAAACAAGCGTACCAGTCATTAGCAAATAAGCCGGCCTTTTATATAAAGTTGTAAACCTTAAAATTACAGATCATGATAAATTACCTGGTAAATTCTACGCTATGTTCAGCATTACTGCTTCTTACCTATCATCTGCTGCTTAAAAATAAAACCACTTACCAGTTTAACAGGGTTTACCTGTTGCTAAGTTTGATATTCTCGCTGGCGATACCATTCATTACTATGGAACAATCGTCGGTGGTTTTGATACCGGCACAGCCGGTAATTGAGCAATTAAAGATATTCCCTGCGGATAGCGCGCCGGCTGATAAAAAGGTTAATCAAACTGCTTCGGCACGATATGAGACCATTGGCCAGCCACCTATCGAAACTAATTACACACTATACATTGTTGCCGGTCTATACGGACTGGCTGCACTGGCACTGCTTGCGCGATTTATTAAAAACGTTGTTTCTATTAATAGCTCAGCTCAAAGAAACGAAAAGCTACCCTACCGGGATGCGTGGCTGGTGCTCATAAAGGACAAGTTGACTCCTCATACCTTTCTGAATTACATTTTCATCAACAGGGATGACTACGTTAATGATCGCATCGAAAGCGATGTATTAAAACATGAGCTTACCCACGCCAGGCAATGGCACTCTGCCGATGTATTATTTATCGAGCTGTTGCAGGTGATTTGCTGGTTTAACCCTTTCATTTATTTATACCGGAAAGCCATCCAGCTTAATCATGAATTTATCGCCGATGCTGCTGTAATAAACGGCAACCACGATGTAAGCGGCTATCAGTACCTGCTGCTCGGTAAAATTTCCGGTTTGGCAGCACCGGGCATCACCAGTCAATTCAATTATTCAATAACCAAAAAACGCTTAATTATGATGACCAAAAACACCTCCGCCGGCGTGGCCTTATTAGCCAGGCTTTCTATCGCCCCAGTTATGGCAGCTGCCTTTGTCCTGTTTTGTTCTAAAACACAGGCGCAGCAGCAGCCGGTAGTTAAACAACCCGTTACCCCTAACGTTGTAAAAGCACAGGCGACCGCCAACGCCGGCAAATCAAAGTCAATTCCTCCTGTAGTACGGTTCAGCGATTATCCATATACGAAGGATGGCGTATCTGAAGACAAGCTGAAAGAATATATGGCCATTACTGCCAAATATGAAGAAGGCCCTAACCGGGAGATTTTGCATCCGTCTAAAATAACCGCCGAAGATCAACAGAAACTGGAGCCTATCTTCAGGCAGATGAGTGTGGCACAGCAAGACCAGCAAACCATTAGCTTTTTTTACCTGCCCGATCCTATGCCGCCGTCAACACCAACGCAAAAGCAGCTGGATTACTGGAAAAACCCCAAACTTTGCGGCGTTTGGATAAATGGTAAAAAATCAAAAAATTCGGAGCTTGAAAATTACAAGCCTGGCGATTTCGGCAATTTTTTCATAAGCAGGCTTACCCCACAAGCCATAAATTATAAAAATTACAGGTACCAGGTAGATCTGATGACAGCCGATTACTACAAAAATTACCGTGCCGAAGCCATCGCCGACAGGCATAAACCCCACATGTCGTCCCGCATGCTGAACAGGCACATTAATAAGATATAGTAAACCAGCTAAGGACGCAAAAAACAGCCTGCGATATTTAAACAACGCAGGCTGTTTTATTTACTAGCGCAGATATTTCCTATTATTTATTGTCGCGCAGTTCATCCGCAGCGCATGTTATGTCATAGCCCTTCACAAAGTTCAGACTGTGCTTTTTAGCGAGTCCGGCTATTTTTACGGAGGTAACAGGCGGATGCAGCCATATAGTTTTTGCCTTTAAAGGAATTGCGTGGCGATTTATGATTTCCTCATGCTCTACTTCAGGCCTGAAAATATTCACTATCTCCACTTGCCCGGGCGGGCCTTCAAGATCGCTAAAAACAAGATTATCTTCAGCATAATTGGTTTCGTATGATAGCAGCGTGTATTTATCCGGCGAATAGCCGATAACCATAAAACCAGCTTTTAATAATGCTAAAGGCAGGCTTTTGTCCGGCCAGTCGACCAACAGTATAGTTTTGGCGTTTTTCAGAATTTCAGCGGGATTAGCTGGTTTATCCTTTTTGGCAGGCGCTTTTTTAACGGCTTTTGTTGTAATTTTTTTCTCCGCTGTTTTTTTAGCCGGGGATTTCGTGGTAGTCGCTTTTTTGGCAGTCATGGGGCTACACTATTTTTGTTGCTGGACTTTGTCAAGTCGTCCCTTTACTGTCGGATCAACCTTTATCACCAGCGATTTGTTATAAAACTCAACTGCCTTCGCTTTGTTCTTCTCTACCGCATAATAATCACCGATTGAGGCATACACCCGGGCGCTGTTGGGGTAATATTTAGCATTCAGCGTAAAGACCTCTATCGCACGGTTGTGCATGTCAAAGTCAAGATAGTCATGCCCCATAGCATCTAAAATAGCTTCGGGAGGTAGCACCGTGTAACCCATCTTTTTAGATACTTCATCATAATGCCCGGTAATGCCGGCAGCTACGTCATACTTCCTTTTGGCATCAAACAAGGCATCTTCCGTTTCAGCCGGAAGCTTATAGTAGCTAAATAAAAAGCGAAGGCCGTCATATTCAGTTATCAGCGGGGAGGAGCTATGATTGTCATCACTATAAAATTTATAACCGAATGTTAGCCCATTATTAGAATTCCGTTTGAATTCATCAGCCAGCTTTAAAATAGACCGCATATGATTTGTTTTGGGTGACGTATCGCGGTGGACATGTGCAGTATCATCGCCCGGCGGCATAGTATTGGCGATGCCCATAAAAACGTATTTACCGCTAAAGTTCTTTGTTTTTAATACATCGCGCGACTGGTTCAGCAGCTTGTAATTATCCCACCACATACTTGGGTCTACTATAATATAGGCTTTAAACAAATCTGTATGATTAATTAAAATATTAACCGCTGTGAGTCCGCCAAACGAGTGCCCTACCAGCATTTTGAACGGGGCTACCGGGTATTTTGATTCGATATAAGGCATCAGCTCCTTTTCAATAAACGCCGTGAACGCCTCGCCTCCGCCTGATGTTTTGAAGGCTTTGGTGGGTTTGTTCTCATAATCGATAGTACCGTTTGTAGGTGTAAGGTCGCGGGTGCGGTCGGTATTGTTAATGCCCACCACAATCATATCCGGACAAACCATATTGCCGTTGGCTTCGCTCAGGTATTGGATAAGCCCGGAAAAGGATGCGAAATGCTCCGAACCATCCAGCACGTAAGCTACAGGATAGTGCATATTGTTTTTGTCCGCCCCGGCAGGCAGCCTCACCCAAAATGAGCGTTTTTCGTTTAATATTTTTGATTGGATACTGTCGGTGTGACCGAGGATGATGGTGTTTCCTCTGATATCCTGACCGTTGGCGATGACGGCGGACAGCAGGATTAATAACAGAAAAAGCTGCTTCATTTTGTTTGATTATGCGTTACCAAATTACAGAATTAGCCGCATAATTAATATACAAAGGAAGAAGCTAATATCGAATAATGAATATTGAATGCCGAAGTTCCTTCCTTCATCATTCAATATTCGGCATTCGATGTTCGGTATTTTTTTATGGAAGACAGTTACCGATGATAATAACCCCGGGGAGCGGAGGGCAGCAATTGCAGCCCTCCCGGGGATTTTTCAGGGTACTGAAATTTTTGAATGATTGCTTTGAGGAATGGCACTTACATCTCCTGCACTGTGCCCGACAGCTTTACATCAGGGTCGCCGGTGGTGCTTTTGAGGCTGACTTCCGGGATTACGATTTTTACCTTACCCCCTGTAACGGTAACTGTAATATCAACTGTTGAACCTAAATAAGCATAGGTTTTGGTTAGGGTTGATGCAGCCAGCTCAAATTCGTCCGCCGCCAACGTTCCGCCTACCCCGCCTTTCAAGTGAAATGTACCGCTTGCTGCTGGCGATTGCTTAAAGCTCACTGCAACGCCGTTAACGCGGTGGTCGGCATTTGGCGCGGCAGTCCAGAAATTTATCAGGGTTGTTGGCTCACCGCCGGAAGTTGTGGTTTTGTAGGTAAGGCCGGTTTTGTAGCTTACGCCATCCAGCGTCCAGCCGTTATCGCCTGATGTTTTCTTTGTAGAGCCGTCTTTCTTGCAGGCGCTCATAAACAATACAATTACGGCGGCGGCTAAGGTTAATGTCTTTTTCATTTTGATTTGCGGTTAGAGTTTTGTCACTACAAATCAACGATTTACGACAAGGCGGGGCAATAATGCAGATGTAGTATATTGGTACCAAGCATGTTATTCCGTAGAGAAACAATACTTGTGTCTCGCGGATGATTTTGGGATCGTATAGCGGCTAAACGTAATTGAAACGCATGTAGTAGAGACACAAGTATTGTATCTCTACGCAAAATATCTTATGCCGGGTGTGGTGTCGCTACAGCATCTCTGGAAAAATTCCGCCCCATTTGCAATTTCAAATTAAAATAATTTACTTTGTAATTCAAAGTGCTTTTATATGAGATCGAAATTGGGATTTTACAAATGGTATTTCATGCTTACCCTATTACTGTTCGCAATTGAGTTTGTAATCGGTGCTGATTTTCACGATACCATCATCCGGCCTTATGGCGGAGATTTCCTGGTGGTAATACTGATTTATTGCTTCATTAAAAGCTTCGTAAATGCGCCGCCGGTTACAACCGCTGTCGCCGTGCTCATTTTATCGTATGTGGTTGAGATATCGCAGTATTTCCACCTGGTTACGGTGTTGGGATTGCAACATTCACGCCTGGCGAAGATATTGTTGGGTACCTCTTTTTCGTTTGTTGATATACTGGCCTATACATTAGGCATTATTACCTTGCTTATAGTTGAACATCTTAAAAACAGCTTGAAAAATTTCTGATTGATATGAAAACACCTTTTGTAGATAAAGATTCCATCGTAAGGCAAATATGGGGCAAAGCCGATACCGTACTGTTCATTTTCGCAGGCGCGGCGGCAGAGTTTGCGCTTAATAAGGCTGTAGATTGGCTATACTTTACCGGCCGCCTCCCCGCCGATCCGTTGGGCCGCCTGTTTTCCACCGTATCTTATTCCAGCCAGATTCTTTTCTCGGATGAGGATAGCGCGCTGAAAGCTATCGACCACATTACAGCCATCCACTCCGGGGTTGAGAAAAGTCGCGGCATGCAAATACCCGACTGGGCCTACCGTGATGTATTGTTTTTGCTGATTGACTATTCTATCGGCTCGTTTGAATTACTGGAGCGGAAGCTTACCGAAAAGGAGAAAGCTGAAGTTTTCCGTGTTTTTTACCGGATAGGCAGCCGGATGAACTTAACCGGTATACCCGGCGATTATACAAATTACGTAGCCATGCGCGAAGACCACCTACAGCAAAACCTCATGAGCAGCAAATTCACTATCGACCTGTACCGTCAATATCGCAAGCACCTGGGTTGGTTAAGGTACGTTATCCTTAAACAGGTACAGTTGGTTTTAGTGCCCGACACGGTGAAGCGACTATTACCCATTGGCAAATTCAGCTGGATTAAACCGTTGGTGAGCATTTATAAATTTTTCAGGCTGATAAAAGTGGAAAAGGTTTTCAAGATGGCGCTGTTGCCAAACGCCTATAAAGCGCAGGTATTAAAAATGGATATGGCGGAATCGCGTTGAGCACAGGCCTGCAACCTTGATTTGTCGAAGCATTCCGTGTCTGCCGTTTCACGATGGGCGATGCCCATCGCTGGCAGATTGGCGCCCTTTCAGGGCTTGGAATGGTAGCTCGAATATGCTTTTATTCCCTGAAGGGGATAAATCTGTCAGCGTAGGACATCGCCGCCTTACGTCACCAGGATAGGTTTCGAACACGCACAGGCCTGCGACCTGTGCTGGGTTGTGTCACCCCCATTGGGGCTTTTCTGAGGGGTAGACAAGAGTCAATGTGATTTTTCGCGATTAGAAATAACTTGATCAACCCATCTAACCCATTCAACTTAATCAACGCAATCCAACTTAATCAACCCCAAAAATGCGTCCCTTCCTCCTCTTCACCAAAGAACAAGCCCTGTGCTGCATTTTTCCGGCGCTGGTTTTTACGTTGCTGGGGCTGTCACATTTTTTTACAGGTATGATGTACCGGTACGATTTTATGCTGATAGGTTGCATCGCCGTACAATTTGCGCTTTATAAGCTAAAGTTTGAAACGGCCGATGAGGTGCTGGTGATATGCGTCTTCCATTTTTTGGGTTTGTTGATGGAACTGTTTAAAACGCATATCGGCTCGTGGAGCTATCCTGAATATTCATTAACAAAAGTATTTGGCGTGCCGTTATACAGCGGTTTTATGTATGCCAGTGTAGCCTGCTATATGTGCCAGGCCTGGCGCCGGTTCGATTTAAGGTTTTATAACTGGCCCAATCATTATGCTGCAAGGGTAATTGCCGCTTTAATCTATCTCAATTTCTTTACCAATCATTTTATTATAGATGTCCGGTATGCTATTGCGGTGCTCATCATTTATCATTTCAGGAAAGCGGTTGTAGAATTTATAATCAAGGGAAAGGCTTACCGGATGCCGGTTATTCTTTCGTTTTTGCTGATTGGCTTTTTTATATGGCTTGCTGAAAATATCGCAACGAGGCTTGGCGCGTGGAAATACGCTTACCAACACCATACCTGGGCTATGGTAAACTATCAAAAAATAAGCTCGTGGGCGTTTTTGGTTATCGTGAGCTACATTATTATAGCCGAGTTAAAGACAATCAAACAGAAAAATCCGGCAGGATTACCGGAATCGAAAAAACAACCGGAAACAATTATGCCTGGCATAAGCAGGTACGTTTAAACGTTGTCAACTTAAGCCAGGCATGAACACATCATTTGATTTTTATTAAACCAATGATATACTACAAATAAAAATTACAGACTACCAGCCTGAACCTTTTTTAGCATTACCGTTTTTTATGTGCTCTTCGGCAGTTGCCTTGCCCATAATAGCAGCCATCTTATTGCCTGCTCCGTCGGTTCCTGTTGCAATGTACCTGCCTGATTTTACGTCGATAACCGGATCAACCATCGGTACATTCTTAGTTTTTGTTTTTACTGAATACGCAGTAATACCACTTGTTGTTGCCATGATAAGTTTTGTTTTTTTTAGAGTAAACCCTGTCCAGGGCGTTTTGTTTTTAAATAGGTTTTAATAGATAATAGATGCCAAGTTATATATTTATGCTTAACAAACAAATTTAACTTAACACCGATTACCTAATAGTTATTAACACTACCTAAATCTATCGTTAAAAAACGCGCACAAATAGTAGCTGCAAATCCGAAAAACAAACTTTATTTTTTGGTAATTTTGAGAAAATTTTCAATTAACCGTAACCCAAATTATGAAAAGAAGAGACACCAGCATCCTCTACCTGGTTTTAGGAGTTTACTCATTAATGATAAACTGGTATTACAACCACAGCATTATCGACCTGTTAATCAGCTACATATTCTGGCCAATATATTTAATTTATGAATTATTAACCGGCAACCTGTCTCATGGCATGTGGAAGGAAATTCCGTTATCGTATTTTAAATAGCGTAACAGGTTGCGACCGGCTTTTTGCCTTTACAACGCAATGTTGATAATTATGGCGGGACTGTGTCAAATGTTAAAAAATGTAAAAAACGAAATACTATGTATTAAATTTAGCTAAAAGTCGTTCCTTTGCTAAATAAATATATATGAAGAAATTTTCACTTATTGCTATTTTATTTTTAGGTATTTTATTTCTGGAGAATTGCAAAAAGGACACTGTTGCAGCAACTGCTACAACATCAAACAAAATGATTGCTAATATAAAGGACAGTACCTGGTTCACTGATACCGTAACTTCATCCCTCGTATTTAATTCAACCGCTAAAACAAAAACTTTCACCTGCGAAGGCACTGCTTTTAACAGGAAAGTAGCTATATCGCTTACCAAAAGCAGCGCCAGCAATACCAGCGGTTTCCCTTTGGGCACTTATACTGTGGATGCTACATCAAACGTACAACTGGCTTTTTCAACTCCAAAAAGGAACGGTGCGGGAGTTATAGTTTGGGTGCCCAACGGCACTGTAGCACCAGGTTCGGGTTCGGTAATTGTTACCAAAGTTGATTCTGTAAAAAATGAAATGACCGGAACTTTTAGCTTTACAACTGTTGTTAACAATCCCGACGGCAGTGTAACCATCGCCAATATTACCGGAGGTGGTTTTAACAATGTGCCTTATACGTTTACATCGAACTGATAATTTTTCACATCAAAATATTCAAAGCGCACATGGTTGCGCTTTTTTTGTTATAGGTGCTTCCCAACAGGGGAAATCATGTTGAATATTCCGTCGCCTTTTTCGCGCAGGCCAACGGCAATTTTCCATTCCAATAACCCATATTTCAACTTTTACTACATTTGCAAAAAAAAACCACCGAATGCCCGAAAAGAATAAAGCCGTTTTTTTAGACCGTGATGGAGTACTTAACCGTGAAATGGGCGATTATGTGCGCCGGATAGAAGATTTCCATATCCTTGATAATTTTGATGCGTTAAAAGCCTTGCAGGACAAAGGCTATTTGCTGCTGGTAGCCACCAACCAGGGCGGCCTGGCCAAAGGCTGGTACACCGAAGACGAGCTGGCCAAAATGCATAAAAGCTTAAAGGAAACCTACCATCAGCATGGTGTTGAAATTACCGACTTTTTCTATTGCCCGCATCATCCTAATTTTACAGGCGATTGCGATTGCCGCAAACCCAAACCGGGCTTATTGCTGCAGGGCATCGAAAAATACAACCTCGACCCGGCAAAATCCTACTTCATTGGCGACCGCGAGCGCGACGTGGAAGCTGGCACCGCCGCCGGCGTTAAAGGCATCCTGATAAACAGCGATCAACCGATTAGCGACGTGCTTGACTTGATTGTGTAGTCAGTAAAGTCGGGGAAGTCAGTAAAGTCCGAAAGACATTGGCTGATTATTCAGATTTATTAACTTTACACATTGCAACCTTCAAACATTCCAACAACAACAACCATGAAACGCTATGTAACCAATCTTGATTCATTAATAGCTGCCATTATTGGTTTTGTGGTGATATATCTTTTTACAAACTACAGTGGCGTAGGTATCTCGCCTGATTCAATCATGTACGCCAGCACGGCCACCAACCTGCAGGCACACGGAACGCTCATCACTTTTAATAAAGGGCCGCTGGTTTTCTTCCCTGTGTTTTATCCGTTTTTCCTGGCGGTGATACAATTTATCAGCCGGGTAGACCCCATTGAGGCTGGGGCGATGATAAACGCGACATTATTTGCGGCGGTAGTGTTTACCAGTGGCTGGATAATGGAGAAATTTCTGTCGCACTCGCGTATTTATAAATGGCTGATACTGATAGCGATAATTTTAAGCCCCGGCTTACTGGAAATTTACACCTACTTATGGTCGGAAACGCTGTTTATTTTCGAAATAATGCTGTTTGTGATTGCTTATTGGAAGTATTTGCAAACACATTCTACCAAAGCCCTGATATGGGTGGCTGTAATTGTAGCCATCAGCTGCATCACCCGTTATGTGGGTGTTACAGTAGTCGGCGCGGGCGGGTTGATGTTGTTGCTGGATAACCAATTGCCAATAAAAAAGAAGATTGAGCATATTCTTTTATTTGGTGCTATATCCGTATCGCTGCTGGTAGGTAACCTCATTATGAACAGCATCAACTCCGGTTTGAGCACAGGGACGCGTTATCCATCATTAACACCCTTTGTTGATAACCTGTATTATTTCGGCACTGTGATATGCGATTGGGGTGCACTGAGCAAAGCAGTCTACCCGTATGCCGCCGTTATCGCTTCAGTAATTATGCTGGCGCTGATAGCCTTGCTGCTTTGGAAAGCGTTTAAAGGTAAAATTAACAGCTATGAAAACATCGTGATAGCTTTCGCCATTGTATATGGTTTATTCCTGATTATATCTGCAAGTATTTCCCGGTATGAAAGATTGAACAGCAGGCTGCTCTCCCCTATTTTCATCCCACTGCTTATTTCCTGCACAAGCTGGGTGCCTGATGTGATACGTTTAATCAAATCAAAAGCAAAGTATGCGCTGGCGGCAGTTGCGATATTACTGATGCTGGCCTTTGAGTACTCGACCGCCCTGGTTGATTACCAGCGTTACGATGATGAGCACGATTACGGCGTGCCAGGCTACAGTGACGACGATTGGAATAAATCGGAATTTATTGTTTACCTGCGCCACCACCAGAACATGTTTAAACCCGGCATTCCTATTTATACCGATGCTGATGAGGCGGTTTACCTGTTTACCCGCATGTCGTCGACCGTAATACCGCATAAAGCCAACCCGGCAGATGTACAGAAATTTTATGCGCAAAAACGCTTCTATTTAATTTGGTTCGATAACCTGTATAATACCGAATTGATTAACCTGCCGGATATTATGAAGAATAAAAAGCTCGTAAAAATTGGCGAGGCGAAGGATGGGCAGGTGTTTTTGTGCGAGGATAAATAGCGGAATGTAACCATCGATTATTAATGTAATCTCGTAGAGACGAGATGCTTCGCGTCTCCCGCAGGACCGTTAATCTGTATGTTTGTGACCTGCACGTTGGCAACCTGTATAGCGGAGACGCAATGCATTGCGTCTCTACAAAGGAAATATAATGTAATGGAGAGAAGAAAATTCATACAAAATGCCGGCATGCTGGGTGTTGCGCCTTTGTTATCTCCTGCGTTTTCTTCAACATCAATACCACCATCGGTTAACATCCGTCATTTCTGGCTTGATTATCTCCAAAAACTATCCGCGCCGATATTAACCACCCTTGCTAATAATCAGCTTAAAGAAAAAATGCCCGTTGAGGCTAAAGAAGTTTCTTTGGTGAAAGACAGGGCAAAATATACCCATCTCGAAGCTTTCGGGCGTTTGCTGGCGGGTATCACACCATGGCTTGGGTTAACGCAATTAAATCCGGCTGAAACACAATTACAGGAAAAATATTTCGCATTGGTTCTAAAGGGAATTGAAAACACCACCAATCCCTCCGCCAAAGATTACATGAATTGGGGCGATGAAGGCGGGCAGCCGCTGGTGGACGCCTCATTTTTTGCGTACGGACTGATACGTTGCCCCAAAATATGGGCTGCGTTAAGTGCTCCGGTAAGGCAAAACGTAATTACCTGCCTGCTTAAAACCCGCAAAATAAAACCGCCCGAAAACAATTGGCTGCTGTTTGCCGCCATGATAGAGGCTTTTTTTATCAGTATAAATGAGCCGCATGATATTGCACGGATTGACTACGCCATAAACCAGCACCAAAAATGGTACAAGGGCGATGGCATCTATGGCGACGGTAGCGAATTTCACTGGGATTATTACAACAGCTTTGTAATTCATCCTTACCTGTACGATGTGCTTAAAATCGTAGTCCCCAAGGATGCGCAATATGGGTCCGTCTATAAAAAAGTACTGGAACATAATGCACGGTATGCCGTTATACAGGAACGGCTGATAGGGGCAGATGGCAGCTACCCGGCGATTGGCCGGTCGATAACCTATCGCACGGGAGCATTTCACCATTTGGCGAATATGGTGCTGACAAAGCGACTGCCCATGCAATTAAAATCGGCGTTAGTAAGATGCGCGTTAACAGCAGTCATTAATAAATTTATTGAAAACAAGGCGATGTTTGATGATAAAGGCTGGCCGCGCATTGGCCTTTATGGGCATCAGCCGGCGTTGGCGGAAGGGTATATTTCGACAGGCAGCTTATATTTGTGTTCTGCAATATTATTGCCGCTGGGCCTGCCGGAGGCCGACCCGTTCTGGGGTGATGCAGATGAAGACTGGACGGCAGTAAAGCTTATGAAAGGTAATAATTTGCCTGCGGACCATGCACTGTGACCCAGATTTGACAACTTTTGAAAAGTTGTCAAATCTAACAGAACGTTGTAGAGACACAACACTTGTGTCTCCCGCAGGACAGGTAATTTGGATTATGACCTGTATGGTTTGAGACACAAGTATTGTGTCTCTACAGAAAAATCCATACCCGATTTTCGCTTCATTCCGCCGCCTGCAAGGCAGCTACTATTGTTCGGATATTCTTTCTATCCCGGCCAAATGTTACCGGTTGCCTGGGCCTGCTGTTAATAAATATCTCGCTGTCTTCAAAAATCAACGTCACTTCCTCTCCCCATGAAAACAAGGATACACGCATCGTTAATACGAAATAGCCTGCTTTATGATAGTAGATATTCGCAAACTTCAGCGGCTTTAAAGCAGCGCGGATTTTATCGGCAGTAAGATTTTCTATTTGATAATTTTCAAAAGTTTGATTTTGAATAAGCTTTTTGATGATAACAATAAACAATAATGAGCCGCCGATAATAAAACCCCAACCCAAAATTTTTAAATCGGACAAGCTATTTATATTGCCCGAATACAGCATTGATGCGCCTATCAAAACAAACATCAGCGGAAACAGGGCAAAAAAATAGTGGTTATAAAAGTCAGAAAACTTTATCGGCCACCTGCCTTTTAATTTTATTTCGTCGAGTTCGTCTGCTGTCATATAGCCTATAAATATATACTTAAAAACGAAATTTAATTCCGCGCTAAGAATGGTAAAACAAGGTAATCGAAATTTAATTTTGATTTAATAATCCATTGCCTATATTTGCACGCAATATCTATCGTTTTACTATACAAAAATGAACGGTTATACATTATATCATCTGCACCTGCACCATCACCACTTTGTGGTGATAAGATAATGTATGTTTCTACGCGAAATAACAACCCTCCGTTTAATTTTTATTTATAGTCCCTTTAAAAACACTCAGTGAAAACACTTAAAATAGCTATCCAGAAATCTGGCAGGCTCAACGAAAAATCTGTCGAATTATTAAAAAATTGCGGCTTAAGCTTTGAAAATTATAAAAGCTCGCTAATCTCCCCGGTATCTAACTTTCCCCTCGAAATACTTTTTTTGCGCGATGACGATATTCCCGAATACGTCCAGGATGGTATTGCCGATCTGGGCATTGTAGGCGAAAACGTGATACAGGAAACCGAAGTTGAAGTAAGCTACCTGCAGCGCCTCGGCTTTGGCCGTTGTTCGCTAAAAATTGCAGTGCCGAACACCAACGATATCCAGGACATTGCAGAACTTAACGGCAAATCCATCGCTACCACCTACCCCGCTATATTGGGCAAATTTCTGAAAGAAAAAGGCATACAGGCGGACATCCGTACCATTTCCGGTTCTGTTGAAATTTCGCCGGGCTTGGGCTTAAGCGATGCTATATGCGATTTGGTTTCAACCGGCGGTACGTTAAAAAGCAATGGGTTAAAGCCTTTTGCAGAGGTAATGTCGTCGGAAGCGGTGCTGATTGGCCGCAAAGGCAGTGAGGATGAAGATTTGATAAAAGAATTGATACAGCGTATTCAGTCGGTATTACGGGCGAAGGAAACCAAATACGTGGTATTGAATGTGGAGCGGGATAACCTGCCTGCTGTAATCAAATTATTGCCCGGCATAAAAAGCCCGACGGTAGTGCCATTAGCCGAAGAAAACTGGGTGGCGGTTCATACTGTTATACCAGAGCGAGATTTCTGGGACAGGATAAGCCAGTTGAAACAAGCCGGCGCACAGGGCATTGTGGTAATGCCGATTGAGAAGATAATATTATAGAAACAGGCGAAGCCCCCCAGCCCCCTAAAGGGGGAGCAAAAGCGGTGGCAGCAATTAAATAAATTAATAACAAAGCGGACGTAACTCCCCTTTAGGGGGTTTGGGGGCTTGAACTATGAAGGTTTACAATTATTCAGACTTAACAAAGAGCGACATTAGTGGCTTGGTTCAGCGCAACGTTGACCCGGCTAATGAGATACGTGCGATTGTGGAGGACGTCATCGCCCATGTTCAGCAAAACGGGGATAGCGCTTTGATTGACTATGCGTTAAAGTTCGATAAAGTTGAACTTGACCGGTTATACCTCGACAAAAGCGAACTTGAAGAAATTGCGTCTGCCGTTAGCGATGAGCAAAAAGCAGCCTTGCAAGTTGCTTATAACAACATCCATACCTTTCATCAAACACAATTAAAAACCGAAGATAAGGTTGAGACCATGCCCGGCGTTACCTGCTGGCGCGAGCTGAGGCCGATTGAAAAGGTTGGTTTGTATATTCCGGGCGGTTCTGCCGTATTGCCAAGCACATTTTTAATGCTGGGCATCCCTGCAAAAATTGCCGGCTGTCATGAGATTGTGGTATGCTCGCCGCCGCAAAAAAATGGCAAGGTGAACGCCTTTATTGCTTACGTTGCTTTGCTGTTGGGTATCGACAAGATATACCTTGCAGGCGGCTCACAAGGGATTGCGGCTATGGCTTACGGAACTGAAAGCGTTCCTAAGGTGGATAAGATATTCGGTCCCGGAAACCAGTTTGTGACCAAGGCCAAGACTATCATTCAATCCACCACCACAACTGCTATCGATATGCCTGCCGGACCATCAGAAGTACTGGTTATTGCCGATGAAACAGCTAATCCTGTTTTTGTTGCCGCCGATTTATTGGCCCAGGCAGAACACGGTATGGATAGCCAGTCGATTCTGGTTTGTACATCGAATAGTATTGCGGAAAAAGTTTTAGCAGAAGTCGATACGCAATTGAGTGTTTTGCCCCGTGCAGAGATTGCAAAAGTTGCGATTGAAAATTCGTACATCGTGGTAACTAACAACCTTGATGAAGCGATGGATTTCAGCAATCAGTATGCGCCCGAGCATTTGATACTGGCAACCGAAAGCTGGCAGCAACTGACACCAAAAATCATTAACGCAGGTTCTGTCTTCCTTGGCAACCTAACTCCTGAAAGCGCGGGCGATTATGCATCCGGCACTAACCATACGCTGCCTACAAGCTCGTACGCACGGGCCTATTCGGGCGTGTCGGTTGATTCGTTTGTGAAGAAGATTACCTTCCAGCACATCACGCCGGAAGGTATACAAAATATCGGGCCATCAGTTGAGGTATTGGCGGAGCTGGAAGGGTTACATGCGCATAGGAATGCGGTGACCCTTCGTATGAGTTCTGAACCATGATTTATTAGATTTAAAGATTACCATGATGCTTGTTTCAATCAAGAAATCCATTAATCAAGCGAATCATGGTTCAAAAATTTAGAGAGAAATGTTTAGCATAAATAACATATTAAGAGAAAACATTAAAAACCTTACGCCCTACTCTTCCGCACGCGATGAGTACCAGGGAGAGGCCAGCGTGTTCCTGGATGCTAATGAGAATGCATTCGGCTCACCGCTGGAGCAGCAATATAACCGCTACCCGGACCCGCTGCAGGCCGATTTAAAAAGACGCATTACCGACATTAAAGGTGTGCCGCCACGTAACATATTCGTGGGTAACGGCAGCGATGAGGCCATAGATATCCTGTTCCGGGCGTTCTGCAATCCCGGTGTTGATAATGTAATATTGGTGCCGCCTACCTATGGCATGTACCAGGTATCGGCCAATATTAATGATGTGGCCGTTAAGAATGTTCCGCTTACCGAAGAGTTTCAACTGAATTTGGAAGGCATTGCTGAGGCTATCGACAAAAACACCAAGCTCATATTTATTTGCTCGCCGAATAATCCTACGGGCAATTCCATCAACCGCACCGATGTGGAAACCTTGCTGGCCAATTTTCATGGCATTGTAGTGATTGATGAGGCTTATATCAATTTTAGTCGCCAAAAAACATTTATACAGGAACTGACTGAGTACGCTAACCTGGTGGTGCTGCAAACGCTGTCAAAAGCCTGGGGACTGGCCGGTTTGCGTGTGGGGATGGCATTTGCCAGCGAAGAAATCATTGAGGTAATGAACAAAGTGAAGCCGCCATATAACGTTAACGAAGCTTCGCAACAACTGGCTTTACAGGCGCTGGGTAACGTATCATTGGTTAACGTCTGGATAAAAGAAACGCTTGAACAACGCGACAGGCTGGTACTAACCTTAAAGGATTTCGATTTTGTGGTAGACATCTACCCTTCCGACGCCAACTTCATCCTTGTAAAAACCACCAACGCAAACGGCATTTATGATTTCCTGGTGCACAAAGGCATCATCGTGCGCAACCGCTCGAGAGTAGAATTGTGCGAGGGCTGCCTGCGCATTACTGTAGGCACACCCGACGAAAACGATATATTACTGCAAACCTTACAAAACTATAAATGAGCAACCTGCAAAAAGTACTTTTTATAGACCGCGACGGTACCCTTATCCTCGAAACGCCGGATGAGCAAATAGACTCTTTCGCCAAGCTTACCTTTTACCCGGGTGCGCTGCGGTATCTGCCCAAAATTGCATCAGAGCTGGGTTATGAGCTGGTGATGGTGACGAACCAGGACGGCCTCGGAACGGCATCTTATCCAGAAGATACCTTTTGGCCCGTACAGAATTTCGTATTAAAAACCTTTGCTAACGAAGGCGTAAATTTTTCGAATATCTGCGTTGACCGTACGTTCCCCGCCGAAAATGCGCCAACCCGCAAGCCGGGAACCGGGATGCTTACCCAATATTTTGATACTGAAAAGTACGACCTTAAAAACTCATTCACCATCGGCGACCGCAAGAATGATGTGCTGCTGGCGCATAATCTCGGCGCAAAAGCTATCTGGTTGAATGATGGCTCGAACATGGGGGGTACTGAGTTCAAGGAACATGAGGAAGAAATTGTAAACAGCACAGCCGTACTGCAAACTACCGACTGGCAAAAGGTTTACGAATTTTTAAAGTTAGGCAAACGTGAGTTTGAGCATAGCCGGGTTACCAAAGAGACTGACATCCACATCAAAATAAACCTGGACGGCAAAGGCGATGCAAAGGTATCAACCGGCCTGCATTTTTTCGACCACATGCTCGACCAGATTGCCCGTCACGGCAGCATCGACCTTGAAATTACTGCAAAAGGCGACCTGCATATCGATGAGCACCACACCATTGAGGATACCGGCATTGCGCTTGGCGAAGTGTTTGCACTGGCACTCGGAGATAAAAAAGGCATAGAGCGTTATGGTTTTTGTCTGCCGATGGACGATTGCCTGGCACAGGCAGCCATTGATTTTGGCGGCCGAAACTGGATAGTTTGGGATGCCGAATTTAAACGCGAAAAGATAGGCGAAATGCCGACAGAGATGTTCTTCCACTTTTTTAAATCGTTCAGCGATGCGGCAAAAGCCAACCTGAATATCAAAGCGGAAGGCAGTAACGAGCATCACAAAATAGAGGCGATATTTAAAGCGTTCGCAAAAGCCATCAAAATGGCCGTAAAACGGGACGTTGAGAAAATGGTGTTACCGAGCACGAAAGGATTACTGTAGAAGCCCCCTAACCCCCTAAAGGGGGAACAATAATAGGTTATGAAAAAGAGAATGTTTTTAGGCGCAAGCAATCTGATTTTCAAAAAAGCGGAAGAACTTAGAAATAATATGACTCCTGCCGAAATGTTGTTGTGGGGACATTTAAAAGGCAGTCAGCTTGGTTCAAAATTCAGACGGCAACATCCATTAGGTATATACATTGCCGATTTTTATTGTCATCAGCATAAACTTGTAATTGAAGTTGACGGCAGTATTCACGAAGGTTTTGAAGTGGCTTCTAAAGACATAGAAAGACAGCTCAACATAGAAAATGATGGTATTAGAGTACTTCGATTTAAAAATGAAGAAATATTTAATCAAATTGAAAATGTTTTGGACACAATAAAACAAGTTCTAAACTCCCCCTTTAGGGGGCCGGGGGGCATAGGAATAATACAATACGGCGCCGGAAACATATTTTCCCTGACAGCGGCTTTAGGCAGGCTGGGTATTGGCTATGGCATGATAGCTTCGGAAGAAGATTTTGCCAAATACGACCGCTATATTATTCCGGGTGTAGGTCATGCGGGCGCGGCGATGAGTAAACTGGAACAGACGGGATTGGTACCGGCCATAAAAGCGCTGACAAAACCGGTTCTGGGCATTTGTGTTGGGATGCAGCTGCTGACTGCCTATTCTGAAGAGGGCGATTCGAAGCTGCTTGATCTGTTCCCAATCAAAACTTTGCGATTTGCCAATAGCCCCGGCCACAAGGTTCCCCATACCGGATGGAACCAGGTTTATACCGAACAGGAAAGTGCAATTTTTGCAAATATTCCTAACGGTTCGCACTTTTACTTTGTACATTCATACTTTATTGAGTATAATAAATTATATACTTTATCGTCAACTACTTACAGCAACAAGTTTTCGGCATCAATTATGAGGGATAATTTTTATGGAGTGCAATTCCATCCCGAAAAATCTGGCGCCTATGGTGAAACCTTACTGAAAAATTTTTCAAAAATTTAAAAACATGTACATTATTCCGGCAATTGATATTCTGAATAAAAAAGTAGTACGCCTGCGCGAAGGCGACTACGAACAAGTAACAGAATACGATGTTTCCCTCGAGGAAATGATAGAACGCTACCAATCGAACGGTACCAATTTTATTCATGTCATCGACCTTAACGGTGCTAAAAGCGATTTCAGCAACCAGCAATATTTAGCTGACGTTATCCGCAAAACGGATATGATGATACAATACGGCGGCGGCGTACGCAGTATCGAAAAGGTAAAGGAGCTCATTGACGCCGGAGTTCACCGTGTTATAGTCGGCACACAGGCGCTCACCAATCCGCAGTTCCTGCCTGAATTGGCCAAAGAGATTTGCGGAAAGGACAAGTGCTCTGACCAGGTAATTGTAGCCATCGATGTGCTGGATGAGGTTATCAAATACTCCGGCTGGATGGAAAGCTCGCCGATAAAGCTAATGGACTATGTTGATAAATGCTTAGGGCTGGGTTTCTTCCGCTTCCTGTGTACTGACATCAACAAAGACGGTAAGCTTGGCGGCGCCGGCATCGAGCTTTATGAAAAGCTGCTGGACCATTCTCCGTTTATCAAGCTGATTGCATCCGGCGGTGTAAGCTCCATGGATGATATTGAGAAGTTAAGCCGCTTAAAAGTTGAATCAGTTGTAGTTGGTAAGGCGATTTATGAGGGCCATATTACGATAGAGGATGTGAAGGCGTGGAACCTTGAGTCTTTAATTTCAATTTAAATCGTCATTGCGAGGCTGAATGCTTGCATTCAGCTTCGAAGCAATCTCTGCGCCTTACTGCATAAACCGATAAATTTCATGGTTTACAATATGCCGGCTGCAAGGTTTCCACAATACTAAAGGTTCGTTGAATGTCCTTTGCAGAGGTTGCTTCGTTCCTCGCAATGACGAGTTGATAAATAATAATGCTAAGTAAAAGAATTATACCCTGTCTCGACGTAAAGGATGGCCGCACTGTGAAAGGTGTGAATTTTGTCGATTTGCGCGATGCTGGTGATCCCGTTGAGCTTGCCTGGAATTACTCGCAGCAAGGCGCGGATGAATTGGTATTCCTGGATATCACGGCTACTGTAGAGCGCCGTAAAACCATGGTTGAGTTAGTAAAATCTGTGGCACGCCAAATTAATATACCATTCACGATTGGCGGAGGTATCAACGAAATTGCCGATGCAGATGCTTTATTGAATGCCGGTGCGGATAAAATCAGCGTCAACTCTGCTGCTGTGCGTAATCCTGCACTGATTGATGAACTGGCCAAAGCCTTCGGCGCTCAGTTTGTGGTGATTGCGGTGGATACCAGGGTAATTAATGGTAAAAACATTGTGCATCTGAATGGTGGCCGCCTACCAACAGAAAAAGAATCGCTGGATTGGATTTTGGAAGCCGAAAGCCGTGGTGCGGGGGAAATCCTTTTGACATCAATGGACCACGACGGCACAAAAGCCGGCTTTGATAACCGCTTTTTGAAGGAGGTGAACAAGGCGGTAAATATCCCGGTAATTGCCTCGGGGGGCGCCGGTAACGTGCAGCATTTTGTTGATGTGTTTGAGCAAAGCAATGTGGATGCAGCGTTAGCGGCATCGGTATTTCATTATGGCGAGATTTTGATACCGGATTTGAAAAGGGTATTAAAGACCAATAATATTGAGGTGAGGGAAGTTTAACACTCCCCACTGGCTATCTGCTTCAAATGCTGCCTGTGGAGACACAGGCAGTGGTAAATATAAACCCCTGGCTGTGTTTGCACAGCCAACAGTAAAAGTGCTGCGTGTGGAGAACCAGGCAGTTGTTAGTATATAATATGAATATCGATTTTAATAAAACCGACGGCCTGGTGCCGGTAATTATACAGGACGAGCAAACGCTTGAGGTACTGATGCTGGGCTATATGAACCAGGAGGCCTACGATAAAACCGTGCAGGAAAACATCGTTACCTTTTATTCCCGCTCTAAACAGCGGCTGTGGACCAAGGGCGAAACCAGCAATAACTTCCTGCATGTTAAAAGCATCGCTATCGACTGTGATAACGATACCCTGCTGATAAAAGTTAAAGCTGACGGCCCTACCTGCCATACCGGTTCGCGCAACTGCTTTAATACGGAGTTCAACCAGAACTTTATTATGGAACTGGAAAACATCATCGCCGACAGGTACGAAAACCCGAAAGAAGGCTCGTATGTAAATAAGCTCCGCAATAAAGGGCTGAATAAAATAGCACAGAAAGTTGGGGAAGAGGGCGTCGAGACAGTAATTGCAGCCCTGGCAGAAACGGAAACGGATTTAATCAATGAGTCGTCCGACCTGGTATTCCACTTGCTGGTATTGCTGCGCGAAAAAGGCCTTACCTTAGCGCAGATAGCGAAGAATCTAGAGGAGAGACACAAATAGTTCATGGTTCATAGTTAATGGTTCATAACCGAAAGAGTCGAGAACCAAGAGTCAAGAGTCAAGACAGAAACTCTTGCATCTGATTGAGCTGCTATGAACTATGAACCATCAACTATGAACTAAAAAGCATGGACGCACAAAAAACAGCTGAACTCACCGGGCATGGTAATCCCATCTTTACGCTGGAGCTTTCGCAAAAGCCGGGAATATTGTTTACGGGTGGGAATGATAAGGGTGTAGTGGAATGGAGCCTGGATGATAATGCCTTTATAAAGGTGATGTTCCCTGTGGCTGCGTCTGTTTATGCAATTCACGGGCCTGTGGGGTTACCGTTGCTTTTTACCGGCCTGCGGAATGGCGATGTGTTGGTGTTTGACTTTCTACAGCAGAAGCTGTTGCCGGCGCTTAAACATCATCAGAAACCCATCTTTGATATTAAATCGATAAAAAGAAAAAAAGAACTCTTGGTTGCCTCGGAAGATGGCACGGTTTCCGTATGGAGTATGGAGACTTTTGAGCTTTTATATACTGTGAAGACTTCCACTGATACTATAAGGTGCATCGCTGTATCGCCGGATGAAAAACGTGTGGCCTTTGGCTGTAGGAATAACCAAATCCATATTTATGATTTGGAAGATTATACTTTGCTAAAGACTTTACATGGTCATACCATGTCGGTATTCTCATTGCAATACTCACCCGATGGCAGCCAGTTGGTAACAGGCGGGCGCGATGCGCATGTAAAAATATGGGACACCACATCTTATAACCTTATTCATAATATACCGGCACACCTGTTCGCTGTTAACAGCATCGCGTTCCATCCTTCCCAGCCATATTTTGCTACCGGCAGTATGGACAAAAGCATCAAATTATGGGGTTCAGACGATTTTAAGCTGTACAAAAACATCAGCCGCGATAAAGGCTATGCAAGTCACCAGCTATCGGTAAACAAAATTGCATGGAATGGCGACCGGCTGCTATCAGTTAGCGACGATAAAAAGGTAATTGTTTGGCAGTTTGATTTTGATCATTAAAATGCCTTTTGATTGTGGTGAGCTTATGTGTATAGCGTTTAAGTTCCTCGCTGTAAATGCCCTTATCGTCTATTGAGTCGATTTTAACTTTGCCCGATGCGTGGATAATTTTCTCATTATTCAGCATAATGCCGACATGTACAACTTTTCCTTCGGGATTCTCAAAAAATGCCAAATCGCCCAATTGCGTGTCATGTAGTGAATTCACGTTTTCTCCCTGCTCCACCTGCATGCTGGCATCGCGCAGTAGTTGAACCCCCTGCATCCTGAACACAGCTTGCGTAAAGCCGGAGCAATCGATACCGAAATGGGTGCGACCTCCCCATAAATAAGGTGCATTTAAAAAGGACCTGGCCGTTACGGCAAGGCTTTGTACTTCCCCTATTTCTCCTATTATTTCGAACTTTTCATCACCGATTCGGCAGGTGGTTCCTTCAAGAAACGATAACGAGCTGCCGACCGGTAGGTATAATATGCTATTATTGGCAATTTTCCAGGCTTGTGTTATAGCACGGGTGGTAATGTGTGGAGGTGATTGTACAATACGCTTATATGCCAGGTGACCAAGCATATTAAACTGCAGGCGGCCTATCCAGCCAGGGTAATTATCCAGTGAGGTAACGATTTTCACCCAGTTATCCGTCCATTCTGTAATCTCAAAAGTCTCCCCGAACAAAACCTGCGACACCTGCTCACTGCGTTCGCTTGGTTCTGCCCTTAAGGGTATAACTGAAAGATTACAAATGCCGTATTCCATAGTATTGTAAAAGGCTTACAACGAAACTCAGAAATTAAAGTTTCATTGTACAAAAAAAGGGGAAAGTATCAGCATACCATCCCCCTTCCAGTATTGTAACAGACTTATTACTCATCCATATGAAGCCAGTCTTTTTTGGCTAACAATTCTTCTTTTGTTTCACGTACATCCTCGTCGTCCACACAACAATCTACCGGGCAAACGGCAGCGCATTGCGGCTCGTCGTGAAAGCCTACGCACTCTGTGCATTTATCGGGAACTATATAATAAATGTCATCTGATAATGCAGCCTGGGTTTCCTCAGCATTCAGCGTGTTTCCATCGCCAAAATCGATAACCCCCTTCAGACCGGTTCCGTCCGAAAAACGCCATGCTGCGCCTGCGTCATAGATTGCATTGTTAGGGCATTCCGGCTCGCAAGCTCCGCAGTTTATGCATTCGTCGGTGATTTTAATCGCCATATTTCTTTAATTCTTATAATCTCAATTAACTTTGCCTGCTGTTAACAAACATGCAAATATAACAAAAAATAATTTTAAGGGTTTCAATCCTTACCATATATATGTCAAAAATTGATAAAACAGCACTAATCGAAATATTCTCTCAACTCGGCGCACGCTTATCCCAACCGGACGAAACGCTATCTCAACTGATAAATACTGACCATATTTATAACCCCTGGTTTACGCCGGAGAATGTTTTGCAATCGGTACAGGCCATTGGTGGTATGCTCAACAAGGCTGATTTAACCGAATGGTTAAACAAGTATAATATCGACAACACCAAACCTGTAAAAAAAGTAGGATTGATATTAGCAGGGAATATTCCGCTGGTTGGCTTTCATGATGTTTTATGTGTATTGGTTACCGGTAATTTTGCGCTGATAAAAGCCTCGTCTCAGGATGCACGACTGATTAAACATATCCTGCAAATGCTGACTGACATAGAGCCGGCTTTCGCAGATCAATACAGTTTTGTTGAGCGCCTAGAAAATTTTGATGCGGTAATTGCTACGGGTAGCAACAACTCTTCACGATATTTCGACTATTACTTTGGTAAAGTTCCTAACATCATCCGTAAGAACCGTAACAGCGTAGCTGTATTAACCGGTGATGAAACCGAAGGGCAGCTATTCAATTTGGGGCATGATATTTTTGATTATTTCGGTTTGGGCTGCCGCAATGTATCGAAGCTTTTGGTTCCGAAAGGTTATCGGTTCGATTTCTTTTTTGAGTCGATTGAGAGCTTTAATCCTATCATCAACCATAATAAATACAATAACAACTATGGCTATAACAGGTCGGTTTACCTTGTGGGTAGTCAGCAGCATTTGGATAATAATTTCCTGCTATTGATGGAAAATCCGAGCCTGTCCTCTCCCCTGTCCGTATTATTTTATGAGTTCTATGAGGATTTGGAATCTGTACAGGAGGTATTGAAGGGACAGTCTGAAAACATTCAGTGCGTTGTGAGTTCTACGCCTTTAAATATCGGTAATCAAGTGGTTGATTTCGGCCAAAGTCAGCATCCGGCATTATGGGATTATGCTGATAATGTGGATACGATGGCGTTTTTAACAGAAATTAAGGGGTAGCATGTGACACCCCTTAAAACTTACGAAGTTTTTAAAACTTCGTAAGTTTCTCCGTAAAGCGCGGTTTATCCGGTAAAGCCAAATGCCGGCTCTAGTTTTCCTTTCCCGATAACGTCAGCGGCACGCCTGTGGGATAAGCCTGGTATAACACATAAGTTCCCTTTGTATCAGTAGCGGCATCTACGCGTTGCATGCGTTTGCCTTGCCACACCCAAACACGTTTCCATTCGGGGGACACATAGGTTTTGAGCGTTAAAGGCATATCGTACATAGCTTTATCAAGGGTATGATTCAGGCTGATGGCTATCTTGTCGCCTTTTTGAATGTGCTCCACTTTGGCGTGTTCTTTTTCGCGCATGTATTTGGCTACATCGCCGAAGGTTGCTATCCATACCTCGCTCTGCCTGTTTTTGATATATTGGAAATAATCGTCGAGCGTAGTGTGCGAAAGCGCCTCGTACCCAAGATTATCAACCCCGTGAAACACCAATAC
>JAZJZL010000100.1:32758-34792 GCA_040389845.1 Bacteroidota bacterium
TATCTTTTCTTTCTACTGCGGTATCTACCCAACTTTTCATTAAAGGCAGCGGTGTTTTGGTTGTTGCGCCGCGCTGCCACTGTACATAATCTTTACCTGGTTTACCGGGGATTTCATTGCTGGCGCGATCAATTTCCTTTAGCCATGGCTCGGGCATGCGGTTGCGCAGCGCAGGGTAAATTTTATAAGCAATTTTCATTACCCGTTCATTCTCATAACCATAAGGTACTTCTGAAGAAAAGGTGTACTTCTCTCCCATTTTATCCTTTATTTCCTCTTTACTCTTTTCTAATTCATAGTGAATATTTACAGAATCCAGCCCCGGCATGCTGGCGTGGGTAATAGAGTGACTGGCAATTTCGTAACCCCGGCCGCCATAATTACGCAGGTCTTCCCAGGTCAGGCCGTCTTCCTGTAAAACTTCATCGCAGGGCTGATAGCCCTGTTTAAACTCGCCGGCACGTACTTTTTGATAAAGTGTATCCATTATTTTAAAAGCGCGGTCTTTGTGTTTTGGATTATCATAAGCACTGGCAGCACGAGTAACATAAGTAATGGTGCCTTTATAGCCCAGGTATCCGCCTGCCGAGCATCGCTCCAAAAAATTCTTGTCGTTTGTGGGGATGGTCGCTGATTCCTTGATAATGGTCTTTACCGGGCGACCGATAAATTTGCCATGATATTTTGACCCGGGAATACCGCCGGTGATCACAAAAAAAGTAGCGGGAATTCTAAGCCTTTCCATTATCGGCAGCGCGTATTTAAACTGGTTTATCGAGCCATCGTCGTAAGTGAGGGACACTGCACCGTTTTTGCCGTATTGCCATTTGGTGATTTCGGTGGTGCCTGCGGCGGCCTGTTGCGCATTGGAGAGAATGGGCTGCAAACATATAGCGATTACAGCCAGGCTTTTGATTACTGCGTTCATATACCAAATTTAACGCAAATAGGTTAGTTTGTAAATAATAGCAGGAAAGTTACAATGGGGATTTGCGAGGCATTGCGCAATGGCGATCGTTCAAACTAATATCGCAGGCAGTTAAATGCCAAAGTATCATGCGCCTTTGGGGCTAAAGCCTATGTTCAATTTAATCTGAATCGTCGGTTAAAACCGACGGCAATTAGTAATCCTCTTTTTATATTGCCGGTTTTAACCGACGGACTGTAGTGCAACCAAACAGGGCTTTAGCCCAAATTTGCAAATTGGTTTAAAGCAGGCTATTTATCCAGGCTGATATTTATCCCAACTTCTTTTCCATTAAACCCTACCGGGTTCTTCTCCAAAAAGCGTCTTAATTTACTGCCGTTGCTTCGGTGGGTTGCGTACATCGTTCCATCAAACAACAATAGAAAAATGCCTTGTGGTATCAGCGCCGTTCCGTAGCCTTTAAGCTGCGCCGAGCCATGCGTAATGCCGCGATGATTGAGGTAGATGCCGGTGCCGATATAAACCAAATCAAGCCCGCCATTAACTAGAAATATCTTTTCGATTTTCTGCTGGGCCTTCAATGTTTCAGCGGCGGTAAGCTGTTTGTTATTATTGCCGGTATAACCCAGGATAGCAGCGCCAAGGTTGGCGGCGCCCCAAATAGTTGTCATCTGGTAAAAGTATTTATTCTGTCCGCCTTTAGAGCTTGCCCAGCCTGCAGCGCCAACGCCGATGTTAGCAATAGCCCAGCTTCCAAATACGGTCATGCCTGTTTTGGTGGTGTGATAACGCGTATTATTAAAATAGTGAAGCGAATCCTGTGCGGTTGCAAAGGCGCTTATTAAAAGCAGGACAGCGGTAAGACTTTTTTTCATAGCGGCAAATTTGTAACGATAGGTACGTACAAATTTACCCAATGGTTTCTATGGTTTCATTATCTGTTCCCCAGGCGGTAACTACAAGGTGGCGTGGTTCTGCATTGTTGCGGTGCTCGCACAGGTAAATACCCTGCCAGATACCCAGCGCCAGCCGGCCATTGCGGATAGGAATGGTAACGGAGCTGCCCAATAACGCCGCTTTCAAGTGTGCGGGCATATCGTCTGGGC
>JAZJZL010000101.1:0-14327 GCA_040389845.1 Bacteroidota bacterium
AATAACCTTTTTTTAAATAAATTTGGATATGTCTTAATCCTAGAATACAGGGTATAAAATTTAAGCTCGAGTAAATTAGAAGAACCTTGAAGGAGTTCCATCTGTCAGCGCAGGGCATCGCCCTGCGTCATCAGGACAGGTCGCAATTATGCATCTCCCTTATCTCCCTGCTGCCCAAAACAAGGCGTTCTTCAACAGCTTTGTGTAGTTATCGTCATTAAATAATTCCGGGAAATGGCCCATTGCGATGTAGATATTGCGGGCTTTATAATGTTCATTGGTCCAGATAACCGGGTGGTCGCCCATTTTTACTTCCTTCTCCGGGTTATAGGTCGATTCGGCTATACTTGCCAGTACACGCACATTCGGACGGGGGCTTTTATCATAAATATACCATTCATCTTTGGTAACGAATGTCGATGGCAAGCCAGCCATAGCAGGATGCTTGGTATCCTCTATGGTTAATTTGGCTTCCGTTCCGCCTGGGATGTGGCGCTTAAACTGGATATCACCCATAAACTTCGAATACCATTCCCACATCGGGTAACCATCAAACACACCCAGTAAGGTGGGGTGGTGAAAGCCAACCCAACCGCCGCGTGCATTTTCTATATAATCCTCAAACGCTTCCTGCGCATCCTTGCCCCATGGATAAGGCGGATAATCCAGCTGAATAAAAAGCTGGTACTGCTTCAGGAATTCTTTATTTATAGGCTTGGTGTCGGTAATGTAATCGATAGTGAAATTGCTGTCGGCAGCCAGTTTATTCAGCCAGGCTTTGGCGGCCACGTCAAACAACGCATGCCCGCCGCCAATTTCAGCAATAGCGATGGCTTTAAAACGGGGCTTTGTTTGAGCAACAGCGCTGTCGATTAGCCAGATAGTTAACAGGGTAGTTAGGAGAATTGTAATTTGTTTTTTCATAGCGATTAAAGCTTAGCCCGGCTTACAGCCATAGCGATGGGTTTATAAACCCATCGCTATGGCTGTAATGGTTACCAACAAGTATATATCAAAGTTTTCACTTCACACATTTTACAACCAATGGTAGTGGTAATGTAGTACAGCTAAAAATTAGCGACGAAATTCGCGAACAAGCCGGTACAAAAGCGCGACAAATTAAAACACAAAACCTTGCTTTACAATATAATAAATAAACCTCTACATCACCTCTACCAGCGGCCAAACCCCATACAAGCAATTATTATTTCATTGTAAGTTCGGTGAAACTAACATCCAAAAATTCACTAATTAAACTAACTTTTATGAAAAAACTCTACATGTTGGTTGCGTTTGTGTTAGGCTGCTTTATGTACGCCTCCGCACAAAATGTAACCGTGAAGGGCACAGTGACTGACAGTCACAACCAGCCCCTGCCGGGGGTTAATGTTAAGGTAGCTGGTTCTGCGGAAGGAACTGCTACTACTGTTGACGGCAAGTACTCCGTAAGCGCCCCCGCTAACGGCTCGCTTGTATTCTCTTACATCGGCTTTATTTCACAAACCGTAAAGATTAACGGCAAAACCGAAATCAATGTTTCCCTGCTCGACGATGAGCACGTGCTCGAAACAGTAACCGTAACTGCGCTGGGTATCGAGCAAAAAACAAAAACCTTAAGCTATGCCACCCAAAATGTTACCGGTGCCGAGCTGGAAAAAGCTAAGGACCCCAACTTTGTAAACTCGCTGGCCGGTAAAGCGGCAGGCCTTGTTATTACTAAAGGTACCGGCGGTCCGGGTAGTGCGTCGAGGATTGAACTGCGCGGCGCAAAATCAATAGGCGGCAACAGCGCACCTATTTATGTTATCGATGGTATTCCTATCGGGCAAGGTGCGGGCGGTACCATGGCCGGTTTGGGCGACGGCGCAGACGTTGACCCATTATCAAATATTAACCCTGACGATATTGAAAGTATCCAGGTGCTTAAAGGCGCGAGTGCTGCTGCATTATACGGTAGCGCAGCATCAAACGGTGCTTTGTTGATTGTAACCAAAAAAGGTAAGGCAGGACAAACAAAGGTTGATTTTAATTCATCGACCACTTTTGACACACCTGTAGGGCTTCCTTCTCCGCAAACACGTTATGGCCGCACTACGCCTGGAGCTGATGATATGTGGGGCGCCAAATCGAGCGGGGCAAGCAATGCCTTCGTTAAAGATTTCTTTAATACAGGTAAAACTTACATCAATGGCGTATCGCTATCCGGTGGCAACGAAAAAGCCCAGTTCTATGCGTCGTACGCTAATACCAAAGCTACCGGCATCGTACCGAACAACTCGCTGCTAAAACATAATTTTACTTTAAAGGGTTCAAGCAAATTCCTTAATGATAAGCTGACTGTTGATGGTTCGGTTAACTATATCTACCAAAAACAGGAGAACCCACCAAAAGCAGGTTTAACTTTTAGCCCGATGTTTGGTTTATACCAGTTCCCTACAGATGACAATTTTGCCAACTACGACAAAAACAACTTTGAGAAATGGGATGCTACACGCGGTATTTATGCACAGAACTGGCCTTACGAGAAAAATGAGTTCAGCTCGAACCAAAACCCGTACTGGATTGCTTATCGCAACCTGAATGAGCGTTCATCAAACAGGTACATATCATCATTTAAAGCGAAATACGATTTCGCCAAATGGATAAGCTTACAAGTACGTACTACACTGGATGCTTACAATAATCGCAACCAGGCCGAAAACTACGCCACTACCGACCCTGTTGCACAAAGCACGCAGCAAGGGATAAACGGTTCGTATTTTACCGGTCAGGGTTATGGTACACATTTATATTCAGACGCGTTATTGCTGATTAATACCAAAGTATCCCGCGATTTCTCGCTCGAAGCTACTTTAGGTGTTACCGACGACCGGAGCTTTGATTATAATACCAGCCTGTCAAGCACCAACCAGTATGGTTTAAGCCTGGCCAACTATTTCTCGGCCAATAACTATGACGGAACCCACCCGCTGGCCGTAGGGGAGCATGAGTATAAATCCATCGACCAGGCTGCTTTAGCCACCGCGACCATCGGCTATAAGGAAACTATTTTTCTGAGCGCTACCGGCCGTAACGAATGGGCTACTACTACGCCAACTGCATTTTTTTATCCGTCGGTTGGTTTATCTTATGTTTTAACCAATACCATCGGCACATCTAATGTATTGTCGTATGCCAAGCTGCGCGCATCTTACGCAAATGTTGGTCATGCACCGGGCCTTGGCGCTAATAACAGCTTTCCTCCGTATTCGCTCAATAACCTGCAGCCAATTGTAGGCACGAATGCTATAGGTGAGCTGCCTTATTTCTCGGGCGATAAAATTGCCGAGGTAAAGCCTGAGCGTACAAAAACCTTCGAGGTTGGCGCGCAATTAACCCTGTTTAATCTGCTGAATGTAGATCTGGCTTATTATGATGCCCGCACCAGCGACCAAATCATCAGCATACAGGCACCATCGGGGGCAGGAGCGCAAAGCTTTATCCTTAATGGCGGCGAAATTCGCAATTATGGCTTTGAAGGCACCATCAGCTACAACTCTAAATTTGGCGATTTGCGATGGACCCCGGCACTAAACTTTTCTCATAACGTAAACCAGGTACGCGCGCTAAGTCCGCTTTACACTGCCGATCATTATGTAATATCCGGCCAGGATAATACCCGTTTGGTAGCCACATGGCTCACCAGGCCGAAAGACGGCAAGTATGGCGCCTTTGGAGATTACTACGGCAGAATTATCGACAAAAATCCTGACGGCTCCATAAAAACCGATGCCAATGGCATACCGGTATTAACCGGTGCTGATGACCCTCGCTATGTGGGTAATCCGAATCCTAAATTCCTGGCGGGCTTTAACAACAGCTTCACTTATAAACACGTTAACCTGTCGTTTTTAATTGACAGCCGTTTTGGCGGACAGGTGTTCTCCATGACCAATACCTGGTTCGACTATAAAGGCATCTCGCAGCGTACCGCCGATGCCCGTGACGCCGGCGGCGTAGTAGTTAACGGTAAAAAGGTTGACGCGCAAGCTTACTATACTGCCATATCAGGCGGTGCCGATGGTGGCGCAGTGCCTGAATATACCTACAGCGCTACCAACATTCGCCTGCGCGAATTTGTGTTAGGCTACACCTTCCCGCTGGTAGGTAAAACCTTTAAAAACCTGAATGTAGCTGTAACAGGCCATAACGTGTTCTTCTTCTCAAAAAAATCGCCATTTGACCCTGAACAGGCAATCTCCACCTCAACCAATACCATGGGTATCGACGGTTTTGGAGTTCCGGCAACCCGTTCATTTGGCTTTAGTATCAAGGCATCACTTTAATTATATATAAACGATGAAAAAAATTAGTAATAAAAAAGCTGCAATGGTACTCGGTGCCATTGCAATGTTATCCTTAGGTACGTCGTGCCGTAAGGATATGGCAGGCCTTAACCAGGACCTTAAGCAGCTGCCGCAGCCCTTATTGGCTATTGACGGCAAGGAGGCCAGTATCCTTTTGCCTGGTATGATGACCAATATCGAATCGCCGGTGAATTATATTTACCAGGGCCAGCAGGATTTGGGCCAGGATGAATACGCAGGCTATACAGCAACTCCATCTGTGTTCCTTGGTAACGTAAATAACTTTACCTACAGCTTTGTGAGTGATTGGGTGGATTATTGCTGGGACGTTCCGCAGCAAAACATACTAAACACCTGGCTGCAGTGGAAATTGAAAAAATTCGATACCAAATACCCGGATTTGTATGGTATTGCGCTTATCTGTAAAGTATTTGGCGCCAGCCGCGCAGCCGATACGTTCGGACCGATTCCGTACAGCAAAATAGGTACAACTGCCGACGTTCCTTTCGACACCGTTCAGGAGGCTTATAACGCTTTCTTTGCCGATCTTGACCAGGCGATAGCCCTGTTATCAGTAATAGAGGACAAAGACCCGGGCGCAGATCAACTCCGCTTCAAGGCATTTGATAACAGCCAGTTTGGTGGCGATTATGCCAAATGGATAAAAACTGCAAATACGCTGAAACTGCGTTTGGCTATACGTATTTCGCTGATTGACCCTGCAAAAGCTAAAACTGAAGCAGAATCGGCAGTAAGCAACAAATACGGAGTATTGGAAGCAGCCGACGGTGGTTTCTTTATGAATGTATCGGGCGAAAACCCTATCGACGAAATTGTTACTTCATGGGGCGATATGCGTTTGGGTGCTCCTGTCGGCTCGATATTGAGCGGCCTAAAGGACCCGCGCTTAACCAAACTTGGCCTGCCTGCAGATGACCCAGATCTGGGCGGAAGGGTTCAGGGCATACGCACGGGCACTCCACTTAGCCCCGGCACCTACAGTAATTTCTCGAAGCTGGCCACATCCTTCGGCGCACCGTTGAAAATTGTGAGTGTTGCTGAAAGCTATTTCCTGCGCTCTGAAGGCGTTTTAAGGGGCTGGAGCATGGGTGGAGGCTCGGCGCAAACCTTTTATGAAGACGGCGTAAAAGCATCGTTCGGCGAATACGGAGCAGGCGGCGTTGACAGCTACCTGGCTGATGCCACATCAACCCCGGCAGCTTATGTAGACCCAAAAAATCCGGCGAATAATGCGCCACCGTTATCAAACATAACTGTAAAATGGAATGATGGCGACCCAATGGCCCGTAAACTGGAGCGCATTATCACCCAAAAATGGATTGCCATATTCCCGGAAGGGTACGAAGGCTGGGCTGAATACAGGCGCACCGGCTATCCGGCACAATATCCTATAACAAACAATGACAGCCAGGGCAAAGTTGCCGCCGGCGATTTCGTAAAACGTATGCCGTACTCGGCAACATTCACCAACGCTTCAAAGTCGCAGGTTGATGCCGCTGTCGCCAAAGAATTTGGCGGCGACGACAGCCCTGGTAAACGCCTGTGGTGGGACGTGAATTAAAGAGAACCGATTTATTGGTTAATTAAGTAAAGTTGGAAAGCCCTCTCATCAGCAATTGGTGAGGGGGTATTTTTTTACATCACCTTAAGATTTTGACGTCAGACTAACGACTCCGGACTTAAGACTTAATCAGGCCGCCAGTTGGTATTCAATTTTTTCAATCAAACAATTAATGTCGAATGGCTTGTGAAGTATATCGTCAGGTGCGCCGTTTTGATTTAGCACGTCATCTATCGATTCATCACCGGAGCACATAATTACCGGCAATTTGCTGGTGGTTTTGTTCAGCTTTATCAGCTGGCAAATCTCCCGGCCGTTTATGCCGGGTAACACGGCATCAAGTATAATGAGGTCGGGATGATCGGTTTTTATATGTTCAAATACATCGTTTCCGGTGTTTGTTGCAAATACTTCATAGCCATTATTCATCAATATGTAGGTTAGCACCTCCATCATAAGGGCATTATCTTCTACTATTAATATTCTTTTTGGCATTGTTTTCCTGCTTTAATATTGCTGGTATGGTAAATATTGCAAAGCACATGCCAATTGCAATATTTATAAAATATAAGTGCTTAATTTTGAGGATTTAACAATACGCTTATATATTTACGCAATAATATATGCTGATTTTAAAGCGTAATAGAGCACTTTTATTACATTTGAAAACGGCAAAGCACTATTAGCTAACAAAATGGATAATATTAATATCAAGGTACTGGCGAAAGAACTGAATATTTCAACCTCCACCATCTCAAGGGCATTTAACGGCAGCCCCGATATTAATAAAGACACTAAGGAGAAAATTCTGAAATTCGCCCGGGAGCATAACTTTTTGCCCAACCATTATGCCAGCAATCTTCGTGATAAAAAAAGCCGTACGCTGGCGGTTATCATCCCCGAAATAACCAACGATTTCTTTTCGCAGGCTATAAATGGCATCGAGGAAATTGCCCGAAAAAAAGGATTTTACATATTACTATATCGTACCGACGACGTTTTTGAGAAAGAGGTGTCTTTTGTGAATTACTTGAATAATGGCAAGGTTGATGGTATCATTATGTCGGTATCAGGCGAAGCCAATGACCACAATTACCTGCGTCAGCTGGAACAAAAAAACATCCCCGTAGTATTTTTCGACCGTGTGTATGAGGATATAGAAGCTGCCAAAGTTACCACGAATGACTACGACAGCTCCTTTGCGGCCACCGAGCACCTGATACAAACCGGCTGCAAAAAAATAGCCTACTTGGTAATTAATAAAAGTATTTCCATCGGTAAGGTGCGTATGCAGGGTTACGTTGATGCACTGCAAAAACATAACGTGCCTTTTGATGATAACCTGGTAGTTGATTGCAGTAACGACGAGAAGGTGAACTTTACGGTTTTAAAAAAGGTTTTAGAAGAAATTAAGCCCGATGGCATATTCAGCTCGGTTGAACGTTTGGCATTCGCTACGTATTACGTTTGTAACGATATGGGCATCAGCATTCCGCGCGATCTGAAAGTAATCAGCTTCTCCAGTCTGGGAATCGCCCCGCTGCTTTGCCCGCCGTTGTCAACCATTACCCAACCCGCATACGAAATGGGCATCAAGGCCGCCAACCTGCTGTTCGACGAACTGGAAAGCAAAGGCCAGCCCGTAACCAAAAAAGAGCATGTGCTGAAATCAAAGCTATTTATAAGGAAGTCTTCAGGAGGTTGATTTTTAAAACTGATAGTGGTCGGCAGATACAAAACTGTACTGTTCCGCGGAACGATGTGTACAGGCGGAACACTTGTGTACAGTTGCTTTTGTTCAGGTGAAACAGTGCAATGTTTTAATTACAAGCAACTTGTGCTTTTTTGCAAAAAGTGTTCAGCAGAACGCTTGTGTACAGTTGGAACAGTTGAAAAGGCGGTTAATTAAGTTAATGCGCTACAACTTAATCAGCCACTCACTCAATCATAATCAACTAATCCTTAGACAACTCCTTCAATGCCTTTTCCGCCTGTTTTTCCTCGTCGCGGAGCCGGCGTTTTTCCTGGCGTATGTCTTTGCGGGTTTTGCCGGCGGTATCTATCATCAATTCCTTTTGCGCCTCGGCGTCGCGCAGTTTCTGGATGTAGGCTTTCAATTTTGCTTTGGCGTCCTCTTTCTTCACTTCCTCTTTTTTTGCCGTAACCGATGTGTCTTTCTTCCCGAACAGCCGCTGTAAGAAGTTTGGCTTTTTAACCTCTGGCTCCGGGGTAGGGGCCGGCACTGCAGGCTCGTCGTCGGCGTTATCCGTTTTCATCAGGCTATCAGCAACAGCGGTACTAACCGGGGCTACTTCGCGACGCATGCTTTCTTTTAGCCGTACCTCATAAAAACCGTAGCTGGCGGTGCTGTCGCGCTGGGCTTTGCCATGGCCCGCCATCAGGTTACCTATCATGTTAAAATAACCCACCAGGCCCGGGCGTAGCGTTCCATCAGGCATAAAAGAATATAAGCCTGTTTTCGGATGAGGGACTATACTCGCCAGGTAAATACCTTCACCAATAGTAAGTTCAGAGGGTGCTTTACCGAAATAATATCTTGAAGCTTCCCCGATGCCATAAATATCACGCCCCCACTCGATAATGTTGAAGTACACTTCCAGCATGCGGTCTTTGGTCATGATGTTGTTATTTTCAATCAACCAAACTATCAGTATTTCCTCAACCTTACGATTTAATGTTTTACCTCGGCTTAAGAACGAGTTTTTTATCAGCTGCATTGATATGGTACTGCCGCCGCGTTTAAATTTCTTGGTTTTAAAATCTTCTGCTAATGATTTCCGGATAGATTCCTCTACAAAACCATGATTGCGGTAAAACGAAGGATCCTCGGCAGTCATAACCGCATTTTGCAGGTTAGGCGAAATTTGGTTTAATGGCGTAAACTCAGGGTTTTCGGGACCGATAAGCCGCGGGGCCATAGGTTTGCCATTCTCATAAGGTGTATATACAAATACCTTGTTCAGCTTACCTAAATCGGCTTTGCCATATTTTATAATATCGAAGCCATCCTTACCGAGCCTTGAGTCGAACTGAACATCATCCGGCTTAGCCGAATTCAAAAAGATATTAAGGCTGTAATTTAATTTACCCTTCACCTGTATCCCTTCCAGCGACTCGAACATACCTGTCGGGAAAGAATCAAAAATATCCTGCGCATTTTGCCAGCCGGTGTTCAGCTTAAGCTCATAAATTTTTTCCGGGTTAAGGGTATATTTAATATATGGATGTGCCGTTGCTTTTTTAAGACGGATGGTTGACGAGCTATCGAGCGATAAATAATTACTGCCCACAAATAAGTTGGCATCTATCCCGGCATCAGGTACGATAATATCATTAGCCGAAAGTCCGGGATGATTAATCAATAGGTTACGCACACCCCAATAGCCATAAATACGGGTCTCGCCGCTACTGTTTTCAACCTTGGTGAGGCGGGTGCTTACCGTGTCGAATGTTACTTTCAGGTGAAAACGCTTTTCGATATACGGCAATTCCACTTTTTTTCCATCGGCATAAAGCTTAATATCGATGTCTTTATCAGACGGATGCATGCGCCCGTCAAAATGCCAGAGGGCGCGGCCATTATCGATATTGATGGTTGATGTTAACTGCCCGTTTTTTATCAATGCTGTTTGCGCCAGGGCCTTAAAGCTGCTGCTGTCGTTTTTAAAAGATACCAGGAAATTATTAAGCGTTAGGTTATCAGGTATTTTATACAGTAATTGGTTTATCAGGTTATTAGATAGTTCCGAAAGATCGACCTTTGTTTTAACGGTACTGTCCCTTTTCTTCTTGAACAGGAAATCGAAATTTTTAACGTGATTGATGTCGGTCAGATTGAGGTGGCCTTGCTCAAGGTCTACATACGCCAATTTCACGTTGCCAAATATCAACGGGGTCAGCTTAACGCTAACCTCAAAATGTTTGATGGTTAACAGGCTGTCGCGATGCTCGGGAACGATGGTAATATCATTAAGTGAAACCGTGCTGAGGCCGGTAAAGGTAGCCGAGCCTATTTCCAAATCGAGGTTATAAGTTTCGCGGGCTTTTTGTTTGGCTTTTGCGATGGCTTTTTGCAGGAAAGCCTCGCGTTTAGAGTAGGCGATGTAACCGCCTATCAGCAATAGCACAAATATTACGGCAAGCACAATGCCTGCAATTTTTATATATTTTGGGTTGATAGGGATTTTTTTCAGATCAGGCAGCTGCATCAAAAGAATATTTATTCAAAACTAAACTAAATATCATGCGATACAAACGCGGGGATGGGTAAAATGTTTCCGTACAATCCATAGCGATGGGTTTTAAACCCATCGCTATGGATTGTACGGGCTAATTCGAGGACTTGGTGCTTTGCTTTATTTCTTTTAGCTCGTCGGCGAATGACTTATTCTGATGATGTTTTTCCTGGTTATAGATATAGCTTCTTACTCTTCTTAAATGGGATGGACTTACGCTAAAAGCAGCGAAGCCGTCCTGCCATGTAATGTATTTTTCTGGAATATCTTTAAAATAGTCCCATGAGTTACCCTTTATTGTTTTAGCGACATCTGCCACACATTGGTCTGTCCGCAACCTTACCAATAAATGCACGTGATCTTCAACCCCATTTATACAATCGAGGTAAATTTCGTGATCAACGGCAATTTCGTTGATAACCTGGTAAACCTCTTTCTTTAAGGATGGAATCAAAACGGGTTCGCGGTTTTTAGTAGACCAAATAAGGTGTACCCATATTGCAGAATAACTGTGAGGCATCGGTTAAGTTTTGTTTTCCAAGATATAAATAAGACAAGTTATTTCAACGCGATGTTGTAAACGCAATAACCGTAGCGACGGGTTTTAAACCCATCGCTACGGTTAAGAAGTCGCATTGTTTTGAAAATTAATGTTTTATTAAAATACTAATTTCTTTAATCTATAGCGATGGGTTTATAAACCCATCGCTATAGATTATGTAACACTATAAATACTTCTGATAAATATTATACAGCACATTCAAATCCAGCTGCGTTAGCTGCGGACTAAAATCCGTCTGTACAAAATGCCTCTTAAACGCAACGATGGCCGCATTAATATCCGAAGTATCATAACCTATTAACCGCAGGGCGATTGTATAATCAAAATTATCCGGCGGCAACTCCAGTAAATCATCGCTCCAAAAGCCGAAGCCGTGTGCGGCAAGGGTTTTCCATGGGAACAGCGGTCCTGGGTCAGGCTTGCGTTTGGGGGCAAAATCCTGGTGACCGATAAAATTCGCCTGCGGGATATTATATGTTTTCTTCAGCTGGGCGAGTAATATCAGCAGACTGTTAATTTGTGGAGCGGTAAAAGCCTCTTTACTGTTGTTATCTATCTCGATGCCTATCGAGCTGCTGTTCATGTCCGTAACGCTACCCCATTTGCCAACGCCGGCGTGATTAGCCCGCAGGTAGTCATTCACCATGTGGAACACCTTACCATTTTTGGCGATTACATAATGCGCGCTGGTTTGGGTGGTGGTAACGGTAAAAGTTTTGAGGGTTTGCTGCACCGAATCCTGCGCAGTAAAATGTATAATAACATAATTTGGCCTGCGTATGCCAAAGTTTACGGTACCTACAAATTCCGAGGGTATAGGCGAGCCTGCACTATCGGTAAGGGCAGCGGGCAATTCCTGTTTAATGGTTTCGGTAAAATCTTTGGTTTTGTCTTTATATACCCTGTTGGTAACCGCATACGGCCCCTTCGGCGAGCAGGCGGAAAGGATTAACACACAAAGTAGCAAAAGGCCGTAGTTTCTCATGGTGTAACTATATGCCAATATACGGAATGTATCCAGATTTGTTTGAATTATATAACAAGCGTTGTATTTCTACATGCCATTTTCGTTATGTCACGAAAATGGTTTAAAAGTCCATCTCTCAAATAAAATAGCAAACCCTTTTGCTGCAATAGCAAAAGGGTTTTGAAGAGAATCTTATAATCCTATAAATCCTACGAATCTTAGTTCAGACTACTGCCCCAATATCCATGCAAAAATCAGCGGCGCAACAATAGTCGCATCACTTTCCACGATGAACTTCGGTGTGTGTATATCCAGCTTACCCCAGGTAATCTTTTCGTTTGGAACGGCGCCGGAGTAAGAACCATAAGACGTTGTGGAATCAGATATCTGGCAGAAATAGCTCCAGAACGGGATCTCAGGCATTTCCATATCCTGGTACAGCATAGGCACTACGCAAATCGGGAAATCGCCGGCAATACCGCCGCCAATCTGGAAAAAGCCTATGCCTTTTCCTGATGAATTTTTTACGTACCAGTCGGCAAGCCAGGCCATGTATTCTATACCGCTTTTCATGGTGGTAGCTTTTATCTCGCCTTTTATAACGTATGAGGCAAATATGTTGCCCATCGTGCTGTCTTCCCATCCAGGAACAACAATCGGCAGGTTGCGTTCGGCAGCAGCCAGCATCCATGAATTTTTAGGGTCAATTTCATAATACTGCTCCAGCTCGCCGCTCAGCAATATCTTGTACATAAACTCATGCGGAAAATAGCGTTCGCCGCTGGTTTCGGCGTCTTTCCATATTTTATGGATGTGCTTTTGCAAACGGCGAAAAGCTTCTTCCTCCGGAATACAGGTATCGGTTACACGGTTGTAATGGTTCTCAAGCAAATCCCACTCATCCTGCGGACTTAAATCGCGGTAGTTAGGAACACGTTTGTAGTGCGAATGCGCTACCAGGTTCATAATATCCTCTTCAAGGTTTGCACCTGTGCACGAGATAATATCTATTTTGCCCTGGCGTATCATTTCGGCCAGCGAAATACCGAGCTCGGCAGTACTCATGGCGCCGGCAAGGGTCACCATCATCTTACCGCCTTCAAGCAGGTGTGTTTCGTATCCTTTGGCTGCATCAACCAGCGCAGCTGCGTTAAAGTGCAGGTAATTCCGCTCAATAAACTGGGAAATAGGGCCTTTTGTAGTGCTCATATTGCAGATTTATAATTTTGGTGCAAAAGTAGGGATTTTGATGGATTTAAAATTGAAAAGAAAAACAATCACTTAACATCTGCGATCCTTTTTCCTCTCCGCGACCTCTGTGCGTCCTCTGTATCTCCGTGGTTAAAAAATCGGCGCTTATCCAAACATTATCCTAAAAATGCCCTTATCTTCGCAGCATCTGCATTACATGAAAAAACTCTTAGTCCTGTGCACCTTCCTGCTTAGCGTTCAGTGCGTATCTGCACAGCTAAATTTTCTGCCAAAATTCATCAGGCAAATGTATTTTAAGAAGGATACCGACAGAAGGCCAAGTTTTGTATTGCTGCCTGCATTTAGTTCATCGCCGGAGACAGGTGTTGAATTCGGCGGCGCAGCATTACTGTCTTTCTACACCGATACAACCAACCACAGCACCAGGGTATCAAACTTGTTCGGCTATTCCACATTAACCACAAAGGGGCAGGTAAAATTAAGCCTGAACGCCAATTACTGGACGCCGCAGAATCGATACCATTATACCGGTGTTATCAGCTTTTATAATTACCCGTCCAATTTTTACGGGGTGGGAAATAATACCAGGGCTGCCGATGTTCAGCATGTTAACGAAAAGCGTTACAAATTGGGCTTTAGCGGCGAAAAGAAGATAACTGATAATTTTTATTTAGGTGTGGTGGCCGGTGTTATTAAATACTTTTATCCGTACGATTATAATTATACCGATATAATTTACGCCCCTAATGTTGAGAGCCGGCATGGCGGGGCAAACGTCTACATCGGCCCCAGTTTTACGTTTGATACGCGAAATAACAATACCTACACCACCCGGGGTATGATCGTTAATGCTTATTATAACCTGATGCATGGCGCCTATGCCAATAATGGCTATAAAGGCGGTTTTTTTAATATCGAATATTCGCAGTTCTTTTCTTTGAGCAAGCAATTTGTTTTAGGTGTTGATATACAGGAGCAAAGCCTTACCGGTGGCAGCTCGCCGTTTTACCTGCTGCCGCAAATGGGCAGCGACGAAATGATGCGCGGCTATTACCAGGGCCGCTACCGCGACCGGAATTACCTTGCCGGCCAAACAGAATTACGTTACCGCATAAGCAAACGCTTCGGACTTGCCGGCTTTGTCGGCACAGGCGAGGTGTTTCATTCGTCGTTTGATATGGACCGGCTAAAGCCTAATTATGGGGGAGGTGTGCGCTATTTCTTTGATGTTGAAAAAGGCCTGGCTATCCGCTTTGATTACGGCGTCGGTCAAAAACCGGCAGGCGAGAAACGCGAAGGCGGGTTTTACGTAGCGTTGGGGCAGTCGTTTTGATTTGCGAATTTCTGATCACTGTTGTCCGGTAAACTTTAAAGGAGCAAGAAAAGATAGGCTTATATTCAA
>JAZJZL010000102.1:0-6219 GCA_040389845.1 Bacteroidota bacterium
CTGCTCGGTGCCGGGGTATATAAACCTTACCGGTATCTTGCCGTTAAGCGTTCCGGCTACGGCCGGTTGCAGCTGCGGGTAATCCAGCCTGCGCCATTCGGCAAATTCTTCCAGTCCCTGGGCAAATAATGCTATCCACTTTTGCTCGCCTATCGATTTTCTGAAATTCGACGGGTCGTATTGCACGGCGGCGGACGCTGTATAGGTATCGATATCCGCGCTGGCAACGCTGTATTGCTGCAACGAAGCGGTGATGGCCTGCTTATACAGGTCGGCAGCATTTTCAGTAGTAAACCCTCTTGCGGCAGCTTCTGCCTTGTCGAACAATACTTCGGCATAGCTGATGATTACGGCCGGCGCATGCGGCGCACGGAAATAGCTACCCGGTTTTGATGTTTTGGTAAAGCCAAGGGAACTTGCGTCGCCAACCAGCAAACCGTTGGGAATACCCACATAGCCCTGCGGCGTGGCATCCTGTGTTTTAGCAGCATAAACCGGCAAACGAGGGTCGTTTAAGGCAACCAGCTTATCTGTAACAGTTTTGCTGATGCGGTAATCGTCACGCGTATCAAACAGGTTGCTTACCGGGTTTTGGTTAGGCGAGTCCAGGTAAACCAGCTGCGCGATTTCAGCGTTCGAGCTGATGTAAGCGCCGCCTTCGGTCTGTATGTCGGCCAGTACTTGTTTGGTTTTTTCCGGTTCACGATCGGCAATACGCAGGGCGATACGCAGGCGTAATGAGTTGGCGAACTTTTTCCAGAGAGCGATATTGTTGCCGTAAATAATATCGCCAGCAATTGCTTTTCCGGATGGATTTAAGGCTGTTTGGGCCGCTTTCAAGTCATCCAGCAAAGCAAAATAAACGTCTTTTTGTTTATCGTAAGCCGGGGTAAGGTACTGGTCGATATTGTTTGCCTGCTTGTATGGGATATCGCCATAAGCATCCGTCAGCAAGGTAAATATCCATGAGCGTAACACTAACGCCACACCCCTATAGTTGGTATTGCCCTGTGCATCGCCCAGCTTAATAATCTGGTTATAGTTCACGATGGCTTTGGAATAGCCCACCGTCCACAATTCCTGGAAAGCGCTGTTGGTATAGATGTATCTGTCCGGATCAGTGTATTGTATTTTAGCCCAGTACTGCACAAATAGCAGGCTGCTTTCCATGGTATTGGCTACGCCCCAATAGGTATCAGCGGTGGCCTTGGTAGCTGCAGTCAGCAGGTAATCCGGCTGCGCATTTTGCGAGTTATTGGGGTTTTGGTTGATTTTCACCAACTCCTTTTTGCAGGATACCGCCGATAATAACAGCGTTCCTGATAATAATATGGATATATATTTACGTTTCATGTTCGTTAAAATTTAAGGTTGATGTTAAAACCGATGTTGCGCACTGTAGGCAGGGTTAAGTCTTCCAGGCCCTGGCCGTTGCCGTTGTTAAAGGCGGTCTCGGGGTCGATGTTTGGCGCATTTTTATGGATAATCCAAAGATTACGACCAACCAGCGAAACTGTAGCCGACTGTATTCCTGCACCTTTTACCCATTTCGACGGCAAAGTGTAGCCCAGCTTAATTTCCCTCAGCTTAATGTAGGTTGCATCGTAAACAAAAGCCTCGTCAACATTGGTAAAACCTTTATAGTATGATTGTGCGGGCAGTATGGTGGTATTTTTGCTCCCGTCTGCTTTTACACCGTTAAACACCATCCCGTCATGATAAATTGTTTCACCGGAAGGTGCGGAGCCTGAAGCTACTGCAGGCAGGGATGTGTTGTTGCCAGGGTAGTAATAGCTGATACCGCCGTTTGCTGCCCCGCGGCCCGGCAAGGTTGAGGCAAGCACACCTGTATAGGTCCCGGTACGGTTGGTGTTTGAATATATCGAGCCGCCAAAACGTGCATCAACCAGGAAACTTAAATTAATGCCTTTATAAGTAAAGCTGTTGTTGATGCTACCCAACCAGTTCGGGGTGTATTTGCCCAGGTATTGCTTGGTTGGGTTGATAACAGGTGTGCCGTTAGCACCGATGATAATCTGGCCCGCTGCATCACGCTGGTATGCGTTACCATATAGCGTTCCGTATGGCTGACCAAGCGCCGCTAAAACCTGCACCGTACGGTCGCTGCCCAGAACAATGCTTTGCAGGCGACCTTCCGCATCCAGCGAGGCAACCTTGCTGCGGTTCAGCGAGTAGTTGGTGTTGATGTCCCAGGTAAATCCGTTTGCTTTTACCGGGGTGATACCGAGTTGCACTTCAACACCTTTATTGTTGATGCGGCCACCGTTAATAACTTTCTGGCTGTAGCCTGTTGTAGGGCTTACATCAACGGTCAAAATCTGGTTAACGCTATTGGTATTGTAGGCGCTCACGTCCAGGTGAACCCTGTCCTTAAAAAAGCCAAGCTCAAAGCCTGCCTCGGCAGAGGTGGTAGTTTCGGGCTTCAGCTTATTATTAAGGTCGATGCCGGGTGAGCTTTGCTGAGGATTTGCACCGAAAGGCGCCGTAAAGTTATAAGCGTTGATGAGCTGGTAAGGCGTTGTTGCTTTACCCACCTTAGACCAACCGCCACGCAGCTTGGCGTAAGTAAGTACATCGCTTTTTATATCCAGCGCTTCGGATAACACCAGGCTTCCGTTTACAGACGGATAGAAATAGGACAGGTTCGATTCCGGCAAAGTTGATGACCAGTCGTTACGACCGGTTAAATTGATGAACGCGTAGTTTTTATAGCCGACCTGCGCCGATGCAAAATAGCTATAGGTTTTAAGCTTACCATAGTAGTTTGACGATACCAGCGGGTCGCGCGAGTTGCTTAGGGTGTATAAGCCTGCAACCGCCAGCTTAGGCGCAACCTGGTCGTTTTCTTCGTTCAGTATGGTACTGATGTTTCCGCCGCCCAATACATCAATAGAGAAATCCTTATTCAGCTTTTTGGTGTACTGCAAACGGCCTTCGGTATTGGTTTCATTTACGGTATAAGCATCTTCCTCGTATGAGCCAAAAGGCGTGCCGTTGGTGCCATAGGCTATTTTTATCTTACGACGGTCCGTGTAATAATCTGTTCCTGTACGGAAGTTGGCCGACAGCCCTTTAATAATCTGGTAATTCAATTCCACGCTCCCTATCAACCTGTTTTTATGCTGACCGACAGTATTTTCATAAGCCAGCCAATATGGGTTGCTGTAATAGCTGTTATTCCAGTTAAAGGTATTGCCGTTGGCATCCTTATAGTTTTTCAGCTGTGTAACATCAACCTGGCGACCAAACCAGGTAAACTGCAGCATGGTACTGGTAGCTCTTTTACCGCCTGCGCCTGGAAGGTTATCCGCATCATCCTTAATATAATCGGCTATGGTAGTTACCGTTAATTTAGGGGTTAACCGGAAAGTAGAATTCAATGAAAATGAGTTACGCCCCTGTGATGTATTTGGGATGATGCCCGTTTGGTGCAGGTTATTGTACGACAAACGGTAATCCGCTTTATCGCTGCTGCCCGAAAGCGCGACGCTGTTATTTAAGGTAACTCCGGTTTTAAAGAAATCCTTCACATTATCCGGATGCGCTATAAAAGGCACTGCGACACCGTTTGAGTTAAACTGCGGTATCAGCCTGCCATCCAGCGGCGGTCCCCAGCTTTCGTCTACACCATCGTTAACGCCGCCGCCTTTACCATCCACATAGCTAAATTTTCCGTTCGAGCCCTGGCCGTATTCGTTTTGATATTTTGGCAATAGCTGTACGGTTGAGAAGCTGGTATTTGAGTTGATATTGATACCGATTCCTTTCGTGCCTTTGCCTGTTTTTGTTTTTATAAGGATAACGCCCGCAGCTGCACGATAGCCGTAAAGCGCGGCCGCGTTGGGCCCTTTCAGTACGCTTAACGATTCTATGTCTTCGGGGTTAAGGTCGGCAATGCCGTTGGCAAAATCGCGGGAGCCGCCGGTTCCCAGGAATTGCGAGTTGTCTACGATAACACCATCCACTACAAATAAAGGCTGATTATTGCCCGCAATAGAGGTTTCTCCGCGGATGATGATACGGGATGAGCCCATATCGCCCTGGCTGTTGGTTACCTGCACGCCAGCAATTTTACCGGCAAGCGAGTTAACCAGGTTGGTTTCCTTAGCTTCGGCTATATCTTTCGACTTAAGTCCCTGCACCGAATAGCCCAGCGACTTTTTGTCTTTAGATATGTTGAGCGCGGTAATCACCACCTCATTAAGCGAGTTCGGCGCATCCTGCAATACAATCTGCAGGTTGGTTTCTGCTTGTTTTACGGTGACTTCCTGCGTGGTGAAACCGATATAAGTGAATCGTAATACATCATTAATGTTAGCGCTGATGGTAAACTTACCGTCAGTAGCTGTTTGTGTACCGGCCTGTGAGCCTTTAACCGATACGGTAACGCCGGGCAGTGGCAGTCCGTCGGACTTAGCGGTTACCACCCCGCTGATATTTACCGATTGCGCAGCAACCGTTTGGATGAAAAAAAATGGCAATAGCAATGCCAGTAACAGTTTGTAATTTTTAAACATGATAAGTAATTGAAAGAAATTTTTAATGCCAATACAGGTGCATCAAAAGCATAGGGGAACGACCGGCTGGGGTGCACCGATTGAATGCCTGGCAGTAGCTGTAAAGAATTGATTGTTTAATAATGGTTATCCGGAGTCAGCGAGCTGCAGCAGGCATCATCGGCAAATAACCGTTGCGTTAAAGGGATTAACAGCAACAACGCATGCCTTGCATGCAGGCCTGCATGGGGTAACGGGCTGGTGAAAAAGCGTAATTAACAGGAACGAATTTTAGATAAAGGGTACTTATTGTTTTCATAACATCAGTATAAATAAACTTGTTAAACAAGTATTTGATTATAATAGAGGCCGCAAGCGGCCGGGTATGCTTGATATAATTTAATTTATTGCGGCAGTTTTTTCGTTCACCAGTGCATCAACAGCTTTCAGCATCGAGGCAAATTCCTCTTTATCGTATAACCGGGTGAGGTAAACAATCTTGCCGGTTTTGTCAATCACCACGTTGCGGGTTACGCCGCTTTTCTTATCCGCAAAGCGCCCAAAAATATCAGCGCCGGGGTCAAGCGCCAATGGATAGCTGATTTGCATATCGGTATGAAACTTCTGCACTTTTGCAGGCGGTTCATCGCGGTCGACGCCAATTAATACCAGGCCTTTGTTTTTAAACGCTTGCCACACGTCTTTCTCCAGGTGGGGCATTTCTTCGCGACACACGCTGCACCAACTGGCCGTAAATTGCAGGATAACTACTTTGCCGCGCAACTGCTTTAATGATGTTTTTGTACCATCGTTAAGCTCAAGTTGAAAATCTGAGGGAGCTTCATCGCCAACTTTTACGATATAGCCGCGGTCGGTTTGCGCTGTGGCGGCTGCTGCCGTGGTTTGTGCGTTAACACCTGCAACCGATAGTAAAAGGCTGCATGCTATAAGTATATGTTTGATATTCATGATAATTGACTAAAAGTTTTTGAATGGGTATAATTATCGCCCGGTAACATTAGCACTCTTTTCAGTTGAATCTTCCTTCAACAATTGGTCAATTTCTTTATTAAAGTCATTAACAAACTGCGTGTAGTAAACACCCGTGGCCGGCCCGGTAAATCCGGTATATATTTTAGCCACATTACCTTTTTTATCGATAAATAAAATCGTCGGGAAAGACAGGAACGTGTTTAGCGCCGGGAAGGATTCGGCCACAGCTTTTTTGTCTACCAGTCCGCCGATTACTTCGTCATACTCTACACCGAAACGTTTTTTGAAGTTGCCAATGGCATTTTTCAAATATTCCGGGTCGGTTTTGCGTTCGTAATGCACGGCAATTGCCTCTACTCCCCTGCTTTTGTTCTTTTTATACCAGGGGGCCAGGAAGCTTGCCTCGTCGATACAATTTGGGCACCAGGTGCCGGTGATGGTTACAATCACCACCTTGTTTTTGTATTTATCATCCTTTAGCGAAACCTTTTTGCCCTCCAAATCCGGCAGAGAAAAATCAAAGCTGGTGTAGCCTTCTTTTAAATAAGTAAGCTTATAGGGGTCTGGCAGGGCTGCAGCATCATTTTTTGTTGCCGTAAACGGTTGCCCGTTAGCTGTGCCTGTTAGTTGGCCTGAATTGTCAAAAGTGCCGGTATAATAAGCAGCGCCGCTGCCGATAAAGGATGACAAATAAAATTTATTGCCCTGT
>JAZJZL010000102.1:6229-41073 GCA_040389845.1 Bacteroidota bacterium
AGCATGGTCCGCTGAGAGATGCCCGTCGCAACACCCTGTACGACGCCTTCCAGGTAACGGGAATCGCCGGTTATGCTTAAAAATGAAGCATACAGCTTATTGCCCTTCTGCTCGAATAGTCCTACTTTCTTTTCTTCGCTTCCGTTTCTTGATTTTGATATTACGTCATACTTACCGGAAATATCTCCTGTAGGTTTTTCACCATTATCAGCGAAGCGATAAGTCTGGCCAAATACAGCATCTACAGGTGTGGTTTTGCCGCTTTGGTCTTTTTTTCTTAAGACGCCGGTTAACTGCTTATCCCCTATCTTCAGGGCAAGCTCATTATCAAACTGGTCGAACGGAATAAATAATGAATCCGCCTTTTGAACAGGCTTACCTGTTTCAAAATGTTCCTTGCCATTAATTAAATAAACTTTGGCTGTTGCTGCGATTTTGCCTTTAACCTCAAAATTAAAAGGAACATCGGTACCATTTGGATAATGGAACACGCCTCTCCAGTTTCCTTCTGCAATAAAGGACTGGCTAAATGCCGGGGCAGACGCAAATAATATCGTTATTAGAAAGAGACTTATGGATTTTATAGATAGTAGATTTGTTTTCATCTGATGTAAATATTAATAACAGCCGCCAGTTAAATCGCTGCAAATATAATAAAATCTATTAATTCTATATAATTAGTAGATATTATTAGATTAATATTACAAATTGGTTTTTAATAATAGCAGGAAGATCAATTTGAGCGGTTTTTGTACCGGGATTTTCTACTGCGTATCTACTATCTTTTCAATTAATGCGTTTTCTATTGCCCGTAGGGACTACCGCTTTGTAGCAACAAACAAGAACCCTTTACAATGCCCCGTCAGGGGCTACCCTCCGCCACGTTTAGTTTGAAACCATGCCATTTACTTACCTTTCTGATGGAAGGTAGCCGCTAAGCGGCACAAATCACTTTCATAACTCCTTTCTACAAAGCGGTAGGCCCTACAGGCCATTGCCTTTCGCACTATAAAACCTGTGGGTACAAGTTAACCAGATGTCGGGGACGACTTCTCTATGAAATTAAACCTAGGCTCTGCAGAAAGCCCCATCAAAATCATTTTAACTTTCTTTCAGTACAGAGTCAGGGTATATCATTTTGAGTGTGTCATAGCATCAATAAAACAAATAAATGCTATGAGCTTTAAATACAACATCACTATTGCATCAAAGCCGGTTATACTGGTATTGATGATTTTACTTCAGCAGCTCCCCTCCTTTGCGCAAAACAGCGGGGATAAAATAAACACGGGTTTGATTTATCCTTTAAGCAGTAATTGGAAGGATGCGCCCAACGATACCAATAAATTCTCGCTCAATCTGATCGCCGGTGTGTCGGCTGCTGAGCGGGGTTTTACCATTGCGGGTATATCGAACGTTATTCGCCATAATACAAAAGGGCTGCAAATAGCCGGCTTTTCGAACCACGTAGGGCAAACAGCCGGCGGGACTATGTTCGCAGGCTTTATGAATACCTACCGGGACGGTAAAAACTTTGCGCTGGCGGGCTTCGGTAACTTTGCGGCGGCAAGCAGCGGCACGCAGATAGCGGGCTTTATAAATACCGGCGGCAATGTATCGACCCTACAGGTGGCGGGCTTTGCCAATATTGCCGGGGATGTAAAAGGCGGTCAAATAAGCGGCTTTCTGAATATCGCGAAAAAAGTTAAAGGCACACAAATCTCGGGTTTTATAAATATTGCCGATAGTGCCGGCTGCCAGATTGGTATCATCAACATCTCGAAAAACGGCGAAAAGAGCCTCGGCGTCACTGTCGATGAAAACCAGACTACGCTGCTCACATTCAGGTCGGGCGGTAAACACCTATACGGGATTATAGGTACAGGCTACAATTTCAATAACAAAACGCTAAAATATGCCTGGCAGGCGGGTTTGGGTGCACACCTGTTTAATGCTGGCATCTTCCGCTTCAACACCGAGTTAACACAAACCGGACTACAGGATTTTAAAGGCGCCAATTATTTGAGATCATCCATTGCTGCGCTACCATCCATCAAACTTGGCAACCGGGTTGACATTTTTGGCGGGCCATCTTTTAACTACGTCAGAACTGACAACAAAGAAGGCCAAAACATGCACATCAAATACACCTCATCATGGGGCGGCAATAACGGTAACGACTTCCAGGGCTTTTATTTCGGCTATTCGGCAGGCGTACAGGTTAGCTTATAAACATCATCTATTCATATAATTATTCACAAAATCAACAAAAAAAAAATGAATTCTATTAAATTATTAGCGACAGCAATATTGCTTACAATCGGCGTAGTAACGGTAAAAGCACAAACAGGCGACATTACCCTTGGCGTTAAAGCAGGTGTAAGTATCTCCACTTTAAAAACGGGCCTTAATGCCATAACCGATAAATCGGGCAAGGTTGGCATCAATGCCGGTATTTTTGCCCGGACCGGCGACGACCTGTATTTTCAGCCCGAGGTCAACTTTGCTTCTTTTAGCGATAAGTACAGCTTTAATGCAAAAACCTACGATGCAAAATTCCGCATGATAAACGTGCCTTTACTGGTTGGGTATAAATTGGTAAAAAATAAAGACATGAATTTCCGTATCTCGGTGGGGCCTGATTTGTATTACAACTTAAAGAAGCCGGTAGCGCCGACGGGATATGATTATAAAAAATTCAGTGCCGGCGCAGCAGCCGATGCAGGCGTGGATATCGGCAATATAACCCTCGATGCCCGCTATAGCCTGGGTTTAAGCAAGGTGAATAAAGACCTGGGGCAAAAGGCGAATATATTTAGTTTCGGGGTTGGGTTTAAGTTTCAATAATGTATCGACGTCATAACCGGCACAGGCCTGCGACCTGTGCTGGATTATGTCGCCCCGTTGGGGCTTTTAAAAATTATTTCATCTATGTTTACTTTTGAAAAGGCAAGCGCCTGCTAATGGAAAAAGAGAAAACGATAAATATAGACCCCAATACCGAAGCCGGTTTTGAATATCTGTTTAAGACCTATTTCAGGGAACTGCATGCCTATGCTTTTTCTTTACTGAAAGATTGGGATACCGGGGAAGAGATTGTGCAGGCGCTGTTTTTAAAGCTGTGGGAGAAAAACGACTGGACGAACATCAACACATCGATAAAATCGTATTTATATAAATGTGTATATCACGACAGCCTGAATTTTATGAGAAGGTAAAAAATTCATTTGCGGTACCAGGCATTGACTGCGCATACACTCAAAAACGAAACCGACGATGCCTCGAACAAATTAAAGCTGGGCGAGGCCGAGCGTCATTTAGATATGGCCCTGAATAAATTGCCCGAAAAATGCCGCGCCATATTTCATCTGAGCAGGTTTGAACACCTGAAATACCAGGAAATTGCGAACCAGCTCGAAATATCAATTAAAACAGTAGAAACCCATATGGTAAAAGCTTTACGAATATTGAGAAAAGAAATGCAGGAGTTTCTGCCTTTTATAGTGCTTGTACTTATTAATTTGTGGAAACGATGAAACAGGATGAAAGAGAAGACCTGTTAATCAGGTACATACTAGGCGAGGCCAGCGAAAGCGAGGCACGGGAAATTACAGCATGGATAAATGCCAGCGAGGCCAATGCCCGCCGGTTTGAGCAGACCAAATTTATTTTGGAGACCAGTGAGCAGTTGGCGCAGGTTAGTCCGCTGACGGAGGGGGTTGCCTGGGATAGGTTTAAAGATAAGCGTGTAGCCCTGAAAAATGAGCCGCCGGTGCGGACAATTGCATTATTCAATAACTGGTTCCGTATTGCGGCATCGGTATTACTGGTTACCGGGGCGGCATGGGTGGGTTATCATTTTTATAATCTGAAAACCCAAAACCCGGAATTTGTTGTGGTAACAACCAATGATAGCGTAATTACAAAAACGTTGCCGGATGGTTCGGTTGTTTATTTGAATAAAAAATCAAGCGTTACTTATGCTGCTGATTTTAAATCGCACAGGGATGTAAAGCTCGTTGGTGAGGCATTTTTTGATGTAGTCCATGACAACGCGGCACCCTTTACAGTGCATGCGGGGAATGTAGTGATCCGCGATATCGGAACAGCCTTTAACGTCAGCAGTAACACCCAGCGGATAGAAGTTATTGTAGAGAAAGGAATAGTGGAAGTAAGTCGAAAAAGTGCCTCTATCCGACTTGAAAAACAGGAGATGGTAACCATTAAGCCGGAAGATGTGCAATTGCATAAAGAGCAGGTTAAAGATTTACTGTATAATTATTACCGCACTAATGAATTTGTCGCCAATCATACGCCTTTGTATCGTTTGGTGGATATGCTGAATGAGGCGTATCATGCCAATATCAGCATAGAAAATAAAGCTGTGGCTAATGCACCTATATCAGGCACATTTCCAGGCAGTGATTCTGTTGAGGGTATTTTAAACGCAATTATTGAGAGCACTCCGGAAATACGTATAGTGAAAACGAGGGATGGGATAGTGTTGAAGTGAGCATACGATATGAGGACGGACGTTAATATGTAAATACGCAGGTCAGGTTTTGGGTTGGATTCATTTTCCAAATACTTCCTCAAAAAGATGGGCCGTGCCGATGGCACTCTATCCCTTTGCTGATTAACATACCACGGGTTGAAACCCGTGGCTACAAGATGTTTCGGGCCGATGGCCCTTTGCTGTTGCGGGTTGAAATTATTACCAGGAATAACCAAACCATCTACAACTCAATCTGCAAACCGCCCGTTATTCCTATGTGTAATACATCGACATTATCAATATTAGCCGCGCGATTCAGCACCCAAACGGGCAAATCAACCTTACTGTCCCGGTTAAAAGACGTAAAGTTAATGCTCGGTCCGGCAAATAGCTGGAGGGTATGATTGAGCTTAAAACCCGGCAGCAATTTAAACGAGCTTGACTGATAGGATTTCTTTTTGTCGCCGAATGCAGTCTGGTAACCATACTCTGCATCCAAAGTAAAACGGGTGTGGTTTATTATATGCGCGCCATAACCAAGCTCGACAGCATATTTTGCCTGGTCGTCAGAAAATTTGTAGCCACCGCCGATTATCCCGTAAAGTACCCTCCCGCCTGATCGAAAATCTACATGGGTAAACAAAAATTGGTCTGTACTTACCGACAATGTCTTTCTGCCACTTTTTATAAAGTTGACGAAAGCCAGCGGGTAATCGCTGGTGTCGGCCACATTAAACAAGCCGGCAAATTGCAAGCCGCTTACTTTTGAGGCGATATTGGCAATCCCCGCTATCTGCGAAGTTATCTTTTCCTTTGATTTATTTACCAGGCCGGCTAGCTGCAGTCCCTTTCCGGTCTGGGTTTGGTTCATTAACCCGGCAAGCTGAACGCCGTTAAAAGTATTTGATTTGTTATATACCCCGGCAACCTCAACTCCCCAAAAACCATCAGCTATATTGCTTACGCCTGCTGCCTGCAATCCGCCTTTAAATACCTTCACCTTATTGACGATTCCCGCCATCTGCACCCCACTAGCATTATTTAAAACCTGGTTATAAACGCCGGCAGCCTGTACACCCTTTGTATTACCGCCGACAATATTAAAAATGCCGCCCAGCTGCAAAAAACTAACATCAGCGCGGTTAATATTAAACAAGCCGCCAAGCTCAACCCCTTTTATGCCTGCGGTATAGCCGCCCAAAATATTAAACGAAAAGTTATCGATAACCTGGCTGTTATACATGCCGTGAGAGCTTAGGCCAGGGACAAGCGATATTTGATACGGACTAAAAGCAAAAAAGCCACCCAGGTTAAGGTTCTGGATCATTTGCTTTGAGCTGATAAATAAATGGGCAAAGCTCCTTCTAAAGCTGCCACCGGTTTGCTCGCCTTCCGGGTAATATTCGTAGTGTTTTTTTGTGGCTTTGGATATTACATTTACATCCTGCAGTATAAAAAGCGATGTATCGCGATAGTTCTCTTTAGTTGCGGTTAATAAAACGGCGCCCGTCCAACTGTTTAGCTTAAGCGCAAAATCTCCTTGTTCATCCGTGAGCGTGGATACAAGGAGATTTTTTTCAAAAATACTTACATGGCCAAGCCGCCGCCCGTCTGCCGCATCGCTTACGTGGCCCCTGACTGTTAATTGTTTGCCGGGGTCGTTATCTACTTCGGCGGCCAGGAGCAACTTGCGTGGCGCGTGCCGGAGCACGATGTAGCCCGGGACTTCTTTAAATTCATAATCTGGGCCAAGTACATTATTTAAAAAATTATAAATAGTGCCGTGGTAACCGGTGACAGAAATGACACTATCTGCCGGTATGGTTTGGTTATTATAAACGAAATTGAAATTGCCGGTACCCGATATTTTTTTCAATACCGTCCCGATTTGCTGATGGTTAACATCATTAAGGGCTACTACACGCATTAAATTACCCTGGGCACGGACTGTGGTGTACCCGAAAACGCACCATGCAATTACTACAAATAACTTAAAAACAGATTTGAAACTCATTATTATTATAGCTGCCCTGTTATGTTGAATCTTTATCCTGCGCATGCTAATCCGGCGGCAAGCTAATGCATAACACATTGATTCAACTTTACCCTTACTGCAATTGTACAAATATTGCAAAAAGATATAGGGGGAACTATAAATACGGCCGTTAATGAAGAAAATCGTTTTTTTTTTAACTATCTGTTTTCAGGAGACTCCGCTGGAGTCCAATAATCTCTTTGACATTTATGCTATAAACAGGTCGCCTCTCTGAGGCTATTGCTTTAATAATTTTAACACTCCGTTAGGAGTATCGTGTTTATAGCAACACAATAAACAAACTATTAGACTCCAGCGGGAGTCCCCTGTTTTAAATGCGGTTTCCTCACATCAGCTAATAAAGTATTTCACAATGCCGTCCATTATTATTCAGCAGTTCGATAACGGTTTCGGGCGAAAAATCATCGCCTTCTATTCGTAAAATTTTATCACAATCTTCCAGGTCGAAGCTTACGGAACTGCCGGGTAGACTGCGGCTTAGTTTCCTGACAAGCAAAGCCGATTGCTTGCCGTCCTGAACATTCGTTTTAAAAATTTCTATCATCTACCCTGGTATTAAAATCGAAAACTGATGCTGGTTTGCATTGCAAAACCTGTTTTGTTTATCTCTTCCAGCGGGACTCTTTTGTTCAGGTTGTCAAAAGGAACCAGGCCGACTTTTTCATTTTTGTTGTAGAGGTCTAACTTTTGTGAAATATTATAGCCCCCGCTTATTTGCACCGAAAAGTTTTTTGCAGGCGCATACTCGTAAAACAGGCTGGTTCTTATTTGCTGCAGCTGAAAATATTTAGAATCCATTTGCTTTGATAAACGATAGGCGCCGCCGCCTATGCTAAAATCGTTGCTGATGCCGGCGAAGTTTTTGCTGGATATTTTGTATTTTAATTTCTCGGCTATTGGTAAAGTACCGCTATAGGTCCAGCGGTCGCTGATATTCCAGTCCATCCCGATAACAGGTATTAGCACATTTCCAAAAAATTGCCAGGAATAAGCAACTCCTAACGAGTATGAAAACGTTTCCGATTTCCTGATTCTTAACATAACGGCTGCAGAATAAGTCATGTCTTCGCCTGATATGTCTTTAAGATCTGAAGATAGTGTGGGGATGAACGATGCAATAAGCGCATATTTTGTTGAGAGCGATTTTTGAAAAGTAACCGGCAGCGAAAATGTGCCGAACCGCGACCCGCCGAACCTGTCGCCGGTACCGGAGAGGAATAAACCATTGTACTCGAGACCGGCAAGCAAAAAATCCAGCTTATTGTCTTTGAAAGTATAGAATACCGGGAGGTTGAACGCGGCGCCAACCTGTTGAATCTCCACTCGTTTACCATTTATTGAAAATGGCGAATAGCTGTATTGAGTGGTGAATGACCCTAATTGCAGGGATCCCGGTGTTTTTTCCGTCTGTTGTGCCCGTGCGGTTAATTGAAGGGCTGCTAACGCGATGGTTATAAAGTATAAAACTTTTTTTTTCATGTTCATGTGGTTATTAATTCCACATGGAGACACAGTGACGGAGGTTTACCCTTACTTTAGGCAGGAATATTTTTCAAAGGGCTGACATATTTATTGGTAGATAAAAAAGGTGTCATGCTGAGGTACAAGCCAGCGCTGAGGTATTCGAAGTGAAGCATGAGCGCAGTGGCCCTATGCAACCTGCTAAGCATTCGGGCAAGGGCCTTTGCGCGCACCCTTCGAGTGCCTCAGGGTGCCCCCGGCGCGTGTTCGATATTGTGTCATAAAATAACCTGCGTTCCTCCCCTATTGTCATACCAACCTAATATTAAATTTTATCCGGAACGAATGTTCCGGATTTGTATTTATGTTTGCGGAACGATTGTTCCGAATAAAAAAATTAAAATCATATCGACAATGAAAAAGTTAGAAAACAAAGTAGCCATAATAACAGGTGCATCAAAAGGAATTGGTGCAGGCATAGCTAAAAGCCTGGCGGCAGAAGGCGCGGCAGTAGTAGTAAATTACGCTTCATCAAAAGAAGGAGCAGATAAAGTAGTAGCCGAAATAGTAAGCAATGGCGGCCGTGCAGTCGCCATACAGGGCGATGTATCAAAGTCAGCCGATGTAACGCGCCTGTTCGCCGAAAGTGAAAAAACTTTTGGCGGCGTAGATATATTGGTGAACAATGCCGGCGTTTATAAATTCGGCGGCATTGAAGAAATCAATGAAGATGAATTCCACCGCCAATTTAATACCAATGTGCTTGGTTTGCTTTTAGCAACACAGGGCGCAGTAAAAAGCTTTGGCGAAAAAGGCGGAAGCGTAATCAACATCGGTTCGGTAGTAAGCCGTACCACGCCTCCGGGCAGCTCGATTTACACAGCCACAAAAGGCGCTGTAGATTCGATAACCCAGGTATTATCGAAAGAATTAGGCCCTAAAAAAATCCGCGTAAATTCAATCAATCCGGGGATGATTGAAACTGAAGGCACACATACTGCCGGCTTTATAGGCAGCGATTTCCAGACAATTATAGAGCAAACTTCGCCGCTTGGCCGTATCGGTCAGCCGGATGATATTGCGCCTATCGCGGTATTTCTTGCATCTGACGCATCAGGCTGGTTAACCGGCGAAACTTTGCTTGCAGGCGGCGGTTACAGATAATTTTGTTTTTACCGGTAAATGGCGGTTAACGGCTTTTTACATAGCGATGGGTTTAAAACCCATCGCTATAGAAGAAATCCCGTCACTTAAGCCCAATCGGTAAATTAATATAAAATAGATAGCTTTGCCTTTTATAAGGCAAGGCTTTTTTGCAATGGCAAGAACTAAAGATTTTAATGAGGATGAGGTGCTGACCAAAGCTGTATGCATTTTTTGGCATAAAGGCTATAATGGCACTTCGATGCAGGATTTGGTAGACGGGCTGGGCATCAGCCGCTCGAGCCTTTACGACACTTATGGCGATAAGCATTCGTTGTTCATCAAGGCGCTGGAAAGCTATAAAGAGGCCGGTGCAAAAGAATTGTGCAATATTATCAACGGCAACCTGTCGGCAAAAGAAGCAGTTAAAAAGCTCTTCGAATTTACCACGCGTACATTATTAGGCGATAAACAGCATAAAGGTTGCTTTATGGTGAATACCGAGGTTGAGGTTGCTCCGCATGACGAGGAGGTTGGCCGCATTATCTGTCAAAATGAGCAACAGGTTGAGGACGCTTTTTATAAGGCGATAAAAAAAGGACAGGACAGCGGCGAAATCAGCGCCGCAAAAGATGCCCGCGCCGTAGCCAGATTCATCTTTAATACGGTAAAAGGTCTTCGTGTTACCGCAAAATCAACAACTGATAAAACGGTATTTGATGATATCAGCCAGGTAGCGCTTTCTGTGCTTGACTAACCTCCGTAAGGCAAGCTAGATTGTATGCGTTCCCTGTTTAAAGTCAAATCCTTGCAGGTAAGAGATTTTCCATTTGCCGTCTTCCTTTTGGACTTTAAATTTATAGGTAAAATCCTTCCAGCTCCGGTCAACATCAGGCCCAAGCTTGCCCCATGTCCAATATGCCTCACCCTTCTCTGTATCTAAGCTATTAATTTTTACCTCCACCTTGTTCCATGGATTATCCGATGGTTCATCCTGGCAATCGCACCAGGGGTCGGAATCATTTGCGAAACTATAGGGTGGCAATTCATTTGTCGACCATGGCGCGAACGCCTTGTCCTTCATCTTTTTGTCGAGGGTTAAAATGATTTGCTTATAGTTATCGATAAACTCAGCCGAGAAAAAGTTTCTGGTTTTCAATTCTGTAAGATTTGTGTCTAGTTCTTTGAGGTCGAACCCTATACAAAGACTATCCTTATTATCGGTTAGCACCGGGACGAGGTCGAACTTGTTTTTTGATTCAGCCCAGTTCAGCATATTCCTTACAAGGCTCTGAATTTCTGCCGTATCGCTTTTGGGTTTTGCAACCGCTGTTGCTATTGGCTTAGCTCAGGTATCTGTTACCGGTGCAGATGCTTTATCCTTATTTCTGTTCGAACACGCGGCTAATGCCAGCGCAATAATGAATGGTGTAAATTTTAAATACTTCACGCTTGGTTTAAATTGTAGTAAGGTACCAGGTCGGATAGACCTGAACGAATATAAGCCATTTAGCTTTAAATAATAACTTTCGAGCTATCTTTCATCGCGGCTAGCTTACTCTGAAACATAACAGACATCAGGCCGGCTTTCGTTTTTATCTCTGTTGCATTTGGCCCGTCGAAGTTTTCATCGACGGTTTGATTGAAAAGGCTAATCCATCTATCGAAATGTATCGTATCTATAGGCAAAGGCGCATGCCTGGCAAAAGGATTCCCTTTAAAACCGGGAATACTAAACAGCGCCGCATTCCAAAATGCGTACATTTTTTCGAGGTGCGGCTGCCAGTTCTCCTTTATCACTGCAAAAAATACCGGGCCAAGCCGGTCGTCACGGCGCACCTTATCGTAGAAGTTGTTTACCAAAATCTTAATTGAATCTAAGTCCTTTATGTCACTCATGATATTTGCGTGTTTGATAACAAAAATAGACTAATGTCCCTAACACTGCGGCGTCTGTCTTTATTTCGCCTTTGATTCATTTATCTTCCCTGTTTTCTCTTTCAGGCGATATTGCTCATAGTCGCCGCGATGATCAACAAACTCCCAAAGAAACTCATGCCCTGTGTCTAATACCTCCATTTTAAAATCTCTTATTAATTTAAAATCGTGTTCCATTATGCCGGCAATAAAAATAGCCCCGCCACCCATTAATGAGCTAATACACCACAATATGATGGTAACCGCCTTGTGAATCTTAATTGGTTTTAAATAACGATTAATAAGGGCTATCAGCAAAAACCAAAACACAAAGTAAACCAGCAAGTCTGCAATAAATTCTAACACAAAATATTGAAAAGACATTGAAGTCCACCACCCGTTGCCAGAATACGGAAACGGGAAGCCTTTAAGCATACTATCAGGAGCATCTTCCGGCTGCACATACCACCATTTGGTAATAAGCACAAATGAAATTATAGTTAACGGGATTACAAGCTTAAGCGTAAATTGTTTCATTACCTGTCGCGTATTAGCATCTGTAAGTTATAATAAAGTGTCCACTATTCTTTCATAAGTCCTTATTTTCGCAGTGTTAATTTGATTTATGGCAAATCCTCAGCAAGAACAGATAACCCCATCCAGCTTTTACTTTCTCGATACCCTAAAGAAAAACAACAACCGCGAATGGTTTGCCAAAAACAAAGAACTTTTTTTGAAAGAGCAGACGGTTATAGAAGAATTTGCAGAAGGTTTGCTGCAGGAGCTTAACAAGCACGACGTAATTGAAACAGTCTCTGGCAAAAAAAGTCTGTACCGGGTTTATCGCGATGTACGTTTCTCTAACGATAAAACACCTTACAAAACCCATTGGAGCGGCAGCTTCAGGCGGGCCACCAAATTTCGCCGGGGAGGTTATTATTTTCATATCGAGCCGGGCAATAACTTTATAGGCGGCGGTTTCTGGAACCCCAACCCTGCCGATATGAAGCTTATCCGCGAAGATATTGCGTTTGATTCCCGTCCGCTAAGAGCAGTTTTGAGCGATAACAACTTCGTCTCCTCCTTCCAAACCTTAAAAGGCGAACAGATAAAAACAGCACCCAAAGGTTTTCCGGCCGATCATGAGGCGATAGATCTATTACGCTACAAGCAATTTTTGCTGATACGCCGGTTTACCGACGAAGAGGTTTTATCTGTAAACTTCCTGGATATGGCAAGCGAAGGCTTTAAGCACATGCGCCCGTTTTTTGATTATATGAGCGAGGTGCTGACGACTGATGTGAATGGGCTGCAGTTATAATTAATCCGTTCAAACAACAGAACCTTGTAGAGTGATGCTTCACGTCTCCCACATGACAGGTCTACATCATGAAAATCCACCTATGTACTGGTATGGCAGAATAAATAATTTGATTTCCAAATTGACGGGCAAAATTGGATTTGCATGCGGGAGACGCGATGCATCGCGTCTCTACAACGTTGCCAACATCATACAAGATTATTTCATAGGCGGCGCAGAGAAAATAAAATGCGTTACCAGCTTATCGAGCAGTACAAACGAGGCAATAATAAGCGCGATGCCTGCAACCTCGTTAAGGCGGTGCACAAATTTTACTGATATCCGGTCGCGCAACTTGTTGGCATAAAAGGCCTTGGTAGTATCGAGCCCGAACTGAACCACCAGTATCGTTAAAAACATAATGCCTATTTTCAGTGAGCGATTCGGCACACCTTCGTGGTAAACGGTGCTTGCGGCGCCGATAACGATTGTCCAGTGGAAGAGGATAGTCGGGTTAAAAATGCACATCACAAAGCCCTTTAAAAAGTAGCCCGCGCGGTGCAGCCTGGTAGGGATAGTGTTTGTATAATTTATTTCAGACTTTTTAAACATGTAATATATGCCGATGGCAAACAACACAGCGCTGCCAATAATACCTGCGTAGGTTTTATCGTGGGCTGTAATATCAAAGTATTGCGAACCGAAAAGGATGGCGCCAACAAACACCATGTCACTGCAAACTACGCCCAAAGCCAGCGCAACGCCTGCGTGAAAGCCTTTTTCGATACTGGTTTTAATCAGGGCAAAGAAAACCGGGCCGGTTAAAAACGTTAGCACTAACCCAAATCCGATACCTGATATTATAGCTTCTATCATTAATTTAGGCTTACACGCCGGTTAATTTTAAAAAAGGGAGCACGAATATGCAATTTTATATGGTAAACAACCAAACTTAAAATTGTGATTTATTAATTAAAAAATATAGCGGAATTACAAAAAATAACTATGTTTAGTGTTTCAATTACACCCTCTTTGGTAAAACCTAATTTAAACAATGGAACAAACTAACACAAAAAGCTACGGCGCAGCGTTGTACACAATTATTACCGTATTTTTCTTTTGGGGCTTTCACGCAGCGTCGAATGGTATATTCATACCTTTTTGCAAAGCGCATTTCAGCCTGTCACAATTTGAATCACAGTTAATTGACTACACGTTTTATGGTGGCTACTTCATTGGTTCATTAGTGCTCTACCTGGCCTCGCAAGCCAAAAAGGTGGATTTTATGAATAAGCTGGGCTACAAAAACGGCATTATACTCGGCCTTGTGCTTTCGGCAGTAGGCGCTGTGTTAATGGTGCCGGCAGTAAACTCGGGGGCATTCGGCTTTATTTTATTTGCCGATTTTGTTATCGCACTCGGCTTCTCATTGCAGCAAACTGCAGCAAACCCGTTTGTTATTGTTTTAGGCACGCCCGAAACAGGTACCCACCGCTTAAACCTTGCCGGTGGCGTTAATAACTTCGGCAGTATATGGGGTCCGGTTGTTATCAGCCTTATATTATTCGGCAGCGCCGCCAACCAGCTGCCTCCGCAGGATGTTAAGATAACTTCGGTAAATAATGCTTATTTAATATTAGCAGGCTTATTTATAGCTGTTGCCATTTTCTTCTGGATCAAAAAACTTCCGAACGTTACCAGCGACGAAAAAATTGAAACAAGTAAAAAAACATACGGACCGCTTACCTTTATCTTTATAGCATTCGTATTGATATTTATCGCGCCGCCGATAAGCGATTTTGTGGCCCGCTCCATGACCCACAACCAGGAAGTTTTGGCTGTTCCGCACCTGGCTGATATCACTTCGGAAAACATGGATAAGCAAACCTTCGTTAGTCCGGCGGTAAAAGCGGGCGTAGAAGAATACGTGCACCTGGTAAGCCGTATCAAATCGTACATAGTATATTTTGCGTTGGTGGTGATTCTAGCCGCTTTATTTATTTCTCTTAAATCATCAAAAAAGAAAAAAGAAGGCTGGGGCGCTATGCAATACCCGCAACTGGTATATGGCATGATAGCTATATTTACTTATGTAGGTGTTGAGGTAACTATTCAGAGTAACATGGGTGCGTTGCTAAAAACCCCGGATTTCGGTTCGCTGGATACCAAGCAGATAACTCCTTTTATATCTTTATATTGGGGTAGCTTAATGATAGGCCGCTGGACAGGCGCTATCGCAGCGTTCAATCTTTCTAAGTCGATGAAGACCCTTTTAACTGTAGTGGTACCGTTTATTGCATTTGCTATTGTGCTGCTGGTTAATCACCTCAGCGGCCAAACGGTTGATAATTTTTATATCTACGCCGTTTGTATCGCGGTTTTAATCGTAGGCTTCTTTGTAGGTCAGCAAAAACCGGTGCTAACATTAACCGTATTTGGTTTGCTCGGCGTACTTTGTATGGTAGTCGGTTTATTAACAACCGGGCTGGTAGGTCAGCTGGCATTCTTAAGCGGCGGCCTTTGCTGTTCAATTATGTGGCCTTCAATCTTTGCATTATCAATTACCGGCTTGGGCAAATACACCAGCCAGGGCTCTTCGTTCCTGATTATGATGATTTTGGGTGGCGCTATTATCCCGCCGTTGCAAGGTATATTGGCTGATAATGCTCAAAACGTTATCCCGGGCATGAGCGGCATTCACCTGTCATACATTGTACCGGTACTGTGCTTTGCTTACCTTGCTTTCTTTGCATTAAAAGCAGGTTCCGAATTAAAGAAACAAGGCATCGATGTGGATGCGCTTTCAGCTTCAGGCGGACACTAATATTTAGAGATTGGAGGTTAGAGATCAGAGATTAGTTGGTTTTCTAACCTCCGGTCTCTAATCTTTAATCTCTAATACTATGACAAAACTAAGTTTCGACCGTATATACATGAACCTGGCAACCGACCTGGCTATGCGCTCTCATTGCGTAAAGGCCCAGGTAGGCGCTGTTTTGGTTAAGGATACACGTATTATATCTATAGGCTACAACGGTCCGCCTGCAGGCACGCATAACTGCGACGAAGAATGGCCGGAAACCGGCTGCGCCCGTGATTCCAAAGGCAGTTGCTCCCTTGCCCTACATGCCGAGCAAAATGCCATACTTTACGCGGTAAAAAACGGCACTAATCTTGCCGGGGCTACCTTATATTGTACGCTCTCCCCCTGCCTGCCATGCGCACGGCTAATTTTTTCAGCGGGAATTAAGAAAGTGTTGTATGATAAATCGTATGCAGCCTATAAAGGTATAGGTACTGATGAAGGGGTAGATTTTTTAAATAAGTTTGGGGTGCCTGCTATGAGATTTTTGGGTGATTCCACCGATTAGAGAATGATGTCACCGATTTTTATACGCTAATTTTCAATGGCTGTATTGCCTAACGCAGCCATCTTACTGATTACGTTTTAAGTTCAATTTTTCCCATACCTCATCAGCTGATTGTTCTGATATTGTGTGAAAAAATATGCTTTTTAAAATATTGTTTTCGTCATAAAACACCACCTGGTATTTTAAATAAACCATACTAAAACCTGGTACTTTAGCTATATTATGGATTCTTTCTAAAGGAATTTCGTTCAACGACCCCGACAAAAACGTTTTATAGTAAAGTTTTTCTTTGTCATAGTTTACCGTCTTCGATTCGTAAATCACAAATAATATCGCTGTTGAAAACGCAGTGCCCGCTAATGTGAATGGCAACGCATTTTCAATTCCCGCCGAGATATTTGCGTAAATAATCCCTGACAAAAACACCACAACGAAAGCCATCATTACCCAGCCTGGATTATCTGAAAGTCTTTTCATCTCAGCTCAATTTAGCAATCAAAATCGAATATAGAAATTCAAAATTACAGTAATGGCTCAACCTTGCTTAAAGCAAACAGCAACTGCTCGTCAGGTGTCAAATTAGTGTTATCTAAAATAATAGCATCTTCAGCCCTAACCAGCGGGCTTTCGGCACGGGTGGTGTCCTGGTAATCGCGGTGGGCCAGGTTTTCAAAAACTTCTTCGAGGGTGATATCAGGATTTTTTGGTTGAAGCTCCTTAAATCGCCTTTCGGCACGGACAAGCGGGTCGGCGGTCATAAAGATTTTTACAGGCGCGTTAGGGAATACAGCAGTGCCGATATCGCGACCGTCCATCACAATATTTTTAGATTTGCCCATGCGCTGCTGCTGCTTTACCATCTCGTGTCGAACTTCACGGATGGCCGATACAGCGCTTACGATCTCTGATACAGGCATCAGCCTTATTTCTTCGGATACCTCCTCGTCATTTAAGGTGATATGGGTTTGATAATCGCGGGAATGAAAGTTAAGGTGGATGTTTTTGAGGGCTTCAGCGACCTGGTCGTGGTTTTTGATGTCGATATTATTCCGGAGGAAATAAAGAGCCACGGCACGGTACATTGCGCCGCTGTCTACATAAATAAAATGAAGCTTTTTGGCCAAAGCCTTTGCCAGGGTGCTTTTACCGCATGATGAATAACCATCAATGGCTACTATTATGTTATTACTCATGTGCTGCGAAGGTAAAAAAAAGTTGGCAGTGCGCAGTGCGCAGTTGGCAGTTTGTTTAAAAGTAGATGCCGTACAAGTCGCAAATTATAACTTATATACCCATTCGCATCTCCAATAGATTGGGCGTAAAGCCGGCTTTCTCATAAGCCTTGATAGCCGACTGATTATCGTTATAAACCTCCAGCCGTAGCTCATTAATACCCTGACTTTTCGTCCATTGTTTAAGCGCCTCTAAAACCAGTTTGTTTACGCCTTTGCCGCGATGTTCGGGCTTTACGTACATAAAACCTAAGTAACAATGCCTGTCGTGTTTCAGATAGTCTTTTGATGGGGTTATCCTTGCGTATCCTGAACCGATTACCTCACCATCTAACTCGGCAACGATCACGGCAAAATTGGGGTCTTCAATTAATTTTGCCAAATCATAATAATGAATTTCACCTTCCTTTAAGGTTGAATCGAAAGGACGTTCGGCAGTGATGATGCCTTGTTCGAAGGATAGCAGGGTATCGAGGTCGGAAGTTTCGGCTTTCCGTGTGATTATATTATTCATAATGCGTTTGGTGTAGAGACGCAACACTTGCGTCTTCTCAAAGCGATTTAAATTGCATATTAGAGACCTGTTGGCAAGAGACACATGTGATGTGTCTCTACAAGGCATTATCAATACCTGTTTTCTCCCGCCATCGGTAAATCCCTTCTCGACCATTCGCTCCATGAACCTACATATAATTTAGGTTCGGTTATACCGGCGTAAGCCATCCCCAGCAAAGTGTGACATGCTGTAACGCCGGAACCGCAATGCACAATTACATCTTCGGCCGCCACATTGTCGATGGTATCATTATACATGCTGCGCAATATATCCGCGGGCAAAAATTTGCCATCTGCATCAAGATTCAATACATAAGGCAGGTTTACCGCGCCGGGAATATGGCCGGCAATTAAATCGATGGGTTCTGTTTGGCCAAGATAGCGCGGCGTTTCGCGAACATCAATCACCAGCCGGGTATCGTCTTGCGCGGCTTCACCTGCTTCGTCGATATCGACGGTACCGGCATAATCGCCGTGCGTATGGTAAGATTTGCCGGATGTTGGGTTATATTCTTCAGTGCTTAAAACTACCCCTGCTTTGTTGACAGCCTGCAGGCCTCCGTTTAAAACCTGCACTTTTACGTGCCCTAGTGCACGTAACATCCACCAAAGACGTGCAGCAGCAAAGGCGGCGCTTTTATCGTCGTAAATTATAACATGACTTTCAGGAGTAATGCCCCAATTACCCAATAACGCGGAAAATTCGGTTACATCTGGCAAAGGGTGGCGTCCGCCTTGTGACGCATCGGTAACTTTTGCCGCAAGGTGTTTATCCAAATCGGCATATATGGCGTTTTCGAGGTGACCTGCGAGGTAGCGGTCATGAGAGCCCTGCCCTCCGCGGGCATCGATGATTACGGTATTTGCGCCTGCAAAAGCAGGGTCGTTGATTTCAATTAGAGGCGACATAAGCTTGTATCTGATGTATAAATATCAAATATAGCTATGCCTTATTTGTTTTCAGCAATTTACTGAACCATTTTATTAGCGCAGGCCGAACTTGCAAAAGCTTCGGGCTTGGCTTTAAACACAAAGCCCATGCTCAAAATGTAGCCCATAGCCTCGTGCAGGGCCTGGTTACTCTTAAACATCGGGTTAGTATTAATGTCGGCATGTACCTCAAGATCAACATCATACAGGTCGAGCAAATCACAAAGCTTGTAAGCAATGTCGATTGATTTTTGCACTTCGGTGAGCATCCTTTCCTTGATGCTCATTTTTTGCGAAGTACGCTCCTGGTGGATAAACATAAATCCGCCGCGCTGTTCACGCAAAAAAACAATTACCGTAGCAAAATCAGTGATGTTACCCTTTACCTGCGAATCGGTGCCGATGCAAACTTTGAGCTTGTTGCCGAGGGCGGTCTCCCGTTCAATTGTACGTTCAACCTCCTCCATAATCGGCGAGTTAATGACCTCGCCGCTAAATTTTCTCCAGGTCATAAATTCAATTTTATGGTTAATTTATACCTGACCCGCTTTGGGTCTATAAAAATAAGCGATAAGCTTTCATATAAACGTGAATACAATGTGATTTATTTGTTAACATTTAGCTGAATATTAACAGATTATAGCTTGATGTGCGGATGAAAATGATGTGTGGATGTGCAAATGTGCGAATGAAGAATTTGAAGATTTGATAATGAATAAATTGAAGAAGTTAAATCCTGAAATCTTTTAATCTTATAAATCTTAGTCCAAATCGGTGAAATCGTTCTCAAATCGGTGAAATCACAATAAATAAAAATAATCCTACCTTTAGGTTATAAACCCACAACTATGAGATTAGCCAAATACCTCTTACTTGCTTTGCCTGCGGTAATTATTGCCGGATGCAAGCAAAAAAACAATTCTGCATCCGATGCACCGAAACGTACCGCGTTTTTTGATAAATCGGGGATGGATACTACCGTTAAGCCGGGCGACAATTTCTTTTTGTATGCCAACGGCAAATGGATAAAAGACACCAAAATTCCACCGAGCGAAAACAGCTGGGGACTGGCCACCATGCTTTATAACGATAACCAGAAACATCTGCATCAAATTTTGGAGGATGTGGGCGTGAACGATAACCCGCAGGGCAGCAAAGAACAAAAAGTTGCCGACCTGTACAAAAGCGGGATGGATACCGCCACTATCGAAAAATTGGGCTACGAACCTGTAAAACCGCTATTGGCAAAAATTGATGCCGTGGTTGATTATAAAGACCTGGTAAAATTAGCCGCCGCGGGTTTTAAGGATGGCGATGGCTTTTTGTTTGGCTTTTATGTTTCGCCTGATGACAGGATTGCCAGCAAAAACGCAGCACATTTCGACCAGACCGGTTTGACGCTGCCAGAAAAAGGGTACTACTTTAAAACGGACTCCGCCTCGGTAAAGATCAGGGATGAGTATGTAAAATATATCGCTAAGCTGTTTACCCTTACCGGCGTGGATGCCAAAACAGCCGCAACCAAAGCCGATGGGATTCTAAAACTGGAAACTGAAATAGCCAAAGCGCATTTAAGCCCCGAAGAGCTCCGCGACCCACAGCGTAATTATAACAAGTTTACCTCGGCCGACTTTCAGAAGCAAATGCCTGATATCGACCTGGCAGGCGCATTTAACCTGATGGGAATAAAAACTGATACCGTGCTGGTTGGTCAGCCCGGCTATTATAAAGCTTTGGATGGTTTGTTAAAGAGCCAGCCCATAGCCGCCTGGAAGGACAAAGCCGCCTTCGGCGCGCTTGATGGTGCAGCAACCTCCCTAAGCAAAAGCTTTGTTAAGGCGCACTTTGATTTTTATGGCAAAACTTTAAACGGTCAGAAAGTGCAGAAGGAACGCTGGAAAACAATGGTCGACAGGGTTGATGGTTCACTGGGTGAGTTGCTGGGACAGCTATATGTACAGAAGTATTTTCCGGCTGATGCCAAAAAACGCATGCTCGATTTGGTAAACAACCTGCAAAGCGTGTACCGCGACCGCATCCAAAAATTGGACTGGATGAGCCCCGAAACAAAACAGCGTGCGCTTGCAAAGCTGAACGTCATCGCCAAAAAAATCGGCTATCCTGATAAATGGAAGAATTACGACGATGTGGTTATTACCAAAGATGCCTATTACCAGAACCTGCAGGCCATAGCCCATCACGATTATAATGAGCAAATTAAGAAGATGAATAAGCCGGTTGATAAAACGGAATGGGGTATGACGCCGCCTACCGTGGATGCTTATTACAACCCTGCGTTTAACGAAATTGCTTTCCCTGCCGGGATTTTGCAATGGCCGTTCTTTGATAACGATGCGGATGATGCGATCAACTATGGTGCTATCGGCCTTGTAATTGGTCATGAACTGACCCACGGCTTTGACGACCAGGGCCGCCAGTATGACAAAGACGGCAACCTGAAAGATTGGTGGACCAAAGACGATGCCGATAAGTTTAAGGCGAGGGTAAAAGTGGTGGTTGACCAATACAGCCAGTACACCGTGTTGGATAATTTGCACATTAACGGCAACCTTACGCAAGGCGAAAACCTCGCTGATGTTGGTGGCCTTGCCATCGCTTACCAGGCATTTAAAAACACCCCGGAGGGCAAAAGCAATACAAAAATTGACGGCCTTACACCGGATCAGCGCTTCTTCCTGTCATGCGGTCAGGTGTGGCGCGCCAAGCGCAGCGACCAGCTTACCCGCCGCCTAATCAACATCGACCCACATTCGCCGCCGATGTACCGCGTTAATGGCCCGGTATCAAACATGCAACAGTTTTACGATGCGTTCGGTATAAAACCGGGGGATAAAATGTATAGAGAGGAGAAGGATAGGGTGAAGGTTTGGTAGGGGTTGATGCTACCTGTATATTTCAGGGCGTATGCAATACGCCCCTACGGCCAAATTTAACGTAGGGGCGTATTGCATACGCCCTTTTTCAACATGATATTGACAATGGTTAAAACCCGGGCGGCCTTCCCGGCGGCGGTTTTAATTTGCCACGCGAGAAGTTAAAAACATAAGCTACCTTGAAACCTGCAATTGGCGTTACGCCGCGCCCTGTTGTTTCAATATCTATAACGGTTGTGAAAAGAGACAACTCCAGCGTGCTGTGTTCATCCAAATCCCAATTATAACCACCGGCGGCCATGCCACTTATGCCGGCGGCCGCAACGTCGTCGCCCCCGACGCCAACATAGAGCGTCGGCCCGGCTTTTACAAAAAACCGGCGGTTAAAATCATATTTCGCCGAAGCGCCAAGATAAATAAGGCTGACATTACCTATATGCTTTATGTTGTAAGGGTCGGCCTGGTAAGTGCGTCCTTTCGAATTTATCGATTCAAGGCCAAGGCTGGGTACTATTTCCCATTTATCTGCTATCGCCAGGTTGCCAAACAGTTGAACGCCGCTGCCGAAATTATAATCGTTTGAAAAAGGTTTGCTTGGCCCATAGCCTAACCCTATGCCGGTAGCAGATTGACTGTACGACTTAAAGCCGAAGATTATCAACGTGAACAAAATCGCAATTCTGAACAGTTTAATGATTTTCATTAATGACGTTTTTGGGTAATTAAATTATTCGTTTTAGTTAATTTGTTTATACGCAAGGGGTTGCGCATGGCGTAATCTTATCGTCAAAATTGACCAGGGGTTCCGCAATATAAATTATCTTCCCGATACTTGCGCCGTCAAAATAATGTCAAAAATATGGTCACTAATACCCGGATAGAAGAATTCAAAAACGCCATAGCTCCCCTTCGCGAAAAACTAATAACCCACCCGCTTTACCAAAGCATCAGTGAAATTGAAGATTTGCAGGCTTTTATGGAACATCACGTTTTTGCAGTATGGGATTTTATGTCGCTGCTTAAATCGCTTCAGCAAAAACTTACCTGCGTTACCACGCCCTGGGTTCCTGTTGGTAGCGCGAATACCCGCTACCTTATAAACGAAATAGTTGCCGGCGAGGAGAGCGATGTAGATGAATCCGGTAACCGCACCAGCCATTTTGAACTGTACCTGCGTGCGATGGAACTGGCCGGTTGTGATTATACCGCTATAAACAGTCTTATTGAAAACTTGAAAAATGGCTGGGATATTAAAACCGTGTTGTCCGGCGATGATATTCCGGAAGCCGCCCGGAACTTTGTTCAGCATACGTTTGATGTAATTGCTAATGAACCCGCCCATGTGCAAGCCGCCGTATTTACTTTTGGCCGGGAGGATTTGATACCGGCTATGTTTGTCAGCATGGTTAAGGAAATTAACAAACAGTTGCCCGGAAAGGTGGATGTATTGCTCTACTACCTGGAACGCCATATCGAGGTTGACGGCGACCATCACTCACAGTTGGCCTACCAAATGACGTCCGAACTTTGCGACGAAAATGAAGAGCATTGGCACCAGGCTACTGAAGCTGTAAAAAAGGCATTACAGGCAAGAATTGACCTTTGGGGCGGGATATTGGAAAAGATTAAAGAAGGTAAGCCTGCTATCGTTTAAAAAAACGGAATTACAATTGCAACTTAAGATTTGACAACTCTTAAAGAGTTGTCAAATCTCGACGGCTATTACACCGACAACTTTTTATACTTAATCCGTTTCGGAGCTATATCCCCCAAACGTTTTTTGCGGTTTTCCTCGTAATCAGAGTAATTCCCTTCAAAGAAATACACCTGCGAGTTACCTTCAAATGCCAGTATGTGGGTACAGATACGGTCTAAAAACCAGCGGTCGTGGCTGATGATTACGGCACAGCCGCCGAAGTTTTCCATGCCTTCTTCCAATGCGCGTAATGTATTTACGTCGATGTCGTTGGTAGGCTCATCGAGCAACAAAACGTTCGAACCTTTTTTTAGGGTGATGGCCAGGTGAACGCGGTTACGCTCACCACCGGATAGCACACCTACTTTTTTCTGCTGGTCGGCGCCGTTGAAGTTGAATTTGGAAACATAAGCACGCGAGTTAAGCGGGCGATTACCTACCAAAACCGTTTCCAGGCCGCCGGTAACATTTTCCCAAACAGATTTATTAGGGTCCAGATCATCATGCATTTGGTCTACATAGCCCAATGCCACAGTTTCGCCCACGCGGAAGGTACCGGCATCGGGTGTTTCCTGGCCGGTTATCAGGCGGAACAGCGTAGTTTTACCTGCACCGTTCGGACCGATAATCCCCACAATACCTGCAGGGGGTAGCGAAAAACTCAAATTATCGAACAATAATTTATCGCCATAAGATTTGCTTACGCCATTGGCCTCGATAACTACGTTACCCAAGCGCGGGCCTGGCGGAATAAACAGCTCGAGTTTTTCTTCTTTCTCCCTTGATTCTTCGGATGCTAATTTATCGTAGTTTGACAAGCGCGCTTTTGATTTGGCATGGCGACCCTTTGGCCCCATGCGCACCCATTCCAGCTCGCGCTCCAGAGTTTTCTGGCGCTTGCTTTCGGTCTTTTCTTCCTGCGCAAGGCGCTTGGCTTTTTGATCGAGCCATGAAGAATAGTTGCCTTTCCATGGGATGCCTTCTCCCCTGTCCAGCTCCAGTATCCACCCTGCCACATTGTCCAGGAAGTAACGGTCGTGTGTTACGGCTATTACGGTTCCTTTATATTGTTTCAGGTGTTGTTCCAGCCAGTCTATCGACTCAGCGTCAAGGTGGTTGGTAGGCTCATCCAGCAATAAAACGTCTGGTTCCTGCAACAATAGGCGACACATGGCTACACGGCGGCGCTCACCACCGGAAAGTACCGATATTTTTGTATCCGGGTCGGGGCAGCGCAGGGCGTCCATTGCGCGTTCCAGCTTAACGTCAAGCTCCCAGGCGTTTACGGCGTCAATTTTATCCTGCAGCTCACCCTGGCGGGCCATCAGCTTATCCATTTTATCGGCATCACTGTAATATTCTTCCAGGCCGAATTTCTCGTTGATGTCTTCGTATTCCTTTAATAAGGCTGTGGTTTCGGCAACGCCTTCTTCTACCACTTCCTTAACGGTTTTGTTAGGGTCAAGCTCCGGTTCCTGGCTCAGGTAGCCTACGGTATAGCCCGGCGAAAATACTACCTCGCCGATATTGGTTTTGTCTATCCCGGCTATAATTTTCAACAAGCTCGACTTACCCGAGCCGTTTAAACCGATAACCCCTATTTTGGCGCCGTAAAAAAACGACAGGTAAATGTTCTTTAAAACTGTTTTTTGCGGCGGATAAACTTTGCTTACGCCCGCCATTGAAAAAATTATCTTTTCGTCTGCCATGTTGATAATTAGTAAATTGGTGAATTAGTGATTGAGATGATCGCCTTAATCGCCGGGCTAAATTAGTAATTTGAGTTGATTAAGTTGGACTGGGTTAAATTAAGTTGATTGGGTTTGAAGGTTGTTATGGAAATTTATTTATAAATTAGTCTATTGTGAAATTCGTGAAAACAATATACAAACACGGCAAAACCGGCAACCGGGCTATTGACGCGCTGTGGAACATCCTCATTCTTCTGTTGTCACCAGTTATCCTGGCGGTGGGCCTGGTAATTATTTTTTTCGCCGCCTTACTTTCGTTAGGACAGCGCTTAACTACCAGCAAAAAAGATCGACAAATAGCGAGAGCAAATGAAAAAACAAGCCTCGAACCGCTACAGCAATGGTCTATTTTGGCGTCGATAAACGACCTTGTAATTTATAGAAAATTCTGCGGAGCCTTACCCTGGGACAGTGGTGACTATTTCAATTTATATGGCGACCCGGAAATACCTTATTTAGCATATAAGCCGTTCGGCGATTGGTTCTATGTTGAATTTAACGGCGTATTTCTTCAACGCTGGAGCGATACAACGGCCACAACCTGTAGTTTGGTCTTTGTAGACGCTGATTCCCTACAAGTAATTGAACTACTACACCATATACCTACCAGGAATTGGATAGTCAAAAAAAAGGATTTGAATTTTTTAGAATTTACTTTCGAGACATTACAATCTAAATCAACCTACGGTGTTGATTTGCACGAAATCGATATAAAGCGAGAGGTCCTTAATGGCAGTAATGATTAGGCAGACATTTCCGATAATTAACTTATTTCTGACTTCATCTGAACGGGGAAAATATTTTTTGTAAAACCTCCTACATTCCGGGTATTATGCTCATGCTTAATTTGCAGCAAACAAGCCCTGCATAAGCAATCGCGGTAATTTAACGCGATATATTCTTTTTCCTCCCCGGTAAATATGAGGCCGCTGCACTGGCATTGTAAAATGCTTCCTACTTTACATTCAAACGGCGCCCCGCAGCGCGGGCAGGATTTATGTTCATGATGTGCCATGTAATATTTTTTAAAGAGGGCGGCAGACGCCGCCCTCTTACACTTATGCTAAAGTTTCGGTAACTATTTGTTCGCGGGCCTGCTTTGCAGCGGCAACCATATTTTCAAGCGCAGCCTTGGTTTCGGGCCATTTGCGGGTTTTTAAGCCGCAATCGGGATTAACCCAAAGGTTACGGGCCGGCAGCAGTTCGGCAGCCTTCTCCAGCAGGGAAACCATTTCTTCTACGGACGGCACGCGCGGCGAATGTATATCATAAACACCCGGACCAATCTCGTTCGGGTATTCAAAGTGGCCAAATGCCTGTAGCAGTTCCATTTGTGAGCGCGAGGTTTCTATGGTGATGACATCGGCATCCATAGCTGCTATATGCTCGATGATATCATTAAACTCGCTGTAGCACATGTGTGTATGTATTTGCGTTTTATCATCCACACCACTGGCAGAAATGCGGAAGGCTTTCACAGCCCAATCCAGGTAATGCGGGCGTTTTGCTTTACGCAGCGGCAACCCTTCGCGAATGGCTGGTTCATCAATCTGGATGATACCGATACCAGCCTGCTCCAGCGCGACTACCTCGTCGCGTATAGCAAAAGCGATTTGATTTGTTGTGGTTTCGCGTGGTTGATCGTCACGCACAAACGACCATTGCAAAATAGTTACAGGCCCCGTCAGCATGCCCTTCATCGGCCTGTCGGTTTGTGCGGCGGCAAAACTGCTCCATTTAACGGTCATATCAACCGGACGGCTCACATCGCCATAAATTACAGGCGGCTTTACACAGCGGCTACCATAGCTTTGCACCCACCCGTTTTTGGTAAATACAAAGCCATCCAGCTGTTCGCCAAAATATTCTACCATATCGTTACGCTCAAATTCGCCATGCACCAGCACGTCGATATCGATTTCCTCCTGCCAGCGGATGGCTTCGACAGTAGCCTGCTCTATCGCGCCATCATATTGTTGAGCAGTTAGCTCACCTTTTTTAAAACGGGCGCGGAGCTGGCGGATATCATCCGTTTGCGGGAAGGAACCAATAGTTGTTGTGGGAAACAACGGCAGCTTAAAACGTTCATGCTGCACACGCTGCCGAACTGGAAACGCGCTGTTTCGGCTTGCATCTGCATCAGTAATAGCTGCAACCCTGTCTTTTACGGGCTGACGATGCACCTGTCCAGATAGTCGGCGGCTTTCAATAGCTTTTTCGTTAGCCTGCAGCGACGTTGAATTGCCTTCCGATATCTGCCGCAGCTCATTTACTTCGTTCAGTTTTTGTTTGGCAAAGGCCATCCAGTTTTTAATGTTATGGTCGAGGCTGGTTTCCAGGTCAAGGTCAATTGGGCTATGCAGCAGCGAACATGATGGTGCTATGATTAAGCGGTCGGCCCCTATTTTATCTATTGCTTTGCTAATTAGCGCTAATGATTTTTCATAGTCGTTTTTCCAAACGTTACGGCCATCAACCACACCCAGCGAAAGCAGGAGCTTATCCGGAATTAAGGCAAGTACTTCATCCAGTTGTTCGGGTGCGCGCACCAGGTCGACGTGCAGGGCTGCAATGGGCAGGTTAACCGCCAGTTCTGTATTATCCAGCAGCGCATCGAAATAAGTGGCAACCATCAGCTTAACGCCGCTTACACGGTTGGTAATGAAGCGGTAAGTATATTCAAAGGCTTCTTTTTCTTTTTTGGTGAGGTCGAGCGCGAGGCACGGCTCGTCTAACTGTATCCACTCAGCGCCCTGGCTTTTAAGGCGATTGATGATATCTACATAAACCGGCACCAATTTCTTTATTAGGTCTATGCGTTCAAAGCCCGCTTCTTTTTCCTTGCCTGATAGCAAATAGCTTACCGGGCCCAACAGTACCGGCTTAGCCTTTGCCCCCGCCAGTTGACGGGCGGCATTATATTCGCCAAATACCTTTTCTGAAAATATGCGAAATTCCTGTTTGGCTGTAAATTCCGGCACTATGTAGTGGTAATTGGTATCCAGCCATTTAGTCATCTCCATGGCGGTAATGTCCAGTCCATCTTTCTGATAACCGCGGGCCATGGCGAAATACAGGTCTGTTTCACTATTGGTTTTAACATCGGTCAACACCCGGGAATAACGCTGGGGTATAACGCCCAGCAGCAGGCTCATGTCGAGTACCTGGTCGTAAAAGCTGAAATCGTTGCAGGGAATTAGGTCGATCCCGGCATCCAGCTGTGTTTGCCAGTTTTCTTCCCTGATGCTGCGGGCTGCATCGTTCAGGTCTTTTAAGCTGATTTTACCTGCCCAGTATTGCTCGCAGGCTTTTTTCAATTGTCGGTGACTACCAATACGCGGGTAGCCGAGGTTTTGCGTTAGCATTTTCTTTTAATGATTAAATGAATAAACGGGTTAAAAGCGCTCTAACTAAACTTCGAAATGACTAGCGGAAAAAAAGAAAGAAATGAATACGCCACGGCCCGGCAGGCATATTGCCGCCTGTAAAGCCATCAGCTAAGACCATTTGCTTTTTTTCCGCGAAAGCATTGTCCATCCGGTAGCAGGCAGGTCTCCTGGCTTGTAACATTTCTGCCGTCCTTCCCATCGCGCTGGCTAGCGGACAGTGGACATAGATTGGCAAAAATTTGTTGCGTTACTTACAGTTGCGCGACAGCCCGTGATTTTCACACGGTTCCCTATTAATCTACGTTAAGTAAAACCTATACCGTTTGATGAAGTATGTAAAGAACTTGTCGGCTTAAAGGTAGGGAATGTAAGGGAAAAGGCAATGGGGGACGGATTTAAATGCCATAGGATAACTTGGGTTATGGTTGTTGTTGATGCTGACTCATCGATTAAGGGGTAATAGCATTTGAATTCCGGGCGGCTTTCTTCATAGGGATGGGTTTTAAAACCCATCGCTATAGTGGTCATTCGCAACCCTGTCTTTCATCAGGCCAGCGCCCACTTCAAAAAAATCCCTATTTTAGGAACGTGTTTACCGATTGATTAATGTAACTCATCCCTATGCATACTATTCTACCCTTTTTGCTTGCCATGGTTGCCGCGGTTGTTCTGCTTGAAATGTGGGCGGCCAAACTGAGAATCGCCTACCCCATTTTACTGGTGATTGCCGGGCTGCTTATTAGCTTTATACCGGGGCTGCCAATTGTACGGATAGACCCCGACCTTATCTTTTTCATCTTTTTGCCGCCGCTGCTGTTCGAGGCCTCATGGACCATCTCGTTTAAGGAGATGAAAAAGTGGTGGCGCATTATCGGCAGCTTCGCTTTTTTGGTGGTGTTTTTTACAGCGTTATCTGTAGCCATAGTTGCCAATCATTATATACCGGGATTTTCGATTGCCTTAGGGTTCCTGCTTGGCGGCATTGTTGCCCCGCCTGATGCGGTAAGCACGGGGGCGATCACCAGTTTTGTAAAAATCCCGAGGGCTACTTCCGCTATCCTGGAAGGTGAAAGTTTACTCAACGATGCATCGTCGCTTATTATTTTTCGCTTTGCTTTAATCGCGGTCGGCACCGGTCAGTTTATATGGCACCAGGCGGCGCTGAGTTTTTTGTGGATGGTAATTGGCGGGACCGGCATCGGCCTGCTGCTGGCCTGGATTTTTGTGCAGGCGCATAAACGGCTACCCACAGATGCCTCGGCCGACGTTGCGCTTACCCTCATCGAGCCTTATTTTATGTATTGGGTGGCAGAAGAACTGCATTGCTCCGGCGTGCTGGCTGTAGTGGCCGGCGGGCTATTTATGTCGGCCAGGCGGTTGGTGTTTTTAAACAGCGCAAGCCGCATCCAGGGTTTCAGCGTTTGGGAAAGCTTCGTATTTATACTAAACGGCATCATCTTTTTGATAATCGGCCTCGACCTTCCGGAAATAGTCGAAGGCCTGCGTGCAAAAGGCATCCCGATAAGCACCGCTATAAATTACGGCTTACTGGTAACAGGAGTGCTGATGGTTTCACGCATTATCAGTTCTTATCTTGCTATGCTGGCAACTTATATCTTCAGGCCCAGTGTGGCGCCGAGATTAGGGTCGCGCACCAGGGCGTTCCTGCTGCCGATGGTGCTGGGATGGTCGGGGATGCGGGGCGTGGTGTCGCTGGCAGCGGCTTTATCCATTCCCATGGTGCTGGATAACGGGACAGAATTTCCGCAGCGCAACCTTATCCTGTTTGTAACTTTCGTTGCCATCTTGCTTACGCTGGTGATACAGGGGCTTACACTGCCCTGGCTGATAAAAAAGTCGCACGTGTTTGACCACTTTAACAACGAAGAAAAAGAAAAAGCAGCCCGGAAAAATATGAAACATGGCCTGAAACGCCATGTTCATCAATTCCTGACCAACAAATTTGAAAAAGAGCTGAACGACCATGCCGGTATGGAAAGCCTGCTGAAGCTTTGGGAACAGCGGCAGCGGGCCGCAGAAGGCAGCCTGATGGGCGAAAAGAAGAAGGCTGTTTTTTTGGAGTTGCTGGAAAGTCAGCGCCAATTTCTTACCGAGCTGAATAAAGACCCGGACATCAGCGAAGAAATGATTCGCGAGCAGCTTTACCAGATTGATTTGGAAGAGGAAAGGTTGAGGATGAGTTGAGGGGTTAGGTTCATGCTGCCACTTCTTATATAAACAGCGTTACGTCACAAACTCGTCATTGCGAGGCCGACTACTTGTAGTTGGCTTCGAAGCAACCTCTGCGCCATAATGCATCAGTGCAGAAATGTACATGGTTTCCTGTCCGCCGGCATACAGGAGACCACAATATCTACGGTCCGTTGCAGCCTGTTGCAGAGATTGCTTCGAAGCCGATTGCGAGCAATCGACCTCGCAATGACGTGTTGGCCGTCAATCACTTCCCTTTGTTATCACTGTTAAATACATCCCTGAAAATCTTCCAGCCGTTGGCGGTTTTCTTCCAAAGCTTCAGGTATTTGCCGTTGTCGAGCAGTTTGCCGGAAGTATCGAAAACCTGCCAGGTTCCTTCTTCGGTGATGTAGTTGCTGCCATCGCCGTAGATGTTTTGGGTGGAAAATTTTACGCCTTTGATTTGGCCGGCATCGTAGGTATCCTTGAAATCTTTGGTGAGTGCTGCTTTGCCGCGAATGGCGGGCATGTTAGGCGACATCAGGCAGCCATCTTCGGCATAAAGGTTAACGATGGCCAGGTCTTTTTTTGAAAATAGCTCGAAATACAGGGCATTCTTTTTGGAGATGGATTGTTTGATGGTGCTTAAGTTTTGGGCGAAGGTGTTGCCTGTGGTACATAAAACAAACAGGCAAGCCGCTAAAATAATGAAATTCTTTTTCATGATGCTTTGATAATTTAAATACTTGCGGCAAAACTATCGCGCATGAAAAGGCACAAATTGTAAAAATGCGAACAAACTGGGGACAGATTTAACATAGTGCTCCAAGCCTCCTCTAAATCCCCCCCGGTTGGGGAGACTTTAGCTGCATTTGCTTTAACCGGCGAGGGAAACTGCCAGCTCGCTTGAGCTGTCAGCGCGGAAATGGGATGGCGCCAAGCCGGTAAAATTTTTAAAATCCTTGATGAAATGAGATTGGTCGTAATAGCCGCATTGGTGGGCGACGGTTGTTAGCGGCAATTCGTTTTTGGTTATCAGCTGCAGGCTCTTTTGAAAGCGTGTTATCTTGCTAAACAAATGCGGACTAATACCGGAGTAACTCAAAAACAGCTTCTGCAAATAACGTGGCGTCATGCCATAGCGGGCGGAAACAGTGTTGATGTTCCGGAAAAAGTCGTCGTTATTTAACTCGTCAACAATGGCATTCATCAGCTTAAGCTTTGCGAAACGGTGTTCAAAACGCTGTAATCGCGCCAGCAAAAACTTTTCAAGCAGTTCTACTTTTATATTTAACGGGGTAGCTTCCAAAAGTTGGGCAAACAATTCCCGCCCTTCGCGGCCTGCTACATCTACATAGTCGACAACATGGTCGTTAAAGGTATCAACTGATTCGTCAAAAAAATAGGCGGCGGTATGCGGGTAAAAACGCACACCCAACATGGCGTGTTTGCCGGATGAGGTAAAGGTAAATGGCTGAATGGTTTGTCCCCATAGTTGTGCGCGCGGCTGGCTTGCTTGCGTGCCGTTTGTTAATTTTTGCGGACCATCGCCCAGGTTAAACATAATCTCTACAAAACCGGATGCGTATACGCTGTCTTCGGTGGTTACGGTGGCGTCTGTTTCGCAGGTGAAATAGCATTGCACGTAATCTTTTAAAAGGGCGGATGGCGGGTATTCGTTGTAGCGCATGTGTTTGGTGGCAGCTAATTTAAGGAAATGAGATAAGATATCATCACGGCTTTGCACGATTACGCAGGGCGATGCCCTGCGCTGACGGTTTTTTTCCCCGTCAGGGCGACACATGTCAGCACAGGTCGCAGGCCTGTGGCACCCGGCATGCAAACCATTCCCAATCCGCACATTCGCACATCAATCATCCGCACATTTAAAAATCCCCACACTCGCATATCGCTGCTCTGTCTTAATGTCATATTTTTACATTATTTGTCGGTTGCTGTCACTTTTGGCGGGTGTCAGGCGTATACATAGTAAACCAATTGGGAATATTTACATCTAAAACATATAAATGAGTGTTTTTTTTATAAAAACCTGTTGTGTTTGCATATTTTATTTATAAAATTGCCGTATATAATTTTGTAAGCGTGCGGGGGAATATCACAGCAATGTCTGCTTTGGGTGTCGCCCATAAACTTGGCAATAATATTGTTGATATGTGCAAAAGAACATGTCCGGGTTTTTCAAACAAAATGATACTTTAGGACGTTCATAAAATCGGAAGGATATATATGGAAGCTAAATTTTCGCCACGGGTAAAAGACGTTATTCAATATAGCAGAGAGGAGGCCTTGCGCCTGGGGCACGATTATATTGGGACCGAACACCTTTTGCTGGGATTGATTAGAGACGGAGACGGTGTTGCGATCAAACTATTGAAGGAATTAACTGTCGATACCGGCAGACTTAGACGTTCTGTTGAGGATGCTGTAAAAGGCACAATCGGCACAAACGTACACATCGGCAGCATACCGCTTACCAAGCAGGCCGAAAAAGTGTTAAAGATAACTTACCTGGAAGCCAAAATTTTTAAAAGCGATGTGATAGGCACCGAGCACCTGCTGCTCTCTATCCTGCGCGACGAGGACAACATCGCCTCACAAATTTTAACCCAGTTTAACGTGAATTACGAAGTGTTTAAAGGCGAGGTAGAATCGCATAAAAATGATGTAACTGACGAGATGCCCGGCTCACCAACCGGCGGCGACGACGACTTTAAAGAAGAAGAAGCTTTCAGTCAGCCTAAAAAAGTATCGGATATTAAATCAAAAACCCCGGTGCTTGACAATTTTGGCCGCGACTTAACCAAGGCAGCAGAAGACGGCCGCCTAGACCCTATCGTTGGTCGCGAGAAAGAGATCGAGCGTGTGTCGCAAATCCTTTCGCGCCGTAAAAAGAACAACCCAATTTTAATTGGCGAACCAGGTGTTGGTAAATCTGCCATCGCCGAGGGTTTGGCCCTGCGCATTGTTCAGCGTAAAGTATCGCGTGTGTTGTTTAACAAACGTGTAGTTACTTTGGATCTTGCCTCGCTGGTTGCCGGTACCAAGTACCGCGGACAGTTTGAGGAGCGTATGAAAGCTGTGATGAACGAGCTTGAAAAATCACCGGACGTTATTTTATTTATCGACGAGATACACACCATAGTTGGCGCAGGCGGAGCATCTGGCTCGCTCGACGCATCGAATATGTTTAAGCCGGCGTTGGCCCGCGGCGAAATACAATGCATCGGTGCAACTACTTTGGATGAATATCGCCAGTATATCGAGAAAGATGGCGCTTTAGACCGCCGTTTCCAGAAGGTAATGGTAGAACCTGCCACACCTGATGAAACCGTGGAGATACTGAACCGCATCAAGGAGAAATATGAAGAGCATCATGGCGTAACTTATACCCCGGAAGCTATCAACGCCTGCGTTAATTTAACCACACGTTACATTACCGACCGCTTTTTACCAGACAAGGCTATCGATGCCCTTGATGAATCAGGCTCACGCGTTCACCTCACCAATATTCACGTTCCGCAGAACATCCTGGATATTGAGCAGAAGATAGAGCAGATTAAGGTTGAGAAAAACCGCGTGGTTCGCAGTCAGAAATACGAAGAAGCTGCAAAATTGCGTGATACCGAAAAACACCTGCTGGAAGAACTGGAACAGGCTAAAGGTATCTGGGAAGCTGAAACAAAATCGAAACGCTACACCGTGTCGGAAGATAATGTGGCTGAGGTAGTTTCGATGATGACCGGCATACCGGTACAGCGCGTAGGCCAGGCCGACAGCCAGAAGCTGCTGCAGATGGCAACTACCGTAGGCAGCAAGATCATCGGCCAGGAAGAAGCCATTAAGAAATTAACCCGCGCTATACAACGTACGCGCGCTGGCTTAAAAGACCCTAAAAAGCCAATCGGCTCATTTATATTCTTAGGCCCTACCGGTGTGGGTAAAACAGAGCTTGCCAAAGAGCTTGCCCGCTTCATGTTCGACACCGAGGATGCGCTGATACAGATTGATATGAGCGAGTACATGGAGAAATTCGCCGTGTCGCGCTTAGTGGGAGCGCCTCCGGGCTACGTAGGTTACGAAGAAGGCGGACAGCTTACTGAAAAGGTACGCCGCAAGCCTTACGCCGTAGTATTGCTGGACGAGATTGAGAAAGCACACCCGGATGTATTCAACATACTGCTGCAGGTGCTGGATGAAGGCCAGCTGACCGACTCCTTAGGTCGTAAGGTTGACTTCAGGAACACCATCATCATCATGACCTCGAACATCGGTGCACGGCAGCTGAAAGACTTCGGCCAGGGTGTTGGTTTCACCACCAGCGCTAAAGCTGACCAGGCTGATACACACTCACGCGGTGTAATCGAGAATGCATTGAAACGTGCTTTCGCCCCTGAGTTTTTGAACCGTATCGACGACGTTATTGTGTTCAACTCGCTGGGT
>JAZJZL010000103.1:0-11652 GCA_040389845.1 Bacteroidota bacterium
ACTTGTTAGCTACGCCGTCATTATCGTCGTCACCTAAGTCTTTAGCGTATTGCTGTTGGGCCAAAGCCAAATCACTAAGTCTTTTCTGTTCGTTTGCTGCAAGTTGTGCACGTAAAGCAGCGCTTTCTGCTGCGGTTTGCTCTCTAAGGTCAGCTATTGCACTGTAATTTTGCAATTGCGGTGAGCTCCTTTTGCCGAGTGAAAATTCTAAACCGGCATGTGCGTAGGAGAATCTATCGTTAAGTGAACCTCTTACGCCATCGAAATTGTTACTTTTCATAAAGTAAACCGAGTAACCCAAATCGATATTTAAGGAGTTAGAAAGGCCGAACTTGAATCCAGCGCCAACGGGAACAAACCAATTTTTATCATTGTTTGTATTTGCACCGCCGGGTACGTTGCGTACGTCTGCACTTGACGACATGTAACCAGCGCCAGCGGTTAGGTAAGGCGATAGCACATTGTGCTTTTGATTAAGGCTTAAGTTTGCTACTGTAAAGTTTGCACTTAAGGCCGCCGACCAATGTATCTTAGTTTCAAAGCTGCTATTGTCCTGTGCTTCGCTTGGGCTGGCTAATGAATTTGCACGGTAACCGTTTACACGGCCGGCCAAAAAGTCGGCCTGTAAGCCAAAGCCAGGTAAAAGCTGTTGCTTAAGGTAAAAACCATATCCTAATTTTTCTTCAGGCGTTTTAAAATCTCCATTAGATGGACCGTTGAATGGTGTGTAATGGGTTAACATACCACCGTTTACACCAATTGAAAAGGTGCGAAAACTTTTTTTAGCAAAGCGTTTAGCAGAATCTGAGCTCATGTCCTGAGCAAATAATGACGTTGACAATCCTATAAAGGATAAAGTGAATGTCAGTTTTGTAAATTTTGATTTCATTTTAACTGTTTTATATCTACCGGCTAATGCCGGCACGCCCGCAATAGTCAAATAGGCGGCCAGTTAATTCTCAAATAAATTAAAAAAATTAACCCATTGGAAACAAGTTGATTAGCGGCGAGCGTAGTTGTTTGAGGAATATTAAGAGTTTTGGTAAAACGTACCTTATTTAGGACAAAACCGCAAATTTATTTACTATTGCCCTCAAATCAATGGTCATTTACCGGCAGTTTTACCGGTTAAAACTTAAAACAGGCGTAAAAAATAAAACGATCTGCTTGCTATAAAAAAACATATACTGTCTTTACAAGCATTATATGATATTCGGCCAAAAGCCTTAAGCCGGAGAGTTATTACTAACCTTCGTCAGTTCGCCATTGCTTTGTTCAGTGAAGCGATACATGCGCGTATGCCGTTATCGGTATTTGTAAGATACTCACGAATCTTCTTTCGCCCCATATTTATGGCTGGGCCAAATCCTAAATGCTTTTGTTTATATAAACCAAGCAGATATTCCGGGCTTTGTTGATAGTATCCTACCGATCTGAACAAACTGCTCTTCGGCGTAAAAAATATATCGAAGATCTTATAGGTATAGTATCCATCTGCACAATTAACCTGCAAAGTGAAAATTAAATAAAAGTCGTACTTCACCAAAGCCACCGAAGTTGTCGACATCCTGAACTCGACAGCTGCCTTATCTAATATTATGCCCGACAAACCTTTATCCCGTGATGAAGTATCTTTTTTATAATATTTGAAATAGCTGAAAAACCATTTCTTTGCAACACTATCCATCATCGTCTTTTTCCGGCCTTTTAATTCGATGCTGTCTTTATAAATCAATTTCCCATCTATAACGGGCATCTTGTAAACCAGGGTATCTTTTTCATTTTGCGCCAGCACAACGCTTGTCGTTAGCAAAAAAAATAATACAATCAACCATCTATTCATATATTGGTAATTATAAATATAAAATCGCAGTCTTTATTTTAGATTTCATAAAAAACAAAATACTATTGTTATTTATGAAAATATCTACTTTCTTTACAGACATAATATGATACTTACAATTACCACATCGACAACCACAACAACCACCGGCGTAAAATCCGGAGGAAAGTAGTCGTATGGTGTAAAAACATAAACAAACCAAATGAACGCCTTCCTCCGAAACGGGGAAGGCGTTTTGTTTTATAACCATTATGAAAATATTAAAATTTGGCGGTACTTCCGTAGGTTCTGTACAAAGCATCCAGACCTTATTAAACATTCTAAAAAAAGAAGTGGCAAGCGGCGAGCGCCCGGTCGTTGTGCTGTCGGCCATGAGCGGGGTAACTAACCTGCTGCTCTCCATGGCTGAAGGCGCTGCAAACGGCGTTGATTTTTCTGGGTCATTAAAAGAACTGGAAACGCGCCATTTTGATGTGGTAAAAAGCTTGCTTACCGTTCAAAACCAGAATCCAGCTTTTACCAGGCTTAAAATATTTTTTAACCAGCTGGAGGATTTGCTGCAAGGCATCTTAACCCTGCGCGAGCTTACCCCTAAAACCCGAGACCAGGTTTTAAGCTTCGGTGAGCGCTGCTCAACTATAATGATTTGCAAAATAGCGGCACAATATTTCCCCGAATCGCATTGTGTTGACGCATCTGAACTGATAAAAACCGACAGCGCTTTCGGCAATGCAAAAGTAAATATGGACCTGACCGAATTGCTTATCCGCGGTTTTCAGCAGGAACATAGCGATAAGGTACTTTTTATAACCGGCTTTATTGCTTCTAACGACGCGGGCCAAATAACTACGCTCGGCAGAGGCGGCAGCGATTATACCGCAGCTATATTTGGCGCCGCCTTAAATGCCAGTGAAATACAAATATGGACTGATGTAAACGGTATGATGACCGCCGACCCACGCATGGTAAAAAAAGCCTTTTCCCTGCCGGAGCTAACCTATACCGAAGCGATGGAGCTATCCTACTTTGGCGCCAAGGTAATTTATCCGCCTACCATGATACCGGCATTTTTGAAAAAGATACCTATCGTCATTAAAAATACTTTTGAGCCGGAGTTTGAGGGAACTGTTATCCGCCATGATTGTAAGCCATCAAACCTGCCGATAAAGGGTATATCATCCATCAACAATATCAGCATCCTCAATTTGGAAGGCAGTGGCATGGTAGGTAAATCCGGTTTTAGCGGCAGGCTGTTTTCATTACTGGCAAGGGAGCAAATCAATATCATATTAATTACCCAGTCATCATCAGAGCATAGCATAACCTTCGCTATAAATCCCGGAGATACTGCTAAAGCCAAACAGTTGATAGAGCAGGAATTTGAACTGGAACTGCTGGCAAAAAAGCTGGACGAGGTGGTAATAGAGCAAAACCTTGCCATCATAGCTATAGTAGGCGAAAATATGAAACAAACACCGGGCGTATCGGGCAAGTTGTTTCATGCGCTTGGCAGAAATGGGGTAAATGTGCGGGCAATTGCACAGGGCTCATCAGAGTATAATATTTCGGTGATTATTTCAGTGCACGACCTAGCCAAGGCGTTGAACGCTGTGCACGATGGTTTCTTTACCCAGCTCACCAAAACGCTGCATGCTTTCTGTTTAGGTACCGGCAACATAGGCCAAACCTTGTTTAAACAACTAAACGCGCACAGCAATTACTTACAGGAGCACAACGGCATACAGGTTAAAATTGCCGGCGTGAGCAATACCCGTAAGATGATTTTTAGTGGCGATGGCATTTCGCTGGATAACTGGCAGGAAGACCTCCAGGCCAATGGAGAGGCTGCCGACTTAAAAGAATTTGTAGCCCGGATGAAAGGCATGAACCTGCCCAACTGTGTGTTTATAGATAATACCGCCAGCCCGAAACCGGTGGAGTTTTACGAGGAAGTTTTCAACTCGAATATATCTGTTATTACCTGCAATAAAATCGGCAACTCAGCATCGTACCAGCAATATAAAACTTTTCATGATGCGGCTAAACAGCACGGCGTCGACTTTTTTTATGAGACCAACGTTGGTGCTGGCCTGCCTATCATCGGCACATTAAAAAACCTGATGAACAGCGGCGACAGGATAGCGAAAATAGAAGCCATATTATCGGGTACTATATCCTTCATCTTTAATAATTTCAAAGGCGATGCCTGTTTTCACGATGTGGTGAAAGAAGCACAGGACAAGGGCTACACCGAGCCCGACCCGCGTGATGACCTAAGCGGCAGGGATTTTATGCGGAAAATATTAATCCTCGCGCGTGATGCTGGTTACCCAATGGAGGAGGCTGACGTACATATTGAAAATATGCTGCCGCAAGCCTGCCTTGATGCACAAACCGTTGATGAGTTCTACGCAGCCTTAAAAGCCGAGGATACTTTTTTCGCGAAATTAAAAGCAAAGGCGGAAGCCGAAAACAAAGTGGTACGTTACATAGGCAAGCTGGAAAACGGCAAGGCTGCAATTACCTTGCAAATGGTTGACGAAAGCCACCCTTTCTTTACTTTATCGGGAAGCGATAATATTATATCGTTCACCACCGACAGGTACCGCGAGCGCCCGCTGGTTGTAAAGGGCCCCGGCGCAGGCGCAGAGGTTACCGCTGCCGGCGTATTTGCAGATTTAATAAACGTAGGAGCGTAAGCGCCGAATCAAGAGTCAAAAACCAAGACAATTAGAATTCATTCGATAATAATATGGAAGATAACATCGCAATAGAAAAAAAAATAGCACCGGCACTCTCTTCCGTTGGAGGTGGTCAAAGCATTCACGTCTTCGCACCTGCTACCGTTGCCAACGTGGTTTGCGGTTTCGATGTGCTTGGCTTTGCCGTGAATGAGCCGGGTGATGAGGTAATTATGCGACTGACCAATAAACCCGGTATCACCATTAGCAAGATTACCGGCGATAACGGCCGTTTGCCCCTCGACCCTGCAAAAAATACAGTAAGCGTAAGCGTACAGCACTATCTAAACAGCATTGGCCGGAATGATATTGGACTGGATATAGAACTGCATAAAAAAATGCCCATCGGCAGCGGGCTTGGTTCAAGCTCGGCAAGCACAGTAGCCGGACTATTTGCAATCAAAACGCTCCTGGGTGATGATGCCGACCCATCGAAACTGCTGCCCTTTGCCATGAAGGGCGAGGAAATGGCTTGTGGGTATGGTCATGCGGACAACGTTGCTCCTGCCTTGTTTGGCGGTTTTGTGTTGATACGCAGCTATGAACCGCTGGACGTAATCAGGCTGCCGCATCCTGAAAATCTGCATTGCGCTATAGTTTTCCCCGATGTTGATGTGCCTACCCGCGAGGCCCGGCAAATCATCCGTAAAAACATTCAAATGAAGGATGCCGTTACGCAATGGGGCAACATAGCCGGCCTGGTGAGCGGTTTGTTTATGAACGATATTGGCCTGATAGGCCGCAGCATGAAAGATATTTTGGTGGAACCGGTACGCTCTATGCTTATACCCGACTTTTACAAAATGCGCGATATGGCAATGAAATTAGGTGCGGTAAGCTTTGGTATATCCGGGTCAGGGCCGTCAGTTTTTGCTTTTACAGAAGATGCAGATACAGCACACCGCATCACCCAAAAATTACAGCAGCATTTAACCGGTTTGAGCATCGGCAGTAATACTTATGTATCAACCATAAATGATAATGGCCCACGAATTTTGTGATGTGCGAATATGCAGATGTGCGAATTAAAACTTAAACAGCAAATAAATCCGAAATCGAAATTCCGAAATCCGAAATCAAACAATGAAATTATATAGCACCAATAACCCATCTATCCGCGTATCCTTCAAAGAGGCGGTCTTTAACAGTATGCCGCAGGATAAAGGCCTGTACATGCCGGTAACAATTCCACGTCTTGATGAAAAATTCCTGAACAATCTCGACCAGTACACATTGCCGGAAATTGCTTTCCATGTAGCCAAAAATCTGCTTGGTGATGATACCCCTGATGACGATTTACAACACATTATTCAGGATGCTATTAACTTCCTGGCGCCGGTTGTAAAGCTGGAAGAAAACATATTTGTGCTGGAACTGTGGCACGGGCCATCGCTGGCATTTAAAGATTTTGGTGCCCGGTTTATGAGCCGCGTAATGAGCTATTTTTTGGAGGAAGGCGAAAAACAGCTGGACGTATTGGTCGCCACTTCCGGTGATACCGGCGGTGCGGTGGCGCTCGGTTTTTTAGGCGTGCCGAATACCCGCGTTACCATACTTTACCCCAAAGGAAAAGTAAGCGGCATACAGGAATTGCAGCTGACTACCAATGGGCAAAACATTCGCGCTATCGAGGTAGATGGGACTTTTGATGATTGCCAGGATTTGGTAAAGCAGGCATTCACAGACAAAGATTTGAATGAAAAATTCAGGCTGACCTCAGCTAATTCCATCAATATTGCACGATTAATACCGCAGACCTTTTATTATTTTAATGCTTACGCACAGCTATTAAAACAGGGTATCAATAAAGTAGTATTTTCGGTACCAAGTGGCAATTTCGGTAATCTCGGTGCCGGATTGCTGGCCTGGAAAATGGGCTTACCTGTTGAGCATTTTATAGCCGCCACAAATGCTAATGATGCTGTGCCTGAATATTTAAAATCGGGCGTTTATCAACCAAAACCATCAGTAGCTACATTGAGTAATGCCATGGATGTGGGCAACCCAAGCAACTGGGTGCGTATTGCCGATTTATTTAAGGATGATGCGGACTCACTGAAAAAACTGGTAAGCGGCTACAGTTATAACGATGAAGAAACATTGGAAGCAGTTAAATTTATTAATGATAATTACAATTACGTAGCTTGTCCGCATACCGCCATAGCCTGGCAAGCCCTACGCGATTACCAGCAGGATAATTTTAAAGCTGATATGGCCGGCGTGTTTTTATCAACCGCACATCCCTGTAAGTTTCCGAATGTATTTCCTGAAAGCATAGCGGCTAAGATTGACACGCCTCAGCAGGTGGCCGAACTGCACAACAAGGAAAAACAAGCCGTGAGTTTAGGAAAGGATTTTGACGGATTTAGAAGATATTTACTAGAGAATGAATAAATTTAGAGGAAATGGAAAAGGACACTAATGAAGAGCCTGATTGGTTTGATGAATTAAGCGAAGAACAACAACAATCAATACTCAGAGGACTTGAACAGGCTGATAATGGAGAGTTTATTACGCACGAAGAGGCAGTAGCCAGGTTCGGGTCGTAATTATTATTCATCACCATTGGCTGCACTCCACAGCCGGAAATCGAACCCCAAAGTTTAAAGCGTGAAAATAATATCCCAAACATATCTAACAGACCAGCAAAAGGAAGCTACTTTAAAAATCTGGAACACCGAATACCCGGTCAGGCTCCAGATGTCGGCGATGGCAGATTTTGATGCGTTTTTAAACGCATTGATAGCACCCAAATACTACTTGCTATTAGATGATGAAAATATTGCAGGCTGGGCAGCTACCTTTACCGCAGGCCCTGTTCGCAGCTTTTTTATTATGCTGAATGGCGCATATCACGGAAAAGGATATGGAACAACTTTACTAAATGAACTGAAAAAGGAAGGTCCGCAGCTCTTCGCCTGGGCAATCGACCATAATAACGATGTTAAGCCTGACGGCAAACCATATCCATCACCCATAAATTTCTATCTTAAAAATGGCTTTACCGTTAATAACGACTTGCGGTTGGAGAATGAGGCGCTGTCAGCTGTTAATATTCTTTGGGAAGCCAAATAACGTTTATTTCCTACTTTTACCTCCATGATTAACACCATCATCTTCGACCTCGGTGCAGTTTTAATTGACTGGAATCCGCATTATATGTACCGCACCATCTTCAGCGATGAAGAGGAAATGAAAAATTTCCTCGCTACCGTAACTACTTCCGACTGGAACGAAGAGCAGGATGCCGGTCGCTCATTGGCCGATGGTACAGAAATACTGGTTAAACAATTCCCGGAGCATGAGGATAATATCCGTGCATTTTATGGCCGCTGGGACGAAATGCTGGGCGAGGCCTTTCATGACACCGTTGAGGTATTCAGGGAGTTAAAGGAAAGCGGCAAATACAAAATATATGCATTAACCAACTGGTCGGCAGAAACCTTCCCGATCGCGTTGGAACGTTTTGAGTTTTTGCATTGGTTTGATGGAGTTGTGGTATCCGGCGCTGAGAAAATGCGTAAGCCCGCACCTGAGTTTTATCAATTGCTTTTGGACCGCTACCATGTAAAAGCCGACGAAGCTTTATTTATTGATGATAATCACCGCAATATTTTAGCAGCAGAGAAATTGCGGATACATTGCGTTCATTTTGTTGGTGCGGAAGAGTTGAGAGGAAGGCTGGAAGAGTTGGATATATTCTAATTTTTTGAACCTTGATTATTCAACTTTTTGCCAGCAACACCTTCCACGCATCCATCACCCTACCTTCATCAAGTAATTGCTTAGCTTTAATATGTGTTTGCATCTCTGCATCATCTGCGTTAAGCAGCCCGTTAATCCCCTCTGATAATTTATAGGCCTCAATTTCCTCTGCGGATGGCAAAACCTCTACATTACCCAATTGCCCCAAATTATTGCCGGTAAGCACTTTTGAATCACGGATAGCGAAAGGAATAGCATCTACACCAATACCAAGGGTTCGTACCGGTTTGGCTACCTCAAAAAGATTATCACTGGTAACGCGGCAATACCAATCGCCGCCGAGGCGGGCTACGTGGTCCATTTTACATTGGTCTATTTTACCGTTATCGCCCAAAACCGTTTCGCTGACATGTATCAGCTTAACTTCTGCAATAACCAGGTTGCCAGCCCCTGCACCATGCCCCAACTGCACGATATCTTTTACTATGCACTCCAGTTGCACCGGAGATTCAGCTACGCGCGGAGGCTTCACCATTTCGGATGGCAGCATGGTAAAGCCGGCCTTTATAAACTCGTTAACACCTTTGGGATACTCAACACTTGCCAGCGAGGCCTGCTGCACCATATCGTAGTTTACAATATTGATTACACATTCGGCCACTTCGCGAATATTTTCGAGGGTATGCTTGGTTGTGTTACCCCTAACCCTGCGTGACGGGGAGAATACGCAAGTAGGCGGGTTTACGCTGAATAAATTAAAGTAACTAAAAGGACTAAGGTTAACAGCCCCTTCTTTATCGATGGTAGACGCAAAGCATATTGGCCGCGGCGCTATGGCGCAATTCAATACGCTTTGTATCTCAACAGGCGATAAGTCGGATGTTTTTAAAGTAAGCATGTATTTGTCGAAAAGTTGTAACGTTGGAAAATTTCAAGGTTATTTCTTCTTCAACTTCAATATTGAGAAACCACTATCTGATTTTTCAATAATGTTGCCGAGCATGCCAAGGCCGGTAACTTCCATTTCAACCAAATCGCCTGGCTGTAGCCATTGTGTTTGATAGTTGGGATCGTTTAACAAACCTGTGCCGTTAAGTTCCAGAAAGCATCCGGTACCTACTGTGCCTGAACCAATAACATCACCAGGCAGCACATCACAGCCGTAGGCGCAGCGTTCTATAATTTCGGCAAAGGTCCAGTCCATATCAGCAACATTGCCAAGAGACACCTGTTTACCGTTAACCACACATTTCATTTCAAGGTTATAAGCGTTGCCTACATGACCTGGTTTTGGAGCAACTTTATATTGTTCCAATTCATCTGGCGTTACCAGCCATGGGCCAATAACCGTACAAAAATCTTTTCCTTTTGCCGGACCGAGATTCAGCATCATCTCCTCCATTTGCAGCGTGCGGGCGCTCATATCGTTCATAATCATGTAGCCGGCAATTAATGTATCAGCATCAGCGGCTTTAATATTGCGGGCTTTCTTGTTAAGCACCACCGCCACCTCCAATTCAAAATCCAGCTTTTCAAAATGATCGGGCATGCATTCTATTTCGCCAATGCCTTGTATGGCGTTGTGATTGGTAAAATAAAATATTGGATATTGATCGAATTCAGCAATCATACCCACGCCGCGATTACGTCTCGCTGATTCTACGTGCTGTCTAAAGGCGTATCCATCCCGGCATGATGTGGGATGCGGTACCGGCGCCAGCATTTCAAAAAACAGTTCCTCTTTAGCTTCCATCTTCCCCGAACTGATAGCCGCGTTAACTTTCTGTGCGCGCTCCATTAATTCATCGCCGCCCCATAAAAAGTCATTCATGTTATCGGGTATCAGCTTATCGCACGAACTGAGGTTATAAATATGTCCTTTTATAAAAACGCCAAGGTGCTCACGGTCTTCTGTTTTATAGGAAACTAGCTTCATAGAGATATAATAATTGGTGGTTGCGCCAAAGCTAAGGATTTTTAGTCCGAAAGTCAGTAAAGTCCGAAAAGTCGGAAAGATTCTTGGCGTATGGCCGATGATTATCCACTATATCTTACTTTCTTTCGGACTTCCGGACTTTACTGACTTTTCGGACTTCTCCTTGCATTTCTCAGTAAAATTACCCTACCTTTGACTAACCATATTATGAGCATACAAAGGCATTTTCTATTTTCCCTTGGCCTCACTTCAATGAGTGATGCTTCTTCTTTCAGGGATGCCGTGCTCGCTAAAATCGTTCTGGCGCAATACTAAGTTGTTGTAAGGTTGAAAAGTTGAAGGTTGTAATGTTTTGATTATCAATCCGACTTTAAAACTATATATACTTCCAAACGTTTTTATTTAAACCGATTATATGCTGTAGCCTGGAACATTCCAGCTTTACAACATTCAAACATTTCAACATAAAAACAATGCCTGTTTATCATACTTTAGGAGCTATTCCGCCAAAGCGGCATACGCAGTTCCGCAAGCCGGATGGTACGCTGTACGCCGAAGAACTGGTGTCAACAGAGGGCTTCAGCAGTCTGTATTCGCTGGTGTATCATGCCTATCCCCCCACCCTTGTAAAAGAGTTGGGTGAGCCCTATTCTGTTGAGCCGAAAATAGCCCGCGAAAAACATCTCAAACATACCAGCTTGATAGGTTTTAAAATTGAACCGGAGGATGATTATCTAAAAAGCCGCAAACCGGTTTTGGTGAACAGCGATTTGCATATTTCGCTGGCCGCACCCCGCAAGTCGATGACCGACTATTTCTATAAAAACAGCCAGGCAGACGAAGTGGTGTTTATCCATGAAGGCTCGGGTACTTTAAAAACCGGCTATGGCAATATCAAATTTGTCTATGGCGATTATTTAATTATCCCTCGCGGCACCATTTATCAAATGGAATTTGACACGCCTGATAATCGATTATTCATCACTGAAAGTTTCAGCCCGATACGCATACCTAAGCGCTATACCAATGCTTATGGTCAGCTAACCGAGCAGGCGCCTTATTGCGAACGCGATATCAAGCGCCCCACTGATTTAGAAACCCATGATGAAAAAGGCGACTTCAAAATCCTTATAAAAAAGCAGGGGCTTATTTATCCATACATCTATGGCACGCATCCTTTCGATTTTATCGGCTGGGATGGTTTTCATTACCCATGGGCATTTTCGATTCATGATTTTGAGCCGATAACTGGCCGCCTGCACCAACCGCCGCCGGTACACCAGACTTTCGAGGGCCATAATTTTGTTATCTGCTCGTTTGTGCCGCGTAAGTTTGATTATCACCCACTTTCGATACCCGCACCTTACAATCACAGCAATGTAGACAGCGACGAACTGCTTTACTTCGTTGATGGCGATTTTATGAGC
>JAZJZL010000104.1:0-2564 GCA_040389845.1 Bacteroidota bacterium
TGTAACTAGTGCAGCTGCTGCAAGAGCAAGTAGCACATTACCAGCTTTACCGACACCTGCAGGATATCAACCATTTTGCTGATGATCAAAAACTGCTGATAGTCTTTCTGGCCAAAGTATGCCCTGTCGGCAGGTATGATATTGAACAGCTTATACACCACCTGCGTAACCCCCTGGTAATGCCCGGGGCGGAACTCTCCTTCAAGCAAATGCTCCGTTTCGCCAATGTTTAAATGCCATTGTTCATTATCATCATACATTTCATTTACCTCAGGACTGAACAAAATATCGCAGCCGGCCTGTTCAAGCAGGTTGCTGTCGGCTTCCAGTGTGCGGGGGTACTTCTCGAGGTCTTTGGGGTCGTTAAACTGGGTGGGATTTACAAAAATGCTGCAAACCACAATGTCGTTTTGTTGTTTAGCCAATTGGATAAGCGACAGGTGCCCCTGGTGCAGTGCGCCCATAGTGGCCACAAAACCAATGCTTTTGCCCGTTGCCTTAAGCTGCAGGAGATATTGATATACGGATTGTTTGGTTGTAAATGTTTTCAATACCCTGTTTCTTAAAAATCCGGCAAAGGTGAGCAATTGATTTTTATTTACCAAAACTAACTTGCATAAGTGGTTGCCAGTTTATATAATAATGCTTATATTTGCAAACTCAATTTTTTTGGACTTCTTTATATAATTTAATACTGATATAGTGATGGGTAAATCTAAGCTTTTGTTTATAACTCACGAAATGTCCCCGTTCCTTGAAATCTCAAAAATTGCTGAAATTACACGCCAGCTCCCGCAGGCAATGCAGGACAAAGGTTACGAGATCCGTATCCTTATGCCGCGTTTCGGTAATATTAATGAGCGCCGGAACAGGCTGCATGAAGTGATACGTTTATCAGGGATGAATATTATTATCAACGATAATGATAATCCATTGATCATCAAAGTAGCCTCGATTCCTGCCGCACGCATGCAGGTTTATTTTTTAGATAACGAGGAGTATTTTCAGCGCAAGCACGTATTTGCCGACAAGGATGGTAAGTTTTATGCCGATAATGATGAGCGCATGATTTTCTTTTGCAAGGGTGCGCTTGAAACTGTTAAAAAATTAGGCTGGGCCCCCGACGTTATTCATTGCCACGGCTGGATGAGCGCGCTGGTACCTGCTTATTTGAAAACCACTTACAAAGACGACCCTACGTTTAAAAACTCGAAGATTGTTTACTCAATCTACAAAAACGATTTTACAGGCCAGATGGATGCCGACTTTGCTCAGAAAGCCGTTATGGGCGATATGAGTGAAAGCCACACCGAAATTTACAAGCCGGGCGATAATTCGTCCCTGTATGCAGGTGCTATCCATTACAGCGACGGGATTGTTCTGGGCGATGAGGATATCGACGAAGATGTGTTAAATAATGTTAAAAACAGCCATAAATCGGTTTTAGACTTCGAATCGACATCAGATTTCGAAAATTATTACAATTTTTACGACGAAATTGCCAATGAGGAATTGGCACATGTTGTATAAGCTTTGCGATTATATATGAAATTTTTCCGTTTAGACTTATTGACCCTGTTAATAAGTCTTTTTATTTTAGGCAGCTGTAAAAATCAGGACACCATTGGGCTGGGCGTTGACGCTACTAACCAGATCAATGGCGTTTTGGTTGATACCTCCACCATAATTATAAATACTGTTAAGGACGATTCGCTGATAACCTCGGGTATCACCAAAGCGCCCCTGGCTTATTTTCATGATCCGGTTTTTGGTGAAACATCATCAGACCTGGCCATGAGCGTTTCACTGCCCGGCGCTACCGGCTATACTTTACCGTCAGGTACAATCAGTATCGACTCGACCAGGCTTATTATGAAATTTGTTGACGGTTTTTATGGCGATTCTATCGCGTCGAACTATAAGGTGAACCTTTATCAGTTAAAGGAACTTTATAATGAGAGCACCAACTATTATCAGAACAAGCAATGGCAAACAAACGCTACATTGCTCGGTTCGTTAACGTTTAAAGCTCGTACGCATGATTCTATCCGGATCAATAATATCATTACAGGCAAGCCCGACTCGCTTATAAAGGTTCCGGCGCAATTAAGGGTACCGGTTGATAAAAATTTTATCATACAAAACTTTTTTAACGCGAGCAGTACAACCCTGGCATCAAACAGCGTGTTTCAGAGCGCGTTTAAGGGTTTATATTTAACACTTGATAAGGCACAAACAGTTGGCGCCGGTGGCACGTTCATGCTATCGAATACCGATACCCTGGCTATTTTTTGCAAAGTATCCAATAATGGCACGGTTGATACCACAACCATAAAGCTGCCAATAACCAAACTTGCCGCCTCCTATTCGCATACTTATACAGCGGCAATTAATGCCGAGCTGGCCAACACCACTACATCGCGCAACGCCATTTATTTACAGGGCCTTGCGGGTTTACGTGCTAAAATTAAATTCCCCAATATACTGGCCAATATAAGAAATGACCTGTTAAAAAGGGATAGCGACATCGTGTTGAACCGCGCCGAACTGGTAGTTAGTCCAAG
>JAZJZL010000104.1:2574-6439 GCA_040389845.1 Bacteroidota bacterium
ACCATGTACCAACTCGATATTGCCAAACAACGCATTGCCGTACAGGATGCGTCACCGGCCGATCCTCGGGCATTGGGTGCAGGCGTTTTCGGTGGGTTTTATAGTTCCAGAACCAATTCCTACCATTTTATAATTACAGCATACCTGCAGGACCTGTTACTTAAAAAGGCTGTTGATTACGGAACATATATTGCCCCGATTGATACACTGAATAAAACCAGTGTAGATATTACTCCAACATCTTCAATTGCCGCACGCACCGTTGCTACCGGCACCGATAAATCATCAGGCACACAGATAAAACTGAACATTATCTATACCAAGATAGCGAAGTAGGGGATGGAGATTAGAGATTAGTTAGCATCACGAACTAAAAAACCATAAGCCTGAAAAGTATATTTAAGATATATTTTTCAGGCTTTAATATTTTATTAAACAACAATTCCTAATCTCTCATCTCCAACCTCTAACGTCTATTTTCCAATAAGTTAACAGACTTTTTAAAATAATTTAATATCATTACTTCTGCTTAAATTTCGCCCATTAACCGGTAATCTTTTTATTTTTGCGGCGAAAACATTTTATTAAACTATCTATTTATGTGTGGAATTGTAGGTTATATAGGCTTTAGGGAAGCGTACCCTATTGTTATAAAAGGTCTCCATAGGCTGGAGTATCGCGGATACGACAGCGCGGGCGTTTCGCTTTTAAATCATGATTTAAAAATATATAAAAAGGCCGGAAAAGTTAGCGAACTGGAAGACTTTGTAGGCGAAAGCGATGTTACAGGCACCATTGGTATGGGGCATACCCGATGGGCAACCCACGGTGCACCAAGCGACAGGAATTCGCACCCGCATACTTCGGGCAATGGCAATTTAACCATTATCCATAACGGCATTATCGAGAACTATGGCACTATAAAACAAACCCTGCTTAGCAAGGGCCATACGTTTAACAGCGATACCGATACCGAAGTACTGATACATCTTATTGAAGAAATACTGGAAGTTACCGGTCTTGATTTGCGCGAGGCTGTAAGGGTAGCGCTAAACAGGGTAGTAGGTGCTTATGCCATAGTAATTATGAGCACAGAAGAACCTGACCTGCTGATTGCAGCACGTAAAGGCAGCCCGATGGTAATCGGCGTAGGTAAGGGCGAATACTTTGTTGCTTCTGACGCTACACCGATAGTGGAGTACACCAAGAACGTAATTTACCTGAACGATAACGAGATTGCGTACCTGCGCCGCGAGGACCTCCTGATTAAAAACATCGACAATACGGTACAAACCCCGTATATCCAGGAGCTTGACCTTAAGCTGGATGCCCTTGAAAAAGGCGGTTTCGACCACTTTATGATAAAGGAAATATACGAGCAGCCGCGTTCGATACGTGACTGTATGCGTGGTCGTATATATCCGGACAAGGGCCTGGTTAAGCTTGGCGGCTTAAAAGAGTACACCGAGAAGCTTAAAAATATCGACAGGATAATTATAGTAGCCTGCGGTACCTCATGGCATGCCGGCCTGGTGGGCGAATACCTGATTGAGGAATATGCACGCATACCCGTTGAAGTTGAATACGCTTCGGAGTTTCGCTACCGTAACCCTATAATTACCGAAAAGGACCTGGTAATTGCTATTTCGCAATCTGGCGAAACGGCGGATACCATGGCAGCTATTGAGCTTGCCAAGGAAAAGGGGGCAACCATCTTCGGTATTTGTAATGTGGTTGGCGCTTCTATACCGCGCACAACCCATGCGGGTGTTTACACTCACGCCGGTCCGGAAATAGGCGTGGCATCAACCAAAGCGTTTACCGCGCAGGTTACCGTTTTAACTTTGATAGCGTTTTATATAGCGCAGCAACGTGGTAAAATTGCCGAAAGCAAGCTGATTGAATATTTGACTGAACTTGACGAAATACCGGACCTGGTTGAGCAATGCTTACAGCTGAATGATCATATCAAAGATATTGCCGCAGTATTTAAGGATTCGGCCAATTGCCTTTTCCTGGGCCGCGGAAGCTCATTCCCTGTTGCGCTTGAAGGTGCGCTTAAATTAAAGGAGATATCCTATATCCACGCTGAGGGTTATCCGGCAGCCGAAATGAAACATGGTCCGATTGCGTTAATCGATAATGATATGCCGGTGGTGTTCATTGCAACAAAAGATTCCTCGTACGGAAAAGTGGTGAGCAATATACAGGAAGTAAAAGCCCGTAAAGGCCACGTAATAGCCATTGTAACCGAGGGCGATACCGAAGTAAAAGGCATGGCTGATTATGTAATTGAGATACCGCAAACCGGCGAAGCATTCGTGCCTTTGCTTGCAACCATACCATTACAGCTGCTGGCCTACCACATAGCCGTTATGCGCGGCTGCAACGTTGACCAGCCACGTAATTTGGCGAAATCGGTAACGGTGGAATAGTTCATGGTTGATGGTTCATAGTTCATAGCAGCTGCAAAAGCAGCCCTGCGTGAATGTTCATCTTTCTATAATACTAAAATAGCCGATAGTCTTTATGACTATCGGCTATTTTCATTATCCGGTTCGGCTATGAACTATGAACCATTAACTATGAACCAAATTACATGTGCCCTGCCATCGAGCTCATGGCGGCATCCATATCGAGTTGTAAGCCTTTGGCGATGGCCATCCCGAGGCCGATATCGGCACGGAACCAGTGGCAAAGCTGGCGGTTTACTATAAGGTCCTTTTTAGGTCCGTCAATACCGCTCATTGAATTAACGATGTTGGTAACCAGATCATGCTTCGCCTGGTCGCTCATCAGGCGGTATAAATTACCAGGCTGGGTGTAATGGTCGTTTTCGCCTTCGGCGTTGCGGTCGTACCAGTCAGCTGCTCCTGTGCCTAAGTCCCACGATGGCTCTTTGTAAGCCGGGTCCGCAACAATATCGTCAAAGCTGTTTGGGAAATAATTTGGTGCTGAACCGCCATTGCCGTCCACACGCATTTGGCCGTCCCGCTCATAATTATTCACAGCAAACGGGCAGCGGTTTACCGGGATTTGCTCGTAGTTACCGCCCAACCGGTGACGGTGTGCATCAGGATAGGACAGCAAACGCCCCTGCAGCATTTTATCGGGCGAATAGCCAATGCCATCAACCACGTGCGCCGGTGCAAATGCAGATTGCTCTACATGTGCAAAATAGTTATCCGGGTTTTTATTCAGTTCCAGCTCGCCGACGTGAATCAGCGGAAAATCGGCATGCGGCCAAACCTTGGTCAGGTCGAACGGGTTCCAGTGGTAGGTTTTAGCTTCCGCTTCGGTCATCACCTGTATTTTCAAATCCCATTTCGGGAAGTTACCGGCATCGATATTGGTAAGCAAGTCATGCTGGGCAAAGTCGGGGTTTTTTCCACGCATTTCGCCAGCCTCGGCATCGGTAAAGTTTTTGATGCCCTGCTGAGTCTTGAAGTGAAACTTTACCCAAACACGCTCATTCTTGTCGTTTATCATCGAAAAGGTATGGCTACCGAAGCCATCCATGTGGCGATAACCATATGGTGTGCCGCGGTCGCTCATCAATATGGTAACCTGGTGCAAACTCTCGGGGTTTAGTGACCAAAAGTCCCACACCATGGTTGCGCTTTTACAGTTGGTATATGGGTCGCGTTTTTGGGTGTGAATAAAGTCGCTGAACTTTTTAGGATCTTTTACAAAAAACACCGGAGTGTTATTGCCCACCAAATCCCAGTTCCCTTCCTCTGTATAAAATTTCAGCGCGAAGCCACGTGGGTCGCGTTCGGTATCAGCCGAGCCCTTCTCGCCGCCAACGGTTGAAAAGCGCAGGAATACTTTGGTTTGTTTTCCCACCCTTTCAAAAATTTTGGCG
>JAZJZL010000104.1:6449-21257 GCA_040389845.1 Bacteroidota bacterium
ACTACGCGTTCGGGAATACGCTCACGGTTAAAGTGCGCCATTTTTTCGTGAAGGATAAAATCCTGTAATAATATAGGGCCGCGTGGGCCAACGGTCATCGAGTTTTCGTTCTCGGCATAAGGAATACCCGATGCGGTGGTCAATTTCTTTTTGTTCGGTTCCATAGTAGTTGGTTTAATAATTCAAACTTCACAATAATAATTCAATAGAAAAAATCAATAAATACTATATTTGGATAGAAGGAATCTATAAGATGACGAAGAACCAAGAGTCAAGAATCAAGAGCCAAGAGAGAAAATGAAGATTGGCTATAATGCTTTTCCTGTCTTGGTTCTTGGTTCTTCTCAAATACGCAAATCCCTATGACCATTACCCAACTTGAATATATAGTAGCTGTTGATACCTACCGCAGCTTTGTGGCGGCGGCCGATAAATGTTTTGTTACCCAGCCTACGCTAAGTATGCAGGTGCAAAAGCTGGAAGATACACTCGGCGTAAAAATATTCGACCGCAGCAAGCAACCGGTTACGCCAACAGAAATTGGCATAGAAATTATTGCGCAGGCCCGTATTATGCTGTCTGAAAGTGAAAAGATAAAGGAAATTATCAGCGACAGGCAAAAGGATCTGTCCGGCGAGCTTAAGGTGGGTATTATCCCAACCGTAGCGCCGTACATTCTGCCAAAAATATTGCATGGCTTTATTGAAAAATACCCGCAGGTAAAACTGGTAGTGTGGGAGCAGACTACCGAACAAATTATAGCGCAGCTTAAACTTGGTATGATTGATTGCGGCATACTTTCAACCCCGCTGCATGAAAACTCGCTTACCGAGCTACCGGTGTTTTACGAAAACTTTGTGGCTTATGTATCAAAAAACAGCAAACTATCCAAAAAGAAAAATATCGTTCCTGATGATATCGACATGGAGGAAATATGGATACTGAACGAAGGCCACTGCATGCGCGAGCAGGTGCTGAACATCTGCCAGCGACGAAAATCGACACAGGGATTTAAGCATTTTGAATACAATACCGGCAGCGTGGAAACGCTAAAACGCATGGTGGACCAAAACGATGGCGCTACTATTTTGCCCGAACTTGCCCTGGCCGACCTGACGGATAAGCAACTGGATAAAGTGCGTTATTTTAAGTCGCCCGAGCCGGCGCGCGAGGTAAGCATTGTAATACAGCGTAACTTTTTAAAGCGGAGGATGATAGAGGCGCTCAAGAATGAAATCCTGGAGTTTTTACCGAAACGGATGAAGAGCAGGAAGAAAAAAGAGGTGATGGATATATGAACAGTCCGAAAGTCGGAATAGTCCGAAAAGTTTTAAAATGAAATAATAATGCTTTTAACACCTATATCTAATGCCGATGCTGTTCCGACAGAAACGCGGATCTATTATGCGAAAGGAAAGCTAAAGAGGATGCTGAAGGTTCTGATCGGTTTTATGATTATTACCCCGATAATCGCCTTCTTCACATATAGATATTTTGGCGGGGCATATTTCCTGGGGACTTTTTTAATGGTGTTCCTGGTGATAGCGTATGTGAACACGAAAAAGAGATACAAAAACGATCGCCCACAAATAATTATTAGCGACGAGGGCATCGGGACGGAAAAAGTCCCTTTTTTAAGCTGGACGAGTATAAGCGGGGAAGACGTGGATTTTTTTTATGAAAAGAACAATAACGGTGAGTTTTTTATTTACAAATACCCGGTGGGCACGGAAAAAGTATCTATCCGCAGTTTAGAGACAAGCAGAAAAGAGTTAAAGGAATTGCTTAAAATTTATAGGGAGAGGTATAATAAAAAGCATGGGAATTCTTGAAAATCGACGGGATTTATATAGACAAAAGTTAGAATAGTTGTTAAAAAATCCCGGAACATACATTGATACAGTAAGTAGTGTAATATGGAAGACAACTCATTTCCTTCAGCAAAAAAAAATACCGGGAACTTCCTGATGGCGTTTATTGTGAGGTATTGTATAACAATATAATAAATACTGCCCGGCCTAATGTTCCACATCAATTTTTGGCCACGAGGGTTGGCGGTTTACTTTATAAATTCCTGGAAACGGCCAAAACAGGAGTTGGATTAAAAAGACCAACAGACGTTTACTTAGAAAGACAACAAGCTGTGGTTCAACCGGACGTGTTCGTAATGATGAATAACAACCTGGATATTATTCGTGAGGATGCAATTTACGGTGCGCCGGATATCATTTTCGAAATTATTTGCTGAAACAGGGATTATGATTTGATAACAAAGAAATCACTATACGAAGAAGCCGGCGTAAAAGAATACTTTGTTATAGACCCATCGAGTAAGCTGGTAGTTATGTTCGCCCTCAATACATCGGGTAAATATGAAGTTGTTTACGAATTAACCGGCAAAATAACATCGGGAATTTTGGCAACCAGTTTCGATATATAATCCTTTTTCTGCCTTCGTGCAAAAATCCGCACATTTGCACATCCGCACATTCGGAATCTGTCACACATGGCTCAAGTTCAATTTTTCGAAAATAATCCCTACCAGGAAAATACCTATATACTGTACGATGAAACCGGCGAGTGCGCTATCATTGACCCCGGCATGGAAACCGGCGCAGAACAGAATGCAGTAGTAAACTTTATTCGCACCAATAATTTAAAACCCGTTTTGCTGCTCAACACCCATTGCCACATCGACCACGTGCTGGGCAATAAATTCATCTTCGACCAATATGGTTTAAAGCCCCAATTTCACGAAGGCGAATTGCCACTGCTGGAGGCTGTGGCGGCGTATGCGCCATCGATGGGTATACGTTATGAGCTATCCCCTTTACCAGATAAGTACTTACCGGAAACAGGCACGGTAACGTTCGGCAATACCACCCTGCATCTTATTTTCGCTCCCGGTCACTCCCCGGCGCATTTGTGCTTTTATGACAAAACCGGGAATCTTTTAATAGGCGGCGATGTGCTCTTTCGCGGCAGCATAGGCCGCAGCGACCTGCCCGGGGGTGATTTTACGCAGCTGATAAACAACATCGAACAAAAATTGCTTTTATTGCCCGATGACTGTACAGTTTACCCAGGCCACGGCCCGGAGACGACCATCGGTTATGAGAAGGTAACTAATCCATTCTTAAATTAGGGTTTTATTGGGGATTTCACCGATTTAAGAATGATTTCACCGATTAGGTGATTTTAAGCCAATGATTAATAGTTTCAAATGCTAAAAGCCATTAACTTTAGCCCGTGGGTATGTGTTTTCCTAATCACAAACTCACTAATTCACTAACTCACTAATTATTTGAATACTTCAATCTACATAGCCAAACGATATTTGTTTTCGCGCAAAAAAATGCACGCGATTAATATCATTTCCGGCATATCCATGGTTGGGGTATTGATTGGCAGCGCGGCACTGATTATTATCCTGTCGGTTTTTAATGGTTTTGAAGAGGTTATTCTTTCACTGTACAGCAATTTTACGGCAGAGCTGAAGGTTGAGCCTAAACTCGGTAAATCTTTTGACCCTAACACAGCTTACTTCAACGAATTGAAGAAAGATCCGAAGGTGTTCTCTTATATCGAGGTTTTGCAGGAAAAGGTATTAGTTAAATATGATAACCGTCCATTTATCGGCGAAATAAAAGGTGTTAGCTCGCAGTTTATGAAACGTGGCGGACTAGACAGCATTTGCCAGTCGGGTACGTTTACGCTAAAAAAGGACGGCAATAACTTTGCGGTTATCGGTTCGATGGTGCAAAATGGTTTGGGCGTAAGCGTGCGCGACCAGTTTACCCCCATCCAAATTTTTTCACCTAATCGCAACGCGGGCAGTGGTGCAAATCCACTAAACGAGTTTAATGTGGGTGCCATAACGCCATCCGGGGTTTTTACGCTTGGACAGGAATTTGATGACCTGGTAATAACGCCGATAGACTTCGCGCGCGACCTGCTTAATGAGCCGGTAAATGTTACCGCGCTGGAGCTAAACTTCAATAAAGGTGTTGATATTTCGGCTATGCAGGATGAGGTACAGGGAAAGTTAGGAAACAATTTTATTGTTAAAAATCGCAGCCAGCAAAACACCGAGCTATATAAAACGCTGAATTATGAGCGCTGGTTTATTTTTATGATATTGGTATTTGTGCTTATTATAGCAATATTTAACATAATCGGTTCGTTAACCATGCTGGTTATGGATAAACGCAAAGACATAGCCATTTTAACCAGCCTTGGCGCAAACCGAAAGCTAATACAAGGGATTTTCTTTTTTGAGGGTATGATGATATCGGTAATAGGCTGTATTGCAGGTATTTTTTTAGGATTGATATTTTGTATATTGCAACAACGTTTCGGGCTGGTAAAAATGGGGGCAGCAAAAGCTATCATTGATGCTTACCCTGTTGCCCTAAAGCTTAGAGACTTTATACTGGTGTTTTTAACGGTCGGCATTATAGCTGTTATTGCATCGGGTATAAGCGCACGTTTGAGCATTAAAGGCCTCGACGATATAAAACAGGATTTGTAAACTTATTGAACGCATTTTGAGGGGGATTAAATATTTAATATTGCTGATAATAATAGTTGCCTACTCGTGCAACGGCTCCGGGAGTAAAGACCACCCGGTTATATTTAAAGGCGTGTACAGCTTTGGCCCCGAAGTAAAATCATTTAAAGACTGCGACAACGGACGCGAATTCTGGGTTACCGACAGCTCGAAACAATTGGAATTAAAGTACTCGCAATTAAATTTCGAAAAACCTTATGAGCCCGTTTATGTTGAAGTAGAGGGCGTGAAAATACATTCGAACAAGGAGGGCCTCGGTTCGGAATACGACAGCACCCTGGTGGTGAAAAAATTGGTAAAAATAACAAAGGAAATTCCGCAGGATATGTGCAGATAGAGAATAGAGATTGGTGAACAGAGATTAGTTGAATGCGGGTTACAATATAATATATTTACAGGGTGATTGGCAGCCGGCCACACTTTTCAGCCTAAAAAACATGGAATCAAAACGTCAGCAAAAATTTGCAGGGGTAATACAACAGGACCTTGCCGCCATATTTCAGCGTGAAGGAATGAACTATTTGCCGAATACACTTATTACGATAACGAAAGTGAGGGTAACGCCTGATTTGGCTATCGCCCGTGTATTTTTGAGCTTTTTTAACAATACCAATTCGCAGCAGGCACTGCAAAGCGTGAAGCTTCATGCTTCCGAAATACGTTATAAGCTGGGTGCCCGCATAAAAGACCAGGTGAGGATTATCCCCCAGCTGGAGTTTTTTGTGGATGATACCAGCGAGTATGTAGAGCGCATGGATAAAATATTCGATAAGATAAGCAAGGAAGACCGCCAACCTGAAACTGAATAGCGATGGACGCAACCGCGCGTTTGGCGGCTTACCTGGAAGCCTATACAGAGCCTGTTGGTAAGATTGTTGACTTTAACCCGGATGCTGACCGTTTATACCATTTCAATTTTACAGCTACTAACGCTGACCTTGACGCGGATACATTTTCGGATACGGTTAATTTCGATAAATGGATAACGCAAAAGCTTAGCGATAATAATTGCAGGTATGGCATAGGCGGCTACATGGAACACCGTACCATTTACGCCCGAAGCGCTCATTTTGATACGGGTGATGAACCGCGTCGTCTGCATTTGGGCGTTGATATCTGGAGTTATGCCGGTACGCCTGTTTATTCGCCATTGCCCGGTAAAGTCCACAGCTTTCAAAACAATGATAACTTCGGTGATTACGGCCCGACAATTATTCTTGAACACAATCTCAAGGGACTGACGCTATATAGCCTTTATGGTCACTTAAGCCGCCCCAGTCTTGAAAGATTATTTATCGGAAAGCCCATTAACCGCGATGAACAAATAGCCACACTTGGCGATATGGATGAAAATGGCCGCTGGCCGCCGCACCTGCATTTTCAATTAATGTTTGATATGGAAGGTAAGCAGGGCGACTATCCCGGCGTTTGTAAATTTTCTGAGAAAGATATTTACCAAAAAAATATTCCCGATCCGCAGTTGCTATTAAGCTATCCGAAAGCAGTGAATGATTAATTTGTTTTCACTGTTCCACCTGTTCACATTGTTTCGCGGAACAGCACAATGTATTTTACTATAATAGCTTCTTAATCCGATCTTCTTAAAAGTTTACAACTGTACACAAGTGTTCCACCTGTACACAAGCGTTCCGCGGAACAGTACAGCAAAACAACGGTTCGGGTATAAACCCATTTCAGTACAAACGATAATTTTTTATTGTCAATTATACATTTTATTTCATCGATTTTATTTAGCTTAGGCTGATTATAAACCATAACCCTGATTCCGATGAAATTTAAAGTATCGCTGCTGGTATGCTTGATGCTGCCGCTTTCCTTTGCATTTGCGCAAACCGCTAAAACCTACCAGTTAAAATCGCCGGACGGCAAAATCAGTATCAGCATTTCCGCCGGGGCAACGGTAAGCTGGTCGGTTAACCATGATGGCACCGACGTGATTACCCCCTCCGAAATATCGATGACCCTGGATAACGGTGAGGTTTTAGGTAAGAATGCCGTGGTAAAAAAAGCAACGAACGCCACAGGCAACGCAGTAATTAATACGCCCATATACAAAAAAGCCTCGGTTCAGGATAATTATAACCAGCTGGCTCTTGCTTTTAAAGGCAACTACAGCCTTATCTTCCGTGTGTATAACGATGGAGCCGCCTATCGCTTTGCCACACAGCGCAAAGGTGAACTGACTATAATTAACGAAGGGGCCAACTTTAACTTTAAAGACGACCATAAAGCCTTTTTACCTTTTGTGGAAGATTACCGCAATAAGGATAAATTCAACACCTCGTTTGAATCGCATTATGACAACATCAATCTATCAAAAATAAAGAAAGACACCCTGGCGTTTTTGCCGGTTTTGGTTGACGTGGGCAGTCCGAAGAAGGCAGCCATACTGGAAGCTGATTTACAGGACTACCCCGGCATGTACCTTACACCGGGACAAGGCAATAACCTTCACGGTGTATTCGCCCAATATCCAACCGAAGAGGCAGTGCTGCGTATCAACTACGTAGTTAAAAAGCGTGCGGATTACATAGCCAAAACCGCAGGTACAAGAAGCTTTCCATGGCGGGTAGTAGTTATCAGCACGGAAGACAAGCAGCTGGCCGATAACGATATGATGCAGCGCCTTGGCGAACCCTCACACATCACCGATTACTCCTGGATAAAACCCGGCAAAGTAGCCTGGGACTGGTGGAACGACTGGAATGTAACTCATGTCGACTTTAAGTCCGGCATTAATGTGCCTACCTATAAATATTACATCGATTTTGCGGCAGCCAACAAGCTCGAGTATATCATTATAGATGAAGGCTGGTCGGACGATGGGGATTTAAACATAACCAAGCTGGATGTGCAGGCGGTTGTAGATTACGGGAAACAGAAAAATGTAGGCGTTATTTTATGGTCGACATGGTATGGCATGACGCGTGATTGCGAAGGCTTTATGGATAAGTACGAAAAGATGGGCGTAAAAGGTTTTAAAATCGACTTTATAGACCGTGACGACCAGAAGATGGTGCGTTCGTTGTATGAGGTAGCAGCTATCGGCGCCAAACACCACATGTTGATTGATTATCATGGCATGTATAAACCATCCGGCATGCAGCGCACCTGGCCGAACGTCATCAACTGTGAAGGCGTTAAAGGTTTAGAAAACATGAAATGGGGCACCGACAACCAGCCCGGCTATGATGTGAGCATTCCGTTTATACGGATGATGGCAGGCCCGATGGATTATACGCCGGGGGCTATGCGCAATGCTACTAAAGAAGCTTTTCGCCCGGTAAACTCCAACCCGATGAGCCAGGGAACACGTAGTCACCAACTAGCTATGTACACCATATTTGAAGCGCCGCTGCAAATGCTGAGCGATAACCCGACCGCCTACGTGCGCGAAAAAGAAAGTACCGATTTTATAGCCGCTATACCCACCGTGTTTGATGCCACCGTTGCCCTTGATGGCAAAGTAGGCGACTATGTGAGCATCGCCCGTAAAAAAGGCAGCACCTGGTACGCCGGCGCGATGACCAACTGGAACCCTCGTGAGCTAACGGTAGATCTTTCGTTTTTAGGCGACGGCCAATACAAAGCCACCATATTTGAGGACGGCATTAACGCCGGCAAAGACGGTACGGATTATACTAGCAAAACCATCACCGTTACCGCAAAAGATAAACTGAACATTAAAATGGCATCAGGCGGCGGTTGGGCAGCGCGTTTTGACAAGGAATAAGCGTGAGTCGCCGGTGACAACACCGGCAACGGCGATTTAGATCATAAAAGCGCCGCGGGTTAAAAATTAAAGCGCCACCTGGTAATTCAGGTGGCGCTTTGTATTATATATGATTGCGATTGAAAAGGGCAAATTAATGGACATAAATATCACCGCTGCCGCTGGTTGATTTGGAAACGTTTTTAGGATTACCGGAGCAGTGGATATCTCCTGAACCATGCAGGGCGGCGTCAATCCTGTCGCTTGCATTTACATAAGCATCGCCCGAACCGGTTAAACGGATAGCAGTGCTTGCAGTAGTAAGGTTGCGGGCGGTATAATCGCCGGAACCAACCAGGCTAACTGTTGAATTATCTGCATGGCCGCTCAGGTTCATATCGCCGGAGCCGCTAATGCTGCTTTCCAGGTTTTTACAATCTATCCGGCCCATCATATCGCCAGAGCCGCTGATTCTTAATTTTATAGAATTGGTAGTGATGCCGTCTTTAAACTGAACATCACCAGAACCACTGATGCTGATGGCATTCAGGTCTTTCGCTACTACATAAATCGCGATTTTTTTGTGATTACCCCACCAGTTACCCCAGTTAAAGGTATCGTGCTTGCTGTAAACCTTCAAAACGCCACCGTTTACTTCGGTTAATATGCGGTCCATCACATCGGCAGGGGCTTCAACTTTAACAGACTCATTTTGTCCCTGGCTAATAAAAACATCAAAGGGGCCGGCTACATCTACCGCATTAAAACCGGATAGATGCCGGTCTACAACGTCAAAAGCAGTAGTATTTTCGGTAGCAACAGGCTTCGCAAAAGTATTGCCGGCGCCTGCTAATAGCACCGCGGCCAGCAAAAATTTAGCTATAGATTTCATAATATCTTCAATTTGTATAATATGACGCAACTTAAAATGATAGGTTGCATAAAAGTAAGAAATAAATTTTATAGCGGGGGTGCGGGTTGATTTAACGGCAACAATTTGCGGGATATCCTGTTGTACAAGCCAAAGGAGCATCATGAAAGAATTGATTGAAAGCTGGTCGGGCCGCATACAGCCTTTTGCATGGGATATGATTATTTTAGCCATCGCTATCATAATCGGGCTTGTGGTAAAGTTTATCATTAAGGCCGTGCTGAATTATAAAAAACAGCATACTGATTATTCCTTGTTCCGCAGTATACTTACGCATCTTAGCCCTGTCTTAAATCACTTTGTGCCCTTGTTGCTGCTTAACGTAATGGAGCCGATGATGGACCTGCAGCCCCGGTATGATTTAATTTTAAGCCGCAGTATACAGATTGCGCTGATTATCTCCTTCGCGGTATTGCTGATGAGCGCCATTAACGTGTTTGAAGATTACATTTATCATACTTACGACCTAAACAAGGAAGACAACCTGGAAGAACGCAAGATACGCACACAGGTAGGCTTTATCCGTAAGGTTTTGGGCACGCTGGTGGTATTTATAACCATTGCGGTGATATTACTGAGTTTTGATAATGTGCGCAAAATCGGCGCGGGGCTTTTAACGGGGGTGGGTATCGGTGGTATTATTATAGGTTTTGCCGCACAAAAGTCGCTGGGGAATTTGCTGGCGGGTTTTCAAATTGCCTTTACGCAGCCTATCCGTATTGATGATGTGCTGGTGGTTGAGGGCGAGTGGGGCAGGGTGGAGGATATCACGCTTACCTATGTTGTGCTAAACATCTGGGACCAGCGCCGCCTGATATTGCCTATTAATTATTTTATCGAAAAACCCTTTCAAAACTGGACGCGCACCACCTCAGAAATATTGGGAACGGTGTTTTTATACCTGGATTATAACACGCCCGTGGATGCCCTGCGTACTGAGTTCGACCGGTTGGTAACCGGCAGCAATCTTTGGGACAAACGTGTTAAAGGCATACAGGTAACTGATGCCAAACAAAACTGCATAGAGCTGCGCGTGCTGGTGAGCGCACGTAACTCCTCCCACGCGTTCGATCTTAGATGCTATATCCGCGAAAACCTCATCAAATTTATAAAGGATAATTATCCGGAGAGTTTGCCGCTGAATAGGGTGGTGATGAATGGTGGAGAGGTGGTTGTAAAACAATCCTGAGTTTCCATCAAACGTGTACGGGCTGTCACCCTGAGGTACTCGAAGCATGACACCCTTTTGTGATTCGATTCACTAAAAATTCTTTCTTAATCCCATATAATCCGCCAAAAAAACTAAACTTGCCTATTCCGGTTATCTATTTATGCCTAAAAAGCCACTGCTTGAGTTTACCGATAAAGGGATCTATTGCGCCCAGGGGAAATTTTACATCGACCCATGGAAGCCGGTAGATGATGCCGTGATTACCCATGCCCACGCCGACCATGCCTATTGGGGGCATAAATGTTACCTGGCACATTACCATTCGCGCGAGGTGTTATTATACCGCCTGGGCGAAATTAATTTAGAAACTGTTGAATATGGCGAAAAGGTAATGAAGAACGGTGTGGAGATATCATTGTTTCCTGCCGGACATGTTATTGGTTCTGCACAGATACGACTGGAATATAAGGGCGAAATATGGGTTGTCTCCGGTGATTATAAAACAGAGGATGACGGTATTTCTGCACCGTTCGAGCCGGTACGCTGCCATCACTTTATTTCGGAATGCACTTTTGGGATGCCGGTTTATCAATGGAAGCCACAGTCGGAAATATTTAACGACGTAAACAACTGGTGGCGCTATAATGTGGAGCACAACCTGGCGACGGTAATTGTAGGCTACTCGCTCGGCAAGGCGCAGCGCATCCTGCAAAACCTCGATCTTTCCATCGGCAATGTTTATACGCATGGCGTAATTGAAAACACCAACGAAGCTTTGCGCCGCAACGGTATAAAGCTGAATCCTACGATACGTATCACACCGGAAACATCAAAAGAAGAAGCACGCAAAGGCATTATTCTCGCACCGCCGTCATCTGTGGGTACGCCGTGGATGCGCAAGTTTAATCCTTATAGCTTTGGGTACTGCTCCGGCTGGATGGCTATTCGCGGAGCCAAGCGACGAAGAGCGGCCGACCGTGGTTTTATTATGTCGGACCACGCAGATTGGGACGGCCTCATTAGCGCCATTGACGCTACCGGCTGCGAATCTGTTTATCTTACCCATGGCTATACTGCACAATTTACCCGGTATCTGAATGAAATCGGTTTTAATGCAAGGGAAGTGCACACGCTGTATGGCGATGATGAGGGCGTGGCCGGCGTGCCGGAAGAGGAGCCGGATAAGCATGCCGCGGAGAAAGAGGAGGTGCCATCATGAAAAACTTCGCGCAATTATTCCTCTCCCTTGATGAAACCAACAAGACCAACGAGAAGGTTAAGGTTTTAAAGGATTATTTTAACACCGTACCCGATACAGATAAAATGCACATGCTGGCCCTGTTTTCCGGCAGGCGACCAAAGCGGCAGATAAACTCAACACTGGTGCGCAACTGGGCCATCGAGGCATCCAACATACCGGCATGGCTGTTCGAGGAAAGCTACCATGTGGTGGGCGATTTGGCCGAAACCATGTCGCTGCTGATGCCGCAGAACCGGGGTAGCAGCAGCAAAACACTGACCGAATGGATTGCAGAAATAAATAACCTAAGCGATAAAACCGAGGAAGAAAAGAAGCTATGGCTGATGGACTCGTGGGCAATGCTGGATAGCAGCGAACGCTTTGTGTTTAACAAGCTGCTCACCGGCAGCTTTCGCGTGGGCGTATCGCAGAGCCTGGTAATAAAAGCGCTGGCTGAAATAACCGGCATCGAGTCACCGGTACTAACGCACCGTATAATGGGCAGCTGGATGCCGGAAACTTTTACCTACGAACAGCTGGTGCAGGAACAGGGAGAGTCTGACGATATATCACGTCCTTATCCATTCTTTTTGGCTTACCCTATACAGGAAACCTCCGAAAAACAAAAATCGCCGGACGAGCTGGGCATAGCGCTCGGCGAGCCCGGCGAATGGCAGGCCGAATGGAAGTGGGACGGCATACGCTCGCAGCTGATTAAGCGTGGTGGTGAGATATTTATATGGAGTCGCGGCGAGGATTTGGCGACAGATAAATTCCCGGAATTGCATCCGTTCTTAAAGGCGCTGCCCGATGGTACGGTATTGGATGGCGAGCTATTAAGCTTTACCAATGGCCAGCCCATGCCATTTAACGTATTGCAAACGCGTATCGGGCGGAAGAACCTGAGCAAAAAGATACTGGAGGAAAGCCCGGTAGCCGTAATTGCTTATGATTGTTTGGAATTTAATGGCGAAGACATTCGCTATAAACCGCAAAGCGAACGGCGCAAGATACTGGAGCAATTGCAGGCAGCAACGCCATATCCCGAAATGTTCCGCCTGTCGGCACTAATACCCTTTGCAACGTGGGATGAACTTGGCGAAACACGCGGACAATCGCGCGCTATGATTGCCGAGGGCATTATGCTGAAACGCAAAAGCGCCACCTACCAGGTTGGCCGCAAGCGCGGCGACTGGTGGAAATGGAAAATAGACCCGCTATCTGTCGACGCGGTTATGATTTATGCCCAAAAAGGCCACGGCCGCCGCGCCGACCTGTACACCGATTATACCTTCGCCGTTTGGGACGGCGACAAGCTGGTGCCCTTCGCCAAAGCCTACAGCGGCCTCACCGATGCCGAAATAAACAAAGTCGATTATTTCATCAAGCGCAATACCCTCGAAAAATTTGGCCCGGTGCGCACGGTAAAGCCCGAGTTGGTTTTCGAGATAGGTTTTGAGGGGATAAATAAATCAACAAGGCATAAATCGGGTATAGCGTTGCGCTTTCCGCGCATTTTAAGATGGCGGCATGATAAGCCGAAAGAGGAAGCGGATACTATTGAGAGTTTGAGGGGGTTGTTGGGGGAGTGATTATTATTGTTTATTAATTCTTTTTAAAAGGGTATTTAAATTGTATTGCGCTGCAGTAAATAGAGGGTCAATTCTTAGCGCCTCTTCGTAGTGAAACCGGGCCTTGTTGTAATCTGCGAAATAACCATGATAAAGTACTCCTAAGTTAGAGTGTGCCCAAGGATAGTCCGGATTAATTTTAATTGCATTTTGGTAATGTTGTTTTGCTCCTTCATAGTCAAATAGATAAAAATGTAGTATTTTACCTAGATTATAATGAGCTTCGCTATTATTAGAGTCGATTTTAACGACCTCTAGGAAATGTTGTTTCGCGTTTTCATAATCTAAAAAAACAGTCATCAGTAGTGCCGCTAAATTATAACGGGCTTTTTTATTGCTCGGGTTAATTTTGATGGCCTTTAGATAGTGTTGTTTTGCTCCTTCATAATCTAAAAAATCGTTCAGAAGTAAAGCTAAATTATAATAAGCGTTACTATAATTCGGATTGATTTCAATAGCCTTTAGAAAATGTTGTTTTGCCTCTTCATAATTTGAAAAATGATTGTGCAATAATGTCGCTAAATTATTGTATGCTTCGCTATAATTCGGATTGATTTTGATTGCTCTCTGATAATGATTTTTCGCTCCTTCGTAATCAAAAAAATGATTTTGAAGAACTATGCCTAAATTATTGTGTGCTTCGCTGTAAGTATCGCTAATTTTAATAGCCTGATGATAGCATTGTTTAGCCCGTTGATAGTCTGAAAACTGATTTTGTAGAATTATTCCTAAGTTATTATACGCCGCGGCAAAATTAGGATCCCTCTTAATTACATTTTCATAGTATTTCTTTGCTATACTATATTTCTCATTTTCATCTGCCGAATATGCCTTTTGAAACAGCCCGTATTTGTTTTCGGGATGCCTTTCCAAAAATTCTTCAAGAGCTAATTCTTTAGCTTCCTCCTGTTGAATGCAATGAATAAGAAAGACCTCTTGAATTAACCGCTCATCATCAAATCCGATGACCTTTAATAAATCGCGGTAGTTCTCATCTTTCAATTTTTGATACGAAGACACGTTAAGGTCAGTCACTACTTGAAAAAACTTGGGCAGATTATCTTCGATACTTCCGCATTTCTTTGCATATTCAATCGACACTTCATTAGCATGCTTCTTCTTGAATTTATCCGCTTCTTTTTTCTTCCCTGCCCAATAATCGTAATAAATTACTTGGTTTAACGGCTTAAAAATAGATGTCGCATTTTCAATCACAATTGGCAAAATGCGTTTTGATAGCTCGTGGGTATTCAGCAATTCTATTACTTCGTACATACAATTTTCGCTTCGCAGGTATTCATCGCTTATTATCATTAGAACATAGTCGCTTGTGCCCACCTGGTGCATAAATTCTTTTATGCTTGTGCGGTAACTTGCATCACGTATATCTCGCCGAAATTGTATGCCGATACTTTTGAAATCATTATCAATCTCATCGGCGATGTTTGAGTTGGCCCAAGCGTAGGATAGAAATATTGTGGGATTCAGGTTATCTGCCATAGTACTAAAATAGCGTGATTTTGCGAGAGATT
>JAZJZL010000105.1:0-17278 GCA_040389845.1 Bacteroidota bacterium
GTGACCCTCTGCTTGTAAGGCAGATGCTCTGAACCAGCTGAGCTAAACTCCCTTTTGTTTTCCTTTAACTTTGGTAGCTGTGCTCCCTTCGTTTTGGGAATGCAAATATAGGCGCTCAAAGTTATTCTTCAAAAAAATATTTCACTTTTTTTAAAGGTAATTTCTACCGGGTTTATAAGTCGGTTATTAACAATTGTTTACAGTTGCATAAAAATGAAAAAAAGTTTTTATAAGCGGTAGAAGGCGGCAAAAAATGCCAATTTACATCGCTATTTCGCGTTCGCCGCGTGGGTCGTCGGGTAAAATTTCCATTTCGGGGGCATCTATGTAATCGGCATACCACTGTATAGCGCTAACTACGTCGAGGGCATCGTCGGCGGAAATATTAATGGTTTCAAAAGCGTAGAGTTTATTTTCTGCATACCCGTAAAGCTGAATTTCGTCGCTATCCGGTTCAAATGATTCCTTATCCAAACAAAATACCCTTATTTTTAAACGGGTATCGCGTGAGTGGATAACATCCCTGCACGGATTTTTAGGGTCGGTTGCCAGCAGATAAATATTGTAATCCATGTAAGTATAACAACATTAACAGGTTATGGTTTACGGTATATAATTTTAAATATCGAATGTTGAAAAGTTTCTAATTGTTAGTGATCCAGGTATTTTTAATAATTGAGAAAATAATATCCCAATGGGGTGGGTAATGAATTTCCCATTATTATTGCTTTTTACGAAAATTTAGAAAACTTCAAAGCCTATAAAGCAAATAAATAAACTGGCACTGCTTTTGTATTTGTATTTATGCCCTTCCAAAAGGGTTGTTTTTCATAGGTAGATGTAGGGCCGTCAAACTGCGAGAGTTTTTCGGCCTTTTTTTATTGTCTCCTCTCCCACTTCCCGCAACAAACAACATCCGGAATCATCAAATGTTTTATTCACGGTGAATCTATAATAACTACTTCCCGGAATAGTCGTAAATGTTTTGATAAATACCTGGTAACAAACAAACAAGCACATCTTTATTTAGTTACCACTGTAATTATTTACAGTATAATTAAAAAAATTTCACTAAAATAAAACCAGCCTTCGCTTCATTTACGTAACTATAGCACTACCATTTTTTACCAAATAAACATCAACATCTATGAAAACAGAACAACAGTTAGAAAGCTTTGGTACCGCAAATATGGCCAGGCGTTCCTTTTTGCGGTATGCCGGTATTGGCGCCGCGTCGGTGGGGTTTCTGGCCACGGCAGCATCATGCAGTAAAGATCATCATGTTAATCTTAACAATGGCGTCGATGTCGGCTCCGGAGATTTCGGCATCCTGAATTATGCGTATGCGCTGGAACAATTGGAAGCCGCATTTTACATCCAGGTTGTTGCATCGCCTTATTCGGGAATGTCGGACAAGGAAAAAGTTTACCTTACCGCTATCCGCGACCACGAAGTTGCGCATCGGGAATTCTTTAAAGCAGCATTATCATCAAATGCTATCAAACCTTTAACTCCGGATTTCAGCTCAGTTAATTTCGGCAGCAGGGCGAGTGTGCTTGGTGCAGCCAAGGCATTTGAAGATTTAGGCGTAACTGCTTACGATGGTGCAGGTTACCTTATCCAAAACCCACTCTATTTAACGATGGCCGGGAAAATTGTTTCAGTAGAAGCAAGGCACGCGGCACTTATTCGCGAGTTGCTCGAGCCGGGTAGCTTTGCCGGTCCTGACCAGGTCGATTCTATGGGACTTAACAAGTCCAACGCGATTAAGGATGTGTTGCCGATTGCTAACACCTTCCTGAAAACTAAAGTGAGTGCGTCTAATTATGGATATATAGCTTAACCCCACACCGACATGAATTTATTTAACGTAATAGAACAAATAGAAAAAGTTGACCCGGAAGTTGTTGACCGCATGAGTCCGCGCCGGGCAGCTATAAAAAATATAACCAGCTTCGGCTCAAAAGTAGCCATTGCTGCTTTGCCGATGGCATTTGCCACTATGTTTAAGCGCGCTTACGCTGCAGATGCCCCGGTAGCTGTAAACGATGTGCTGAACTTTGCACTGAAACTTGAATACCTCGAATCGTATTTTTACAACCAGGGCGCAGCTAAATCTGGGTTAATCCCCACCAGTAACTCTGGCTATATCGCAAAAATACAGGCTGACGAAAATGCGCACGTTGCTTTTCTGAAATCAGTACTGGGTGCGGCCGCGGTAGCCGAACCGGCTTTCGACCTTACTGCGGGCGGCGCGTTCCCGACCGTGTTATCAAACTACGATACCTTTTTAGCGGTATCGAATGCGTTTGAAGACACAGGCGTACGTGCCTACAAAGGCCAGGCGCCAAATTTATTGGGTAACCAGGTGGTATTGGGTGCCGCGTTGGCCATCCATGCGGTTGAGGCGCGCCATGCGTCAGTAATTCGCCAGATAAGGGCATCGCGCGGCGTAAATATCAGTCCGTGGATAACCGGAAGCTCAAGTGTTGCTAACGATACAGGTATCGGCGCCGCGGTTGACGGTAACTATGCGGGCGAGAACAATGTGATGCAGGGACCGGTTGATATAACAAAGTTGTCATCGGCTACCTCTTCGTCAACGGCATACAATGTAGCTGTTGAAGCGTTCGACGAGCCGCTGGATATGGCGACCGTGCTTAACCTTGTAAAGCCGTTTTTTAAGTAATTGTAAGTTGATGATTGTAAGCCGGGTTCCGATTGGGCCCGGCTTTTTTGTTAACTATATTTGGGGGTCTGTCGCCCCGCGCTTAATTAACGCAGGGTTTTACCCTGCGCTGATGGATGTGTCCCTTTCCAGGGAAATAAATCCGATATCAAATTACAATCAAAGAAACCTGCAAGGGTTCCATCTGTCGGCGATGGGCAACGCCCTCGCTTTGAACCCTTGCGCCTGGTTTTATTTTTTCAATGCTTCCCTGCCAAACCTAATGAGTTCACTTGCATTAATAAAGCCTACCGTTCCTAAAACCGGTTTACCTTTCGAATCAAAAATTATCAAGGTGGGATAGGCCCGCAATTGCCATTTTTGGGCAAGCTCTGGTCCACGACCTTTTTCCATATCAATGGCTACATTTACAAAGTTTGTGTTATAAAAGGCGGCGGCTTTATCGTCGGTAAAAGTACGTGCCTTTAACATTTTACATGGGCCGCACCACGTGGCGTATGCATCTACGAAGATGTATTTGTTTTGTTTAGCTGCTTGCTTCAGGGCTTCATCCCAGGAGTCTTCTATAAAAACAATGCCGGATGAAGCGTTTGCCGGCCGGGGCACAGGTTTGAAATATTTGAAGCCTGTAAAAGCCAGTGTAAAGGTTAGTACAACCAGGGTGGCATATTTATACATGCCGGAGTTAAAGAATTTCCTCATACTTAATCAGGGTGCAAAAGTAACGCCTGTACGGTAAAATTAGTACAGGCGTTACTTAAATATTATCCAATCGGAATATTATTCATGATGCGGCGGGCGTTGCTTCTGTTGCTGCTGACGTTGCTGGGCCTGTTGTGCGCGCTGCTGTTGTTGCTGCTGGGCCCTTTGTTCGGCTTGTTGTGCGCGCTGCTGTTGTTGCTGCTGGGCCCTTTGTTCGGCCTGTTGTGCGCGCTGCTGTTGTTGCTGCTGAGCCCTTTGTTCGGCCTGCTGTGCGCGCTGCTGTTGTTGCTGCTGGGCCCTTTGTTCGGCTTGTTGCTGACGTTGCTGCTGCTGTTGTTGAGCCCTTTGCTCAGCCTGTTGCTGGCGTCGCTGTGCCTGCTGCTGTTGCCGTTGCTCAGCCTGTTGCTGGCGTTGTTGTACCTGCTGCTGTTGCTTTTGCTCAGCCTGTTGCTGACGTTGTTGTGCCTGCTGCTGAGTCTTTTGTTCGGCTTGTTGCTGACGCTGTTGTGCCTGCTTTTGTTGTCTTTGCTCAGCCTGTTGCTGACGCTGTTGTGCCTGCTGCTGAGTCTTTTGCTGTTCCTGCTGACGACGTTGCTCTAACTGCTGCTGACGTTGTTGGTCTTGTTGCTGCGCCTGTGGCCTGCCCTGCTGACGCTTTTGTTCAGCCTGTTGCTGGCGCTGCTGAGCTTGCTGTTGATTTTTCTGTGCATCCTGCTGACGTTTTTGTTCAACCTGCTGCTGGCGTTGTTGTACTTGTTGTTGATTCTCCCGGGCAGCTTCCTGCTGACGTTGCTGCGCAGGATTTGGCCTGTTGGCAGGTTGCGCAGGGCGATTTGCTGCAGGATTAACATGCACTATTTTACTATCTGGCCTTTCAGCTCTTGCTGTTTGCGACAGCTTTTGGGCGTTGGCCCGGTTATAACCATGGTTTCCGTTATCACGGTGAACAATGGCCTCGTTAGGGTGCTGCTGGCGATAAGCATTACCATCAATAACGCGTGTCGGCCGCGCATTTGTTGTTCTGTTTACCGCAGGACGATAAATATTTACCGTATTGTTCTGTACCCGTACAGCGCCCGGTCTGCTGTCGTTATTAATTCTATAAACGGTAACGTTTTGATGGGTTACACGCTGTATATCTTCACGGCGCGGACCGGCAATATAGGTGCGGTTATTGTTAATATAAGTGTTATTAATGATAGTGGTGTTACGTATAATAGTAACGGACCTTTGCCTTGGAACATAATAGTTGTAAATGTTAGGCCTGTTTATATACGCCTGTGGAGCGCATACCCAATAATTATCAGGTACGTGGTAGCCACCGCCTATCGATATACTTATGCTGATACCAGGCTGCAAAGGCGCCCAGCCGTAATAGCCGCCACCATGCCTCCAGCTTACCCAGGCAGGAGCCCATTCATGACCGGGTACCCATACCCAGCCATAATAATCATCGTAGCGCCAGCGGCCATAGTGGAAGGTTGCCCAACCCCATGGATAGTCGGAAACCCAGGTATTTCCGTAATCGGTATATACCCAGTGTCCGCGTGTGGCATAGGGCCTGAAACCGTCTTCGGCATCAGGAACCCATACGTTGCCGTATCGCGCGTCGCTAACCCAGGTGCCATAAGGGTCCAGGTCATCGTAAAATTGCTGGTCGGAAATATATCCACCCTCCTGGGCGTTGCTCTGCTTAGGGGCCGCAAATAATAGCGACAAGGCTAACAAGCCCGCTCCCCATATTTTATTTAATCTTCTCATGATTTTAATCTTTTTATTGATTGGGTTGATCATGTTGTGGTGATCCCCCGGATTCATTTAACCCTAACCCAATTAAATCAACCCAACAACCTAATCAACTTCCATACCTAAGTATGACTACCTCAAATTCAAAAGGTAAAGTCTGCTATCGGTAACAATTTGATATTCTTTTTTACAACTCCTTTTTTTATAAATAGTTTTGCAGGATAAACAAAGATGACACCATGGTAAATATTCCGAGGCTCGATTTAAATACATATATAAATGGCGATGCTACACAGCGCAAGCAATTTTCTGAAGATATAGGCAGCGCTTTTAATGATACAGGCTTTGTAACGATAACCAACCACGGGCTCGACAAGCAGGTGATTGATAAGCTTTATGACGATGTAAAGGCACTTTTTGCCCTGCCCGACAGCATAAAAGATAAATATGAAATTCCCGGCCTGGCCGGCCAGCGTGGTTATACCGGTAAGCAAAAAGAAACCGCCAAAGGGTTTACCGCACCTGATCTGAAAGAGTTTTGGCAGATAGGACAAACGGTTACCGACGGCGATAAGATAAAAGACGAGTACCCGGATAACATTATGGTGGATGAGCTGCCTTCGTTTAACGAAACCACGCTTGAGGTGTACCGCAAACTGGAATGGATAGGAACGCATTTGTTAAAGGCAATTGCTGTTTACCTGGGCCTGCCTGAAAACTACTTTGATGATAAAGTGCACAATGGCAACTCCATATTACGCACGCTGCATTACTTCCCGATAGCTAATCCGGATGCGTTGCCCGAAGATGCGGTACGTGCCGGGGCACACGAGGATATTAACCTGATAACCTTGCTGATAGGCGCCAGTGCCGATGGCCTTGAACTGCTTACCCGCGAAAATACCTGGTTCCCTGTTAAGGCTTATGGCGAAGATTTGGTGGTGAACGTAGGCGATATGCTGCAGCGCTTAACCAATAACCAGCTAAAATCAACAACACACCGCGTGGTAAATCCGCCGCGCGAGCTGATGGGAAACTCAAGATATTCTGTTCCGTTTTTCCTTCATCCAAAAGTTGATATGGATTTAACGTGCCTGCCGCAATGTGTGGACGAAAATCACCCTAAACAATACGAAAACATCACCGCCGGCGAATACCTTGATGAAAGATTAAGGGAAATAGGGCTAAAGAAGTAGTGAGCAGAGATTAGTTGATTAGAGATTAGTTGTGCACTTTACCATAACACCTAATCTCTGGTCTCCAATTAACTAATCTCTAATCAACTAACCTCTAATCTCTAACCTCCAATCACTATATTTGCCTCCATGGAACAAAATCTATTTGTTTACAACACTTTAACACGAAAAAAAGAAAAATTCGAGCCGCTTAATCCGCCGCATGTGGGTATGTACGTTTGCGGGCCTACCGTTTACAGCGATGCGCACATGGGGAATACCCGTACCTATATTTCTTTCGACCTGATTTTCCGTTACTTAACGCATATCGGCTACAAAGTACGCTATGTGCGCAACATTACCGATGCCGGCCACCTGGAAGGGGATGCCGGCGATGAGGGAGAAGATAAAATCTCAAAAAAAGCTAAGCTGGCCCAACTGGAGCCGATGGAGATTGTACAAAAGTATACCGTTGGGTTTCACGAGGTAATGCAGATATTCAATACATTGCCGCCCAGCATCGAGCCTACGGCAACCGGTCACATCATTGAGCAGATAGAGATGGTGAAAGAAATACTGGCAAACGGCTTTGCTTACGAAGTGGATGGCTCGATATATTTCGACGTTGAAAAATACAACCAAACGCAAGACTATACTATATTAACCGGTCGTAACCTTGACGATTTACTGGTAAACACCCGTACACTCGGCGGGCAGGATGATAAGCATGGCAAGCTTGATTTTGCGCTTTGGATAAAAGCCAAGCCGGAGCATTTGATGAAATGGCCGTCGCCATGGGGAGTAGGTTTCCCGGGCTGGCACCTGGAATGCTCGGCCATGAGCGGCAAATATTTGGGGCACCAGTTTGATATACATGGCGGCGGGCTTGATTTGGCGCCGACTCACCATACTAACGAAATAGCGCAGAATGTGGCAGCGTGCGGTCAAAACCCGGCCAAATACTGGATGCATACCAATATGCTTACGGTAAACGGCCAAAAGATGTCGAAATCATTGGGCAATAGTTTTTTGCCACATGAGCTGCTATCGGGCAACAACAAGATACTTAACAAGGCTTATAGTGCGATGACTGTACGCTTTTTTATGCTGCAGGCCCATTACCGCAGCACGTTAGATTTTGGCAACGAGGCAATGGAAGCGTCTGAAAAAGGCTTTAAGCGCTTGATGAATGCTTTTGGTTTGCTGGACGGATTGAAGGCATCCGCCACGAATGAAATTGAAATACAGCCGATAATTGACCGTTGCTATGCGGCCATGAACGACGATTTTAACAGCCCGGTACTTATTGCGGAGCTTTTTGAGGGCACGCGCATTATCAATTCTGTTCACGACGGCAAGATGAACATCAATGCTAAAAACCTGGAACTGCTGAAGAAAATGATGAACATTTTTGTGCTGGATATTTTAGGCTTGAAAGATGAGCAGGCGGCAAATGATGACCTGCCTAAAATAATGGATATGATAATTACGTTAAGGAACGAAGCTAAAGTAAATCATGATTATGCTACATCCGACAAAATACGAAACGGTTTGCAGCAGATAGGTTTTAAGCTAAACGACAGTAAGGAAGGAACTAACTGGAGTAAAATTTAATTAAACAATTCGCGTTAAAAGTTCTTTATATGGGTGACAAAATATTTTGTCATTCTTAATTTTACAATATCACCCGATAAATTATTATTAATTTGCCCTGCATTATCCCCAGAAAAAAATGAAAAAAATAATACTGTTTGCATTTATATTGTCCGGAATCACTAAGCTCTCAATTGCCCAGCCCGCTGCAACACCTACCGCAGATGTGCAAAAGGTTATTGATGCCGAAAAGGACTTCAATAAGCTTGTTGAGCGTAAAGGCATAAAAGGCGGCTTTTTAGCCGTTGCCGATCCGGAAGGAATTGTTTTTAAGCCGGATGCCGTTAGCATTACCGAGTTTTATAACAACATTGATAAGCAATCCGGTTCGCTAACCTGGAAGCCGAATTTTGCCCGTATATCAGCTAGCGGCGACCTGGCCTTTACCGCCGGCCCATACGTTTATCAGAATGGAAAAACCGATGACGACAAGGTATATGGCGACTATATTTCATTATGGCGCAACAACGGCGAAGGACAGCTTAAATTATTAATTGACCTAGGCATACAGCACCCGGAACCAGATAAGGAAACAAACACTGACTTCAAGAATCCGGAGCCGGAAAAGAAAGTTGCGCCAAGCAAAGACCCCTTCGGCCCTAAAAAAGTTATCCTGGCAACTGATGAGTTATTCAATCACTCATTAACCATATCCACAATAGGTACTTATAAAGAGTTTTTAAGCCCCGAAGGCCACTACTACTTTCCAGGCTTCGACCCAATGACCGGCCAGGACAGGGTAATGAAGTTCATCGATAACGAGAGCATCACTATAAGCGCTAAAACTGTTAATGCAGGCCGCTCAACCAGTAACGACCTTGCTTACACTTATGGCAAAGCCCGTATCAGGAAAGGCAGCATTGTGAGTAACTACAACTACGTTCGCATTTGGGAGCTTGATAAAAACCACAAATGGAACGTTTTATTGGAAGCGTTCTCCGCTATTGAAAACGAATAGTTGCTTAAAAAGCAATGCGTGTAAAATTAAAAGCCGGCATAAGTCGGCTTTTTTTGTTTGATTTACAACCAGTTAGCATTATAAATTGTAACAAAATCATTACAATGTTAACAAATACGAAAATATTGCCGTGCTTTTGGAACATTCTCCTTTTTTCAACGTAAAAGGGCCTGATTAAATATTTTGATTATGGCCGACCTGAATAAATTCCAGCGATCAAAAGAGAGAATGGTTGAAATTCTCAATTATTTAATGAAGACCGGTAAAAACGATCAGCAAAAGAATACCTATGTGCTCACCCTTGAGCAATCTATCCAAATAATCGACGGCAAAATAGAAGAGCTTAAACAAAGCGAAGCTACCGGCAACAATTAATTCTTTTTCAAGTTTTCATGGCCTTTTCCGGAGGCCTATCCGGCTATCCGCGCCAAATGTTAAATTCCTTCCGGATTTTGTTAAAGTATGTTAACAGGTGTTAAATTTCAGCACCCGTCAAAAAAATACGCTGAAATTAGGGTTGTGATTGAATGACGACTTAATCGACCCGTTCAATCTAATCCAACTCAATCAACTAAAATTTGAAACCACCTCTACACACCACCGCCATGCATTACAAAAAAATCAACAACCTGTTAGGCTGGCTTTGCTTTGCAATCGCATCAACCACCTACATCCTCACGCTCGAGCCTTCCGTAAGTTTCTGGGATTGCGGCGAATTTATTTCGTGCGCTTACCGTTTGCAGGTTTCGCACCAGCCGGGGTACCCGCTGTTTGCCATGCTGGGCAAAGCATTTTCGCTGTTGTCATTTGGCAACAATGCCAGGGTGCCATACTTTACCAACCTGATGTCGGCTTTGGCAAGCGGCGCTACCATAATGTTTTTGTTCTGGACGATAACAGCGCTGGCCAAAAAGCTGCTGAATGGCAAGAGCGGAGGAGATGAATCGCGCATTTATTTGATTATGGGAGCCGGCCTGGTAGGCGCATTGGCGTTTACCTTTACCGATACCTTTTGGTTCTCGGCGGTCGAGACTATCGTATTTGCATTATCGTCGTTATGTACAGCAATAGTTTTCTGGGCTATTTTGAGGTGGGATGCCCATGCCGATGAGCCCGGCGCAGATAAATGGATCGTGTTGATCGCCTACATGGTGGGGCTTTCTATAGGCATACACCTGCTCAATTTACTGACTATCCCCGCCGTTGCCATGGTGTATTATTTCCGCAGGCATAAAAATATAACTGTGGGCAGGGGCGTTATCGCGTTTTTAGTCAGTATAGTAATATTAGGTATCGTACAATTTGGCATCAGGGGGTATACGGTTCATTTTGCCGCTCTTTTTGATTTGTTCTTCGTTAACTCTTTAGGGATGGGATTTGGTAGCGGTGCAGCCGTGTTTTTAATTATACTGACAGGTGTTATAGCCGCCGGTATCTGGTACAGCATCAAAAAAAGAAAACCGATGCTGAACCTGGCCTTTTTGTGTGTTGCTTTTATTTATTTTGGATATAGCTCATTTGTTTATATTCCTATCAGGGCTTCAGCCAATACCGACTTAAATAACTCACACCCGGATAATGCATTTACGCTTTATGGTTATTTAAATCGTATCCAATATGGCGATGTACCATTGCTTTCCGGCCCATATTTCGATGCCAAAGTGACCGATGTTAAAGAAGGTGGCACCATCTATCAGAAAGGAAAAGACAGGTACGAAAGCGCCGGCAAAAAAATTGATTATGTGTACGACCACACTACCTTTTTACCAAGGATGTGGAGCACCGATTCCGACCCGTACTACGCCCAGAATGTGCAGTTTTATAAGCAATGGCTAAACATGGCGGATAACCAGGCGCCGACGTTTTCAGATAACCTGAAATGGATGTTTAGCTGGCAGATGTACCAGATGTATGCCCGTTATTTTCTTTGGAACTTTGTGGGCCGTTATAACGAATTCGGCGGGCAGCAAAGTGCAGTAGCGATTGACGGGAACTGGACAAGCGGCTTACTCGATGGCGGCAAGCATCTGCCTAAATCGGTAACCAACGGTACCAACTATATGCCTTTATATGCATTGCCGTTTATATTGGGCTTGTTAGGTGCATTTTATCATTTTAAAACAAAAAAGAGGGATGCCCTGGCAATTGCTTTACTTTTCTTCTTTACGGGGATAGCCATTGTGCTTTACGTTAACCAGAACTCGATACAGCCCCGCGAACGCGATTACTCCTATGTGGGCTCATTTTATGCTTTTGCGATATGGATAGGCCTCGGCTTTATCGCCATTGCCGAGTTTGCCCGCAGAAAGCTGAGTGCGAAGGTAGCCGCTATCGGCTCATTTGCACTATGCATGCTGGCTGTGCCAACCTTGCTGGCCTTTAAGGAATGGAAAGGCCACGACCGTTCAACCAAGACCATACCGCATGATATGGCCTATAATTACCTGATATCGTGCCCGAAAAACGCTATCCTGTTTACTTATGGCGATAACGACACCTACTCGCTATGGTACGACCAGGAAGTTGAGGGTATTCGCCCGGATGTGCGTATTGTTTGCTTAAGCCTGTTCAGCGGCGATTGGTACATACACCAGATGCAGCGAGAGATGAATCAATCAGCTCCGCTGCCCATCATTATGGCCTTTGATAAGTATAAATCGGGCACGCGCGATGTTATTTATTACAACGATGCCAAAATTGCCGGGCCTGTGGAAATGAAGGAAGTATTCGATTTTATTACTTCTGATGATGCAGCGGCAAAAGTAGCCTATCAAAGCGGCGAAACCGCTAACTACCTGCCTACAAAAAACTTTAAACTGACGGTAAATGCGGATGAGTTAGTTAAAAAAGGCGTGATTACAGCAGCACAAAAAAGCAAGGTCGCCGATACGATGGAGTGGAAAATATCGTCCAACTATATAACCAAAGACCACCTGGCCATGATCGACATCCTGGCGCACAACAACTGGGACCGCCCGATATGCTTCACAGCCACCATGGGACCGGAAAGTATGTTTGGCCTGCAACCTTATTTATATAAAGAAGGATTTGTTTATCATCTCATTCCTTTTAAAACTGAAAAGGATTATGCCGGCGGCAACGAAGGTGCTAAAACCAATAGCCTGGTGATGTATGATAACGTGGTGAACAAGTTCAAATTCGGCAATTACAAAAAGGCCAAATATTTGGATGACGTATCCTTAACGCAGTTCTACCAAACCATCGAGCGTACCTTTAACGATTTGGCTAACGGCCTGATGAAGGATGGGCATAACGACCTGGCGTTAAAAACTATCCGCAAATTTGATGAGCAAATGCCCGATATTAACCCGGACATCGATTCTGCCGTTCACAAGTTTTTTATCGCCCAAACTGCCTATTCTCTCGGTGATAAAGAACTCGGCACCCGTTACGTAAAAGGCGTACACAATTTTATAAAAGACCAGCTGGATTATAATTATCAACTGTTGACCGGTAACAACGCAGGTCTGGACGCACGCACCGTGCAACTTGGCGTACAGGTACTGAACAGCATGGTTGATACTACAAAAAATAACGATCAGTTAGAGCTTAGTAAAAACCTGCAGGCCGAGCTGAAAGATTATGAAAACAAGTTTGCGGCGCTGATAAGGTAATCCCCAAAAGCTTCCTGATAAAACTTGCGAAGTTTTTAAAACTTCGCAAGTTTAAATGGTTTGCCGAAAATTTCACTATCACTAAAAGGTTCAGTTTGATTATTGGGCCTTTTATAGTCTTATGAATACCAAAAATTTCCTTTAAAATCCATAACGAATTAAGTTAACTTTCTGAATTACAGATATTTTCATGTTAATTTCATGAGCGTAATGTTACTTTGTTGCAAATCACAATTATTCAGCCTGTTAGCCCGCCATGAAAAAGTTACTCTCACTTTTAGCTTTGTTAAGCTTCCCTGTATTTCTGATCGCGCAAAACTTAAATGGTACATTCAAAATTGATATAGATGGCGGTTATGTGAAGCCTACGGAAGGTTATGGCGTCAATCCCGGTGTTATCTTAACACTCGAGCCACACGTTTATCTATCGAATTATTTTACAGTCGGCCTTAGGTTAGAAGGCGCGCTCATTGGGTATAAGCCGGAATATGAAGACGAATACTTTTCCTATTTCGGTTCTACAACCGTAACCGGCGAGTATTATCTTAGCAAAGGAAAATATAAGCCGTTTATCGGTTTTGGCGGAGGGCTGTATGCCCGCCATTTTATTCTTGAAGATAATTACGGAGAATCGCTTTACGCATCGGATTATGGCAGGATTAAACTGGGTTTCTTCGGCACAGCAGGCGTAGAGCTAAATCACATAAGGATCAGCGGTTCGTATAATGTTATCGGTGCAAATTTTAGCTATGCTGCATTTACTATTGGGTACGTAATAGGAGAATGAGGAAGGTGTAATCAAATTGCTTAGTCACGAAACGTTCCTATGGAACGTAAAATCCATTCTTAAATATTTCCTACCGACCAAATGTTCCTACGGAACATGGCAAATGCACTTATTCTCGTCCCGCTAGGGAAGTCTGGTGGGTAGAAAAAAAAGGGAATTGCAGTGTTCCGTAGGAACACCTGGTGATATGCGACAAATTGAATTGCATCCGTAGATAGCCGAATCCTTCGTTTTTAATTTATTTCTTTCGTTTTAAGGCAACTGGCATATAAATGGCTACGTAGTTATTACAAATAACTATTTATGCCCTTTATAGCTTCAGCAGCAAAAATCGACCTCCCATACAGAACAGAACAAGAAACAGCAAAACAGCAGGCGCTGGAGATGTTTTCGGAGAATTTTCCCGAGGCCAATCGCCTTATATTCGCCTTTGACAATACAGAAATCAAATACCGCAACTTTTGCAAACCGCTTAGTTTTTACTCCACACCGAATACTTTTGAGGAGCGCAACAACGAATACATTCGCCTCTCCCTGGATTATTCTGTGCAGGCTGCGGAAGAATGTATAGCAAAGGCAGGCATTGATAAAAACGACATTACCGACATCGTATTCGTATCAACTACCGGCCTGGCAACCCCAAGTATCGACGGATTGATAATTAATAAGATGCGGCTTAATCCTCATGTTAACCGCTCCCCGCTATGGGGACTTGGTTGTGGCGGAGGTGTTTCAGGCACGGCGAAGGCAAATACCATCGCGATCGCAAATCCAAATGCAGTGGTGCTATTGGTTGCTGTCGAGCTTTGTTCGCTTACGCTGATCAGGAGCGACTACAGCAAAAGTAATTTTATCGGCTCGAGCTTGTTTTCGGATGGTATTGCCGCCTGTATTATTAAGGGCGACAACCACGCAGGCGATAAGCGGGTTAAATATATCGCTTCATCAAGCAAATTATATTATGATTCGCTCGACGTAATGGGCTGGGATTTCCAGGACAGCGGCTTTAAAGTGCTGTTTTCAAAAGATATTCCTGCTTTTATCCACGAGCATATCCGCGAGGATATAGACGAGTTTTTGGCAAAAAATGACCTTAAACTCAGCGATATTAATAACTTTATCTTCCATCCCGGCGGCAAAAAGGTGCTTGACGCTTATGAGGCTACCCTTGATGCCGAAGGCGACTTTTTAAAAACCACACGCGAAGTAATGAACAATTACGGCAACATGTCGAGCGCAACAGTACTATACGTGCTGGAAAAATTTATGCGCGAAGGCTTCGAGAGTGGCTACGGCCTTATGCTCTCCATGGGGCCGGGCTTTTCGAGCGAGATGGTGTTATTGAGGGTTAATTAGTACGGTAAAAGGATAAAGGTAAAAGGCGAAAGGTGCCTTTATCCTCAAATATAATCAGTGCAAAAATCTTTCGCCTTTTACCTTTCACCTCAAACATGTACTTTATCCCATTCATATCCTTCTTAATCCTCCAAAGATTATCCGAACTATTCATCGCCCGGCGTAATGAAAAATGGCTGCTATCACAAGGAGCGGTACAATATGGACAAAGCCATTATCCATTTATGATTGCGATGCATACGCTGTTTATAGTCTCGATAATAACAGAATATTACCTGCGGGACGGTACACAAATCAGCTGGATTTTCCTGGCGATATTTTTAGCGGTGCTGCTATTTAAATTCTGGGCCTTGTCATCACTTGGGAAATATTGGAACACTAAAATATACCGTATCCCCGGTGTTTATCCCATAAAACGCGGGCCTTATAAATTCTTAAAGCATCCCAATTATATGGAGGTAGTTTGCGAGATAGCTTTTATTCCATTGGTTTTTCACCTGTACTATACAGCAATTATTTTTACCATACTGAATGCCGTTATGCTATATGTCCGCATTACGGTTGAGAACCGGGTTTGGGCGGAGTGATATCTTGTTATTGAGGGCTTTTATAAATATGAAAAGCCGGGCAACAATATATTTTCCTTTTATGAACACGAACAGATGGGCAGCAATATATTGAATCGCGCCTGTCGATAGTGATCAGTTCATTATTAGTTCTTAGTAATTTGCTTCCCAGGTTCGATGGCTTTGAACTACCGTATGCCAGTAACAAAGTATCTCCCTTTTGTGCGTAAGTCCCTGTAAACCATTCATTATATCCTAAGACAGCGGTTGAATTCATCTCGAATGTTTTGTTTTTCCTGAATTTGATAATGTCCTGGTTTTCTGTATCCTGATGTCCGGCTACAATCATGGCATCGCTTTCAAATGATTCCGAACCCGGTACCAGGTAGCAAAGCACCAGGGTGAGCGTATAAATTATGGCAGGCAGGTGTGTTTTCAGGTTGGCCTGTTTTCTTTTTTTGATACTTCGCCTGATGCTCTTAATAAAAAACATCGCCAGCACTAAAAAGACAGCCAGCATAAAGCACATCCACAGGATATAATTTATACCGTCGAAATAAACATCGATATTGTGCCTGAAGACGATAAGTAAAAGGAATATGCTACAGAGAATAATCGCCGTTCGAACTTTTTTACCGGTAGATTTTTCTTCCATGGTTAGGTTGTATAGGTAAATGTAGATTTTACTTGTTCTTTATCAAATCTTTAATTTATCAGACTGCTACTTCCCACTGCCACTAATTACTTATTCTTACCGCTGCTCGTCATACACCCCAAACTCCGTAATCGAGGGCTGATGTTCTGATTTTTCTATCCAAATCCTCACCTTGCTGCCCCACACCCGGTTAAAGCGGTTAACCTTTACGCGCTTGCTATTCTCACCATCAAACAATGGTTTCCATGTACTGTTTTCGTAATATTCCAATTTGTATTTACCGATATTGGCTTTGTCTTCGGCAATGCTGATGGTATTGAACGCGCGGTCGCGGTCAAAATCGATTTCATACCAGGGATGTTCAACGGTTTTGTTCGATACCCATGAGGTAGTAAAGTCATCATCATTGGCTAAGTCCATTATATTATCGTCATCTCCCCAGCTCGAGCTGGCCGGTTGATGTTTGGCTATATTTGATGCAATAATTGGTGCGTCAAGGTCGGGAAGTTTAGTAACCGGCCCCTCGTTTTTCCAAAGTTGCCCAATTTGCTTGAGGGCAGCCAATGCATTGTCATCAATCAGGCCATCGCGGTTTGGCGCAACGTTCAAAATAAAATTACAATCAACTTTATTTAATGGATTGATAGTTTCACTCACCAGCTTGGCGGGGTCTTTAACAGGCTCGGTCGGGAAGGTGGTTTTCCAGAACCATGCCTTGTTTATCGGCAAACAGGCAAGAGCCGGCATATGGTTACTCTCCTTCGAAACGCGCTGACCGGCACCCATTTCATACGTTTTAATATCGCTGTAGTATAAGCCTTCGGCGGGGTATTTGGCGCCATTTAAATCCATCAGCACACAATTCGGCTGCAAGGATTTTACCAGCTTATAAATATCTTCAAACGGTATATCATCATACGAGATACGCGACCATGGCGCATCCCAGCCATCAATAATCAATGCTGATATCTCGCCATAATTGCTTAATAGCTCGGTTATCTGTGCCTTAACCATCTCGATATGCTTGTGTGTTATCATATTCGGACGCAGGCGGTGGTGGGTGTCCAAAATTGAATAATAAAGCATCACCTTCAGACCGGCTTTTCTGAAAGCATTAGTGTATTCCCTAACTACATCCCTTTTTAATGGGCTGTTCATTACATTATAGTCGGTTGTTTTGGTATCCCATATACAAAACCCGCTGTGGTGCTTGGTGGTCAGGCAGCCGTAGGCCATCCCTGCTGACTGGGCAGCCTGGGCCCATTGATCGGTATCGAGCCGGGCAGGATTGAAGATCTTAGGCGAGGCCTTCGGATCACCCCATTCGCGCTGTTCGAACGTGGCCATGTTCAGGTG
>JAZJZL010000105.1:17288-38039 GCA_040389845.1 Bacteroidota bacterium
ATTTTGCCGCCTGCGCCCATTGGTCGCAGTTTAGCTTGGCAGGATTAAAAATTGAAGGTGAGGCATCCGGGTCGGGCCAATCCTGGTCCATATAGGTTGGAATGTTGAAGTGGATGAACATCCCAAAACGCAGGTCGACGAATTGCTGTTGCAATTGCGCAAGTGGCAAACCGGTCTTTTTGCTGTCGTTCTGTGCTTTTGCGATTGATGTAAAAAGAGTCGAAAAAATAACAAGGCAGATAAGTAGCTTTTTGTTCATGCCCAAAGCTATAAAATTTACCAAATGTGTATGTTAAGGGTTAAATAATATTTTAGATATAAAATTAGGCTCCAAAGTATTATTATTGCATTAGAACCTAATAAACTGAGATGGGAAGTATTGTATCAAAATTTAATGTAAAGCTGCTGGTTATTCATTTTGTAGCTTTTTGGCTTTTTATTTACGGGTTTCAAACCCTGGCCTACCTTTATGATTTTGATTTCCTGATTTTCCTGCCAGTCGAGGCCCGGCTTAACGATGTGCCGCGGACTAATTTTGATATGAAAGTAGTAGCGCAGGCAGGCCTTGTTGGCGCTATAGTGGCATATCTTATCTCGTGGCGCATTTCATTAAAACGCAACTGGTTCTGGCTAAATTCCACGCTGATATTTGTATTGATATATGTTTTAAAACTGTATGACCTGCTTGGCTGGGCCAAATTGCAAAAGGTATTTTTACTGCCGGGCAGTATTTTCCGTTTAAACACGCGAACCTACTTTATAGCCAACGCCGGCATTATGCTGGCTATTGGTTGCTGGCTGCTTTTGGCAAAACCAATTAAGCGATTTATTGACGGAAAACGTAGCGATAAAAAAGCCGGAGCGATAAAATCGGCTAAAGCGTAATAATACAAGGGCGCTTTAGCTCAATACCAGCCAAAAATGCAGAAATTTTATTCGCCAAAAACTGCAATATCATTTTGCCACAACAGTTATTGCGGCTTGTTCTAATCCGTCGCTATTCGCCTTTAGGGTGAATTTACCTTTCATTCCTTTTTTTGCACGAACAATAACCAGCGCCAATCCATTGAATGCAGGTCGGTCATGGCTTTTAAAGGATACAAAACTGGTAGCGTCGCCATTATCTGTCGAGACAATTTCACCAGGCCCTTCTACTTTAAATTTTACAAAAGGGTGCGAACGCGGAACAGTCAAACCTTCTTTGTCTTCTATCTTCACAGTAATGTAGGCAAGGTCCTGGCCATCGGAGCCTATTACAGACCTGTTGGCAGCGAGGAATAGTTTTGCTGCTTCACCGGTGGTTTTAACCACATCGCCGGCCCATTCTTTACCGTTTTTATAAGCAATTACTTTAACGGTTCCGGGCTCATATTTTATGCTATCCCAAACAAGGCGAAAATCTGTGTCGACCCTCTTTTTCCTGCGGCCCATGCTTTTACCGTTAACAAACAGTTCAGCCTCATCGCCCGATGTATAAACATGAACAGGTATGTTTTCTCCCATCTTTTCTGCCCAGTTCCAATGCGGAAGAATGTGCGCCATAGGCAGCTCCGGTCTCCAGTGCGATTGGTAAAGGTAAAATCTATCTTTCGGGAATCCCGCAAGGTCAACAATGCCGAAATAACTACTGCGTGAAGGAGGGTTATGAATTCGCATTTCCTTCAGCTTCTGTTCCAATTCAGCTTTTTTTGAGGTGTCGTTCCTGAAGTTCAACAAGTTTGTTTCATCAGAGCCGTAAGGTGTCGGTTCGCCAAGGTAATCAAAGCCGGTCCATACAAATTCGCCTAAAAGGTTAGGAAATTTAGCATTGGTGCGAAATTGCTCGTCGGGACTACAGCCCCAGCCTGGTTTTGCAGTATCGTATGATGATATTTGCCAGTTTTGGTATTCCTTACCCCAAAAGTACTCCCCTCTTGAAGATACGCATGAAGATGTTTCACTCCCTATAGTAGGTTTGTTTTTATACCGCGGGTCGGCATCCCATTTGGGTTCCTGACTAAAAAAGTAATTGACACCCATAACATCCAATGATACAACAGCGCCTGATTCGCGGCCACCGTCCGGGTCATTATAGCCATTGGAAACCGGACGCGTCGGGTCTTCTGCACGTACAACACCGGCAAGGTGCTTAGTCATTTCCACATCCCGTTGGTCCATCACTTCATTCCCAATAGACCAAATAAATACAGAAGGGTGGTTGCGGTCGCGATGGACCATCGCTTCCAGGTCTTTTTCGTTCCACTCGTCATAAAGTTTATTGTAGTCCAGCTTCTTTTTCCCATGTTTCCAGCAATCGAATGCCTCATCCCAAACCAGGAAACCCATTTGGTCGGCCAATTCAAGCAATTCGGGCGCAGGTGGATTGTGGGAAGTGCGCAAGGCATTACAGCCCATTTCTTTAAGTATTGTAAGCTGGCGTCTCAAAGCACTGGTATTAAATGCGGCCCCAAGCGAACCCAGGTCGTGATGATTACAAGTGCCTTGTATGGCTACCCGCCTGCCATTGAGCAAGAAGCCTTTATCGGCCGTAAACTGAATTGTGCGGATACCAAAAGGAGTATTATAAGTATCCACTACCTTCCCGTTCACAGTTACTGTTGTTGCCGCCAAGTACCGGTTCGGAGAAACAATATCCCATAGTTTAGGCTGGGGTACAATGGCCTGCAGGTTGGTAGTAACACTTGCCCGGCCGCCTATTTTTATGGCTGAACTTTTTGCAGAAACCACTTTTACACTACGCTTATTGCCGGCATCGAGTTCATAAACATCGGTACTGATAAGTGCGTTCACCGGTGTTGTTCCCTGGTTATCTACAGTGATGGCTAATTTCGCGGTGGCGGCATTTTTATTAATTTCAGGCGTAGTGATATACGTCCCCCAATGGCCTATATGTACAGGATTGGTTTTTACCAGCCATACATGCCTGTAAATACCGGCACCGGGATACCATCGTGAATCCCATTTCTCTGTATTAAGGTTAACTGCCAGGACATTCTTTCCGCCAAATTTCAAGTAAGGGGTTAAGTCCATCCGGAATGAATTATACCCATAGGGCCATGCGCCAAGATAATGACCGTTAAGCCATATTTTAGCATAGGCCATTGCCCCGTCAAAATCTATAAACACCCTTTTGCCACGGTCAGCTTCCGGCATTACGAAATGTTTACGATACCAGCCAATACCTTTCCATGGTAATTTGCCTGTCTCACCGGCAAGCTCCATACGGAATGGCCCCTGTATTGCCCAGTCATGAGGTAAATCCAATTTTTGCCATGCTGCATCGTCCACCGCAACCTGCTCCAATCCATGTGGTTCCGGTATTGTTGTTCCTTCCGGCTGTAAACCAAACCTTGAAAAAAGCCAATCGCTATCGAAAGACCGGGTGTCTGATGCGCCCATAGTTGCAATAGTTTTGGCATTAGTGCCGGGCAGCGCCTTTACTGTTTTAACTTGTGCATAGCTGATTCCGGGCTGACCAATAAAAGCAAGCAACGCTACGCCAGTTAATAGAAAGATTTTCATTTTAAAATTGAATATGAATATAATATTGCCTGGTTGGTTTTAGTCAACAGAAAACCATGTATAACTCTCAGGGGCGATGGTGAAGGTTAATTCTATCTCATATTTTCTGTCAAGACCCTCTTTCTCACTAACCATTGCCGTATTTGTTAATCCTGTATAGTACAGGGGTACTTTAATTGTTCTTGTAATACCGACTTTAAGGGGATTGTAAAGCATAAGCATTCCCTTTGTACTAAGCCGTGGATTCACATGCAGCAGTCCATCCCAATCCCTGCCATCGGCCCGGCGAAGGTGGATAATCTCAGAATTAAGGATATCCCGGTATTTTTTGTACCAGTTTATAACACTTACTACCATCGTGCGGGTAGTCTCAGTATCGTACAGCCTGGGCCCGCGGTAGCAGGCCTGAACTCCCGCGCCGTAGTATTGCATCATTAATTGCCGATAGTCTTTTAAATGCGCTGAGAGCGGTTCCAGCACAGCTTCGGGGCCGCCGCCCTGGTACCTGGTAAGCGGAACAAAACCCCAACCCATGGCGGGTGTCTTTTCCCATGTGCCGTCAAAAATATTCTGACGGTTTAGTATCATTTGCTGTTCGCGCGGCAACGAGAAATTAACCTCCCTGTAACCTAAAGCAATCTTGTTGGTACCATCCAGAAAGTACCAATCCGGGGCATTCACATAAACGCCATGCTCATTGCACCAATGGTATAACCCTTTTTGCAATTCCATTTGCTGCCATTGACTATCATCAAGATTTTTATGGCCGGGATGCGTAGTCGACGCGCAAACGTCGCCGGGATAAGGGCCGTCATTTTCAAAAATATCAAACCCGGTTTTGCTGATAAAGTATTTTAGTTTATCAAGGTAAGCCAATCCCCACTTACTACCCAGGCAAGGGGCATTGCCAAAGAAAGCGCCGGCATCAGGTTTTTTTGTTACCGGGTCTATCACATCATCTTCATCACTTATCCGCCTCGAACTAAATAGCGAGTACCCACCTATCATTATGTTTTTACTGTGCGCGTAATCAGATAATGCTTTCCAGCGCTTTACGTTACTTGCCGAGCTATCCTCCATGTTGCAATGGCTTCCAAAGCTTAGGATTAATGCTTCATAGCCTGTTGCTGCACATTGGTCGACAGCTTTTTTCACATCCTCATCATTACGACTTACCAAATGCATAAAAATGGGATTTTCTGTTGTCCAGGGCGCTATGGTGCGGTACATTTTCCGGATGGCCAAGCCCCGCCTTTCGCGGTCATAGCTATCCATCAGCAATTCATAAGTTCGAACGGAGTTGAAAATTTGCCCCTTCCCTAATTCAATGCCGGTTACTTTTTCCGGGTATACTTCCAGCAAACATGGCGTCTGAAAATTGTAATTCACCTGCGATGTATAATTGCTGTCTGCTTTCCAATGGGTGGTTTGGTCGCTGATATCATACCGCATGGAGTTATTGAAGGCATAATTGGTCTCGAGGTAAAGCCCATGCTGTTTTTCCATTTGAGCGGGGGAACCGACTACGGCACTTTCCTCTTCTACTGTTGCAAGTATTTCATTCACAACCCTGCCTAACTTTATAAGGTTATCTCCATTATTCTGAACCGAAAGCCATTTCACAATAAGCGGAATGTTGTCATACAATTCATAATGTACGGTCACCAGCAGGTCTTTTAAATCGCCGGCATTTAACTTAAAGGTAAACGACAGCATTTTACCGGAAGGCGGAACAGGATTTAAAGCCCATCCCCGCGGTTTCCAATGAATGAACGGGGGAATAGCTGTTACCGAATAGGATTGAAATTGAAAATCATTTTCATTGCTTTTAAAGCTGTCCACCCATCCTGGCAGCAGGTAGGCGTTTTCCTTTTGACCGTAAAGCCCTCCTACGTTATACATTTTACCGTTTATAGTTAGCAGGGCCTCCGGCTTTACAGCCCTTAGCAATTGCTGACCGTTGCTCCTATTGCTGTAATCGATACAAGCGATATTTTGCTGAATTCGAAAAACCCTTTTTACCAGGCCGTTGCTCAGGACAATATTTTTACCGTCGGCATAAACACCAGCCTTTTGCTGAACGGGATTTACAAGCCAATCCTGCGGGGCAGGTGCGCTGCCGCTTTCCTTCCAAACAGGTAATTTGGTATTTATATCTTGCGAATTCGCGTAATGAAGGACGCTCCCAAAAACAACCGTCAAAAAAAACAATTTTCTTTTCATTTACTTCTTTTCAATTTATTCATTTTTTTTTAGAATGATTGCTTCACCTGCCTTTTTTCCCCGAAGGTCTGTCTCTTGCAACGACCACGTATTTTTCTTCAACGCTGTTAAATGCCAGCGTTTATTGGGGTTTCGCAATTCTTTCTTTACGGCAGACGAAAAAACACCGGCATTTCTTGCATGTTCCCAGGCGCTGAAAGTTGCGAAGAAAACCGATTTGTCTTTGCATTTTTCAACGTCATTCTCATTTAAACCCAGCATAAACATTGCATCCCATCCAATAGCACGCGACTGAAGATTATCCGCCTGCAAATATGTCCAGCCTGAAGAAAAATTCTGGATACCAAAAGTACAGGGCAAATAATTGCTCTGGCTTCCGTTTCTAATATCTTTCCCTTCAATGCCCCAGGCATCGGTAACAGGGTTATACATATTGCTATCGCCCCCCACATTATTCGTACTCATAAACAGCCAGCCACCTTCTGAAATGCCCGAACCCATTACTCTTAAATACTTTCCACCCAAACGACGATACGCATCGAACAGTTTTCTGTAAAAACGTTTTTCAGAATAAGTTCCCTGCGCCTGGTACGCGCAGCTTTCCAATCCGTCAAAATCAATGTAGTTCATCCCCCCGTCGACCAGGAATTTGGCATAATATTCCGCATACTTATCCTGCAAATGGATATTGGGCGCAAAACCACGATAGCAATTGGGCTGCAGCTTATCTATCTTGTCACCGGCAGAATGGGCAGCAGTATTTGTTTTATAAAATCCGCGTTTTACATGCAGCAAAGTATACGGTTGCGTAGTGGTTACACCATTGTATTCAATCAGTTCTTTACCTAATTTCAGAACATTGGTATGATTGCCCTCCCAGCCGCCGTACTCATTTAAGAAAGTTGTATCCCGCACCCGGATAATTGTATCTGTAGCAGAAATATTTTTTGCGAGGTAAGTTGAATACAATGTTTCCAAACTGTCACTCGGGACAGGCGAAACATCGCTGTTATGGGGTTGCAAAAATTCGCACAGGGTATGCAGACCATAAGCAATATTGTATGGATTGGTTTGCTTTGTAAAATCGGCAATAGAAATTCTTTGATGATTAACTGTAATTCTTTTTGAGCCCCAACGGTCCGCAGGGTTTGGATAATATTCGCCCAAACCCTCGTCCTGTATACCATGTACTCCAAGCTGCCTTGCATAACTCACCAGGCTATCATGCTTGCCATTCCATGCCAAATCAGCTTTGAATGATCGTGGGTCACGAATCCATTTATTATCCAAAGTAGTGATGTAAGGTAGCTTTTCATTTTTTGTGATTTTTTCCAGCATCGCAGTTACAGCGGTATCAGGGCAGGCATACATTGCAATAGATGATCCGATAAAATCAACAGGGATAGCGTCCACCCATTGATGGCGCGGCAGGTTCATGTGTTCATATCCCGGCAACAAGGTTATGAAATCCAAATGCCTGATTCTTCTGTCCCTTGATTGCAAAGCTACGTACGAACCATATTCCGGTGCTAGCTGTGCAGCAATTCCGCTATTGGTTTTATAATAATCTTCCGGATGCGAAGACATAGCCACATCGCTGAGGCCATCACCGCCAAAACGGGAACGCTGCCCTTCGTGTAAGCCCGCAGGCAAAGGATTTGTAATTGGATCGGTTGCATGAACATAATAATATCCCTGCGATAAATCGCCCTCGCAAGGCAGGCCGCCGGTAGTATTATCAGTCAATGAAAAAATGCCAAAAGCAAAATCGCCATTGTGAACTACGCCAAGCATATCGCCGATATATCGCGAGATGGTAGTTTTATATGGCCCCCAAACGATATTTGTAACATTACTGCGCCTGGTTAATGAAAGCAACGTGAATTGCAGATAGTCCTTTTTATCAGTTACTTCAACGCTTGCTATCGAACCGTTGGAAAATACAAGTTTAACCCTCCTGTTTTGTTTATTATAAGAAAATGATACAGGCTCATATATTTTTTCCTTCCCGGCATACAAGGACATGAAAGGCGACGCATAGCTCTTGGGCGAATATTCCTTTTGGCTTTGAATTGCCGAAACACTTGTAACAAAACCGCTTTTATTGATGTTTATCTTTAGCCACTTTGTTTGAAATGTGGTTTGAGCGAATAAAAAATTCGCCATCAAAACACAAGTGATCAGCAATAATTTTTTTTTTAACATAATTTGGTCTGTTTGAATTAATGAGATTGTTTTTTGAAATTGCTTGAGTCCGACTTTCGTTAAAAGAGCGCCCTGTACCATACAGGGCGCCTCACCAACTAAACCTCAGGTAGTCTCACAATACCAGAAGTATTTTATTGCATAAACTGCAATTGTATGTTTATTGAATAACGGGGTTAAAGGTTCCGTTATCCCAGCCTGTATTTTGCTGCAGATTTTTGTTTTGTAAAATATACTGCGGGTCAATAGCGCCGAAGTAATAGGCGTCAGGTATACTAATTTTGCTGGTGGCGCCGGGGTCTATCGGCTCATATACATAATTAGTAATGGTTTTCAGAAATGCATTACGGTCAAACGATGCGGGTGAATTTACAATAAGGTTAGAAAGCTGTGCAGCTATTCCACTATTGCTTTGTGTTATATCAATACCATATTTAGACGATGCCGCCGCGCTGTTAAAATACGGCCCATAAGCATGCAGCGTACCCAGGTTGTTCAATACGTTAAACATTCGCCTGCGCCTCAGGTCCCAGAATCGCTTTCCTTCAAAAGCAAACTCAATTGCTCTTTCTGTCATAACAGCGTCCAGGGTGGCTTGATAATCAGAACCAACAGATGCCGCCAGTCCATAATTTCCGGCCCCGGCTGTTAAGTGAGCTCTTTGACGGAGCTGAATGATGTAAGTTCTCGCTTCAGCAGAATGTTGTGTTTCATTAGCAGCTTCGGCAAGGTTAAGCAAAACTTCGGCGTACCTTATAATAGGCCAGTCAAAAGCCTGGTGGCTCCAAACGCCCGAACCCAATGTAGTGTCTATCCCTTTACGGCAGTAAAAACCGGTAATATTATAATTGGGGGTAGCTTTATATGCGTCGTCGCCTGCAATTGCATTAAATATCCATTGAACGCGGGGTGTTATATCTGCAAAATCATACCTGGCACCATTGTAAACAATAGCCGTATAAAAACGCGGATCCCTGTCTTTCCAAAATTCCGTAGCGTCATATCCCGAAGCCGGGTCTGATATTTGGAGGCCATTTTTCATAGGATAGGCTTGCACCATCTCCCACGTTGGGTCGCAGGAGCCTGCCGCACCCGAGGTTTCAGTTAACGGCCTTTGCCCCTGCTGAAAGCCATTTGTTTTTTCGGGATAATGGTAGCGAACGCTCAAAATCATCTCCTTAGCGGCCCCAGCCTTATCATACCACATGTTTTCATTTGCTTTTACTGTGTTATCGTTATATAAGCCGTAGCCATCAGCATCTAACTCTGTTTTAGCTGCCTGCAGGGTGTTGTAAGCATCGGTCCAATAGACTGCGTTTGGTGTTTTACAAAACAGGGGGCTTGCTTTCAACAGCAGGGCCTCCCCTTTTACTGCCATAGCGGCGCCTTTGGTAACCCGGCCAATATCGTTTGAGCCCCAGGTAACCGGCAGCAATTTTATTGCGCTATCTAACTGCTTACTGATAAAGTCAAAACATTCGAGCGATGAATTTCTTTTTACCAGCAGGGTATTTACATCGGCTGTTGGGTCCTGTACGTTGGTAATAATCGGAACTCCGCCCAAAACCTTTACCATCCGGTAGTATAAATAGGCGCGGAAAAAGTACGCCTGTCCCTTCAGACTTTGGTAATCGCCGGCAGACAGCGCTGATTTACCTTTATCGATATTTGCAAAAAAGTTATTAATTGCCCTTACTGTTTTCCAGTCCCAAACCCTGTCGGGATAACCGCTTTGGCTTGTATAGGTACCTTTAAGAAACGAATTAAGGCCATTGCCGCCGCTACCGCCAGAATAAGCCTCTCCGGCCAGTTCTTCATTCCTGTTCCAGGCAGGTAAAATGTTATAGAAATTGGTTACATATCCCTTTATAAAATCAGAGCTGCCCCATTCCTGATCAGGTGTGATAGGTCCACCGGGGTGATCAACCTCAAATACCTTTTTACAGGATATTGATAGAACAATTACCCCCAGTAAAACTAATAGTATATTGAATTTAAGTTTCATGATCTAATAATTTAATGTTTTAAAATGTTACGTTTAGCCCACAGGTAAACCCTCTTAATACCGGGTACATTCTGAAGTCGCCGCCCAATTCAGGATCCCAATCGCCTACATGGTTCCATTGATACAGGTTTTCGCCGCTGAAATATATTTTCACAGCTTTGATCTTCGATTTTGCCAACAGGCTGGCAGGCAAGCTATAATCAACAATTAAAGATTTCAACCTCAGGAAGGCGCCATTCTTTAGCCAGAATGTTGATGGAACCTCACTATTGCTTGTGCCTTGCCAATCGTTCATAATGGCGCTTGGCATAGTGGCGGTAGCCGCGGTTTGCGCCGTCCATGCACCTTTCCAAACGGTTAAATTGTCGTTGCCGGGTAAAGGCCGCCTGTAGTATACATCGGTAGGCATAATATCGTAACGCCCCAGGCCTGTGAATATAGCAGAGAGGTTAAGCCCTTTCCAGCCAACTGTAAAGTTGAAACCATAGTTAACACGTGGTATTCCATTTTTTGAGATGATTTGCTGGTCGTTGCCATCAATTTTTCCATCAGGGGCGTCGGTGCCTAAGGGTCCGCGGATATCTTTGTACATCAACATTCCCGGCTGTGGCTTACTACCGAATATGGTAAAATTAGCGCCATTAGCCTTTAAAATATTGTCTACATCCTGCTGTGTTCTGATAATTCCATCAGATACATACCCCCATATAACACCATTAATTGGTTGCCCTATCAAATTCTGGTAACCGCGAACTGACGCAGCCTGGTCAACCTTCAAATATTTATTATCAGAGTATGACCAGTTAGCAGATACACGATAGAAAAAATTATTTATATGTTTTTCATGACTAAGGGATAGTTCAATGCCTTTTGCCGATGCTATGCCATAATTAACTGCCGGTAAACTTGCGCCCACTGTATTGGGAACTGATGCCAGGCGTGTTCCGAGAATATCGGTTGTTTTTTTGTACCATAAGTCAACCGTTCCTGTAAGTATTCTTTTTGGCATGCCAAAATCCAGGCCCAGGTTGTAATTGTGATTCTTTTCCCATGTTATATTTGGATTAATGGTTGAACCCAGCGTTGTTGAAGGCGGAAGCCCGGACCCGAGATAAATACCTGAGTTGGCGTTAAAATTATAGGTTTGCTGCCACTGCCATGGGGCCGTATTATCTGTACCGGTTATACCATAAGAAACCCGCAGTTTTAAAACATCGAGGTATTTGGTATAATCAGCAAAGAAATTTTCTTTGGCGATATTCCAACCTGCTGAAACTGCCGGGAAGTATCCCCATCGCTTATTTGCCGGGAAAATATAAGAACCATCGGCCCTCATAGTAAAACCAAGCAGGTATTTTGATGCGTAATTGTAATCAACTCTGCCAAAATAAGACGCAAAGCCTGTTGGTTGATTTTGGTCGCCCCTGATATACCAATCGGTGCTATTGGTTGAGCCCCCGTTAATTTGCTGATAATTAGGATTACTATAGTTATCATCCCAAATATTGGAATAGTGCCCCCGATATGCAGACTGCTCATACCCGGCAAATGCACTGATATTGTGAAGGCCGAAGGAGCGGTCGTAATTGAGCATTAAATCCAACTGGTAATTTGAGGACTGCGTATACGATTCTTCGAGTTCAGTAGGCGCACCCACTCCGGAGATCTGGGCCTGGTCTAATATCTGGTACCCACCAGAGCGTGTTAAATCCAATTGGTCGGTAATAATGTGATTATGGGCGCCTTTAGTCTGAAAATAATAGATATAAGGGGCATTGCGCCAGGCTTTGGTAAAACCGTTACTGGTGTTGTAAGCGAAAGTACCCTTTGCCGATAGCCCGGTTATCCCCGGAATATCATATTTCAATTGAAAGGTCGGCGTAATATTATTGCCCGACGGCCTGGTATAACCGCCATTTCCCTTTGCCAGGTTAGCCGTATTGGTATTGTCGAAATTGGCAACAGGAAGGCCGTTAATAAACGAAGGGCGACCGGGATTTACCATCAAGAGCCTGTTGTACATGTTCGACAAATTGAAATCGCCATAATCATAAGCCCAGAAAGGGCGGCTCCCATTATTCCATTCGCTTTGGATATTTAAATTGTAGCTCCACCGCTCCGAAATCTGGCCGTCTAATTTTGCTGTCAGGTTGTATTTATTAAACGAATTTGACGTTGCGCCATCCTGCCGTAAATACCCTGCGGATATGTAATACCTGGCTGCCGCAGAGCCACCACTTACTGATAAGTTATGCGAGGTATTCCATGGATTAGTCCAGGTATCTTTTAACCAGTCGTAAGAATGTGTTTTAAAATAATCTAATTCATCGGGTGTATAAAAGCTGGGATCTGTTGCCGGCAGGCCTTTTTGTGCATAGGCATCATTGGCAAAAGTGTAGGCTTCAAACGCATTCATCCGCCGTGGCGTAATTTCACGGTTATTCATTGTATACGATGCGTTGTAGGATATAAAGGTTTTGTTGGCCACCCCATGTTTGGTTGTAACCAAAACAACACCGTTACCACCCCTGATACCGTAAATTGCCGTTGATGCTGCATCTTTGAGGAGACTGATATTGTCAATATCAGCCGGGTTAATAGTGGCAAATGTTGCCGCGTCTCTTACAAAACCATCTATCACAAATAAAGGGTCTGTTCCGCCCTGCCATGTAGATGATTCCCTGATTTTAATATTGGCACTTGCACCCGGGTAGCTACCTTGTGTAGTAACGGTAACACCCGGGGAAAGGCCTTGCAGTAAATTGGCAGGTGAGGATGTAGGGCGGTCTTCAAGGGCAGATGATTTGATTACACCAACGGCGCCGGTTAAATTTTCTTTGTTTTGCGTACCATAGGCAACCACTACTACTTCGCTAAGCCCACTTACGTCGGCTTCCAGCTTTACCAGCATTGCGCTGCCGGGTGTAGCTCGTACTTCCTTTTTAACAAAGCCAATGAAAGAAAAAACAAGTATTGTCTTACCGTCCGGCACAACTATACTAAATTTACCATTAGCGTCGGATATAGTGGCGGCTTCACTGCCTTTTACCTTAATTGTTACGCCGGATAAGGGTAAATTTTTGTCGTCAAACACTTGCCCGGTTATCGTAACGGGGGCTACAACCGGGTCGGTAACTACATTACTAACAACAGATTTGTCAGCTTGCTGCAGAACAACGTTGTTGTTAATAATTTTATAGGTTAAGGATTGATTTCTAAGACATTCCTTTAATGCTTCGTCTATTGAAGCATCTTTCAGGTGAATAGTTACATTTTTATTGAGCACATCTTTCGAATCGTAAAAAAAAACATAGCCTGTTTGTTTATTGATTTGATGAAGCACCTTTTTCAATGAAAGATTTGTTTCATCCAGGTTAATTTTTTGACCATACCCTTTTGCACTACATTGCAGAAGGGCAACTAATACGATTATGGCAGTCAATTTCATAACTAGTAAAGTTTTGCGCAGCCATGGATAATGCATGGCCGCAGAAAAAGCATTTAATTTCATACTTTTGTTGAGTTGGGTTAACAGATAGTTAGAGATACTAAACTTATTCCCGTTTTTCGGGTTAGTTAGCTCAATATTCCCGCATTCCGATTGCCGTCGGGATGCGTTTTTTTTGAGTTAACTGTAATGAGATGGGGCCACAATTTTGAGGGCCGGTTTTGTATTTATTTCTCCATAGCGCTTTGTCTTTTTTTAAGTGAATAATTGGTTAAGTACAGGCTTTAGTTCATTACAGTGATTGTCCTCCCCTCAATTTTGTAATGTATTTTCTTAAAGCTCAGAATATCTAATATTTGCGATATATTAACGTTTCTCGAAATCTCTCCCGAAAATTTCCTTGCAGGCAGCTGTCCTTCATATTTTACGTCAACGTTATACCAACGGGAAAGCTGGCGCATTACATCATGGATATTATAGTCGTCAAAAAAGAAAAAACCATTTTTCCAGGCAACAACCTCATCCAAATCAACATTCGCCACATTGATGGCGCCATGTTCAAACCGCGCCTGTTCGCCTGGTTTAATGATATTACTTGCGCCTTCGGCCGATACTTTTACACTTCCCTGCAGCAAGGTGGTTTTGATGGCTTGCTCATCGGTGTAAGCATTGATATTGAAATGAGTCCCCAATACCTCTACAGTTTGTCCATTTGAAATTACTTTGAATGGCTTTTTCGCATTATGCGCAACTTCAAAATAAGCCTCACCGGTAAGTTCTACTTTACGCTCGCTGCCATTAAATACTACCGGATATTTTATTGACGATGCCGCATTTAACCATACTTTAGTACCATCGGATAAAATAAACTGATACTGTCCGCCTTGTGGGGTGGCCGCAGTGTTGTAAATTATGCCTGTTGAACCGTGGGGGTTTACAGCAACATCTTTATAGCTAATTTGTCCATCTGCCGACTTTTTGATAATAGTATTACCCTGGCGGGCAAGTTTTCCGACTTTTGCGCTGTTTAATACAATGGTGCTGCCATCCGCTAAAGTTAATACAGCTTTATTGCCACCGGGAGCCACATCCTGCTTTTGCGGTTTATTAATTGCCACCTGCTGCCGGGGCTGACTATGTACAAGGAAAAGATATATACCGATTGCAGAAAAAATAAATATAGAAGCAGCGATAGCAAAGCGCGACAACTGTATTCTTTTTGACCTGCCAGGTATTTTATTTATCAGTTTGTCAAGGCTCTCTTGTTGATCTTCCTCCAACTGTAACTGAGAAAGATGCGGATCGCCGTGTTTATATTTTAAATACCAGGTTTCAACCAAAGCATTCTCATCAGGGCTGGTTAAACCGTTGTTATATCGTTCTAATAAATCTTCAATCTCTTGTGGCTGCATAATCATCAAAGGATATATTATCCTTATTATCTGCTATACAACTAACAACGGGGGGAGGGAGTAGATGGAAATGAAAAAAAGTAAAGAAAGATTGATGGTCTTAAACAGCGGTGTTCCGGGTTTGGTTATCAGCCTGCTTTTTTGATATGGGTAATTGGTGAAAGCAAGGGGCCCAGAAGTAAAAACAGCACAACAGGAGAAAGTGTGAGGCTAGCCTGACGCGCAATATTTTTAAAGAGTTATTCACTTGTTTTCTGACCGTGAGCGGACTTATTTCCAATTTTTCGGCGATTTCATTATGAGACAAATTCGAATCCCTGCTTAACTCAAATACCTGTCTCATTTTCGGCGGCAACGCGCTTACCTCTGCGTTAACTATAGCGATAAGCTCTTTATTCCTTAAATCCTCATCCGTGGTAGATTTACAGGTTTCCTGAAAATTAATTAACGACGCGATGTAATTGGACCTTACTTTTTCGTGTTTAAAAACATTCAAAACTTTGTTTCTGACAGCGGTGCATAAATAAGCCTGCAAACCGAATTTAATATCAATCGAATCCCTTTGTTCCCATAGGTGAGTAAAAAGCTCCTGCAAAATATCCTTCACGGCATGTCTGTCCGGTAATCTTTTATAGGCATGCTGATATAAGATTCCGTAATAGCGGGAGTGAATTACGGTGAATGCCGAAATATCATCCTGCCTTAGCAAGCTTATCAAATCGTCATCACTATAATTGTCGTATAAAGCCATCTAGGTTTATATTGATTGTAATATTTATTAAATAATATTTATTATTTTTTTGACCGTGCAGGGCGGAGATAAATAATTTGCCAGTAATCATATACAAACAGCTCATCTCCCCTATTTTATAATTGGTAATACAAATAAATAAGAACCATATAGTTTTTAATATTAAAGTTCGGCGCAAACGTTTGTGTTAATATTATAAAACCCGGTGCGGCAACGAGCACATTGCCGGTTAATGTTAACAGGCTAGCATGTTTTAACCAAAAAATCTTATTGTCTAATTAATTTTTGTGTAATTAATTTTCCTTTTAGTCTAATTTAAGGAAAGATTCCTGCGATGGAGCCTATCGGCCACCAAATAAAAAGTCCATTTACGGGCTTTTCAGCAATAATCAAACGTTTGCGCAGAATTAGCTTATGATAATGGCCGCAATCGCTTAAATCATTTATAAAATTAGGGAAGCGAAGACTATGGAGTGCTTAAGGGGATTGTCGCTATTACAAAGCCAGCCCTATATGTTAAAAGGGATTACTTATATAATTAAAGACCACACTTCTCCGTAACAATAAAATACTTTTTATCTTTTATCAGCTTTTCGAAAAGGCGATTTTTTAATTGTCTACTCAACAATAAAAAAATATTCTAAATTAGGCTTTTGCCAGGTATGTAAAGTTCTGACCAAGCAAACCACACCTCTTTGTAAACTAATGAGAATATCTGTTTATATGGTACCATTTAAAAGAATTGCAGCATTACTTATTTGTACCGCCATAAGCTTTAATGTTTTGGCGCAGCAAAAACCGGCCTTTATTAAGGTTGACCTGGTTAAAGAAACGGGGGATATGAAGCCAATTTGGGCATGGTTTGGCTATGACGAACCGAATTATACTTACATGAAAGACGGCAAAAAGCTATTATCGGAGCTAGCCGCGCTGAGCCCTGTGCCGGTTTATGTACGCACGCATAGCCTTTTGGTAAGCGGCAATGGCGAAGCAGCGTTAAAATGGGGCTCAACCAACGCATATACTGAAGATGCCGATGGTAAGCCGGTTTATAATTGGCGAATTATTGACAGCATTTTTGATACATATGTTAAACGGGGGATGAAACCGCTGGCGCAAATAGGTTTTATGCCCGAAGCGCTTTCGACAAATAATTCAAAGCCTTACAGGCATCACTGGAAGCCGGGCGATCCATATACAGATATTGTTACGGGATGGGCCTATCCGCCAAAAGACTACGATAAATGGCGTGAGCTGGTTTACCAATGGGTAAAACATTCGGTGGAGCGGTATGGTAAAAAAGAAGTGGAAAGCTGGTATTGGGAGGTATGGAATGAAGCTAACGGAGCCTACTGGAAAGCATCGCAGGAAGAGTTTTTTAAATTATATGATTACGCGGCTGATGGTTTAAAACGGGCGCTGCCGACTGCCAGGATAGGAGGCATGAACGTGGCCGGAACCGGCAGCAAAGGCGCGCAGGAATGGATGAACAATTTTATTAAACATTGTATATCAGGAAAAAACTATGCTACCGGGAAAACTGGCTCTCCGCTACAGGCTATTCTTTTCCACGCAAAAGGACAGCCCGGCTTAAAGAACAACCTGGTGGTTATGAATATGGCTACTCAACTCCGCGATATTGCTACCGGTTTTAATACCACCATGGCCTATCCTGAAACCAGCAAGCTACCGGTTATTATTGGCGAGTGCGACCCCGAAGGTTGCGCGGCCTGCGGTATGGCTACCAATCCGGAAAATGCTTATCGCAACGGCACCATGTACTCTAGCTATACCGCTGCATCGTTTGCCCGTATTTATCAACTGTATGATAAAACAGGTGTAAACTTTACCGGAGCGGTGTCATGGTCGTTTGAGTTTGAGAACCAGCCCTGGTTTTACGGATATCGTGACCTGGCAACAAACGGCGTTGATAAGCCGGTGCTCAATGTGTTTCGCATGTTTGGCAAAATGTCGGGCAAACGGGTAGAGGTCCGGGGTAATCGTATGTACCCGCTACAAACGGTAGTTGATTCGAGCGTGCGTGGCCTTCAAACCGATATTGGCGCCCTGGCAAGTAAAAACAAGCGGTCTGCCGCGGTAATGATTTGGAACTATCATGATGAGGATAAACAAACACCGGCGGAACCGGTCAGCCTGGATATATCTGGCTTATCCGCAGAAAAAGTAAAAGTAACGAAGTACATTATCGATAGTAAGCACAGCAACTCCTATGAGGCCTGGAAAAAGATGGGGTCTCCGCAGTCACCTTCGGCAAAACAAGTGCAGGAACTGGAAAAAGCAGCTCAGCTTGAAACAGACGGCGCCCCGGTTAACGCGAACGTAAAAAACGGGCAGCTGACGCTTAATATGTCGCTTGAGCGACAGGGCGTTATGCTGGTAAAGCTTGATTGGTAAATGCCGTTTCTCTGCGATTCTGCAGGTTACTATGCTAAAAATTGGTAAATTGGAATAGCTCAGAATCTGATGTGTTACCGTTGGAATCTTTAGTGACCACCTTCCAATAGTAAGTGGTATTTTTAGATATGCTGATATCAGCTAAAGAAGTGCCATTGTAATCGCTTTTATATAAAGGGGGGTTTGTGGTTGTACCAAAATAAATATCGTAGCCTTTTATGTTGTTTTGTACGGAGCTACCTGTCCAGGTTAATGATATTGTTGTTTGCGAATAAAATTTCTGTCCCTGCGTTGGCGCGGTAAGCTCGGCCGGGAAAGGTACATAGTTGATTATAGCAGGGCCGGAGTTGTAAAATCTCCACGTATCGCTCGCCGCGTCAGCTACTGATCCAGATCCATGCGTAATAACAGCCCAGGAATACGGGGTTGATTTTAAAAGCGTGTCGGTAGTGCTGTTGCCGCTAACATTTTTACTACTCACTTGCCCGTTCAACAAATTCTTGACAGATATGGTATAGCCCGACGCATTGCTTACGCTGTTCCACGAGAATGAGATGATACTTGTTGTTTCTGTAAGTGATTGCCCGGTAGCGCAAAGCTGATTATTAGCAGGCAATAATAAAGTAGCTGCGTTTATGGTTGGGGGGGGCGTCGGGTCGTGCTTTTTGCCGCCCCCGCACCCTGTTGACAGGACTGCAACTGCTAACGCTATTATATATAGGCTCTTTACCTTCATTTTGTTATTTTATATACTGTGCGGTTACCATCAAGCTCCAAAACCAGCAGGTAAACCCCGCGATCGAGGCTTGCCAGGTTGAGCTGTACTACGCCGTATTGATTTACATACTGCTGCGAGTATAAAACACGCCCGCCGTTGGCATTGCTGATATTTATTGTAGCCTTGCTCACCGGCTTATCACCCAGGTTTAAATTTAAAACATCAGTAAACGGATTAGGGTAAGGCGTAATGGCGCTGGCATCATTTACCAACTTTTCTATTGTGCCCTGGCAAGGCTTGTCGGTACTTACTGTGATTTTATTGGTACCGGCAGCCAAAGGCAGCGTAAGTGTGGGTTGTGTTGTAGTATAGGTTTTGCCGTTTAATGCAATATTGTACACATCGCCACCGTCAAACTGTAATTCTATACTGTGCGACTGCGTATTAACTGCTGTGTAAAGCAATAAGTCTTTCGGCTCAGCGATAGTTATAGCTACGCAACGGGTAAAATCGGTTTCGCCATCAATGGTGAAACAAAGATTGTAGGTTCCGCCGGGAAGATTGTCGATAGTTTGGGTAGCTGTAAACCGGTATTCCGAGGTCCCTGTGCTGCCGGTAAGCGTAGCGATATAATTTAGATTTTCAGCTGCGGTTATTTTTATCGAGCCATTGTTACTGCCTTTACAGGTAACGCTGCTGGTAACTATGGTGAAATTATTTACAGGAAGGTCTCGTACCACGCGGACAACCACCGGATCGGACATCAGCGTGTCTGTCCCGAAAATTTCGGCCACGGTATAGCTTCCGCCGATTTTTGCCGTGTAATACTGGCTGTTGGCTGCCTGTAGTTTTAACCCATCTTTAAACCATTGAAATTTGAGTGTTGCATCGCCGGGGTCGGCATACATGGTTAACGATTCGCCGGGTGGAATTACCAGTGGCCCGACGTAGCCTATTTCGGGCTTCCTTAAAAATGTGAATTGCGTTTGCGAACTGCCGGTACCTGTACCGCTAATAACGGTTATATAACCTGTTGTATCGGCGCCCGCTACCGCTGATATACTGGTTGCCGAATTCACTTTAAACGATTGCACGTCTTTGCCACCTATCTGCACACCCGTAACATTTGTAAAGCCGGTGCCTGTAATTTCAATTTTTGTACCGGCCAGCCCACCCGCAGGTGTAAATGATGTAATCTGTGAATTTCCTATCAAATTGCGAATTATAACTCCGTCGGCGCCATTAGGTGATATTGCCAATATATCGGGCTGTTTATCGCCGTCAATGTCGGCTATAGCGATTACCTGGCCGGCGTTGTAGTTCAATATTACCGGGCTGGCCATGCTGATACTGCTGCTTTTACTTTTATTTTGATAAACGTATAGCTTTTCCCCGGCGCCTACGCCCACGTCTAACAGCCCATCGCCATTTAAATCTCCCGCGCAAATAGTGTGGGGCAGTTCTGCAATGGCAATGCTTGCGCTTTTAACCAGTGCTATTGCACCTAAAGTGCTGGTATTCCGGAAAAGCTGCATACTTCCACTTGTTAGTCCCTGTTGGGTTATTACGGCAATGTCAAGTTTACCGTCGTTATCAAAGTCGCCTGTAGCGATGTTTGCAATTGTTCCGCCGGCATCAAAATCCACGTTCTTATCGTAAGCTATTTTTCCTTTAACGCTAATGTTGCGGTATACCGACAAGGTGCTGCCATTTTTCACCAACACATCAGGCTTGCCGTCGCCGTCAATATCGGCCAGCATTTCATTAGGGAACGACGCCTCATAATAACCGCTGCCTACAAAGTCGATTTTACCGTCGCCAACCATATCGGTCATGGTAACGTTTTGCGGTACGTTGCGGATGTTAAAATAGCTATCACCATTGCCAAGCCGGATGGTATGGGAATTGGTGCGTAAATAAAACGAATCGGTTAAATCAGTTACGTCAATCATTTCATTCATCAATGCGCCGGCCTTGTTATTATAAATGCCCGCAAGCATCAAGTCTATCTTACCATCCTGGTCGAAATCTATTACCCCGGCCGAGGTAGCG
>JAZJZL010000105.1:38049-42938 GCA_040389845.1 Bacteroidota bacterium
GCCGTCGTTGTTTCCGTGCTCGTCATCGTACACTGCGCGTTGAGTAAGTTTAATATTCCCCGGCATGCTGTTATTTATAAACACCAAACCTGCGTCGCCCCCGCTGGTGTAATCAGTTTCAATTATTTCAAGGAGTCCGTTGCTGTCAAAATCCGCAAAAGCCAAACTATGAGAGTTGTTGCCTGCGTGCAGGGTAGTTGCTGCCCCAAACGAAGTTTTGGTAATATCTCCTTTAATATTTGACAGTGGCAGAAAATATTGAGAAGAAAAAGCGTATTGCCCGTGTGCTATTACATTGATGGTGCTATAGTTGACCCCGGCAGGTACCCTAACTGTTAAAGACGTTGCGCTGGCGGCAGTAACTACCGCCCTGGAGCCGCCAAAGTAAACCAGGTTACTATCAGGCACGGTATGGAAGCCCGAACCGCTGATAGTTAAGCTGGCGCCCGGCAGCGCTGCTAAAGGCTTGAACGAACTGATAACCGGTGGCTTATAATATTTGAACCCACCGATACTGCTGGAGCCGCCGGGCGATACCACTTTAAATACGCCCGCGCCGCCGCCTTCGCCCACGATGACGAAGATACCGGTGTTGCTGGCTTGAAATGACTGTACAGGATTACCGTCGAGCGTTACCGCTGTTACATCGTTTAAACAAGTACCTGTTAATGAAAGCTGCGTGCCGAAGTCGCCGGTTTTTGACGTAATCCCTGTTAAATGCGGAATGGTATGAAAACCGGCTATTGTATCGGCTCCGGCATCAGTGGCGACGATTATATTGCCTGATACACCATTTGCGGGCAGGGCTTTGATTGTTGTTGCCGAGACAACTTCAAAATAGCTTGCCGGCTCATAGCCAAAATAGACCGACGACGTATTTAAAAATGCTGTGCCGGTAATGGTAACCGTATCAGTAGCGTGGGCTGATAAAGGTGTAAATGCAGTAATTTTTGGCGGCGGAACGAACACGAACCCTTTTATGCTGCCGTGTGTTTTAGTAGTTGTAACTACTACATCGCCCGACGCGCCCTTGCCTACTACGGCCGTTATGCTGCCCGGGGAATTTACCACGAACGATTTGGCCGGCACGCCACCGAATGTTACGCCGGTTACATCAATAAAATTATTACCGCCAATATTTACCAAAGTGCCCTTATGCCCTTCTTGCGGGCTCAGGCTGTAAACGGTGATGCCTTTGCTAAATGATGTCTGCTGCTCGGCAGAATCAGCAGCGCTGCCATTTGTTATTATGAGCTTGATATCGTCGTTAGGCTGATAGACATCTGTTACATAGCTGGCATTGTAGCTTGTACTAATCTGTTTGCCATTGCGCAGCCAGCTATATTTATAACCGGTATGGCTATAATTAATCAAGCTTATTTTTCCTGATGACGATACTGCCGATGCATCGATTGAAAAATAAACCGATGGTTTGGCCGGGCCTCCGGAATTATTGCTGGTGATTAGAAAACCGTCTGTGCCTCCTGCCCATATTTGATTCCCAAGCACCTGGATATCAGATAAGCCTGATGTGGTATTGGTGATATTTTCACTTAATTTTTCCCATATCTTGCCAGAGTTGGTGGTCTTAAGAACGTCATGCTTGGTGAAATTGTCTATTGCGTAGCCGGTACTGTCGTTTACAAAAATCATTTTGGCACAGGTTTGGGCCGCAATGTCAAGGTTTTGTTTTACAAATGTCCCGCCGGAATTGGTGGTTAAATAGGTGTCAGCCGTATAAGCATTAACACCGGCCAGGTTTAAATACCATTTTGTGGCGCTGATACAATAGGCAGATTCGACGAACCCTGCGGGTAATTTTACCTGCTGCCAGCTTGCACCGCCGTTGGTAGTGCTGTACATATTTGAAGCGTTATCGCTGTTAACACCATATACAATCAATTGGTTGTCGCTTGTGGCAGAAATAGCTGTGACACCGCTGCTGGTAAGCACTTTGTTAATCACCCAGGTTTTGCCGCCGTCGGTTGTTTTAAGCACCCTGTCTTTATCAACTGCGAACCCTGTGTTTCCGCCTGACGGGAACACCATGTCGGTAACACTATTTGCAGGCACTGCATTAGGCTGGGAGTGGAATACCAATTTATATGTATTACCACCATCACCCGAATATAAAATAGCCGGCACCTGGGCATAGTTGCCGTATACCACCAGGTTATTGCTACTGAATGCCTTTACTCCCGAGACGGCGAAGCCAAAAGTAATATTAACATCATACGAACCGAAGTTGACGTTACTATTGGTAATATCTCTTACTTCGATGATATGCCCTGTATCGGTTGTAAAACCTATGCCGTTATTGTAGGCAATATAGCCCTCATTTGCTTTGTAAAAATCCAGGTGGTTAATTTGCTTGCTGTAATTATTGTAACCATCATAATGTACCTGGTGAAACTGCGCAGTTGCCCTGTTTACAGTCAGCGATAAAAAAAACGTTATTAAAAAGAGAGGTAATTGCCGGATAACCGGGTATTTGAGCAATGCGTTATAAAAAGACAACATTGATGAGGAATAGATTTATTATGATTTAACAGGAGCCCAATTGTTCTGTAAATATAATGGTTTATTAAAGGCTATTCAAGCTTTGATTAAAATAAACTAATTTTTTAGGTTTTGGTTGTGGGATTTAGCTGGAGTTTGAAAGGTGCTTAAAGGAGCTGTAAAATGAAGTTATGCTAAGCGTCGTGGCCGTTGGAACGCGTACAGATCTCGTAACCGTTTTCTACTAATAAATAAGAAACTATTTACAAAATATCAGGATCATCATCTAAAATCGATATCTTCGTTATCATTCCGGCTATTTCTGTATAGGCTGCATTAATAATGCCATGAATATAGCACGCAATATATCCGGGAAAGGAGAGTTTAATAAGTATAGTCCTTCATGACGAATCTGCTACCCGCTAATTTCGGCCGGTCAAAAGTTCCGCTCTGTTTACTAGAAATCTCTTTACCCGTTCATCAGAACGGGCTACACACTATTTAATTCGCCTATGTTTGAAGCTGATGCGCTGGCTGCGGATCATCAAATTAAGAAAAGCTTATTAACGTTAATATATAAATATCATGAGTAAAGACAAAGGTAGTAAAAATGTAAAAAAAGCGCCCGCTGCCGCGGGTAAAAAGTCAACGTCGGATTACCAGGCGGGCAAGAAAAGCATGTCGAAGGACGACGTGACGATCAACAAAAAGAAATAATATGGACAACAACAAGCAAACCGCGGAGTTTAGCGCCAGGCAATACCTTTTTGATTTAAGCAACATTGCGGCAGAGAACGGCTTTAAACAGGATGAACGCTGGGAGGTAAATATGTCTACCGCGGCCGAAAAACAAGCTATCGAAAAGCAATATTATCCAACAGTTGCTTCGGACATTATGCCTGATTTAATTTCTGCTACTTTCCGTTTGGTTAAAGAGTTTTTGAGGCAGCCGGTAACAGAACAGGGCTTAGCGCGCGAGCACATGTACCTGGTTGCTTATAATCCAATCCGGTTAAGGCGTTAACACCGCCTGTTGCAGTAAGGTGAACCAAAATGAGGAGCCTTTAGCTAATTCGCTGTCAACTCCCGTTTCGTTGCCATGCTGGTTTATATTTAGCAGGAATGCAATTACCAGGGCCTAAGCCGGAGTTTGAGTTTTATGCCGGCAACATGGCATTAACGGTCAAATAATCGGGCGGGGTGTTCCGGTGCAATTCCGGGCCGCTCGTCGGTTACGGCGGGGTGCTATTGTATTTATGGACCGAAATCACCCCGCTTGAGCCAGCGGGGCAAAGGATCATAGCCGGAACTTATACACAAAATTGAATAGGTTAACAAAGTTAGTGTGGTAAAACCCGGAAGATTTCCAATAGGTTTTGTTTTGAACTTTCGCCCTCGAAACCTACATTAGCGGTAGTCAAACTACCGATCAATATGCGCCCGGATTCACAAAACGTAACCGACTACACCAACGACAATACCATATTCCTGGTCTGGAATTTTAAAGAAAACTTAGCGGTTAGGGACACCTTTCACCGCGTTTGCAAATTACTGATCAATCTCAATAATTCTGCAAACGTGCGTTTTCCTGTTTCCCGGGCCAGCTGTGTTATGGGTATCGGCCACGACGCCTGGCTCCGGCTCGGCCTGCCTGAGCCTCTTCCAAAAGAACTGGTCAACTTTTCGCCCATAACCGGCGAAAAACACACGGCGGTAGCTTCGCACGGCGACCTGCACTTTCATATCCGGGCAGATACGACCAGCATTTGCTACGATATGGCAGCTGCCATATCAGACGTGTTAGCACCGGTTGCTGTCAGCGCAGAGGAAGTGCACGGGTTCAGGTATTGGGACAGCCGCACTATTTTGGGCTTTGTTGATGGCACGGAAAATCCGCAGGGCCAGGACAGGGATTTTTTCGCCATCATAGGCGACGACGACCCGGCCTATAAAGGCGGCAGCTATCTTTTTGTTCAAAAATATATTCACGACCTAACGGCCTGGAAAAGATTGCCGGTGGAAGACCAGGAAAAAGTGATCGGGAGGTACAAGCCAAATGATATCGAAATGGCCGATGAGGTTAAACCGGTTAATTCACATATCGCCCTGGCCAACGTTGGCGACGACTTAAAAATAGTGCGTGATAATATGCCATTCGGCAATATGTCTACCAATGAAATGGGGACGTATTTTATCGCTTATGCCAGCACCTTCAGCACCGTGCAAAAAATGCTCACCAATATGTTCATCGGTTCGCCCCCCGGCAACTATGACCGGATACTCGATTTTAGTACTGCCAAAACAGGCAGCTTATTTTTTGTGCCGACATTTGATATGCTGGATGAGCTATCTGATGGTTAATTTTTATGAATATTGAAGCGATAATAGCA
>JAZJZL010000106.1:0-12411 GCA_040389845.1 Bacteroidota bacterium
GTAAGTATGATATTTCGCAATCTCCATGCTATATAAGTTTCTTATTTTAAACCTTATATACACGGATACATTTAAATTATCCCTTTAAAAAACAAAAAAAATTATTTTATGTGGAGATTGATGCTTAAACAGGAGTAAAGACTTAAAAAAATAACCAGTTTAGATGTTTTTAATGCGGTTTGTAGGTTACTGAAGGCCTTATAGATAAGCTTATATGCCGAACTGGTGTTTATCTCCATAATATCGGCAATCTCTTCATAGCCTAAGCCTTCATAAAAACGCAAAAAGATAATTTCCTGCTGCCGGGCCGGCAAATCTTTAATAACGGTTCTGAGCTTAAATTGCAACTCGCGCTCTTCTTCGTTCGCGATGATCTGGTGATCAAATGAAATTTCAAAGGAGAAATTATAATCGGGATTATCTTCCAGGTCAACAAACCGCGATTGGGATTGCAGTTTGCGGAAGATGATATTTCGCAGGGATTTATACAGGTAATTTTTTACCGATACGGGATTACCTAAAGTGGCCCTGTTGGTCCACAATTTAATAAAAAGGTCATGTACGGCATCCTCAATAACATTTACATCACGGGTAAATTTGTACCCGTAGTTATTGAGCATTTTAAAGTAGTCGTTATACAGCTTAGTGTATGCGTCCCAATCCCCTGCTTTAAATTCAAGCCATATTGCGGTATTATCATCGTTAAAACTCACTATACTCTTCGACATAATTTAATAAGCGCAACATGCTTTTTAAAAAATGAAAATAGCATATTTAGTTAAATATAACAACGATTTTACATAAACTTTAAAATGTTTTTGTATTACTTAGTGTTTCCAGCGGAGTAACCCCTGCAGGAAACACTTTTTCTGGCTTATTCCTCTTTGAGCGGTTTGCGATGCCAGTAATTAGCGAGCAATGAGCCGGTGGTATTCATCAGCGGACCGAATACAGCCGGGGCAAGGCCAACCGTAGCTATTTTACCCATGGCCTTTGCCAATCCTGACGCCAGCCCGGCGTTTTGCATCCCCACTTCTATAGCCATTGTACGGCAATCCCTTTCAGACATTTTAAATAAACGCCCTGACCAATAACCCAGCGTATATCCCAGCAAGTTATGAATCAGCACCAGCAAAACCAGCAAACCGCCGATATGTAATAAGCTGTCCCGGCCTGCAGCGGTAATAATTACGATAATAAATGCAATACCGAACATCGATACCAATGGCATCAGCGTTTCCAGCCAGCGGGCCCGTTTAAGCAAGTACTGGTTAAATATTATCCCTGCCCCTATCGGGATGATCACTATTTTTACAATATCCCACATCATACTAAGGGCATCAATTTTTATGAATTCTCCCCCGAGCAGCTTCATCAGCATTGGTGTAAAAATGGGTGCCAGCATTGTAGATACAGCAGTAATAGTAACCGACAACGCCAGGTTGGCTTTAGCCAGGTACGACATTACATTGGAGGCCATCCCATTAGGCGAGCAGCCTACCAAAATCATCCCGGCGGCAATTTCCGGCGGAAAGCCGCTCAGCTTGGCTAAAGTAAAACCAAGCAGTGGCATTATTATAAAATGACTGCCCACGCCAATAAAAACACCTTTAGGCATTTTTACAACGCCGGCAAAATCCTTAAGCCCCATCGATGTGCCCATCCCGAACATAATAAGTTGCAACAACGGAGTAATCAAACCGGATAACTTAAAGTCGCCTACCGATATAAAATATTGCGGAAAATAGAGGGCTGTTGTTACCGCAGCAAAAATAATCAGCGTATAAGAAAAGCCCTTTGTAGTCGCTCCGCCTTGCGAGGCCACGGCCAGCAGCACAAAAAAAGCGATAATGAACGGACCGGCATGGGCAATGCCACCCGTAAAAATATACCAGGCAGCAACAGCAATGCAAAGTATAGCTATGCCGGCAACAATTTTATGAATCCCAATATTTTTCAATCGTTTAAATTTAGGTTATAGTTTTTTACCAGGTGCGTTTTTCCATAAAGGCATCTAATTGCGCCCTTGTTATTTTTGTCTCATTAGGGTTTTCGTCGAGCCATTTCATAAAGGCATCTTTGATTTTTTCGGTCCATTGGCTGTCGATCTCGCCGGTAGCAAACTTGCCTGATCTTAGCATAGCATGACCGAATTTATCTTTAACGTCGATAAATTCTGCGGTAGCAATTACCTTTTCGGCCAGATGGGCCGGGATAAAAAGCACGCCTTCTTTTTCTGATATCACCAGGTCGCCCGGCAGCACTACCGCGCGGCCTATGCGAATAGGCGTATTCAAGCCCATCAATACCATTTCTTCCAGGTAAGATGGGTCAAAATCACGTACAAAAGCATTAAAACCTTTGATCTCTTTCAATCCGCTCAAATCGCGGGCAGAACCGTCGAAGATTACCCCATTGCCTGATTTGGCGAATATCGAGTTACCGAGGTTGTCGCCAATCAACGTACCTCCCATCACCTTCCCGAACCCATCAGCCACGTAAACATCGCCTTTAACCAGCGCATCTATCGGCCACGAGTTGGTATTACCTTTCCGGCCGTCTTTGGCGCCACGTGCTTTAATGTTTTTTTCAATGTCGGGCCGGCTTGGCATAAACATGGCAGTAACCGCACGGCCGACAACAGGGATAGTATCATTTACTAGTTTCCAGCCGCCTTCAAACTGGTTGTTGTAACCCTCGTTTCTTAATACCTGCCAGGCTTCCTCTATGCCGATTTTCTTTGCCCGTTCAACCAGGGCATCCGGTATTTTAGGTCTGCCATCAGCAAACCGCTCACCTTTCCACTCCGATGTTAAAAATATCAATTCCTCTTTCGAAATGGTTTGCGCCTTAGCCTTGCGATACCCACCAATGGATGCGATAAGAACTAGGATTAAAAGTTTATAGTATTTCATGGTTATTAAAACAAATGCACTCAAATTTAATGGGTTTCCGACTTTGCAGCCGCTTCCTTACTCTTAGCAACTTTTCTTGGCGGATAAACAGGTGATGCCGATCCATTCAAATCGTAAACAATTTTTCCTGCCCTTATGGTTACTTCGCACTCCAGTTTTTTATCGGTGGTCAGTTTATAGCCGGTGTAGTCAAAAAAACCGAATTTACCATCGCGAAGCGTTAATATAGCCACGTCCGCACCGGAACCAACAGATAAATTACCCAACTCCTCATGCTTTATTTCCTTGGCTGGATTTGAAGTGCTGGCCTGTATCACGTCGTGCAAGGGCATTCCCATCGCCAAAAACTTATTCATACAGGTAAGCATATCCTTCATGGCATCATTCATACTGCCTACGTGCAAATCCGTGCTGATGGAATTAGGGAAAAAGCCCTCCTTTATTGCCGGTATCGCCTGCGAATAGGCAAAGCTGATACCGCCATAGCCTACGTCAAAAAATATCCCGCGTTTCCTGGCCTCGTACACAAAAGGTTTTACTTTATTGGTTTGCAGGTCTACAATATACTCACGGGTGCCCAGTTGCCCAAAGCAATGTGTAAATATATCGCCCGGGCGCAAATGTTTCATAAACAATTCCTCGATAGACAGCGGTGGATTGCTTCCACCAAAATCTATCATAGCCGGGATACCGCCCGCCAACGTACCGGCTTCAACTGCCCGGTCAGCCGGAGTCCAGTCATGACCTTCGTAATGGGCCAGTTTAATACCCACCACAATATCCCTGTATTTCCGGGCGACCATCGCGGTCATCCTTGCATCCATGTCGTTAGGGTTCTGTTCGTAAGTGCCCCGCATGCCTTCGCCCACTATATTTAAAAACGCCAGCACCCTGGTCTTCGAAACATCGATGGTCTGGCTCTTAAACGTAGGGAAAGTTCTCCAGCCTGAGCTACCGGCATCCACAACAGTGGTTACCCCGTTTCTGAAGGTAAATCCATCGGGCGAGATACCCAGGTTACCGTCTTCATACTGGTGATCGGGCTGCGTGCCATAAAAATCATGCGTGTGAATGTCAATCAATCCGGGTGTAACATACATTCCCTTTGCATCAACTACCTGTATCCCTTGTTTGGGGTCGATATCTTTTGACACAAGCGCTATTTTACCGTCTGTAACAGCAATGTCCATCACTGCATCCACGTTATTTTTAGGGTCGATAACATGGCCACCCTTTATCACGATATCATAAGATTGCGCAACAGACGCCTGACAGAACGCCCCTGAAAGGACGAGCAGCAAAAAGTATTTTTTCAGCATTTTAGTAATAGTTAGTTCAAAATATATTTTTACAAACCTCATCCAAATCCCCGCCAGTACAAAGGCCTTGAAAAATGGCGTTGATGCAGCTAAAGTCTCCCCAACAGGGGGAGATTTAGAGGGGGCTTGCTTTAAACAGCTTGTTGCAATATCGATTTCACTCTTTTCGCAACCACATCAACCTGGTCAGGGCGTAAAAGCACCACGCCTATGGTGAGATGTTCCTTTCTTCCACCTGCAACAATACTTGGCGTGCCGCTCTTTAAAGCAGCTACCACATCCGTAGGTTTAATCTTAATTTTAGCTTGATCCCAGGTAACGTTCAGGCTCGGGAAGTTATTAGCAGGTCCCGGATCCACCCAAACTTCGGTTTTAACTGTCGGCAGGGCTTCCAGTTGCGAACCGATGGTTTTGGTGCGCGCAATCCATTCTTCCCACTCCTTCTTATGGTCTTTTTCAATATAAGCTTTGAGAGCTGCGTACATACCGAACATTTCTTCCTTATTAACCTTCATCGGCCTGCCGATAGGCGCCTCGTTGGGGCTGTGGTTCAAACGGGCAGCGGTAATCAGGTCTTTACGGCCAAACAGCAAGCCGGCGCTTTGCGGTCCGCGAATCATTTTCCCACCCGAAAAAGTCACCAGGTCGAAACCTATTTTCTGGTACTTGAACAGGTTTTCTACAGGAGGAACATCTGCAGCAGCATCTAATAATGTCGGGATTTTATGCTTTTTGGCTACCGCTACAAAATCCTCATGTGTAATGCTGCTTTTACCGGCTGCATTAAAAAACAATGCCATTACCGTGTGCTCATTGATGGCTTTTTCCATCTCATCAGCACCTTCAACCTCAATAATTTTGGCGCCGGTTGTAGTTACGGCCTGGTCAAAAAGATAGCGGTGAGTTTTTTGCATTATCACTTCGGGCCGCGGGCCGGGCAGGTTAGGAATCAGCTTTATCTTTTCTGCATCGGTGCCGGTTATACAGGCGGCGGTACTCAGCAATATGGCACATGCCGCACCCGATGTAACCATTGCCGACTCTACATGCAGCATTTCGGCAATTTTAGCGCCTACTTTATCCTGCAGCTCGTACATATTTGCAAAATCGTGCGAGGTTGAATTAATGGCCTCCAATACTTCCGGAAGCATTAACGACCCTGATAAAAAAGTCATGGTTACCGATGCATTTATTACCGGGGTAACGCCGAGCTCTTTAAAAAAGTCGCGCGCCGGTGCTGCCGGCTTGGTTGGTTTGGCTACCCCTATCGAAGCGGCCTTGCTTGCCAGGCCGCTTGCCAATGGCAGCAGCGTAAGGCCTTTTAGTATATCTCTGCGTTTCATTTCAATGTTGTCTATATGTAAGCAATGCAATCCATTTCAACCAGCGAGTTGCCCGGTACGCCGCCTTTGGCTACAGCAACCGTGGTACGCACCGGCGGATTTTTGCCGAAGCGGCCTTTATAAACTTCGTTCATACCCTGGTAATCGGCAATATCATTCAGGAACACGCCAACTTTAAGCACTTTCTCCATTGATGAACCGGCTTTTATCAGCTCTTTTTCAAGTTCTTTCAGTACTATCTCTGTATGGGCTTTAATTTCAAACGGCTCAACATGTGCGCCTTTACCGGCTATAAAAACCATATTGCCCAGTTTAGTAGAACCTGAAAACAGGGGTACATCCTGGTACGTAGTAACATTGTTAACTACCTTTTCTTCGGCAGCAGGCGCTGCTAAAGCTTCTTTGCTTATTCCAAATACAGACAGGCCTGCTACTGAGGCTATCATTTTCTTCAAAACTGATCTTCTCTTTTCCATATTGTTGTTGTTTTAGTTTGTATGATGTTTTAGTTTATTAATGTTTATTTTGACGCAACCGGAGCGCTCTTCGCATTTAATGTCAGGATATATTTTATCATCTTGCCGGCATCGTCAGGGGCAATTAACGGATGAGGCGCCATCGGAACCTGACCCCAAACACCTTTGCCGCCTTTAATTATTTTTTTAGTAAGCGTATCTAACGAGGTTTGATTTTGCGGATATTTTTCAGCAACTGCAGTATATGCCGGCCCAACCAGTTTGGTATCTAATTTATGGCAGGCAAGGCAGTCAGCTTTAGCTAAAAGGGCCTTACCCTCTTCAATTTCAGGGGCGGTTGCAAAGGGCGGCGGCGGGGGCGCTACTACAGCAGCAACCGGGGCCACCTTCTTTTTTACCACAGCTTTTTTCTTAACCTGTGCCAATGCATTGCCTGTAAGTGCAATAAAGATAATGCACAGGGCCACAGTTATTATTCGTTTTATCTGCATATGCTTATTTCTGATTTTGAGTCATTTTCCATTCACGGCCGGGCTCATCAACCCTAAAGGTTTCCAGGTTGCCCTGGTCTTGTAAGGTAACATACATAGTCTTGCCATCGGGGCCGCCGAAGCAAACGTTTGTAGGCCGCTTACCTGTGAGCGTTATTTCCTGCAGGATTTTCCCATCCGGCGATACTTTGGCTACTGTTCCCTTTCCGAAGCGTGCCTGGTAAATATTGCCCTTTACATCACACCGTAGTCCGTCCATCCCAAAATCAGGAAACTCTATCACCAATCTTTTATGGCTTATTTCGCCTTTTTTTGAAAGATCATAAGCCCATATTTTACGTTTCTCGTTTACATACAGGGTACGGTTATCCGGGCTTACGTCAATGCCGTTAACGGTAGCCATGGTATCTAAAAGCGTTACTTTTCCATCGGTATCAATCCGCCAGATTTTACCTGTTCCGGCTTTCCAGTTTGGGTCGCTGGCGTAAAGCCTGTCTTTTTTATCTATGGCGATATCGTTTGGCTGGCTCATGCCGTCTTCGTGGGCAAAAACGCTTTGCTCTTTGGTAGCCATATTTACTTTGATGATATTATGCCCGGTGTAATCTGCAATCAGCATATTGCCGTGACTGTCAAACCGGATACCGTTGCCGATGCTCCCTTTAGGCAATTCAATAAATACGCTGGCTTTTCCGTCGGGCGTCATTTTGCCGATGGTGCCATCATGGTCAAAATTTACGGCATAGATGTTGCCATCTTTATCAACGCCCGGTCCTTCTACTCCCGTAGTGAAGCTTTTAACCGGTGTAAATAATGAGGACTTGAAAAGGGACGTATCCGCCGATTGCGCGTTTGAATTCAATGCAATCGCCGTCAACAATGCAGGCAACAATAATCCGCCGGGTTTAAAAACTGAAATAATATTCGTTCTGATCATGGGTTTGTTTTGGGGGTCATCTTTCTTACCGCACTAACCTGTGCCGGTGTTACAATTTCCGGTATGTTGGCAAAATTCGATTTGATATAGGTGAGCACTTCGGCTATCTGATCGTCGGTTAAAAAGCTGCCGTGCCCGGGCATTACTTCGTTATACGACTGCCCCTTAACCGTCACCGGCCCTTTAAGCCCATTAAGTACTACACTTATCAGCCTGTTTGTATTATAATTTACCCATTCTGATTGCGCGATTGGAGGGAAACGGTTTCCATCCCCTTTGCCGTCGCTTTGGTGGCATGCTATGCAATAAGTGGTGTACACTGCGGAGGTAGTCGGCATGTCTTTAAATAGGTTATCTTTCACCTCATCAGGCGTTTTTATGTTCGATGCCGTCAGTTTGCGCTGTGCCATCGCTGCCAGCTGCGCGGTGCCGAAGTCTTTTTTATCGCCCTGGTATATAACGCGCCATATCTTACCTTTTTCGGTATCGCTTACATATAACGATCCATCAGGTCCTTCCGCCAGGCCCATTGGGCGATATACGGCGTTGCTTACATTTAAAACTGGGTCAACGCCTGCAAAACCATCTGCAAACACCTCCCAGGGACCGGAAGGCTTACCATCTTTAAATGGAACAAATGCAATAAAATAACCAGCCTGCGGATATGGCGCGCGATCGGTAGACCCGTGAAAGGCTACGAAAGCTCCATTTTTATAACGGGCCGGGAATTGTTTTCCTTTATAGAACAGCAGGTCGTTAGGTGCAAAGTGAGCGGGGAATGCTACAATTGGCTTGGTTAACTTCGCGCCTGCGCCTTCTTTAGTACCATCGCCGCCGAATTCCGGGTTGAGCAGCTTTTTATCCTTCAACTCGTCGTAATAGTAATAGGGCCAGCCGCCGTCAAGTCCTTCGTTCACCTTAAAAAACTCCTCCGCCGGCTGCATGGCGCTTTGCCATGGAGAATAAAGGTCAGGCCAGAGCATGCGCAAGTCGTCGCGGCCATGACTAACCGTATAAAGCGATTTGCTTTTCGGGTCCCAGTCAAGGGCCACCAGGCTTCTTAACCCTGTTGCATATTTTATTCCGTCGGATTGATGCTGACTGGTTTTATTGGCGTCAAACCTCCAGATGCCGCCATGGTCAACCAGCCAGGGATTACCTTTACCTGTAGCAGGGTCGCCAATACCCGGTGAACCTGGCAGGCGGTTTTTTTCCTGTCCCGCGTTTGAGCCTGCACCCCAGCCTACAAAAATATGCCCCCTGTTATCAAATGCAATCGGTTTGGTTTGATGTTCGTGATAGGGCGGATTATCAATAACTATGGTATCCATTTTACTATCCGGAACCAATTGCCCGCGCTTAAGCTTCATCCGGTATACCATCAGCTCCGAGCTGAAATACAGGTAGCCGTCATGAACGCGCATGGCTGTTCCGTAAGTGTGTCCATCGTATTTACCGAAAGGCGTTATAATGTCGGCTTTACCATCGCCGTTGGTATCTCTAAGCGCTATATTGCCATACCCCCCATTTCTACGAGGGTCCCGTGCTTTTACATAAATATCGCCGTTGGAGTTAACAGCTATATGCCGGGCCTGCCCCTTTAAGCTGTCCACAACAACAATCGCTTTAAAACCATCGGGCAGGTAAAGACCGCCATTGCTTGCGTCAACAGCTAACCTTGTTTTACTCAACGAAAAACCCATTACGGCGAGCAAAGCCCCGCCAAGAATAATTTTGGTTGAATGTGAATAAAAATAACGCAAGGCCGCAGCAATAGCTCTTCGGGTGCTACTTGTAGAGTTCATTTAGATGTATGTATATAAACAATAATTGGTCTAACGGAAATCGAATGATTGCTCTAATATATCCAACTTATTTAATTAAATAAACTAACAAGGCCTACTTTTTAATAAAAATTAAAAAGTATAACAGGCAACAAGTTTGCTTCGAGCACGCTCACCGTTTCTTTTCAATTTCAGGCGGGCGTACATCGCATTTTCGGCCATTGGTTTATAATGGCGTTTACTTGATAATTAATACTGGATACAAATAGCTAAGAACGATAATTCCGTATTGCGGTAGCAAGTTAGCAGGAAATATTCGTTTATTTCCCAGCCAAACACTCTACAATAACACTACATATTACCTATACACATGTGCAGCTGAAATTATCCCTTTAAAAGTGAAATAAAGTTCTGTAACTTTTTTGTTGAATAAGGATTTAACGGCACACAAGGATAATTTTTCATATGATAATCAAATTATCACATTCAATCTTTTTTGACCCTTGTCTCATTCTTTGTCCCGTCGGTGACTCACAAGTTAAAGAAATGTATGACCCATAGGGTCTACCGCTTTGTAGAAAACGATAATAAAAATGACTATTGCCTCGTAGACGCTACCCTGCGACCGGATATTTTGCTCACCAGCCGTGCATCTCGACTAAGGGTAGCCCCGATGGGGCAAAAACCCTCTCTTATAATAGGGCTACAACGCGGTAGCCCCTACCGGGGCATAAATATATAGTGTAAAAAAGATGTGGGTGCATGGCAGTTTATTAACGGATAATGGAGTTCTCAGGCGGGGCTTTAGCCAAATTTCGTCACGCTAACACCCCGCTTTTTCACTCAAACCACCCATGTCCCAATTTGTCCCGCTTCGTCCCAACATGACAAACTGCGCAGCTTTACCGGTTTATCCACAAACATACATTTGCATTAAACTATTATTATGAATAAACTACTCTCGGCGGGCGGGCTTTTTATGCTATCGCGATGAGGGCTGTGGCATACAGCAAATATGCTATGGCAACCTCGTTAATTTATCGGACCAACCTATTCCGCCAACGTTAACTTAAATAAGCATGGTAAAGGAATGCCGGATAATGAAGTTCGGGGCGATGTTTTATATTCGATATTGAAGTTCGCATATTTTCTCAGCTTAATTTCATCATCGGTAGTTCATATACCAGTTCCACTCCCAGGTTTGTCCGCCATCTGCCGAAAATGCCTGTCGCCAGTTTGGATTATCCTTTTCGGTAGAGTCATACCTAAATTGAATTATGATCGACCGCCCGTTATGCTTATCAATCGTATAAAAATTACCGACCCCATTTTCGAATGAGCCGACAAGGGGCGCTTCAAGCGTTCCGGAGATACTATCAGCCCAGTAAATGCTCCAAAGCTTTGTATCGGGGTTAAAGAGGCGCAGGTTCATACCTTCCAACGATTGGCCGCCATTGGTGATAATTTCATACTTTTCAATGTTTCCCAGCCCGTTTAATATCGGCCTGATTTCGTAAGCACCATCAAATTCAAACCAGTCATTACTGGTGGTCAATCTTTCCTTTAATTTACGGTGTTGTACATACGTTCGTCCTTCCAGAAAATCAAAATCCCGCACCGACGATGTCGCCGAGGGTGTTATAGTCAATGTTCCGTCCGGCAATACATTCAAACCGGGAGAACTTTGGGCTGATTTTTCTGCTAATATCATTTTGCTATAATTACCAAAGCGGCGACTGCCGCAAATTATTGCAAATTAACCGTTTGTACTTACCGGCACAAGTACGCACCATCCGGTATCCTACGAACAAAAAAGTAACTTTTATTGAATACCAGGGAGTTAAAATTTTTTTTTTTGGGGGGGGGGTATAAACTCTGCCTAAAACAGAATCAATTTTGGAGATGAATAAAAGATAATTACCGTTAGGCTTTAGCTAACGGATCATCAGAGGTGCAGTCATTCGGCTTTAGCCAAAAATCGCGAAATGTTTGGCTAAAGCCCTTGTCGCTTTGTTTGCGCTGACCGTTGGCTAAAGCCGAACGGTAATATAATAAAAGCCGCCTATTAAAATTCAGGCGGCTTCTTAAAACATAAGCAAATCCCCCCAATTACTTCCCCTTCGTTGTTACGTAATCCATCGCTTGCCTAAAGGTGGTTGTCCTTACTTCGCTGCGGTGTTCGCTCAAATACTTTAACAATTCGCGGTGTGCTTTTGCAGTGGTGGTGAGGTAGTCGCCGCCGACGCCATGAAACATTAACACGCCCAGACCGCCGTGCTCCTGCACCTTTTTCACAAAAGCAATAAGGTCGGCACCTGTAATATCTCCTACCACCGCCCATGATGGTACCAGCAGCGGGTCGAGCTTGCTATAATCTGTGACAATGGCGTTTTTGTCGCCGCCCATGCGCGCATATTTCACCACTCCTGTATTACGCAGCGAGTCGATATAATTTATACCGCCAACTTTATCCTCAGTACACGGATAGGCATAGGTGTGCATATTCTCATTGTCGATGGCACGCAAAAAATTGTTCATCATGCCTATTTCGCGAAGAATAGTATATACTGTGTAATTAGCCGAATTATTCGCCGGGTTACCCTTCACAGTCGTTATTAGGCATGGATGATAAAGGGTATGATTGGCCAGCTCATTACCTTTTTTAAAAGCAGCCCGCCACCGTGGCAATGTTTCCTGCGATATGTTCCCGGTAAGAAAAAAAGTGCCCGTAAGCTTAGCCGAATCCAATTGCGGAATGGCAATATCAAGCTGCGAATTCAGCGCATCATCATAAGTAAGCACAATAATGGCTTTTTTATTTTGTGCGACGGCGCCGAGGCATAAAAACAGGAAAGGGATAAGCAGCTTTTTCATATACAGATGTTGTTTACCAAAGCTAAGCATATTGAGAAATTAAGCAAGAAGGCCGTTATAGATAAAAAGCACGGACATTGGCTGCCGGTTTCGCGATGGGCGATGCCCATCGCTGACATATTGACGCCCTTTCAGGGCTTAAAATATCGATAAATGTTATTTTACCAAATCAGGCCTCGCCCTGAAAGGGCACAAATACGTCAGCGCAGGGCATCGCCCTGCGTCACCATGCCAGGCTTTGAACACGCAAGATTTAAATATAAAAAGCCCCA
>JAZJZL010000107.1:0-10127 GCA_040389845.1 Bacteroidota bacterium
AAATGTGAATTGTCTGTTTTTTTATGATAGGGGATTTTTTTTAGCCACAATTTTACCGCCTGCCAGTGTATCAGGCCGATTATTTTCAGCGTGATTAAGGGGAAGCTGAAAAAATACAGCAGCAGCGTTTTATCATTCAAGGGCCTTCGCTCGCCGCTCAATGTGCTGATGAAAAAGCGGTTGCCGGCCTTGTCGTAGTCATCAATTTTTATTTGCAGCTTTTCGCCGGGAATATGCAGGTCGAAATCGAAATAAGTATCCATATCGATAAACGGCGATACATAAAAATACTTCCCGGCATTGAGCTTGAACACATCGCCTGCTTTCGCGTCCGCGCCGAGAAAATAAGGCTTCATCTCCAAAAAAGTATTGCAAACCTCAACTATGGAGCACACTGGCTCATCCTGTTCATCATAACAAAAATAAAAAGATACCGGGTTAAACTGGTAGCCCAGCGTACACAGATTGGTTAGCACCATAATTCTGCCGTTACCGATGTTTACGCCATTTTGATGCAGGTAATCCGTAATGTGCTGCCGTACATTTTTCGAGGTATCGGGGTTTTCTTTTGGCAGCTGCAAATGGTCTTTATCCCGGAAATTAAACAGGTTGAACCGGTTACGGCTCATAAACTTTAGCTGTTGGTGCAACGAATCAATCTCGTCCAAATCCAGGTAAAACATAAACACATCGTAGTGAAACCGGTTTTGCTTCGGCGCAAAACGGTTGTGCATTACGCGCGCTTTGTAAAGACAAGAGTTTAGCATGAATGAATATACGGATAAACGGGGGGAATGGATGGCGGAAACTTACAGTAAGTATATTATTTTACGGCTTACTTCAACACTGTATACCAGAATGCATCAACGCAAATATGAATAGTACGAATAATAGTAGGAGCGATACGAAAACGGTAAAGACCCTGCCTGAAGTTGATACCATAAATATTCGGAACGATGATTCAGGAAGCATACTGAACAATGCAATCAAGCCTTTGTAGATTCCATAGCAAAGCAGGACAGCGATAATTAAAATACCTATTGGCAGAGCAGCATCACCCATATACGATCAATGTATCTGCTAATGTATGACTTTATAAGCAGATGTTTTATTCGAATCGAATTGTCCTAATCGCGCTGGGTTTTAACCCAGCGCTACAATATAAATCGAGCCGATGGCTCTTGAATTCGGATACATTTGAGAATCTTTTTTCTCATAGATTTTCTAAAAGGCCGCAGGCTTGGCCAATTTTTTAACGCCGGGTTTCAGCCCGGCGTTAACAGCCAACGATGCGATAGTTTGATTTGCCTCCAAATGTAAACCAAGGATTAGAGCTGCTATTTTTGATGCTTCCAAAACCGGCCTTTTCCTTCGGCTATCCACTCCAACGCTTCACTTATTCTTTTTTGCCGCGTTTCGTCTGTTTTGGCATCCGTAATCCAGATGATATATTCCTTGCGGAAGGAATTAGATTTAGCTTCAAAAACTTCCTTTGCTTTGGGACTATCACTTAAAGCTGCCAGCAGGTAGTCGGGCGCTTCCAGCACTTTGGGTTTATCTGTCTCGGGTTTTTCTCTTTTTATTTTGACGCCTTGTTCATTTAGCTGCCGGGCTTCTTTAAGTATGGCGATGAATTCTTCATCCGGCGGCAGGTCGCTTATTTTGCCGATCTTTCCTAAAAACCTTTGGATGGGTTTTAAATCCTTGTTTGCTTTTAGCCGCGGATCGGTCATCAGGCTGTCTTTTAAGAAGGAGAAAGAGCAATGGTTTTTATAGGATGCCATCACGCACAGGTTATCGTTCTTATATTCAAAATGTGGCAGCGCCCATTTCATGGCTTCTGCTACATCCGGTCCGCTTTCGTGAACAAGCTTGCGCCAATGCGTTAAAATCGGCTTTGCAAAGTCTTCGGCATTCGCAATGTAGGCGTCTATTTCTGGATTGTAGTTCATGATTGTTCAAATTTACGATTGAGGAAAATTACTCATATCCACATAGGCCATCTCCCATTTATGGCCGTCAAGGTCGGCAAAGCTGTGCTGGTACATAAAGCCGTGATCTTTTGGCTGCGCGTAGATAGTGCCGCCCAATGCCTCGGCTTTGTTTATAAATTGCCTTACTTCATCTGCCGATGCAGCATCCAGCGCTATGAGCACTTCTGTGGAGCGATGCGCATCGCACACTTCTGTATCGATAAACGTTTTGAAATAGGCCTCGGTAAGCAGCATTACAAAAATACTGTCGCTTACTACCATACAGCCGGCCTTTTCGTCGGTAAATTGCGGGTTGAATGAAAAGCCGAGATTTTGAAAGAACTCCTTAGATTTCGCCAGGTCTTTAACCGGGAGATTGATAAATACTTTAGTTGCCATTTAATACTTTGATTGATAGTTTACCATTAAATTCTATGCAACAAAGAAAGGCGGTTAGAAGCTGGCTATCTGGTCAAAAACTTGGATAAACAGGTAAATTTAATTACTTGCGCTCCTCCGGAACTCAGAGGGCGACAAGCCGATTTGTTTTTTAAAGAATTTGCCAAAATTAGCTGGATCTGAAAAATTAAGCTGATAAGCTATTTGCGTAATTTCCATATCGGTATACTGAATAAGCGCCCTGGCTTCGTTAGCCAGCCGCCCGGCAATAAAGGTAAGCGCGTTTTTCCCGGAGACCTGTTTAACAGACTGGGAGAGGTGATTAGCCGAAACAGCAAGCATATCGGCATATTCCTGCACGGTACGTTTATCAATGTAATGATTATCAATCAGCTGTATAAATCTGCGCAGTAAGGTTTGTTGCTGGCTTACCGGGCTAATGTTCCTTTGTAAGGCAAAATCCTGCAGGTGGTAAAGCAGCCCGAGCAATTTTATCCTTGCTTCCATATGCTGTGCCCTTGCTGATCGCTCATAAGCTGTAAATACAGCTTCGAAATGCGGTATTAACTGTTCGAACGTGGAGTGGTCAAATTTAAAGAGGTTGGTATGCAGGCGATCAAACAAAGGGAATTGCTGATGGAAATCGGGTTTAAAAAAAGAAAAGCATTCGGCCTTAAAATAAACCACGTAACCTTCGAGCGCGTTGTTATGCGAAAAGCTGTACACCAGGTTAGGCGAATGAAACACCAGGTACGAATCCGGGTTGTGAATGGTTTGATCGCCATAGCTAACCTCAATCTTCCCGGAATTGATGAGCAACGCAAAAAAATAAAACGACCTTTTAAAGGGCGGCCGGTAAACCTGCACATCCTGGTCCAGCTGTTTTAGCCGCAAACAGTAAAAATCCGGATCGTCCGTTCGGCCCGGCCAGGGAATAGAAGCAAGGAAATCGTTGATCTCGGTATAATAGGGGATGCCAGCTTTTGTTTTCTCCATAAATTGATGCGGAAGTACCGATTCTAAAGTAACAAATTAAACTGTTTTAGTTTATGGGTTGCAAGAAAGGATTAAGGCTTTTGGTTTTTCTTTGCTGAATGAGAGGATTCACACATACGACTTTTCCGACATACAAGTACGCAATAACACAACAAAGCTTCGAGACTTTCGAGCCAGGGCTGTTGATTTCTCCTATCAAAATGAGAAGTTCCCCGTCTTTGGTACTATTTAAAAGCCGGCTTTAATAACCACGAGGTAGTGGTTCCCAATATGGCCCCACCAAAAACATCGCTTGGGTAGTGCACGCCCAGGTACATGCGCGAATAGCCTACCGCACCCGCCCACAAGTACGAAGGAGCTATAACGTACCATTTCGGATACGCCCTTGACAATGCTGTTGCCACCGCAAAGCTTGTTGAGGTATGGCCGGAAGGGAAAGAGGTGCTCCCGGCATTATATACCGCTACGATTTTTAAATTTTGCACAAACGGACGGCGACGCTTAAATATCGCTTTCATTAGCAAAGTGGTGCCTATGGTAATGGCGGCGCTGCTGCCCACATATAAGGCATTCTGACGCATCTGGCTGTCGTTCCGCACAATGCCGCCTACCATTAATGCTACCGGTATACCATATGACACGTACGGCAGCGAATTGGATAAAAACAGCATCTCTTTTGTTTCGTCGTCATTACGTTTTAAGGCCAGGCTTATTAAAGCTCTATCATCAAACCGCTGAATAAAGTTGTTTACCTGCGCCGCCTGTACCTTTACCTGTGTGGTGGTTTTGTTTTGCTCCGGGGTTTTTGGCTGTTCTTCAGTTTTTACATCTTGCGCAAAAACATGTCCTGTAAAAGATACCGCTACCAGTAACTGTAAAACAAAGAGGTTAAATAGCCCTGTGCGCTTGCTTATTTTCATATCAGTACGATGTACATTTATAGTAACAGAAAAGTTAAAGGTATTTGTCCTAAAGTCAATTTAACAACAAAACGTTTAAATTGTTAAAATTTATAAGGCATCAATTATAAAGGTAGTAATAGATGAGAAGATTCGAACCTCCGACCTTCCCGACTCAAGTCGGGACGCGATAACGCAACAAAGCCTCAAGACTTTCGACTCGAGGCTTTTGACTTTTTCTCGTCGGGATGAGAAGATTCGAACTTCCGACCTTCCCGACTCAAGTCGGGACGCGATAACACAACAAAGCCTCAAGACTTTCGACTCGAGGCTTTTGACTTTTTCTCGTCGGGATGAGAAGATTCGAACTTCCGACCTCCAGCACCCCATGCTGGCGCGATACCGGGCTACGCTACATCCCGAAACATTGTTCGGATTGCAAATATATATTATCGCCCAGTAAAATTGTAAAATATGTGCAGTTTAACAGGCAGCCCGCTTGTCAGACTGGTACAGTGAGTGTAAATCGAGTAAGGTTTCGGTCTTTATCGGTTTGGATACGAATGTTTTAACAAAATCGTATTTATCCGCAAGCTGCTTGTCTTTCGGGTCGACAGAGGAGGAAATGATGTATACATCAACCTTTTTCGTGATTTGCTTGTGGAGTTTCTCGAAGTCGTAAAGAAAATCCCAGCCGCTATAGCCCGGCATATTAAGGTCCAGGAAAATAACATCGGGTAAAACTCCTGCTTCAGCGCAGTGGCCTTCAAAAAGGTCCATACTTAGCCTGCCATCCAGGCTGTGTGTGGCGTTTGGAAACAGGTGAAATTTGTCAAACATCTTTTGCATAATAATATGCTCGATGGGATTGTCATCAATCATTAGAAAATTTACCATAATAGTCAATTTGAAATGAGGATTAGGGGTGATTATATTACATGCAAAAGATATTCCAACAAGGAATAAGTGCTGTTTATTAAAGATTTACGGGGAGAAACAGGTCAATTTGGGTAGTAAACACCTGGCTGTGGGTTTTATTGTAGGAAAAAACCGACGAAAATCACCATACGCTTGAATAGAAAACAGTACACTCTTTGATAGATACCAACAAAATGGCTGGTAATATAGCCCGTTATACAGATGCGATTTGATTTTTTTATTTGCTGCTAAAATTCTTTTCCCGAAATGGCGTTACTTTTAGCAAATAAATCAACCTATACAATTTTGAGCGACATAAGAATACTGGAGACCAAAATCCTTTCAGACAACTGGTACATTCTGAAGAAAATAACCTACGAGATAAATCAAAAAGGAAGCACTCAAATACAAAACCGAGAGGCGTACGACAGGGGCAATGGCGCCACCATTCTTTTATATAATAAGGAAAAGAAAACGGTAATACTAACCCGCCAGTTCCGGATGCCCACATTTATAAATGGCAACGAAACCGGCTACCTGATTGAGGCCTGTGCCGGGCTGTTGGATACCGATAACCCGGAAGCCTGCATCAGGCGCGAAACGGAAGAGGAAACCGGCTTTAAAGTTAGCCATGTAGAAAAGATATTTGAAGCGTATATGTCGCCTGGCTCGGTGACGGAAATTTTGTATTTTTTTGTGGCGGAGTACACCAAAGAAATGAAGGTGAACGATGGCGGCGGTTTGGAAGAAGAAAGCGAGCACATAGAGGTAATGGAACTATTATTTGATGATGCGCTTAGCATGATTAAAACCGGGGAGATAAAAGACGCCAAAACCATTATGCTGCTGCAATATGCGGCGCTGAACGGATCGTTTTAACAATACTGCTGTAGCATGCCTTATTTCCCGGTAATTAAAAACTCAACGCGCCTGTTTAAGTAACGGTCGTGCTCGCTGCGTTCCGGAAATACCTTTTGCCTGGTACTGCCTACGCCCTTGTAGGTCATTCGTTTGGCATCAATTCCTTTTTCTATAAAGTAATCATAAATGAATTTCGCCCTGTTTACAGATAATATTTCGCCGCCGGAATCATAGTCCTGGCCATCGCGGCCATCTGTTTCGCAGCAGATATGCCCGATAACCTGGAAGGTGATATTGGTGTGCTTTTGCATGAATTTGAGAATAGTGGTTAAATAACGCACCGCTTCCGGGTTTAAAAAATGCCTGCCAGGCTGAAATGTCAGCTCCTCGAAAGAAATACTGCTTCCAACTTTAGCATCCTTTAAATTATTTAGCCGGGCATTAAAGCTAACCGGCTCGCGGGTGGTGTCAACAACAATAACCTGTTTGGGCCGGGCTGGTACCGTATCCCGTTTCCTTACGGGCGGTGCGGGAGCCGCCACCGGAACGACCTTCGCAATAGGCTTACTGATTGCAACCGGTTTCTTAATTTCATATATCACGTCAACCCTTCGGTTTGGGGGTTCGCCAAGGGGAGATTTTTCGGTTGCGCCTGTCACTGCACCCCTGCCGGCTATGCTGATGGTGAGCGTTCCCTTTAGTGTAAGCAGGTAGCTTTTCACTGCTTCTGCCCTGTTTTTTGAAAGGATGATATTATGGCCACCCGTACCGAGGTAATCGGCATAACCTAAAATAGTAACGGAGGCGCTATCGGCGAGCGATGCTTTTAACCCATCTAATCTGCTTTTGTTTTCGGCCGATAATTCATATTTATCGATTGAATAATATAGCTTGAGCGTATCGGGAGCAGATGCCTGCGATGGAAGACTTTTTAATAGTAAAAGCAGTAAAAGGACAGGTTTAAATTTCATACACTAATGGTATTCAGTACAGTATGTAATCATTAAAGATATAACAATCTTTTTGATTTACGGTAAATAACCTGCCGACTCAATAGCCTGGTTTTATAAATTTAACCGATTTGGCAAAAATGGCCGAAGCGCTAAAAGCCATCCAATTAGCTCAATTGCCCTTATTGGATATGCCGTATTAGGAAATTTATTTTATTAATAAGAAATGCTTGCTTTTATTGAATAGATTTATTAGCTTCACATATCTATTTTCCTATGACGGACCCACAAAAAAAAATCATTATTTTCGATGACGATGACGACATCCTGTCTATCTGTAGCTTTATTTTAGAAGAACAGGGCTGGGAAGTGAATGCTTTTGCCGATTGCAATAATATCGTTGATAAAGTTTCCGCAATCAGGCCTGATGTAATTTTAATGGACAACTGGATACCTGACGATGGTGGTATCATTGCTACCCAAAAACTTAAGCAAAACGAAGACCTCAAAAACATTCCCATTATTTACTTTTCAGCAAACAGCGATATAGAGCTGCTGGCTAACCATGCCGGCGCGGAGACTTACCTGGCCAAGCCTTTTGACCTTGAAGAGCTGGAACGCGTTATAAACTCTGTGCTGGTAGTGTAATATAATGTTTAGTGTGCCGGGTTGCTCCAGCCTGCCTACTGCTTATGATTTTTTAAATTCCATGTAAAATATCCTATTTTTAAATTGGTAAACTGGTTTAAATGGCAGCTTCGTTTTTTGCAAAAAATAAACAGACCATATTATACGGCCTTGCGCTGGCGATGCTGTTGTTTTTATTGAAATGGCTGGAACTGCGTTTCCTGATTGTAGGGCATGCAATGGAAGTTTATGCCGGTGCTATTGCCGTGGTCTTTACGGCGCTTGGCATCTGGCTTGCGTTAAAACTAGCAAGGCCAAAAGCTCAACCGAGAGTTATAGAAAAAACAGTATATGTACATCCAACAGCCGATTTTATAATAAATCAGAAGGAAGTAGACAAGCGTAACCTGAGCCGCCGTGAACTGGAAGTTTTACAATTGATGGCCGAAGGATTAAGCAACCAGGAAATTTCCGCACGTTTATTCGTATCGCTTAATACCATTAAAACGCATACCTCAAACCTATTCGAAAAAATGGAGGTAAAGCGCCGCACGCAAGCTGTTGAGATGGCAAAACGGATCGGTATTATTCCGTAAAGGGTTTAGCCGACACTCCTTGTGAAGAATTTGGGGTATCGATAATCTGTAACATCTCATTCAATTCCTCTACTTTATCTTTTGAACCTAAATGCTCATACGCGCTGATGAGGTTGCGCAGCACGCGTTTAATAATATCGGTATTTGAGCAGGGCTCATAAAACTGCCTGTCAAATTTAAGTTTCAGCTGCTTCAGGAACATATCTACATCGCGGCGGCCGAATATAAAGCCCTTGTTAAAGGCATTGATGTAAAACAAGATGCCGCCTTCAAAATCGCTTTGCCGGCTTTCGTCCAGGTAAGCCAAAATAAAATGCTGGGGCAGATTTACGCCATAAATCGGTATATCCAGCTTTTGGGCGATAATAGAATAAATAATAGCCAGCGAGATTTGGTTGCCTTTTTTGGTTTCGAGCACCTGGCTGATGTAGCTGTTCTGCGGGTCCTGGTGGTTGGTGGTATTGCCGCTGAAGCCGTATATGCTGTAAAAAACATGATTAATCAGCTTCACTTGCTCCGATGGGCTATGCTCGTTCATCAATTGTATCCAGATATCCCGTTTAATGGCTTCAATCTGGTTAACAACCTTTTGTTCGTCAAGGTCGGGGTATTGATAACGATTGATAATGAGTATTCCCTGGAGTATATCGAACGCGCCACCCTGGTACCAAAGCTGGAGATCTTTTTTTACTATGCCAAATTGAATTTCGTGCACCAGGTTGGCTATGCGTTCTTGTTGTATGCTGTCAAAAGCTTGTTCCCACGCTTCCTCCAAATACCCTATCGCCTCGGGTCCGTAGGAGAGTAATTTCTGATGAACATGCTCAAATATCTCTCCGTCCGGATCATCCAGTAGCTTTATCAGTGAATTTACTTCTGTCGGATTTATCATGTATTACGCTAAAATAGTAAACGTTTATATATTTTTACAGCCATGTTGAATTTAAGGTTCGCAAAGGATTATGTGGTGCACCGGTTAAAGGCCAAAACCAGGCATGGGGTGCACTCGCCTTTTGTATACAGGCTGATTGATGAGGTAATATACGATTTTAATGCCAAAAACGTATATACGGAGGTTGAGAATATCAGAACCGGGCTTTTAAATGACTCCCGGATTATAACCATAACCGATTTAGGAGCCGGTTCGCACGTAAATAACAATCGAAAAAAAAAGATAGGCGACATTGCCCATAACGCGCTTAAGCCGCCTAAACTGGCGCAACTGCTGTATCGTTTAGCAGCCGATTGGCGGCCGCGAAATATCATAGAACTGGGCACATGCCTTGGTACTACAACCCTCTATCTTCAGAAAGCCGGGCCTGATGCAAAAGTCTACACACTGGAAGGCTGCCCGGAAACAGCAAAGATCGCCACCGAAACGTTCGGCAAGGGAGGCATTACTGTCAAACCCATAGTTGGTAATTTTGACGATACGCTGGCCGATGTAATAGATGGATTACAGCAGCTCGATTTTGTTTTTGTAGATGGCAATCACCAAAAAGACGCCACGATAAAATATTTTGAATGGTGCCTGCCTAAGGTGCACGAAAACACCATGCTTATTTTTGACGATATTTACTGGAGCGAGGGGATGAAAGAAGCCTGGGAGCAGATAAAAGCCCATCCGCAGGTAACCGTAACTGTCGACCTGTTTTGGATAGGGTTGGTTTTTTTCAGACCCGGCCAGGTGAAGGAGAATTTCCTGGTTAAATATTAATGTGCGGATGCGTGGATATGCAGATGTGCGGATGAAGCGCAGTTATGCCAATTGATATGGACTAATCGTCTTGTAATTTTCAAATCGCCACATCATCAAATCTTCAAATTCTCTTATCCGCACATTCGCACATCAGAAATCACTGTTGTCCGGGTAAAAATAAAAAGGGCATAAAAAAGGAGGCGTAACCT
>JAZJZL010000108.1:0-19609 GCA_040389845.1 Bacteroidota bacterium
AGCAAGTCATCGGTCATCAATAAATTCTTCAGTTCTTTTAAAACGCCCGGCACCATATCCGTTGTAAAATCCGGAGAATTTGCACGCTGTGTTATTTCTTCGAGCCGCAGGTAATTCAGCCGTATACCGGTCATTAGCCTGTAATGCTCAAACTCCTGCTTGTTGTCGGCAGGTTTTAATTTATATAGCGTTTCCAATGCCTGGCTGGTGCTGTCTACCACCTGTTTCAACGTTAGCGGCGTTTTTGAAAGCACTTTACCATGACGTACCTCATAAGGGGTAGTTTTTAAAGCCTGCCAGAATTCGGCTGACTGCCTGGCATCAAAACCATAATGTGTTTTACAATACCGTGCGATAAAATCATCGATATTCAATGGCTTATTGGTGTTGATGCTTTCCATATAGGCTTCAACCAGCATAGTAAAGCCGCTTAACGGATATACGTGCCTGATGGCGTATTCCTCTGCCAGTTGTTCTTCCGACTCAAAAACTGCGGAGTATTGACCTGATGTGGACCACGACGTCATTATCATACCCTTATAGCCCATTTTGGCCGCGGCGGGTACAAAATCGCGGATGTTTTTAAAATGTTTCTCCCATTCTGTTAAAAAATAATTATCCGGTGATGAACGTATAGCGGGCGAACCCCAAATTTCGTAGCCGCTTTCCACCAACTTCTGGTGATCGCCGAAATTATTCATGCTCCAGCCGTAGTTCCAGTCGATAAAAACGGTTCCTTTGGGCAGCAGTTTAATAGCTTCAGGATATTTAAGCGCGATATCAGCCCAAAGCACCGGTGTTTTACCCAGCTTAATAACAATATCGCAGAGGGTTTTGATGTAATCGATATACAGCTTTGATTTACCTTCCTTTGCCACTTTTGCCTGGCAGCGCGCGTCATGCCCCAACAGGTAGGTTTCATCGCCGCCGATGTGGATATATTTTGAGGGATGCATGGCGGCCAACTCGGTATATAGATCGGTAAATAAAGCCTTATCCAGGTCTGTTTGCAGGGGACAAACCTGCGAAAAATCCTTTTGGTCTTCGCGCAGCTCCTTATACCTGTCGTTTCTTAAAATATACTCTACGTGGCCAAAGCTTTGCTGTAGCGGTATAACATCTATCTTTAAATCAGCGCAATACTTTATAAATGAGGCAACCTCTTCTTTTGTGTACGCGTACCTGTTAGGGATAAGCGGATGTTTCTGAAACGGAAAAGTGGCCTCCCACTCCATCACGATGGTGTTGATGCCTTGCTTACTCAGTTTCAAGGCGAAAGCTTTAAGGGCGTCCATGGTCATTACCTGCACGCGCAAATCGATGTGGAATCCCCTAACCACGAAAGGATTTGGAGCAGCCGACTGTTGAGCGGTTAATTTAAAGACGGTAGCTAATGATAGTAGAAAAATGAAAATACCCTTTTTAAACATCGTGAAGTGGATTTGAGGGATGGATTTACAAATATGGCTTTTCGAAATTAATAAAAAAGGTAAAGCTGTAGCCTAATATTTAAACATTGTGACAGGTATATTAATAGTATCAGTGCCAATTTTGGATTACAACGTATGGTTTTGATAATTATTTAACTATTAATATATTAATTATATTAGAAATATAATTTTTATTATATTTGAAGCTAATTAACAGTATTATTTTAAAACTGTCAGTTAGTAGTTAATTAAACGATTAAAAGCAGGTATAGCGCAAGGCCACCCTGCTTTTACTTTTTAAAGAATCGCGAATTGATTAGTATGAATTACACGAATGGGATCGAATTTTCACAAATCGTTTTTACGAGGTTATGAGATTGAGATTTTGCGAATCAATTCTTGTAATTCGAATAAATTCGTGAGAATTAGTACTTATTTAATAATCAACAATCCATTCGTTCCAAATGCTTTTAAGATTTTTGAGCTTGTAAAATTGTTCAAATCGATAGTCGCCATGTAGTCTTTGGCGTGGGATACATAAGCCTTTGACCCATTTACCTGCACATTTATTGGCGTATTGCCGGTTTCGATTCGGTGTACTACCTCGCCCGTGGCTACATCTATCACCAAAACAACGCTGTCAAATGGTGCCGGGGCCAGTATGTATTTCTGATCGTCGGTTATGTTGGAGTAAAGTATCAGGCCGGCTTTGAGCTGCAGGTTAGCAAAATGTTTTATGGTTGAAAGGTCGACTTTCGAGAGCAGGAAAATTTCGTTTTTGCAGGAAGCAATCAGCCAGTTTTTGGCAACCAGCAGACCACGAACAGGGGTAGGCAAATCTGCATGTTGCAATATTACACCGGCTTCCGGGTCGATGCGGTAAACACCATTCTGGCCCGACATTAGCCACAGCGTATCCCCCTTTGCGGTAAATGAAAAGTTATGCGTTCCCTTAGGCAAGGCAAACAGCCGTTTAAGCTTATAATCTCTTGTGCCGAATACCCGCATGGTATCGCCGCCGATTTCAGTGTTCACAAAAAGCTCGTTGTGTTTGCCGGGCCTTGCTTTAATACCATGCGGACCATTATGTGCCGACGTGTCTCCCCCGGTATAGATATGACCGGTAACTTTTCCTTTAAACGGGTCGAAAATGGATACCGTGTTGCCGGTTTTGCCAATCTTAAGGTCGTAATCCTCCAAACCGAAGTTGCTGATAAAGCATTTTTTGCTTCCAGCATCGTAGGTAATTTCATGCGATTTAAAAGGAATCCTGGTCTGGGCGATTTTAGCGTTGTTATCCAAATTAAAAACAACTACCGAGTCGCGGTATTGCTGCACGGCCACCAACCTGGTTTGAGCCATTAAAAAATTGCCGCCAAGCAGGCAAGCCAATAGGATTAACTTTTTCACGGAACAATTGTTGTTAAGGTAGGTATAAATATAGCGAAAAATAATAGACACGACTATTCACTAATTTGATCGGATTTCCCGAATTAGGAGAAGCCTTATTCGTTAAATTCAAATAAATTAGTGTGAATTTGGATTGGCTATAAACGAAGAAAGAGCTCCGCAGGAACTCTTTTCGCATAGGTAGATGGATGTATGATGATCAGGCTGCCTGTTTAATGGTAACCTGTTTGCTGTGCTGGGCTTTAAACTGTTCTAAGTCTCGCTGCAATAAAGCTTTTAATTCAAGGTCGATTGATTTAAGTATTACGGTGGTTTTAGTTGAAGCTTTCATAGTTAATGTTTTTTAGTTGTTGTTTGTATTAATGCCAACATTGTGCCACAGTCATTGCTAAGTCATGGAAATTTTTGAAAAAAGCCCCTGCCGTAATAAAAAAAGTCGCTTTAAATGGTTTAAAGCGACTTTTTGCGACCAAATGCTGTTTATTGCAGTGTGCGTACTGTATAGTAGAGTGTACACTATTAAACCATAGCGATGAATTTTAGACCCATCGCTATGGTTTAAGATGCTAAAATAGCTGTTCGTTCGGCGGCGTTAATCCTTTTAAACGAATGTAAATGGTTGTTTGCCCGCGGTGGTGTGTTTGGTGCTCAAAAGCTTTTCCGAATAATTCAAACCGGGTTAAATCTTTATTCGCAAATTTCACTGATTCCTGTAATTGCGCCGGCGTCATTGCCCTTAAGGTAGCAATTACGTAATCATAGCTGTCCATAACGGCTTTAGTAGTAGCCTCCTTTGTTTGAGGAACCGTTTTTTCGGCGGAGTAACCCTTGCCCATTGGGTTTTCCTTGCCGGTTGCAATTCCGGTCAAAAAATAACCGCCGTCAGCCAGGTGCAGCATTTGCTGGGCGAAAGTACGTAGTTCAGGGGTTGGCTTTAATGCATAGCCATCTTCGGGCATAGCATCCAAATAGGCTTTGGTGTAAGCTTTGGCGCGGGTAAATTCGTCTACCAGCTGCGACTGTGTGAATTGTGCGTGAACGGCTGTGCAGGCAAATGTTACCAGCATGGTCAGCAATAATGATACTCGTTTCATGATCTTAGGTTTTGTTGTTTTGGTTATAAGTTTTGGCCCTTAGTCGTGTAAGCAATGGATTGCTTACAAAAATATCAGCTAAGCTAAGTAACCTCGTGTTAGATTTAAGTCTGCCTGCATAATTTGACAAACAATTCAGAATGCTGCGGGTACAGGATGGTTATCTGTTCTTTCAGCGCCATTTCAAACTCGCTGAATTCAAAGCCAGGCGCCACTGCGCAGCTTACCAGGGTAAATCCGCTTTTTGAAGGAATTTCGGCGGCAAACCACAAACCTGCCTTAACCACAAGCGACAGGTTACCGTTCACATCATCAGAAAGCTCAAGGATTTGATGCTCGCCGTTTTCATCAATTACGTGGATATGCAACGGCGAACCTTTATGAAAATACCATATCTCATCGGACGCTATGCGGTGAATGCCTGAAAAATCTTCGCCTTCCAATAAGTAATAGATGGATGTACATGCCCTTTTAGGAAGTAACGACGGTGGCCGCATTACTTCAGTTTCGGACCGAAAAACTTCTTTATAATAGCCACCTTCGGGGTGAGGCTGCAATTGAAGATGGTTTATCCAGTAGGCGGCGGTTGGTTCCATGGTTGCTGTGGTCAAACTTACGAAGTTTTAAAAACTTCGTAAGTTTTTTTCAGTAAGTTAATTGTTTACACCGGCACCTCAATATCAGCCTTTGGCGTTTTCTTTTCAGCCAGCAACAATACTATCAGTAAAAACAATCCAAGCGCAAAAAAGCAATCCAGGGTAAGCGCAGAGTTGCGCATCTCGTGGGTTTGCGCCTCTACAAATGCAAAGGCAAACAGACCTACAACTATTGATAGTTTCTCTGTCACATCGTAAAAGCTGAAAAAAGATGCTGTATCAGGAATATTTGGAGGAAGATATTTTGAATAGGTGGAGCGCGATAAAGATTGCACGCCGCCCATCACCAAACCTACGACAACGGCGGCGAAGTAAAACTGCTTCACTGTGGTTACGAAGTACACGCAACAGCATATTACCGTCCAGATGGCTACGAGGCCTATCAGCGTTTTAACGTTGCCATATTTTTCTGATGATTTGGAAGTTATCAGCGCGCCAACTACCGCCAATAACTGTATCACCAAAATAATAGGTATCAGCGAATCATCGTTCATGTGCAGTTCCTTTGCGGCGAAGCTGGCGGCTACCAGCATGATGGTTTGCACGCCGACTGAGTAAAAGAAAAACGCGCCTAAAAACCGTTTCAACAGCGGCATTTGCTTCACTTTCCTAAAAACCTTTGCTAACTCTTTAAATCCACCGGTAAACACGTTGTAATTATGCGAACCTGCGTTGGGAACGCCTTTTGGCAATTTCAGGAATGGGATAATAGCGAAACCAATCCACCAGGTACCCACTATTAAAAATGATATCTGCGCGCCAAAATCTTCTGTTATACCTATCTCTTTGTGAAACTGTATCGGAACAAGGCATATCAACTGCACTACTACACTCCCAATAAACCCATAAATAAAACCTTTGGCGCTAACCGCATCTTGTTGATCGACCGTTGCAATCTGTGGCAAATAGGAATTATAAAAAACGAAACCGCCGCAATAGCCTACTGACGCCAAAGCGTAACATATCAACGGGAATTCGAATGGCTGGCCCTCTTTCATAAAAAATAAACCCATGCATGCAAGGCTACCCATCCAGGTGAACAACTGCAGGTAGCTTTTCTTAGCACCACGATAGTCTGCTATCGAGGTTAGTATCGGCAGCAGCACTACTATGATAAGGTATGAAAAGGCCAGCACATAGGTTGACAATACCGTATTTACATATTGATGCCCGAAGAATGTAACCGAGTTCCCGTGATCTTTTGTTATACCGACAAAATAAGCCGGGAAAATGGTGGAGATGATCACCATATTGTAGGATTGATTGGCCCAATCGAACATGCACCATGCCCAGATCGTCTTCTTATTATTTTTTTCTTCCATTCAGGCGATAAAAATAATATATGGAGGCGAAAGGTGAAAGGTAAAAGGCGAAAGGTTTTGCACACTTCCGCCTTTTGCGTCACGAGCCGGGTTGAAACCCGGCGCTACAATATGGGTCGAGCCGACGGCTCTTGAAAAAGAAAAAAACTCACAGCCCAATTATTCCCTACCCTGGTTCAGCGCATTTAACGCCTGTTCCGGAGATTGAAGATAAAGCTTGTACATATCGGCGGTATTGCCGGTGTGCAGTTCGTATTCGTCATTTTCGAAACCGTCGATCAGGTCCTGCGCAACTTCCAGCGGAGGGATACCGTTCGCACCGCCGATTATGGCAGAGAATTCGGTATTTACCAGCGGCGGCATTAATTCAAACACCTTAATGCCTGTTGTTTTGGCCAGCGTGTACCGTAATGCCCTGGTGTATGAGTGCAAGGCCGCTTTACTGGCAGCGTAAGTTGGCAGGTTAATGCCGGGCGCAAAAACTACTATCGAGCTTACGTTTACTATCGCAGCTTCTTTTGACGCCCGCAGCAATGGAAGCAGTTTGTCTGTAATCCTGATAATGGCTAAGTAGTTGGTCTGTATTTCTTCGGCCGCCTGGGCGTAGTTATCGCTGCCGTCACCTAATTTATAATAGCTGGCTGCACCGGCGTTGTTGATTAAGATATCCAGTCCGCCAAATTCCTTTTCAAGGCGTTCGGCGATTTTATTTACATCGGCTTCGCTGTTAACGTCTGCTGCGATATAGCTAACGTTGCTCAATTGTGCTACTGCCTTTTGCAGCTTAGCTTCTGTACGGCCGGTAATAATTACCTTATTGCCTTTGTCGCTTAATAAACGGGCTGTTTCAAAGCCGATACCTGAACCACCACCTGTGATTAGTATTGTTTTTCCTGTTATGTTCATGATTTGTTTGTTTTAAATTGTTTTTATATTGATTATGTTGTTTTTTAACTATTCACCATTCTATGCTCACCACTCACCATCACTTAATGATCCGACAATATCATCGTCGGTGCAGTACTTTTTGGCGATCTAACCACAAACAGTAGTAGTGGTAGCGCCAGCGCGAAGATCAGGCCTATCATAAAATATGAATCGGCATAGCTTAACAAAGTGGATTGTTTTACCACTACCCTATCAATCACCTCCATCCCTTTTTGGTGCGCATCTGCCAGGCCAATACCCTTTTGCTGAAAATAGCTGGTGTATGAATTCAGTCTGTTCACAGCTTCCGGGTTGGTGGCCGTGATGTTTTCCAGCAGGTCGGTGCGGTGTACGGCTAACCTGCGGGCGGCATATGTATTAACGGCCGAGATACCGAATGCACCGCCAAGCTGCCGCATCATATTATTTAATGACGCGCCTTGCGGGATATCTTTTGGGGCTAACGACGATATGGCCAGCATAGTTAAAGGTACCGTCAGGAACGCCATACCCAATGCCCTGAATATCAAATTACCGGTTATTGAATTCGCCGAGGTATCCAGGGTGATGCCATGCATGTTCCAGTTGAAAAATATGAAACAGGCAAAACCGGCTACCACAATTACTAATGGTTTAACCCCATAGTACAATAGCCGCCCCGATGCTATTAACCCTAATATTGCTATGACAGCCCCAGGCAATAACAGCAGGCCGGTTTGTATTGGTGAAAACCCGAGCAAACGCTGCGCGATAACGGGGGTTAGAAAAACCGAGGTAAACATACCAATCCCCGTAATGAACGTGAGGATTGCCGCGATAGTGAGTGTTTTGCTCTTGAATACCCGCAGGTTAACCACCGGATGCTCTACGCGTAGTTCCCAAATAATGAAGGCGGTTAATGCTATGACGGCGGTTACAGTTAGTAAGGTGATATAGCCAGTGGAAAACCAGTCTTCAGTCTGACCACGTTCAAGCACGGTTTGTAATGAGCCGATGCCAATAGCCAATAACGCAATGCCGGTCCAGTCTACCTTTTGAGCTGTTTGCTTTAGCTTAGGCTCAGTGAGCAGGAAATAACATGATGTCGCTGCTAAAATACCTATCGGGATGTTGATGTAAAATATCAGGGGCCACGAATAATTCTCGGTGATGATACCACCCATGGTTGGCCCTATTGTTGGGCCAACAAATACACCGACGCCAAATATCGCACTGGCAACCCCTTGTTTTTCTTTAGGGAACAATTCAAAAATGACTGCCTGCGATACCGAAAGTAATGCGCCGCCACCAAGGCCCTGCAAAAAACGGAAAAACACCAGCGTCCAGATATTGCCTGCGCTGCCGCACATAAACGAGCAAATCACAAATATGATGATGGAGCCGATATAATAATTCCTGCGACCAAGCTTCGTGGTTAAAAAGCTGGTTAAGGGTATGATAATAACATTTGCGATAGCATAAGCCGTAATTACCCAAGTGGTATCTTCCAACGTTGCGCCCAAATTACCGCTCATGTGCGACAGGGCTACGTTTACTATAGTGGTATCTATCAGTTCCATTACTGCCGCAAGCAGAACTGTGATGATGAGCAGGTTTCGTTTCAGGTTATCCATTTTCTATTTTAAAAAATAGACCGAACGGTCTTTTATAAGTCAAAAAAAATTCAGTTGCTATTTTGTTCAATTTCAACTTTGAGCATGCCGATTACCAGGTGCATGTGCTTGCTGTTGTTTTGGACTTTGCTGATTAATATGGCGCCCTCAATCATCGTAAACATTTTCACGGCAAACATATCAGCATCAAATGTTTTTGGAAATTCGCCGGTCTCTTGGCCACCTTTAATAATATTGGCAATGCGGCCCTGAAACCTGTTTATAGACTCATTTACTTTTTGTTTGATTAATGGATTGGTGTCATCGGCCTCGGTACCGAAATTCAATATCGGGCAGCCGCCATTGTTGTTTTTAAACAATCGGTTTTCATAAAAATTCAGCAGGGCGAACAGCTTTCCTTTGGCTGTGGCTTCGCCCTCCATGCTTTTAACAATTTCGTTATTTAGGGTATCAGTAAGATATTTATAGGCTTCCAGGGAAATTTCTTCTTTGCTTTCGAAATTGCCATACAGCCCACCCTTGGCCAGTTTGGTCGCTTCCATAATGTCGCTCATAGAGGTACCGGCAATACCTTTCTTATTAAAGATAGGCGCCGCTTGTTCTATAATAAATTGCCGTGTTCTTTCTGCCTTTGTCATTATGGGTACAAATATAAACCGATTGGTCTATTTTGTCAAAGCGGTATTTTGATTGTTGACGTGGAGATGATAATTGTTGGGTAGCTTTTAAAAAGCTCCTTTAAAATTAATTTGATTCGGCCGGCCTTTTTAATAGGAAATGCAAAACTTATTTATCTATCTTTGATAACAATAAACGTTGCTACCTAATCTTTACACAATAGAAAAACAACACCATCCATCATCTATTTTTTAAGATAAGGTCTTCGTTTTTGCGATTACCCCATAGCAATTTTATCTATAAATAATAAACAACCCGGTATGCCGAAAACGGGATCAAAGAGTAGGCGCAAAAAAACCTTATCATGCAAAACGTAAATCCACTAACCCTGTACATTCCTATTCTGCAAACCGCAGACGCACAGGCAACCGCCCAGGCTGTCTATCAAAATTTTAACAACCCTACTACCAAGGCAAATCTTGACAGCATGGCCATAGTGCACTATGCACGCGTAGCGTTGGTGCCTAATACCAACAGCCCCGGAATTTTGGGCGTACTTGTAATTACAGAGTTCGACGGTAATATGAACTCGTACCTGCAAGCCTTTTGGGATGAACCGGGAGGCGGCATCAAAAACGCGTTCATCACCCTGGCTACAATAGCCCTTGATCCGCCGCCCGGCTTTGATCCGAACAACATTACCTACACCATGTTCTCTAACTTTATTATGTCTAACAACTTAAGTGAACCGGCTGATCTTTATTATGCCTATCCGCAATCGGTTGAGCAAATAACCGCAGCATTTCCGCCTAATTCATAATACCAATTCATAAACTTAAACGGGCCGGGTTTTTACCCGGCTCTTTTTTAACCTGCTAAACCTTTATCGTCATGCAAAATAGCGAGTCAGCGGCGCCAACGCAGCCAGACCTTTCCGATATCCAGGGCTTCATCATACGTGGGTATACGCACCCCTGCTCTGTACACATGCTCTACCAGTTCAGTTCGGCACCGGCTGATCTGCCTAATATCAGCGGCTTTTTTAAGGCACTGGTTCCATATTTACGGGCAGCCGAAGATTGGGGCGCTATTAAGCCCGAAATAATGTTAAACATCGGCCTTACGGCCGGGGGCATTACTATAGTAAGGCCCGACCTTAATATTAAAGCCTTCCCTTACACGTTCTATTCAGGACCCTGGAGTGGTAATGGAGCCCAGCAATCGCTGATGGATTATGGAGCGGGAGCACCCTCTATGTGGTGGAACCAAAAATTCCCTTATACCGCCGTGCATTGTGCAATACATGCGTATGCCATGAACCCTGACGCACAGGCAAACATCACGAATATTATTGCCGCCGCCGCGAGTGCGAGCAATGGTGCAGTTACAGAGTTATTGCCCTTAGACAGCCCGACAGGCAGGCTGGAACAATACCCGTTAATTCCATCCGACTATATTCATTTTCGTTATCGCGATTCGATAGATGAACCCGATTTAGATCAAAATCCAACCGGAACCGACCAGGCCGACCTAAATAACTTTTTAATTGGGTACAGCCAGCTACCTCATCCAGTCCCAGGCCCAATTACAGGCCCAGAAGGAGTATTTGCTAAAAATGGCTGTTACAATGCCTTCAGGGTGCTTTACCAGGACGCAGTGACATTTTACGATTTTTTAAAAACAGAGGCCGAAAGGATTGCCCCGATTATCGGCATGTCTGTAGAATACACGATTGAATGGCTAGCCGCCAAGCTAAATGGCCGCTGGCGTAATGGTTCACCGCTGGTATTATCGCCGGATGAACCGGAGCAAAGCACATCGAAAGCTACCGATTTCGGTTATAAGGCTACCGATATGCAGGGATTAAAATGCCCTTTTTCAGCGCATACACGAGTGGCCAATCCGCGCGATGAAGGTGTTCTCGTAGCGGGCTCTACCATCGTTCCCCGTATTATAAGGCGCGGTGTTGCCTATGGCGCGCCCCTGCATGAAAACAACGCAAGTGATGATCGCGGCCTTATCGGCTTATTCCTGTGCGGAGATATTAACGCACAGTTTGAAACGCTTTATGGGTGGATAAATATGAATAATTTCAGTCCGGTGTTTCCGAAGGGGCAGCCCACCCCGCAGGATGCTTTAATAGCCAACCGGCCAACGCCTCCCGTACCCAGCAATATGACCGGTTCATTTACCATTCCGATGGCCGATGGCACTCCGGTTGTGGTACCTGACCCACAAGGCTCAAACCCCGTATTACCGCAGTTTGTTGTTACCAGAGGCACAGCATACTTTTTGTTGCCGTCTATTTCGGCATTAAAGGAAATTGCGGGGGTGGAATAAATTTTACGACTACCTTTTCTCTGTTTCTCTGTGCTTTCTTGGCGGTCTCTATGGTTAAAAGTAACTACGGAGATACAGAGGAAGCACGGAGAGCACGGAGAGAAAATATTTCTATATCTCCTTCACGTCCGTACTTTTTATCCAACCCTCACTCCCATTAGCCAGCTTAATTTTTAGCCAGCCGTTATTGTCATCTAAAATATCAAGCTTGGTTCCTTCGTGAATAACAAATAAGGCTTTAGCTTTTTCAACCGGGCCGCTGTTAACATTAACCGTGCTGCTGAAGACGATTGCCTCGCGATGACTGCTGAAGTAGCTTAGCTGCATGCCCGCCATAAAAACGGCAATTAAACCAAGTCCGAAGAACGATATCGCTGCATAAAAAGATGATTTTTTTATGGTTATCGACGATGTAAAAAAATACCAGATCAGCAAGCCTGAACCAGCCAACACCAGCAGCACGCTGATCCAGGCCAGGGCGTTGGCGGATATAGCCAGTATGAACCCGCGCCACCATTTGGTGATGAAGAATTCGGGCGCTTCGTCTATTTTATCGGTGGTTTTAAGGTTGACGTATTTGATGTTGAAGTTAATGTCCTCATCACCCGGAGAGAGCTTATGCGCCTTTCCATAATAAAGCAGTGCTGAAGGGATATCGCCGTTTTTGTAGCTGGCATTGCCCATGTTAAAATATAAGGGCGCTGATTCATAACCTTCGGCGACTACCTTGTTGTAGCTATCCAGCGCCTGTTTATATTGCCCTTTGTTATAGCTGGCATTGCCCGCAGCAAAAAGCGCCTGTACCTTGTCGACGCCGAATGACAGCGAAGGGATAACGATTGCCAGTAATATGTATAGTGCCCTTTTCATTGATTTAAATCTTATCTTCAATATCGCTGATGATGCCCTTTGCCTTTTCAAACACTTCTTGTTTGGTAATGTGCGTTACCGGCGCATAGCGGGCCATCTCGCACAGGTCCAGGGTTTCCAGTACGCGGTTTACCAGGGCTTCATCAGGTAATCTTGCGGCTAATGTTGTGGCGATGGTTTCCCTATCGAGATTGGCGTAAGGGATGTTCAGCTTATCGCTTAAATAACCGTACATACCTTTAAATACGTCCTCGTAAAATAATGCGGTGTTATTTGCCTGCAATTGCTTTTGCGCGTTAGCCATGTGTTTGGCGGCCACTTTGCTTGCGCGTTTATTTTTTACGGCGACGATATCGCTGTTAAATTTTAGCATCCGGTTGCGGTAATTAAACGCAGCGATGCAGGCAACCGGCCCCAGCAACAGCAATACGTAAAAAGGTATCGAGCCAAAAAATCCTTCGCCATTTTTTGCAATGTTGGTATCGCTGGTTTTAATATAGCGGATATCCTTATCCAGCATCCTGACGTCCTGCTTGTTCTCCCCGGCAAGGGCAGTAACATTGCTTTCTGCTACGCCTTTGTTCACTTTTACTTTAAAGGCTTTTGATGTAACGGTGTAGTAACGGTTGGTAGCCGGGTTAAAGTAGGAGAATTTTATCGGGTCGATGGTGTATTCACCCTCATGGCGGGGTATCAGCAGGTAGTTATAAATACGGCTGCCTGAAACTCCGCTAAGTTTTTCGGTTGTTGTGTCGGTAATTTTGGGGTCGTATTTTTCAAAATCAGCCGGGAAGCTGGTGTTTACAGTTTTTAGCAGCTTGATATTGCCTGCGCCGGTAACTTTAATTTTGTAGTTTAAAGTTTCATTCGCTTTCAATTCAGTTTTATCTATCGCAGTTTCTATGTTGAATGTACCAACAGCGCCGGTAAAGCTGTCCGGCTTGCCCGCATCTGGCAGGGGTTTTACGTGGATAACCACCGGAGCGCTTTTAGCCACATATTTTACCTGTTTAAACGAACCGCCAAAAAACTGATCCATTACATCGCGTGACTGCACAGGCTGACGCACTATAAAAGTCATCTGGAAAGGGTCGATGGTGATATTGCCGGAATGTTCCGGGAACAAAATAGTTTGCTTGATATCGGCAGTGTTATATTTAAGCCCCTTATAAGTCTCTACCTTCCATTGCACCTGCTGTTGCTGCTGAGGTTTGTTGATGTCCTCATTCCAGAAACCGGTTAAATCAGGCACCTTGTCCACACGGCTGTCGTCGATGCCAATGCGTGTGTACAGCCTGAAGTTTACGGTAAGCTGCTGACCCTGGTAAACATCGGCTTTATCAACCACCGCTTTCAGAAATATATTTTTAGCGATATCGCCGGTGGCAGTCTCAATGGTGCCTTCCGCCGCCTGCTGACCAGCCTGTGCCTGCGGAACTGCCCTACCCTTAACTACCTTAATTTTTATAGCATCGGTAGTATAACGTTTACCATTTACCGTGCAGGTGGCCGGTCCGATGGTATATTCACCTTCCTTCGCCGCCATCAAAATATAGCTCAGCGATGCAGTAACCGTGGTACGACCGTTAATCGATTCCATACTGGTGGATTGATTTGGCCCTGATAAAACCTGGAACGTACTAAACGCCGGCGGGTTAAAGTCGCTGGCATTGCCATTCACAGTAAAATCAACCTGGAACTGTTCGCCCGTGCCCACGGTGGTTTTGCTCACCTGCGCGGTAAACTTCACCTCCTGGGCCAGCGCGATGCCAGTCCAAAACAGTAACAGGGTTAATATGGAGTACTTGAGTTTCATTTTTTTGGTGAGTGGTTGATTAGGTTGATTAAGTGAGTGGTTAACCGGGTACGAAGAACTTAATCAACTACTCACCCAATCAACCACTCACTCCAAAACTACCAATCCTTCTCGATGTGCATGCGCGCACCTTTTAGTTTCTTATTTTTTAGTTTATCCTGGGTTTGCTTTTCGTCGTTATTAAGGGCGTCAAGCATACGTTCGGCATCATCCTTTGATATTTTGTTGGGCTGTTGCTGCTGGTCTTTGTTATCCTTTTTGTCCGGATTGTTTTTATTCTGATCCTTTTTATCGTCCTTCTTGTCCTGGTTTTTATCCTGGTTCTTGTTATCCTTGTTTTTGTCGTTCTTCTTATCGTCCTTATTATCCTTCTTATCGTCTTTATTGTTCTTATTATCCTTATTGTTTTTATTGTCCTTGTTCTGCTTTTGCTGTTCTTTCAGTTTTTCCTGTGCATAAGCAAGGTTATAGCGGGTCTGGTCGTCTTTCGGATTATTCATCAGCGCCTTTTTGTAAGCGTCAACACTTTCTTCCAATTTCTTGTTCTCTAAATAAGAATTACCCAAATTGTGATAAGCCGCAGCAGCCATTTGCCTGTTGCCGGATGTTGCCAACTGGTCGAATTGCTTCCCGGCTTCGTCAAATTTCTTCTGCTTAAATAACGCATCACCCAAATTAAAGCTACCCGGCGAGTTTTTATTCACCTGGGCCGCCTTGCGGTAATTAGCTTCCGCTTCGGTGTATTTTTTTTGCTCGTAAAGCTGGTTACCTTTATGCACCAGGCTTTTGTCCTCCTGTGCCATCAGTAACGAAGCCTGCATCAAAAATAATATGCAAATAATCAGCTGCCTCATATTTTCTTTACCTCAAATAGTTTCAAATTACTCAAACGCTGGCTCTTGCGGTTCGATATAAAGAATTCAACAACCAGCAGCAAAAATGCAATTCCCACGAAAAACTGGAACCTGTCCTCAAAATCTTTAAAACTTTTACTATCCACTGTTTTGCGTTGAATTTTATCTATCTGGGCCATCACTATTCCTAATCCGCTGTTGGCGTTGGTAGCACGTACGTAAGCGCCATTACCTGCAGCGGCAATTTCCTTGCCCATATTCTCATCCAGCTTGCTCACAATGGTTTTGCCTGTGCTATCTGTATGAAAACCCTCCTGCTTACCATTCCGGTAAATCGGGATAGGCGCCCCTTGCGGCGAACCGATGCCAATCACATGCACAGTTACATCCTTGTCGGTGGCATTTTTGGCTGCTGCTACGGCATCGTCCTCGTGGTTCTCGCCATCGGTGATGATAATCATGGCCTTGCCGGTACCATTCTTAAAATCAAACGATTTCATGCCCAAATCTATTGCCGCACCGATAGCCGTGCCCTGTGTAGGTACCATATTTGTGTTGATGGTATTCAAAAATAGCTTGGCCGCCGAGTAGTCAGTAGTAACAGGCATCTGCACATAGGCATCACCGGCAAAAACTATCAGGCCGATACGGTCGCCGTGCAGGTTATCTATTAGCTGGGCCAATGCACGTTTGGCGCTTTCCAGGCGGTTAGGTGCCAGGTCCTGCGAGAGCATACTGTTTGATACGTCGAGCAATATCATCAAATCGGCACTCTTACGTTTCTCTTCCTCCATGCGCGAGCCTAATTGTGGGTCGGCAGCACCTATTACTAACAAACCGTAAGCAATCGTAAATAAAATAAACTTCAGCCACGGGCGTGAAAACGATACGTCCGGTATCATCTGGTTTACCACTCCCCTGTCGCCAAGCGATTTTACGGCTTTTGCCTTCCACCTGCTCACTACAATAAACAGCAGGATGAATGCCGGGATTAACAGCAATCCCCATAAATATTCGGTATGTGCAAAACGTAGCATATTATGTCAGGGCCCCCTTAAACACTGTATTTTTCAATACAAATTCCAATAATAAAAATCCCAGGGCAATTAAAGCAAACGGGAAAAACAATTCCGTTTTTTTATGATACTGGGTTACATCAATTTTCGCTTTCTCCAATTTATCAATCTGGTCGTAAATATTTTTCAGGGTCGAGTTGTTGGTAGCGCGGAAGTATTTACCGCCAGTAATTTCAGCAATTTTGGTTAACGTACCTTCGTCCACATCTACCGGCACACGCTGGTATTGTATGCCCATCGGTGTTTGAACCGGGTATGGCGCCATACCTCTTGTACCCAAACCAACGGTATAAACCCTGATGCCAAACTGTTTGGCTATTTCGGCGGCAGTTATTGGTGGGATAGAGCCGGTATTGTTTGAGCCATCGGTCAGCAATATAATAACCTTGCTTTTGGTATCGCTTTCTTTCAGGCGGTTAACGGCGGTAGCCAGGCCCATACCTATAGCGGTACCATCGTCAATCATACCATTTTTAATGTCTTTAAACAGATTTATCAAAACCTCATGATCAATGGTGAGCGGGCACTGTGTAAAGCTTTCGCCACTAAAAATCACCAGGCCGATGCGGTCATTAGGCCGGTTTTTTATAAAGTCGATAGCGATGTTTTTGCCGGCCTCCATACGGTTAGGTGTAAAATCCTCTGCAAGCATACTGCCCGATATATCCGAAGCGATAACAATGTCGATACCCTCGGTAGTGCTGTTCTGCCAGCTTAATGACGACTGCGGGCGGGCAATGGCTACTATCAGTACTGCCAAGGCCAGGCAGCGTAATACAATCCCCGAATGACGAAACATTGGCAACAAACTCTTCCTTGGCAGCGCAAAACCTTTTACCGCAGACAGCGACAAATAGCCATAAAGCTTTCTTTCGCGCCAGATGTACCAGCCGGCGATTACCGGGATGAGCACAAACAGCCAGAAAAATCCCGGGTGGGCAAATTCAATTCCTTTAAACACGCTGTGTACCTCCTTCTGCCGGTTGCTGCGGCAATTGCGCCGTTTCCTGCGTTTTACTTACAAAGGCAATTGCGTTTTCCATTGTCAGCTCATTATCTACCGGCAGCGGTTTAGCCTTTGCAAATTTCACCAAATCGGCCAGTGTTAATACTTCATTCAGCTTAACGCGATACTCGTTGGAGATGGTCATGTGTTTTAACGATGCGATAATTTCTTCTGTGGTACGCTCATGGGTTTTTATCTCGTAGCGTTTTTCCAGGTATTCCCGCAAAATGTCTGTCAGCTCACTGTGGTATTCCTTTACCGCTTCCTGCTGCCAAAGCTTACGCTCGCGCAATTGCTGTAATTTGGTAAGGGCCATTACATGTGCAGGCACTGCCGGTTCAATCACCTTAATTTCCTTAACTTCCTTAGTTCTATTTTTGAAGTATAGATACAGGATAATACCACCGCCTATAAGCGCTATCGCAAGCGATAGCACCCAGCTATGGGCTAAAAACCAATCAAGAAACGTGTACGACACTGTTATCGGTTGCTTGATGTCGTAAATAGCTTTAGTTGTATCAACCTTTATGGTTTGTACCATCAGCGTTAATTGCGGCGTAGTAAGCACACCGGCCGCCGAGCCTATATTATAGGATGGTATGGTGTATGTCCCCTGATCGAACGAGGTGATGGTATAGCTTTTTATTACGGTGATTTGCTCCTTATTATCCTTGTCGACAATGGTATCCATGCGGCTGCTCACAATCGGCACCTTTCCGCTGATGGTGTCGGTCAGGTTCGGGAAGTTAACTTTTTCCTTTGCCGGCTGATGAACAATCAGGCGTAGCCTGGTTTGGTCGCCTATGCGGATGGTCAAACTATCCAACTTGGCATCAGCGATTATATTTTGGGCGGATGCACTGATGGCTAATCCGCTTAGCAGGAGTACAAAAACCAGGAAACTATAAAAACAATTACTCTTCATTATCTCTTCTTTCCCCGTTTTTTAAATAATGTCATTAAAGGTTTAACGTACGATTGATGCGTGCCGATATCACCGGCATCCACACCTGTGCGACTGAAAACATCCTTCAGCGCCGCATTCCTGTTCAAGGCATTCGTCTTAAATGCATTACGAATGCTTATATCGCTGGTGTTTACCCAGGTAACCATACCGGTCTCTTCGTCTTTTACTGGGATAAGGCCAAGGTCGGGGAACTCTTCCTCGTGCTTATCGTAAAGGCGCAGTGCGATAATGTCGTGCTTTTTATTGGCGATTTTCAGCTCACTTTCAAATGCCGGACTCATAAAGTCGGAAATGATGAATGCCGTGCACTTCTTTTTTATTACGCTGGTAAAATATTTCAACGCACCGGCCACATCGGTACCTTTGTTATCTGGTGTAAAATCAATCAGCTCACGGATAATCATCAGGATATGGCTTCGGCCTTTTTTGGGCGGGATGAATTTCTCAATCTTATCGCTAAAAAATATCACCCCAACTTTATCATTGTTCTGTATGGCCGAAAATGCCAGCACAGCGCAAAGCTCCGTCGCCAGTTCCTGCTTCAACTGCGACTGTGTGCCGAAGTTTCCCGAGCCACTCACGTCCATCAGCAGCATAACGGTCAGCTCGCGCTCCTCGTCAAACACCTTTACGTAAGGGTGGTTGAAACGCGCGGTAACATTCCAGTCGATGGTGCGGATTTCGTCGCCCAGCTGGTATTCGCGCACTTCGCTAAAGGCCATACCGCGCCCCTTAAAAGCAGAGTGATATTCCCCCGAAAACAGGTGATTGCTCAGCCCCCGGGTTTTTATCTCTATCTTCCGAACTTTCTTTAACAGCTCTTTGGTGTCTTTAGCCATATTGCCTATGCCCCTCTAAATCTCCGCTAAAGGGGAGACTTTTAATGGCATTTCTTAAAATTACATTTTAAATAAAAGACAGTCGCCACTGCCGACTGCCCACTACTAACTGCCAACTATTTCTTTACGGTACTTCTACCGCGTTTAAAATACCTGTAATAATATTTTCCGATGTCATGTTTTCCGCTTCGGCTTCGTAGGTGAGGCCTATCCTGTGGCGTAGCACATCGTGACAGATGGCGCGAACGTCCTCCGGAATAACATAGCCTCTGCGCTTAATAAAGGCATAAGCCTTTGAAGCCAGCGCCAGGTTAATGCTTGCCCTTGGTGATGCACCGAAACCAATGAGGTTCTTGTAGTTAGCCAGCTTATATTGCTCCGGGTAACGGGTCGCGAAAACGATATCTACTATATATTGTTCAATCTTTTCGTCCATATATACATCCCTTACCGCTTTGCGTGCGCGCAGGATATCTTCAGGCTTGATAACCGGGTTTGGCTTATTCATTCCCTGCGGTGCGATGTTTGAGCGGATAATACGTTTTTCTTCCTCTTTATTCGGATAGCCGATAACCACCTTCAGCATAAAACGGTCAACCTGTGCTTCGGGCAGCGGGTAAGTTCCCTCCTGCTCTATCGGATTCTGTGTGGCCAGCACCAGGAATGGGGTCGGCAGCGGGAACGTATTATCACCGATAGTCACCTGCCGCTCCTGCATGGCCTCGAGCAATGCGCTCTGTACTTTTGCGGGGGCACGGTTAATTTCATCAG
>JAZJZL010000108.1:19619-29066 GCA_040389845.1 Bacteroidota bacterium
ACGGACCCTTGCGCACGATGAACTCTTCCTTTTTCTGGTTATATATCATGGTACCCAGCAAATCGGCAGGAAGCAGGTCGGGTGTAAACTGTATACGGCTAAAATCGGCCTGTATCGCTTTTGATAGCGTATTAATGGCAAGCGTTTTAGCCAAGCCCGGCACACCTTCAAGCAATATGTGACCATCTGCCAGCAAACCAATCAGCAGTCGGTCCACCATGTACTTCTGTCCGACAATCACCTTATCCAGCTCCATTTTCAGGATATCGATAAAGGCGCTTTCCTTTTGTATCATCTCGTTGAGCGCCCGCATGTCAACCGAGTACGATGAGCTGCCGGTTACGGCATCCACAGCAGTATGCCCGCTGTTTGTATTTATATCTTCCATTAAATGAATTTTATCTTTTGGTAGGCAAACTTAATCAGATAGCGAGTTTTTTGCCATAGAAATGTTAAAGTTAAATGTTAAAATTTGTTAAAAGTGGCATTCTGACCGCTCGCGGCTATGTGGTTAGCTGTTAAATTTATTAAAAAAGTGATTTTAGCATAACGGGAGGGCTACTCCAAAGCAAATTGGCAAGATCAACACCAGAGATTCGCAAGCGTGGACGCTTGAACGGGCGGTGATGGTAAAACGCAAAAATGGCATACTGATTAAGCCATGCCATTGTGAGAGATTGAAATTGATTAATGAAATATGCTGAGAATATTTTTATCGCAATTTGCACACCTCCGGCAGTGAAATTCTGTATGCCGGGAAGTGTGGAAATTTATACCGGGTAAGTTTTGTACGCGAGGTAAAAAAACACCATATCGCCGCTCGTCGCCAACAGGATATGCCCGAAGTTAATATACGGATAGGTTGTTGCGGCCAGGTATCCCAGCAGGCCTAAACCCAAAAATGCTATCAGCAAATACAAAGCCCTGAATCTTGTACTCATAAGTAATTGTAAAAAAGTGTTACCATAAAACCATTATCTCCCGTTCATTTTATCTATCAAATCAAAAAGACGAACAACGTTACAGGCACCCTGTAATTGAAATATGAATTGCCATAATCATACCATGTTTATTTTGATTTAATATTGGCCTAACACCAAACAGGCCCACGTCTTATAGCTATATTATCCAATTTGTTAATTAAAATACATTTTTAAGAAATATTATTTCTCATTAATAAATAAACTCTTAACGACATTTTGAAAATTGTTTATAACTTAATTATTATCAACATTAATTTTAAGGATGTGAATGATATCTCCGAAACCTGTCCGCGGTTATTTATCCCCAATTCAACCCCCCATGGCGGTGTGGTAATTCCCCAGTGTTATCAGAAACAGTAAGGGATAGTTCGATCTGAGCAAATGCCTATATTAGGCTCGTAAACCAATAGACTTTTATTATGACCGTTGACCAATATAGAATTGACGAGCTCAATCACCATGAACTCGCCGCTCACCAACGCAAGCTTGATTTTTTAGCCCCTGATATACCGGCATTTGATGACGTAATGAAAAAGCTGCAAGTTTTTAACGTGGCTATTCCCAGCTGGGCGCTTGGTACGGGTGGTACACGGTTCGGCAGGTTTTCGGGCGGCGGCGAGCCGCGAAGTTTGGAAGAAAAAATTGAAGATGTGGGGGTTATCCAGGCGCTGAATAAATCGAGCAATTCTATTTCGCTGCATATTCCATGGGATATTCCGGAAAATGCTGCGTCAATTAAAGCATTGGCGGCACAAAAGGGATTACACTTTGATGCTGTGAACTCCAATACGTTCCAGGACCAACCCAATCAAAAACATAGCTATAAATTCGGCTCGCTGCACCATGTAGATAAGGCGGTGCGCAAGCAAGCCATTGAGCATAATATAGACGTGATAAAATATGGCGTTCAGCTGGATTCAAAAGCTTTGTCCGTTTGGTTATCTGATGGCTCAAACTTCCCGGGTCAGCTTAACTTCAGGCAAGCCTTTCAGAACACGCTCGAAAGCCTGCAGGAAATCTATGCCGCCCTGCCCGATGACTGGAAAGTGTGGATAGAATACAAACCCTTCGAGCCAAACTTTTACTCCACCACCATCGGCGACTGGGGACAATCGTTATTGCTCGCCAACAAGCTGGGCAGCAAGGCCTCAACATTGGTAGACCTTGGTCATCATTTGCCGAATACCAATATCGAGCAAATTGTTTCTTTATTGTTGATGGAAGGCAAGCTGGCCGGCTTTCACTTTAACGATTCGAAATACGGTGATGATGACCTTACTGTCGGCAGTATCAATCCGTATCAGCTATTCCTGATATTTAATGAACTGGTTGAAGGGATGGATGCCCGTGGCATGACACATGCAACCGATATCGGCTGGATGATTGACGCTTCGCATAATGTTAAGGACCCGATTGAAGACCTTTTACAATCTGTACAAGCTATTAAGCTGGCTTATGCGCAGGCATTGATTGTAGACCGCAATGCGTTGATAGCGGCGCAGCAGAATAATGACGTTACCCTTGCCCAGGAAATATTGCAGCAAGCGTATCGCACAGATGTGCGTGCGCTGGTTTCCGAAGCAAGTTTGCGCGGCGATGGCGCCTTGAGCCCGGTGAATGTTTACCGGCAGCTAAAGGTGAGAGATAATTTGATTAAGGAGCGTGGATTAAAGACGGTTGCAACGGGGTTGTAAAAAATCAAAAAAAAATGCCCCATAGGGTCTGCCGCTTTGTAGAAAAAACCAATAGCCATTTTATTGCCTCGTAGAGGCTACCCTTCGCCCGTTTTGTCGCCATCAGAGCGGCAACCGGATAATGGGTAGCCCCTAAGGGGCATAAGAATCCTTACGTTAATTGGCTACAAAGCGGTAGCCCCTATGGGGCAGATGTTATAAATAATGAAACTTTTAAAAGTTTTATGAGTGCCAAACCGGTAGTAGTTATATTTGTCGTTGGTAAAACCAACAAAAAGCTTTTTTTATTTGACGAGAACTACCAGATAGTTTTCGAAAAATCTGCGCGCTTTATCGAGACGGTTGATGAGGATGGCTTTCCGTGCGAAAACCTGGAGAGTTTGCGCTTGTCGGTGTTCGATTCGTTGAGCGAGGTTTTCCGATTGAAAGAGTTTAATATCAAAGCGGTAAATTTTTCGTCGTACGGCGCCAGCTTTGTTTATGTAGGTGAGGATGGAAAACCTGTGGCTCCGTTATATAATTACCTGAAGCCATACCCCGAAGACATCAGCGAAAAATTCTACAAAAAATATGGCGGCGAGGAATGCTTCAGTCAGCAAACGGCATCGCCGGTATTGGGTAGCCTGAACTCGGGTTTGCAATTGTATCGCTTAAAAATAGAGAAGCCGGAAATTTTCAACCAGGTAAAATATGCCCTGCATTTGCCGCAATACCTTAGCTTTTTGCTTACCGGGGTCTACTGCTCCGACCTTACCAGCATCGGCTGCCATACCGCCATGTGGGATTTTGAACAAGACCGCTATCACGAATGGATACAGCGCGAAGGTATTGCCCTTAAGCTGCCGCCGATTATACCGGCCAATAAAGTAGCGCCCCCGTTGTTTCCGGGGACCAGCTATAAAATAGGCTGCGGGCTGCATGACAGCTCGGCCGCACTTATCCCCTACCTGGTAAATTTCACCGAACCGTTCGTATTGATATCAACCGGTACATGGTGTATCAGTCTCAATCCATTTAATCAGCATAACTTAACGCAGGACGAGCTTAAAAAAGATTGCCTTAGTTTTTTGCAATATAAAGGCAAACCGGTTAAGGCATCGAGGTTGTTTTCGGGCAATGAGTATGAACAGCAGGTAAAGCGGATTGCCGCGCATTTTAATACGGATATTATCAAGTTCCGTAATATTACTTATAATCCAGACATCATTAAGAAAATCAAGCAGAAACAACCGCAAGTCCGGTATGAAGATGACTTTAAAAAGGAATCTGTATTCGGCACAAGGGATTTAGCCGGGTTTAGAAACGATACCGAAGCTTACCATCAATTAGTACTCGATTTGGTGAACCTGCAAGCCGCTTCTACTCAATTGGTTTTAAAAGGCACTCCGGTAAAGCGAATATTTGTTGATGGTGGTTTCAGCAAAAACAACGTATTTATGAATTTGCTGGCGGCGGAGTTTAACAACCTCGAGGTTTTTGCTGCCTCCATGGCGCAGGCTTCTGCAGTTGGCGCTGCGTTAACCGTTCACTCCGCGTGGAACGGCAAAGCGGTGCCAAATGATATTATACAGTTGAAGTATTTTTCGGCGGGGAGAGCGGAGCCGTGATTTGCTACGAAAAGCAACATCATTGGGTGTCATGCTGGGGTGCCCGAAGCATGAGCGCGATGGCCTACGTATCATGCTTAGCGTGCGGGGAACGGCCCTGCGCCGGTCGCCCTTCGACAAGCTCAGGGTGACACCCAACGCGCTTCGATATACTCTTACATCTTATGCCCCATTCACCGCTTTCAATACACTAATATCCTTCCCCTCCAGCATCTGCTGATAATTTTGCAGCTCAAACTTTTTACCGACCAAATCTTTAAACTCCGGCGATAACAGCATATTCAGCTCAGTTTGGCGGTGCTTGCTGGTGAGCGGCGCACCGTCTTTGTCGTTCATCATTTTGCTGTTCATATCAACCAGGGCGTCCATTTCGGGGCTTGGGGTGGCTGTATGTATCACCACCAGGTTTGGGCGGCCGGAGTTGAGCTTATTAGTTACATAATTTAAAAATGCAGACTTTTTTGTGGCGATAGGCTCTCCCCACATCTCCATATAGGTTTCGCCAAAGTACGAGGTGCTGCTAAGCGGGGATATTGCCAGTTTATATTTATGAGCAAGTTTTTCGGTTAGTGCCCTGAGTTCTGGTGTTGACAGGGCGATACCCATATGCGGGTCGATATAGGTTATTTTTAAGCCGGTATGTATTGCGCGTTCAATTTGCGCGGATAGTTCAGTTTCTACCTCATCAATTTTATAATGACTTCGCTCGAATGCGCGTGTTGATTGCGGGAAGTAGCCAACAGTATCAACCAAACTTGGTACAGCTGTGCGGCCGGTTACAGGTCCCCAGCGGTAGTTTTTCCATTCCGAAGTAAGTGTAAGGTGCACACCTACAGTAACCTGCGGGTTCTTTTTCAAAATCTCAACCGCTTCCTGGTACCATGGGCAGGCGAACTGCACCGATGCCGAAATAGGCATACCCGTTTCGCACATCTTTTGCAGCGCCATGTTTACAGAATGGTTCATGCCGATATCATCCAGGCGAATGAGTAGCTTAGGCAGCTTAGTTTGGGCGGATACGGATGATATTTGGGTGAGTAATAAAACAGCGAAAATGCAGGTGAGAATGCGTTTCATAAAATTAGCAGTTGGTAAGGCCAAGTTAAGTTTTTTGTAGGAGAATGAAATGTAACAAGTTTGGACCAGGATGCGTAGGATTAAAGGACGCCTGTCACTTTAATAAGCAAGACGGTCAGATTTGTCAACTTTTAAAAAGTTGACAAATCTTATCATCCTCTAATTCTATGAATCTTAGTTCAGACGCTTATATATATCCAACTGCGCCCGCACCGCCGGCTCACCTGTCGCCACCTGAACATTCCGCAGGTTTTCATCCAATGTAACCGCCTGCACATTATCGGCCAATTGGATATCGATGATGTCCATAATTTCTTGTTTTACGGCCTCATCATAAACCGGGTAGCAAACCTCAATGCGATGGTAGATATTACGGTTCATCCAGTCGGACGAGCCGAGGAAAACTTCGGGATTGCCATTATTGTTAAAGATGAAAACACGGCCATGCTCTAAATAGCGGTCAACGATTCTGCGGATGGTGATATTTTCACTCATTCCCTTTACTCCCGGAATAAGGCAGCAAATACTGCGCACAATCATATCTATTTTCACCCCGGCCTGCGAGGCTTCGTACAGTTTGCTTATCAGCACACGCTCTTCCAGGTTATTTAGTTTTATAATGATTCGGGCCGGCTTGCCTTTTTGGGCATTCTCTATTTCCCTATCGATAAGTTCAATAAACTTCGACTGTAAATTAAACTGCGCTACCAGCAAATGCTTAAACTCCAGTTGTCTTTTTTCTGATGGTTTTTCGCGTTTGCTAAGGAACATGAACACTAATTCCATTTCGCGCAGCAGGTCGCGATTGGCGGTGAATAAGATGTGGTCGGTGTAGAATTTGGCTGTTGCTTCGTTGAAGTTTCCCGTCGCCAGCAGCCCGGAATAAACAATCCGGTTATTCTCCCTGGTTTTTACGATGGCTATTTTGGCGTGTACCTTTAGCTGCGTAACGCTGTATACTATCTTCACGCCAGCCGCCTTCATTTTTTTAGCCCATTTCAGGTTGTTGGCTTCATCAAAGCGGGCTTTCAGCTCAACCATTACCTGCACATATTTGCCATTTTGGGCTGCGCTTATCAGGGCATTTACAATGCGCGAATTACTGGCGACGCGATACAGCGTAATATAAATTTCTTCGACGTCCGGGTTTATCGCAGCCTCGTTAAAAAACCGCAATACCGATTGGTAGCTTTGGTAAGGCGTATGGATTATCATATCGCGTCCCGTCCCAAAAAAAGACTCGCGGGTTAGCGGCTTCCAGTCGTCATATTGCAGGCGTGCATCCTTTATGGGTAGCGAAAAGAAATCTTTTAAGTTGTGATACCGGCCGCCTTGCGTAGCGCTGGCAGCTTGCAGGCTAAGCTCCTGGGTAATCAGCTGTAATACGCGTAAAGGAATTCCTGCGTCATGCAAAAATCGGGTTGCCAGGCCAAAGTCGCGTTTTTTTAGCTGCGTCTCTATTTCGTCGGATAAGTCGCCTGAATATTCGTCGGACAAATCGAGCTCTGCATCGCGGGTTATTTTTATGCTGTAACAACCTTTTACTTCTGAACCACTGAAAACCTTATCAAGGTTAGCCCTGATGATATCATCCAAAAAAGCAATGTAAGTCCTCCCGCCGTCTTTTACATTAAAAAAGCGCGGCAGTTCATCCGATGGAATATTAAGCAGCGCAACCTGCGACTTGCCCTTTCCATCAACAAGATCCACTGCAAAATATAGCTTGTTATTTTCCGGGAAAAAGAAATGCTCGCCATCCAGCATAACCGGCTGCATAAATGCTAACACTTCTGAAAGGAAATAGCCCTCTGCCGCTTTTATGACCACATCCGGAAGGAATTGATTGTAAAGCAGCCCGATATTTTCATGCTCAAGGGCTGGCAGTAATTGTTCTTTTAATATCTGCCCGAAACGCTCCTGTTGGGCGGATATCATATTTTTAGCCGCGGCTAAAATGTCGCTGCGCTCATCCGAATCAATATCATTATTATCCTTCTCGCCGATCTTTTGCAGCGCACGCAACACGGGCATGCGCACGCGGTAAAATTCATCGAGATTTGACGAAAATATGCTGAGAAACCTGATGCGTTCCAAAAGCGGCGCGTTCGTATTCGCCGCCTCTTCCATTACACGTTCGTTAAAAGTCAGCCAACTCAGATCGCGGTTAAAAAAACGCCGTTGTTCCATTTAGTTAGCGGGAGTGGTTGGTAATTTACCGAAGAATGCTGCAGCTATAACAAAAGCGATAACAGCGACGATTAAGCCAAACATGAAGATGTTATAAGCTATACGGAGCAGCCTGTATTTACGGCCTAAAACAACACCCTGTGCGTAAACATCGCGTATCAGACTGCCATACAAAAAGTCCTTATCAAGCATCATTTTTTGCATGCCGTAGTTGTAGTCGTCAAGGGTTGATTTATAAAAATTACCAAAAAACAGCAGGTTAACTTTTTTTGCATCGACATCTTCCCTGGTAAAATTCCCCGGGGGAATAGACGGCCTGGTGGAAAGAATGGAAAACGTCATGGCCAGCAAACTTACCGCAAGCAAAATAAAAGTAGGCCAAACCAGGTAACCATACTCGCTTAAACGGCGCAGCAACAAACTCAGCACTGCCGACAGGATAATAGAGTTAACAGTAATCATGATATGCGCCTTATTATCAGCCATATCACTGAGGCGCTGGTGATTACTCGAACTAATCCTGAACATGGTCTCGATACCCTTTTCAGGTTTATCTTTTTCTTTTTTCTTTTTATCCGATTTTGATTCCTCCTCTTCCGGCAAATGCTGGTCTTCTACCACCGTAGCATCGAATTTCATATCAGCGGCGGTTGATTGCATTGATACTTTTTCCTCCTTTTTTTTAGCTTTCTCTGCGGCTTTCTCTTCCTTCGCCAATCTCTTTTTTAAATATTCTATATTTTGCTGCTTACCATCATTCAGCAGCAGGCGGCAAAAATCAGTATGATAGGTATGGCTTTCAACAAAGGCTATTGATTTCTCAAGCCAGTGTTCTTTGCTGATATCAGCATTATGCAGCAAACGCACTTCCTTTAATAGCAGTTTATCTTTCTCTTTAAAGGCTTCTGTACCCAAATGAAACAGATCAGCGTCACAAATAATTTGCTCAAGTAGTGTATCAGGCTTTTGAGGCATTTTAGTCGCAAGGATACAATTCCTTATCAAATCCAGGTGCTTCTTGTCCACATGCTTTTCGCCGAAAAACTCCAGAGCTAGTTCGGCTCCTTTTTCTTCGTGCACTGCAACATCCACCATATAACCAAGGTCGTGAAACCAGGCGGCGGCCATCACTACAAAAAAATCGTCGTCGGCAAGCTGGTAATGATTAGCAATTTTTGTGGCCGCAGCCACCACATCTTCAGTATGGTCGCGGTTATGATACAACAGGTTTGATGTATCGTGGTTTTTATAAAAGGTTAATATATAATCCTGTCCCTGCTCCAGTAGATGCTGATAATTCATAGTTGTGGTAAAAGATTAACGCAAATTAGCTTATTTTGTGGTTTATTTATACAGCTTTAACTTGCTTTGCAACTGTAAAAATAAGCAATCCATCTGCAAAAACATGCCAAACCCTATTATTGATGCTGATTAAAATTAATAAAAACTTTACACTGACAATGATCGCGCGGCTGTTGATAACCGTATTTTCCCTGAACCGGGTAATGCTGGATAGACTGGTACCGGAACTTTGTTGGACGTTGGTTCGGCAGCATAGCTCGTCTTTAAAAAAAATAAAACTAACCGGCTGTGTGTTAGGTTATTTTAAACAAAAAGTATATTTATTGTAATATTAGCTTCATCCACGCGTCAACTATATTACGTAAGTACTTAAAAAGCAAATATTTGGTAAATTTGCATTGATAAATATCGATATGCTGTTTCCGCAATTTTCAGATAATCCATTCCAGATAGACCTCTGTTTTCACAAAATTATAGAGCGGCTGGAGGATATTGCGGCAAAAAATGCCGGCGCCGACAGCGAAAAGGCCAAACAACTGCTTGAGGAAATTAAGCCCTTCCCCGAACTAAGAGCGGGAATTAAAAGTATTTCGCAAA
>JAZJZL010000109.1:0-13644 GCA_040389845.1 Bacteroidota bacterium
ATAATGGTTGCAAATTGTAAAACGGATGAGTTGTAAGCAATAATCGCAGGTATAACTTCTATCATTATACCTTGTCCGTGAAACTCAGGTAGTAGTTCGTATCCTATTTCCACAACCGAATTTTCATGGTCGACGTTCCATAAACACACTGTACCAACAAATTCAATTTCGTTTTTACGACTGATTGCCCAGTAATAAGAATTTGAGGATAATATCTTGTTTACAAATTGCACCGCTTCTTCAAAAGAAGTGGATGCTGGTCTGTCCAAATAACGGTTAACACGCTCATCAGAACGCAATAATGCCAGCTGTGCGGCATCATCAATTGTCAATTTCCTTAACTTTAATTGGGGAGTTTCAAGTTCATCCAAGGTAAATTCTGGCGTCATTTTTCGAATTTTAGTACAACATTGATAATTATTTGCCCTCCGCCTATTCCTCTTCCTCCGCCGGTTCAAGCGTCCAGCTTGAACCCATACAAATGTAAGCGTCCCGCTTACAATAACCATTCTGCAACGATGAATAATAGCTGCATGTTTACACCCAAGGTAATAACAAACGGTAACGTCTGCCGATGTGATTGCGTAACGTTAGCGGGACGCTAACGGCTATTTGGGTTCAAGCGGGACGCTTGAACCGGCGATTGTATTAAGCGTTTACCTCCAACCTATACCCTTTCCCTCTTACAACAACAATTTTAACATCCGGCACAACCTCCAGTTTTTTTCTAAGTTTTGATATGAACATATCCAGGCTGCGGCCTACTATAACACCTTCATCTTCCCATATCTCTTTCTGTAGCCGGCTTCGTTCTATGGTCTGGTTGGGCGACAATGCAAAAATGCGCAATACACGCGTTTCGGTTCCGGTCAGGTCTGTTGTTTTTCCGTTTATGAGCAGCTTACGGTTCTTTGCATCAAACAGTACGGTATCTAACGTTAACAGGTCAGTAAACTGACCATCGGGTAAAACTTTCCGCGGCTTAACAGATCTGAAGACAATAAAACCGACAAATGCTAATAATGGCAGGCTGCCCAGCAGTAATTCATTCTTTGCTGTAATTATGCTTGCCGGTTTAAATTTAATATCAACCAGGTAGCGTGCTGTGGGCTGCTTTCTTCCCAAACAGGCTACAATATCATTTTTTTTGTTTTTTGATATGGCATATCCATACACTACATTGCCGCGATCCAGCACGTTAACTACATAATTACCAGTCAGCGCATCATTGGACAGCAAACGCCGGGTGGTATTCACCAGGAGGGCAGGTTGAAAAGTGAGCTCATTCTCAAAACTGATTTGATATTCATTTTCGGCAATCTTTTTTACAGGGAGTACCCTTGACGTAAGGTCGCCTGACTGTGAGAGCAGTTCGTCCCCGATCCTGCGAAGCATAACTTCCCGTCGCGCGGTATCAAAGTCGTCATTGCCGGTCATGCTGAAAGCTGCGCAGATTGCGGAGACAAACAAAAGCAGCATGAATCCCAAAAGGTACTTGCCTTTCCCGGATAGGAGATTTTGGCTATCAAGCATAATGTCAGGATTTTATTTACAAAGTTTGCATTTTTATTTGCAATCCAAATTTCTCAGGCCGAAAAATATCAGGGTAATTTTGCTGTATCAAATAATTAAATAAAATAAATTATGACACACACACAGATTTATGCTTTGCTCTTAATGTTTGGTTTTCATACCTCCCTTGCACAAAACGAAACAAACGAACTTAAAGCTAATCTTAAGCAATAAAATATTTGGAAATTTGTATCATGGAGCGTACCTAAAAAGGGGCGATTAGGTGAAAGACACTAATCGCCCCTTTTCGTTTGGTCAAATATTGGTCGATCTTATGGGGCGATCAATGTTTTTCTTTGTAAAGTATGTGCGCTAAAATATCCAAGTGCACCGCCTTTAATATTAGTCACCGGGTTAGCGGGTGCTGCATTATTGCCATCACCGGCGGCGCTATTGTCAAGACTGAACCAGTATTTATAAACCTCAGCGTCAATGTTCAACATTTCAATCGTTACATGATTGCCGGGGTGGATTTCCCTCGCCGGATCATCCAGGTTATTAGCTTTTAACTCACTGTTTACTTCCTGCCCGTTGGTAAATTCATCGTCGTCTGCAAAAACCGTTTTTTCTTTTCGATCATCAATATATTGTATAAAACGGTAATAGTTCTTAATAGTGGCCGGGTCGTGGTATTTTACCTTAACGTACTTACGTATACTGCCATCCTTGTTATTGTTCATGTTATCTTTTGCCAGGTAAATGCTGTCCAGTGCTACCTGCTGCGGCATAGTACAAATGCCGGTAAAAACCTTGCCATTAACACGAACAGAGAGTTGATAGCTTTGCCCGGGTATCCCTGCAAGCACATTGTTTTGATAAACACCTTTCGCGGCAGGAGTAACATCGTAGGTGTTACCGTTGTTACTGATTGTTACCTGTGCCCCGTCAATACCGTTAAAGCTATTGTCGCCGGTAAAAGCTTTGGTTTGGCTTACCAAAACTTTGCAGCCCCCCAACTCATTCGTTAGTACACCTTCTATTACATATTGCGGTGTGGTTCCGGGCAGGTTAAGGTCAATTTTTTTTTCGCAAGCGGATAAAGAAGCGATAAAAGCAAATAATGCCAGGTAGTTTATGAAGTTTCGCATGTTTTAAAATTTAAAGTTATAAGTAACTGATGGCACAAAAGTGAACAGTGTAGTCCTTACCGCTTCCGTACGGTTACGGTCGGCATCACTGTCACGGAAAAAGATACGGTAGGCATTTGGGTTACCATAAGCATTGTATAAACTAAAGGTTAAATCGGAAGAAAATTTAGCAGTTTTCTTCAATAGCTTTGTGGCACCCAAATCCAGCCGGTGATAAGCGGGCATGCGGTTGGCATTACGATTGGTATAGTAATAATAATTTACGCCGTCTACCAGGTATTTTCCACTCGGAAAAGTTACCGCATCGCCGGTGTAATAAACAAAATTGGCAGACAGGGTCCATTTTTCGCTGATTTTGTATATAGCTACCAGCGCAATATCATGTGTACGATCTTGCCGGGCATTATACCAGTTTCCATTATTAATGCCGTTTATATTGCGTTCGCTTTTCGATAAGGTATAACTGAGCCAGCCCGTAAAGCGGCCGGCTTTCTTTTTTAATAAAAACTCTGCACCATATGCCCTGCCCTTGCCGTAAAGCAACTGCGTTTCAATAGGTTGATTGGTGAAAATATTAGCGCCGTTGCGATAGTCTACCTGGTTTTGCAATGTTTTATAATAGCTTTCTACCGTAAACTCATATTTATTTTCGCTAAAGTCCCGATAATAACCTATCGAAAACTGATTGGCCAGTTCCGGCTTAATCAAGTTGGTGCTGGCCACCCATTTGTCTGTAGGCGAGCCTGAGTTAGAGTTACTGATCAGATGCATGTTTTGCGCATTGCGCGAATAAGAGGCTTTGACGGAGCTTTGTTCATTTAACCGGAAAGCTGCGGCAATGCGGGGCTCGGGATTCAGGTAAGTTTTAACAACCTGTCCTGGTGTGTAGTATGTGGCGCCAATGATGTTACCATAGGTATCAAGGTTATAATAACTACCCTTGCCCAGTATCGTAAAAGCCGAGACGCGCAGCCCATAGGTTAAACTAAATCGATCTGTCGCTTTCCACGTATTGCTTATGTAAGCCGAGTTTTCTAACGCGTAACGATTTTCAAGATTTTGTGAAATAATACCCGAATTTCCCGTTGCCGAAATCTCTCCGGGCTTAATAGTATGATAAATAGCATTAAAGCCAATAGATATCGTGTTCTTTTCATTGGCATACCATTGCAGGTCTTCTTTTAAGTTCCAGTCCCTGATTTGGGAGAAAATGCCAAAATCATTAATATCCTGTTTAAGATTAATCTTATAACTGTAATCGCTAAAGATGAGCGAGGTATTTGAAAAAAAATTATTGTTAAAAATATGGTTCCAGCGCAGGGTTGCCGTAGTATTTCCCCAGTTAATACCTGCTACCTTGTCGGCAGATAATACGTCTTTTCCAAAATAACCAGACAGATATAATCGATCATGACCGCCTAATATATAGTTAGCTTTAGCATTGATATCATAAAAATATAGCTTGCTGCGGTTAATGGTGGTATCTTTTGAAAGTTTAAGGAACATATCCGCGTAAGTACGCCGCGCAGAAATCAGGAAGGAAGACTTTCCTTTTTGAATTGGCCCCTCCAGGTTAAGCCGCGCTGCTATCAAACCAACACCGCCGCTTACGCCAAACTGCTGGTTATTGCCATCGTTCATTTTTATATCCAACACAGAAGACAGCCGCCCGCCATACTGTGCCGGCATATCACCTTTATAGATACTGATATTTTTAATAGCATCTGAATTAAAGGTGGAAAAAAAGCCAAGCAGATGCGATGCATTATAAACCGGCGCTTCATCCAATAAGATCAGGTTTTGATCAGTAGCACCGCCGCGAACATAAAAACCACCGCTGCCCTCGCCGGCAGATTTTATACCCGGTAATAGCTGAATAGTTTTAATCACGTCGCGCTCTCCCAGCAATACAGGTATATTTTTGGTGGCCTGTATGTTGAGTTTCTCTACACCCATCTGCGTACCGGCCAGATCCCGGCCATTGCGCGGGATAGCGCTGATTGTAACATCCTGCAGTTGCTGATTTTCGTCTTCCATCTCAAGGTTTAACGTAAGATTGGCTGTTAATGAAATTGTCATTAAAATAGTTTTCTGCCCCATGGAAGATATTACCAGTTGATTATCGCCTGCAGGCAGGCTAAGCGAAAAAAAGCCATAGCCATTGCTTGATGTACCGGTGTTGTTATCTACAGCCCGTATGCTTGCGCCTATAATGGTTTCCCCGGATTTTTTTTCGGTAAGTGTGCCGCTTACGATATATTTTGACGGCGTTTTTTTAACAGGGTCCGCAGTTGGTTTTTCATCTTTTTTTGGGTTGTAGCGAATAAGGATGTCCTGCTCAAGCAACGTATAGCTGTACGGATAGGGCGCCAGTGCGTCGTTCAGTATAGTACGTAAGCTTTTTTCTTTAGCCTGAAAGGTTATTCTTACCGTACTTTTGGCTATGGTTTCGTTATAAGTGAACCTTACACCACTTGCCGCGGATATTTTGTCGAGCGCATTTTTAAGGAGTTCGTTGTTCAGGCTGATAGTGCAAACCCTATCCAGCGGGCTGCTTTGTGCAAAAACTGCCGGTCGAATCAGCATAAGCAGCAGAAACAATATCCAGGCCATAAAATGACAATGAAATCTAAAACCTCCCGTTCGTTCTTTTTTTTTCATAATTTTAAAGTTTAATGTGAATGATAGCCTCGCCTTAAGTTTTCGAAGGCCGTTGGCCGGCTACCGTGCTGTTAATTAATCCCGGTTGTTTTAAAAACACCGGGTTTTTTGATTTATAGTTAGATTAATTTGTTTTATTTTCCTGCAGATAATAAATGCCGCCTTTTTTGTTCCACTGTATTTCCAGTACCGTACAGAGTTTATTTAATGTTTGCGCAATAGGTACTGTGGTATTTAAACTGCCATAAAAGGCCTTTGAGTTTAACCCGGGAGGGATATAGATATGGACACCATATTGAAGCTGCAGTTCACTGATAATAGGCGCCAGCGAAGCCCCGTTAAAATGGAACAAGCCATTACGCTGCTCAAGAAATCTTGCTCCGTCCGGATAATCTTCTTTTAACAAGGCGCCTGTGGATGGATAAAATACCGTCCGCTGATTGGCTACAATAATCTGTTGCTTATGGGTGGTAGTGGTGTTAAGCATTACACCTACCCTACCGGTTACGACAGTTACTTCTGCCGAATTTGCTTTTGGATAAGCCTGTACGTTAAAGCAGGTGCCTAATACTACTGTTTTTAGCTTGCCCGAACTAATGATAAAAGGGTGTTTAGTATCATGCACAACCTCGAAAAAGGCTTCACCAATCAAATTCACCTCCCGTTTTTCATCGCTAAAGTGATCCGGATAACTGATTTGGGTTGCGGGGCTTAACCATACTTTTGTACCATCGGGCAGCCTGATCTGCCGGTGCTGACCTGCTTTGCTACTGATCAGTACTTGTTGTGCGGGCGTAACCAGGTTAATGATATCTTTATTATACAATACCGCAGAACCAATAACGAGTAACACAGCAGCGGCGGCGATAAACCTCCATAACCTGACAACTTTTACCACCGGGCGCTGCGGGGTTTCCATTTGTGCTGAGATACGGTTAAAGATATGGTCACGGATTTGCGCGGGAGTAGTATATACTGTATTGTGAATCAATACTTCTTCGTCATTAAAGTTTGTATACCATTGCTCAAACCACACCAGTTCATTTGGGGTAATGGTGCCTTGTTCCCATTTATGGGCTAGTTCTGCAGGGTCGTAATCCTTTTTTTCCATAGCAAAGCTTCTTAACCTTTCACATATAGTCAGCGTTTACAGGATATACCCTTAGTGAGAAATAAAATTTATTTTTCCAGTAATGACAAAAACAAAGGGACAGCGACTTTAAGGCTTTGACGGAGGATATTTAAGGCCTTGCTCATATGGGCTTCTACCGTTTTTTGTGAAATGTTTAGCTCTGCCGCAATCTCTGCGTAGGTTTTATTCTCTTCGCGGCTAAGCAGGAACACTATACGGCACTTTTCGGGCAGTGCTGCAATACTCATCTCAAGTTGTGTGCGTAATTCCTTTTCACTCAGCCACTCGGCAGTGCTGTTAAAATTTGCCGGTGTAATATGGGCTAACTCATCCAGTTGTAATTGCCGGCGATGCTGCCGGGCCAGGTGATTAATTACTTTATATTTTACTGCAACTGACAGGTACGTTTGCAGGCCGTGAGTTAGCTCCAAACTGTTTCGGCGTGCCCATAAACTTAAAAATATTTCCTGTACTACTTCTTCCGCCTCCTGTATATCGTCCAGGCGGTGTATCGCCACCGCGAATATCTTATCCCAATACCGGTCATAAAGGGTGGTGAAGGCTTCCTTATTATCTTGTGCAATAAGGGCAAGCAGTTGCTGGTCTGTAGCAAATTCGGTAAAGGACATATAGACAATAACTGAGCAATGTTAAATAATATTACCCGGTTTTTTGTTTTAGCTGTAAAATATCAGCCTAAAATAACAGTGTATATGAGCATATGTAAATAATTTCCCGGTTTCTGTACAAAACTCCGACACCTTTGTTTTATCGGTTTTACTCCGGTTCTGAACACAACCAATTAATATCACAAGCGAGACACCAGCGATAACCTAAGGAGGGAATTATATTTTTTATGTTGGCATAGCGCTTCTCAAAAAGACCTGTGCCGTATAGTTACAAAACACAGGGTCTCCATTGGATTTAGGTTAACCGATAAAACCATTGATATTTAATATTATTTTTCTGAACAACCATAGCAAAGCACCATGTTATCAATTTTTTTTTATTAATTTTATCATCATAAGCCTTATTCAATTGAAAATTTACCTATTCATCTCTTCTTATTGTGACAGCTCATTTATTGGCGGCGCCTGAAGTGACTATCCCGTTCTGCAAATTAAATAGCGAATATTTCTATTGTTCTGTTCTTATGAGGTTGCCTGAAGCTGATGTATATTAAATTGTCCGCCAAAGGCAGCATACCTACCAGTGAATTTTTTAATCATTTACTCATATATTTTTAATTTAAACACAACCAAACATTATGGCATTTCATCCCAGCGAAAATCAATTGTATTACCTGATGCCTAAACACAGCCAGGCTGAAGGCATGTGTCTCGGCCTAGAAGATAGTAACGAAGGACGTCCCTTACAATTACAAAAAATGGCCTCCAATCCTAATAAAGCCAAGGGACAGAAGTTTGGCTTTGAAACGAATGGCCCGACCTGTTGGATAAGCCTGCCGGGATATGATAACCGCTACCTTAATGTGGCACAAGCCTCGGGACAAAATAAGGCACAGATAGTATCGTTTCGTAAGGAAAATGTGCATCATGAGCAATTTCAACTATTATATGCCGGCGAGGGCTACTACCGGATAATGTGTTACCACAGTAAAAAGTTTTTTGATGTTTGGGGATTAAACACTGCGGCGGGAAGTCCTGTATATCAAGGTGATTTAACGGGAACAGATAATCAGCTTTTTAAACTGGTTGCTGTAGCCAACAATAAGGTAGGAAAAGATGCTACTTCTTTTATAGAAGCAAATGAAACGGTGCGGAATTTAGCCCTTCCGGTAATTGCACAAATCCCTGAGGCTGGTGCAGGCTTAGCGTTTGTGGTGGGTATATTCTGGGAAAAGAAAGATAAATTGGCTGATTTATGGGAGCAAATGAAGGCTTATGTGGACGCGCGCCTGGAAGCGTATTTCAAAAAAGCAAAGCTTGATCAATTATCAAACACATTAAAGGGTACAATGGACAAACTTGGAGGAATCGTAAATTCGGACATAGAACGCGGGCCCAGGTTGGTTGCTGCCATAGATGCGATGGTTGAAAACCGGGCATCTTTCGATAGTGAAATGTTAGATACCTTACCTTATTTTGTAGCCCTTCAGACTATAATTATCGGTGCCCGTCATACCCTTTATCATGATTTTGACACCCTCTTCCCCGGCAACCCCAAAGGAAAAGCAGAAGCAGAGAAGAATTTGACGGATGACATTAATGACTATACCACAGCTATAGAGAACCAAAGGAGCTATATCCTGGAATTAAGATCAGATAAAGTTCAATGTAATGCACAGCTTGACGAATTATTATACACATCCAGGTTCTGGAAGTACATGCTGCCCGGTGCTCCTTTTTATAAACCAGAATTAAAGCAGTTAGCGGTATCATTTAATGGCGCTGGCTCAGCAAAGACTACTTTCGACCGTGGTCAGGGAAAAATAAGCGAAATCAGAACATACTACTATAACCCTTACGGAGATATGAGGGGACCTTTCCAGGCGATAGAGGTATTTTACGACGGCGTATCGCAAGGCATAAAAGGCGGCGACCCCGCGCCCAGTAAATATCCTCCTGCTCATGTTATCAAGCTAGTGGAAGATGAATGGATATGCAGCGTTCACGGCTTCTATGGCTTTAAAGAATTTATGTGCACAACCACTAAGGGTCAAATCACCAGGAATAATGAACTTTTCGTCCCCGGGACAAATTCAGTTCATTATTTTTGTGCAGATCTACCTGATTCGATGAATGCCAGGCTGGTAGGGATATCAGGAAAGATTTCAAAGCAAGTCCTGAGCGAGATTACTTTTCATTGGGACTTTATCCAATAATTGAAAATAACAGAGTGGCTGCCAGGAATATTTTCCCGGCAGCCGCTCTGCTTTGTAAACAGCGCCTCATGCTACAGTTTCTAAACTATGGGACACTATGCCCGGAGACTACGTTTTCATCGTGAAAATATACGGCATCAATTCGGGGGTGTATTTTCAAGATTAATTCTTCTCCTTTAATACTTGATTGGGTTGCATACGCCACGTCTATTCATTAATTTGGAGGAGTATTAACAAGTCAAAAGAGATAAACAATGTCGCAGATCAACCTCAATTTTATCAATCAGTCTAATGATAAGAATAATTCACAGATAGTCATTTTCCAGAAAAACGAACAATTGCCTTCAGATCCTGTGGTTGCCTGGAAGGTAATTGCAAATTGTGCACCCGGTGAAAGCCAGGCACTTAAACTTAGTTCTGATATAAAGATAGCTGCCAGCAATGGTGAAGATGAATATACCATGCAGCATCCTGCAGCCCATGGCCAGCGCTTTACGCTTTCGAAAGACCAGGAAGGGAGCAAACTTATTAAAGATGACAGCGGAGACCCTGATGCGATTAGTTTTGTAAATAGCCTCAAAGACAGCCCTGCTAATGTTCGTATTTACAGGGATGGCCTGCTATTGTCAGATATCAAACACATAGCGCATGGCCGCGAGAAAACATTTGCATTTTCTGACGCACTTTGGATAGGCGCTGTTTATATGGTGCCAGAGGGCGCAGTGATTGATCCTCATATTCTGTCCGATATACATCAAAAGCTGATTCTTGACGGTGTTTATAGTGCTGACATTGTAATGAAGGGTGGTGGACAAGGAAAGGGAGCGAAGCCATTTTCTTTTCACCTGGAAAATGTAGTGTATGTTTAAGTAAATTTAAAAGCTGGGCCGGCGCAGAAAGTTATTAGTAGCCCCATTCAATTCGCTTGTAGCACGTTGCAAAAAATGGGAGATGACATATTCACCCCTAAGTTTGTCACGTTTACACCGCAAAAAAAGATTTGCAGGCGGCGAGATTTGTGCCTATGAAACTTCTCCTTACATCAAACGGCATTACCAATCAAAGCATTCACAAAGCCCTGGTCGACCTGCTTGGTAAGCCTGTATCTGAATCGAGTGCGCTTTTTATACCAACGGCGATTTACCCTTTTCCCGGCGGCGGCAATTTAGCAATGCAGGCTATTAGCGGCAAGATGGGCGGCCCTTTCGCCCAATTGGGCTGGAAGTCATTGGGTATATTGGAGCTGAGTGTGCTGCCCGGCATCGAAAAGGATGTATGGTTACAGGCAATACAGGAAGCGGATGCGCTGCTGGCCTGGGGCGGCGACCCTATATTTTTAGCTTATTGGCTGGAAGTATCGGGCCTGGCGAAATTATTGCCCTCGCTGCTTAGCAAAACGGTTTATGTAGGCGTAAGCGCCGGCAGCATGGCGGCGTGCACCATTATTGGAGAAACTTATTCCAACACACCAAAAGGCACTCACCACGCCCTGACATCAGAAGAAATATTTTTTGGCGATATACGGCTGACTTTCCAAACTGCACACGGCGCAGGACTGGTCGATTTTGCTATAATACCACATTTCGACAATGCCAACCATCCTGACGCTTCTGCCATCAACGCCGAAAAATGGGCGAAGAAAATCCCGGCACCGGTATACGCCATCGATAATAACACGGCCATAAAGGTGCGTGATAAGACGGTGGAGGTTGTTTCTGAAGGGAAATGGGCATTGTTTAATAAATGATGGCGGAAGATTTACGAAACCCACTCTATTCAAGCGTCCAGCCCGTTAATGGTAGTTTGCGGTGCCAAAAAATAGCTGCATATTTATTACCTGGATATAATGGCAGTTCGGCACGTTTGCTGAAGATTTTCTGACCGGCGAAGAAAGTGTAATAATGATAAAAATTAAAATCACCCCCTTAAAAGGAATCGATATTGAAAGTGTTGGAGAAATACTGTTAGGGCAAACAAAGAATGATATGTTAAAGCTGCTGGGCAGGCCATCCGAATATCATGCCGCTAACAGTTTGTTATACGAGTTTTATGAATTAAGAATCGACTTTGACGGATCCGGGAAAGTGGAGTTTATCGAGTTTATATACGGTCCATTCCCGGAGCGGACAGAATTATCTCTTTATGACATAAATCCGTTTAACATCGGTGCAGACAGATTGATAGCGCTACTCAGTGAACATAACAATGGAGAAATTGATGATTCGGACGGCGGAATTTCTTACGCCTTTTTAAATAGTTCAGTAGGCGTTTGGAGGCAATATACTCAAAAAGATGTAGAAGAGGGCATTGCCCAAGCGAAGTTGAGCGGGCAATACCAACACAACCCGTCTACATTTGATGATGATCTCGAAACCTCCAGGAATTTCTGGACCATAGGGATTGGCGTGGCTGGCTATTATCGATTATAAACTTTTTAGACGGGATACATTTGAAGCGGCGAAGACCTTTTCTTAAAAGCAGGAACAGCTTTACGCGTTAAATTATTTATCTCATCTCACCATCCGTAATTTCAATCAGTTTATCCTTAGCCCTGCGACATTGGCTTTTAAACTCCACTATCCCGAACACAATAATGCAAAGCATCACCACAGGAGGAATAAAGTCAGCATCGGTTGATTGATTAAGGCCTATGTCTTTGTTGATAGATAACATTGTTTCATAGCCTACAAACGTGAACATCGCTATAAAAAAGATGATTATTATGATATGCATCTTAAATCGTACATAAATTTGACTGCCATTTAAATAAGGAGTTATCGTTCCACTAATTTGCGGTATAAACGAATTGCGGCCGGAAATTACCGGAATTACCTTGAAGGCGTCATTTGTTATTTTCCCTTTAAAATATGCCCCGGTTGGTTTTGAAAAAATCATTTTAACGCTATACACAGGTTTTTTTATTTCCTCTTCAAGCCGCGTCACTATCGCATCCGGCGTAAATTGCGAAATAATATAACATCTTTCAAAGGGGAATGGGTTCATTGGTTCTGCTATCCAAATCAATTGGCTACTAATTTAAGAAAGCCATTAGAATATTTATCGTTTTCTTTGTTTGTTTAAATTGGTTGGTGCATCTATCTTTATCGTGCAATCAACAAAGGTAAGTCACACTAATGGGCAGGTATGTTTTCTTTTATTAAGCAGAATTCCAAACAAGGTAAAGAATGCCTGTACAAGGTTTTAACTTCCAGCAGCAAATTTGATAAATCATTTGCGACCTACATGAAGGAAGAAGCCCTCGAGCACATAGCAACTTACAGAATTGACAGCTATTAAAACACCAGGTACCGAAGACGAGCTTGAGCGTTGGATGAAAGAAAATTGTTATAATTTTAACAACTACTCCATCAATGGTAATTTTATTTCTGAAGGTTTCGGTATTGACAGGTCGGGTAGTCTTTTTTCCTGGTATTATACCGAGCGGGGAGAAAAGAATATCTTAAAATATTTTCAATCTGAATCTGAAATAGCAGCATACGCTTTTCATCAAATTAAGTCCGACAAATGGGCGAGAACCCATTGTATTGGATTTACAACAAGCATCGACGAAAAAAGCGAGCTCGAAGCTATTCTGAGAAATATGGGTATAGCTTATTTTCAGGATACAATCCCATATTACGGACCAGAACAACCTGCGTACAGAACTTTTGTGTCAGGCTGCGCAATTACCCAAACCATACATTTAAAAGATAAATATTACAGGCAGCGGTAGGTCTCTCCCGCCTTCTTGTCTGTGTTTTATCTCGATCCAATAACCGGAGGGGCAGGCGCGAAATGCCCCTCAAATGGGCGCGATTGCCCCTTACGGAGGCTGATTAACCGCCGTACCTTTATATCAACATTAAATAGCAAACAAAATGAGAACGATAAAAATAACCGAACATATCTCGCTGGATGGCGTGATAGAACATGATGGCGACTACGCTTACGGCGCATGGACAGTGCCCTACAGAACCGCTGCCGGGGCAGCGATGCTTTTTGATGCCTATGGCCCGGGCTTCGACCTGCTGCTTGGCCGTACTACTTACGATATATTTAGCAAATTTTGGCCAACTGCCGGGAATTTCCCAATGGCAAACGCCATAAATGCAGCTACCAAATACGTAGCGACCCACACGCCGGAAAGCCTTGAATGGGGCCCGGTTAAGGACTTGGGCGAGGATATTATAGCAGGTATCCGTGCGCTAAAATCAACAGATGGCCCCGACCTGATTATCCCAGGCAGTTCTACGCTGACATCGGTATTACTTGGGGAAGGACTGGTTGACGAGGTTGTGCTGGTGGTGTATCCTGTTTTGCTGGGTCGGGGTAAACGCATCCTTTCA
>JAZJZL010000110.1:0-7357 GCA_040389845.1 Bacteroidota bacterium
AAATCTGTCGAAAGGATGGTGGCGATATTAACAACGCTCGCGCCCAATACCTTGCGGATGCCTATCTCTTTTACGCGTTGTTTGGTACTATAAGCTGAAAGACCGAGCAACCCCAGGCAGGCCAATGCTATTGCGATTCCTGCAAAGATGTTCAGCACTTTTCCCAGCCTGATTTCTGAGCTGTACAGGCGGTTAAAATCGTCATCCATAAAATGATATTCAAACGGTTTCGAAGGTACCAGCTCTTTCCATTTGCTTTCCATAAACGAGATGGTTTGCTGAAAAACGGCTCCATCGTTCGGGGAACAACACTACCGGCTTAATAGTGGTGTGCATCGATTCAAAAACAAAGTCCTTCACCACACCGCGCACATAACCCGGCCGCGATTGCGACATATACATCCTTTTACCAATAGCTTCTTGCGGCGACCAACCCAGTTGTTTTGCAGCGGACTCGTTCAATATAAAATGATAGGTGTTGGCCTGGCCTTTGGAGTCGTCGTGGCCGATATCTTTCATGTCCTGTTGGGTAAGGTTTTCACCGGCGACAAGCTGCAGGCCTACGGTAGGTATAAAATCTTCATCAATAGGGTCGGCAGTAACTGCTATTTGCTGATTTTCGGGCATCGCGTCCGAACGCATGTTATAACCGCCGACAATATTTACCGGCGGGCTGGAGCATCGCGAGATGCTGAGTATGCTGGTGTTTGTTTTAAGCTGGTCTTTAATCAATTGCAATTTCGGTAATAACTGTCCGCTGAATGGCAGCACAACCACGTGATTGCGGTCGTAGCCCAATTTTTTGTTTTGAATATAGCTAAGCTGTTTTTGTATGATGAAGGTAGATATGATCAGCACTACCGAAATAGCAAACTGGAATACCGTAAGCGACTTACGCACCCATTGCCCGGAACCTGTATTTTTAAATGAGCCTTTGAGTACTTTAACGGGCTGGAAGTTTGATAGGATAAGGGCCGGGTAGCTGCCGGCCAGCAGGCTGATAACCAGCACCAGCGACACGGCAAAGCCTGCAAACTGCCACGAAAGCAACGAGCTTATTTGCAATTGCTTTTCGGCGAGATTGTTAAATGCCGGCAGCAGCAACATGGCTGCAATAATGCTGAGTAACGCAGCAATGGCACATATCAGCATAGATTCGCCTATAAACTGCCAGAACAGTTGCTTGTTATCAGCGCCGATTACTTTGCGTACACCTACTTCCCTTGCACGCTCGATGGAACGGGCGGTGTTAAGATTGATATAAGTAAAGCAGGCGATAGCAAGTATCATCAGTGTTACCGCTTCGAGGATGTAAACGTAGGTGATGCTGTTATTTGGTTCGAAACCGTCAAATTCCGAATGCAGGTGAATGCTCTTAAAGGGCTCCAGTAAAAAATCTACCGTTGCGCCCTGGCCCTGCATTTCTGTTTTCATAAATGGCGTTATTTTAGCCTGCAGGCGGGCTATCGAAGCCTCGTCCTTTAGTAGAAAATAAGTAGTATAATTGGCGTCCCAGTAGGTTTTTTCGTATCCGATGAGATCCAATGATGAAAACGAAGCCAGGAAATCAAATTTTACCTGGGAGTTCGATGGGCAATCCTGTATCACGCCGGTAACCTGGTAAAGGCTGGTATCGCTCCCTGCTTGTAAGGTTTTACCAATTGGGTTTTCATTGCCAAAGTAACGTTTGGCCGTAGATTCGGTAACTACAACCTGTTTTGGTGCTGCAAGTGCTTTAGAGGGGTCGCCTGATAGCAACTTAAATGAGAAAATATTGAAGAAACTTGGGTCGGCAAACATAAACCTTTTCTCACTTATCAGCTTATCCTTGTATTTCACTGTAGGCGAACCGAGTGACATACGAACTGCGTCGGTGATTTCTGGAAATGTTTTTTTGAACACAGGCGCAACACGCACGCTGGTAAAATTTCCCTTTTTCATTTCGGTGCCGCCGTCAAATTTGTATTCCATAATGACGCGTGCAATGCGGTCGCCGTTTCTTTCGAAATTATCATACGATAGTTCGTGCTGGATATATAGTCCGATAAGCAGGCAGCAGCTCAGACCAATGGTAAGCCCAAAGATGTTAATCAGTGAAGAGGTTTTATTCTTCCAGAGATTGCGGAAGGCCGTTTTAAAGTAATTTTTTAACATGATTCTCCAGGTTTAAATACGTTTTAAATTAATGAGGTAGTATTCCGGTAAATAAGCGTAAAATTCCATTTTTGACTTTGTTGGCAGCCAGGTCTTTACTATCGAATATAAGACGACACTCCGAATCGATTAGTTGCACGAAATTTGAAGGAAATTGCAGAGGTTGTAGTTGTTGTAAAAATTACACTTGTCGTTAATGTCCTATTCATCTTTCTGACTTCCCGTCTTTCTGACTTCCGGACTAAAAAAACTACATTTGCATCCATGAACCACCTGATAGCACCATCTATTTTAGCCGCTGATTTTGCCAATTTACAGCGCGACATCGAACTGATTAATGAAAGCGAGGGCGACTGGATACATGTCGATATTATGGACGGCATGTTTGTGCCTAATATATCTTTCGGTTTCCCGGTCGTAAGCGCGGTTAAAAAACACGCTAAAAAGGATTTGGATGTGCACCTGATGATTGTGGACCCTGACCGCTACCTGAAAGCCTTTAAAGACGCAGGCGCGGCGAGCATTACCGTGCATTACGAAGCATGCCCTAACCTGCACCGTACGGTTCAGTATATTAAGGAACTGGGCTGCCGCGCATCGGTTGCCGTTAATCCGCATACGCCGGTTTTATTGCTGGAAGATATTGTGGCTGATTTGGATATGGTGCTCATCATGTCGGTAAATCCGGGATTTGGGGCCCAAAAATTTATTCATAATACCTATAAAAAACTGGCGGATATAAGGGCTTTGGCATCTGAGAAAAATCCCGGTTTATACATTGAAGTTGACGGGGGAGTGGATGCCTCAAATGTAAAAAAACTGGTTGAAGCCGGGGCTAATGTATTGGTAGCAGGTAACTCGGTATTTTCGGCTGCTGACCAGAAGGGGGCTATTGCGGGGTTGAAAAGGTTGGGGGCGTAATTATCGCTTTACCGCGATGGGCGATGCCCATCGCTAACAGAATTTGCCCCGTCAGGGCGGGAGCAAATTCGACAGACGGCATTTATGGTATTTTAAAGCCCTGAAGGGGTGCCAATATACCAGCGATGGGCATCGCCCATCGTTAAGAAAGCAGCATTAACCCAATGCCACCCTTACAATAAATCCGCCCTAATTTTTTAATAATTAAAATTCAATGCGGCAATTGTAAGCCAATTGTATCATTTTTCAAAAAAAGCAAATATCTTCTATAATTGTTGTCAAATTAACTAACTTCGGCCCGTCTTACTACCGATTTGTTAATTAATCAATAATTCAACAAAACCAATTTATAAACAAAATGAAAGCATCAAAGGCCAGCGCTCAATTGCAAAACGGCTTTCTGACGCCTTTATCCATCATCGAAAAAATCAAATAAAATGAAACATAATTTTGGCGCCGGACCAGGCATCCTACCACACGAAGTTTTAAAACAGGCAGCAGCAGCAGTTGTTGATTTTGGCGGAATCGGACTTTCTATTTTAGAGATATCGCACCGCTCGCCTGAGTTTGAAGCCGTGCTTGATGATGCAGTAAAGCTGGTAAAGGAGCTGTTTGAAGTGCCCGAGGGATACTCTGTTTTATTTTTACAGGGTGGCGCAAGCACCGAGTTTGCATTAGTACCTTACAACCTGCTACCCGAAGGTGGCAAAGCTGCCTACCTGGACAGCGGCGTGTGGGCAAGCAAAGCCATTAAAGAAGCGAAATTCTTTGGCGAAACAGAGGTAGTTGCATCGTCAAAAGACAAAAACTACACCTATATCCCTAGCAACTACAAAATACCTGAAGATGCGGCTTATTTCCACATCACTTCGAATAATACTATCTATGGTACGCAGATGCAGTCGTTCCCTAAATCACCGGTACCGTTGGTTTGCGATATGTCATCAGATATTTTCAGCCGCAAGATTAACGTTGCCGATTTTGGGCTGATATATGCAGGTGCGCAGAAAAATATGGGTCCTGCAGGTGTTACTTTGGTTATTGTTAAAGACGAATTGCTGGGCAAAACTGGTCGCAAGATACCTGCAATGTTTAATTATGAGGTGCAGATTGAAGGCGGTTCGATGTATAACACCCCTCCGGTTTTTGCTATCTATGTATCGATGTTGACGCTTAACTGGCTAAAATCAAAAGGTGGTGTTGAAGCTATCGAGCAGGAGAATATTGCAAAGGCCCGTGTATTATACGAAGAAATCGACCGCAACCCGCTGTTCAAGGCAGTTTGCGTACCTGAAGACCGCTCACACATGAACGTTTGCTTTGTAATGGAAAATCCGGAGCACGAAAAAGCATTCCTGAGATTGTGTGATGACAAAGGCATCATCGGCATAAAAGGCCACAGAAGCGTAGGTGGTTTCCGTGCTTCTATTTACAACGCCCTGCCAATCACCAGCGTTTACGTACTGGTCGACGCCATGCAGGAATTTGCTGAGAAGAATAAATAAGGCCCCCTGGCCCCCTAAAGGGGGAACTTGCGGCGCATAAATTATAAGGCGTTCCCTAAATGCCTCATCAAAAATAAGCTCCCCCTTTAGGGGGCTGGGGGGCTAACAGACATGATTAAAATACTCGCCAATGATGGCATCGACCCGATAGGCAAGAAAATGCTGGAAGATGCTGGTTTTTTTGTAGATACGAACAATATCCCGCAGGATGAGCTGCCTGTAAAGTTGCAGGACTATGATGCGATAACTGTACGCAGTGCAACCAAAGTACGCAAGGCTTTGATTGATGCCTGCCCGAATTTAAAGCTGATAGGCCGCGGCGGCGTAGGCGTTGATAACATCGACGTTGATTATGCCAAAGAAAAAGGTCTCGGCGTTTACAATACACCCGCTTCTTCATCTTTATCAGTTGCCGAACTGGTATTTGCCCACCTGTTTACCGGTATCCGCTTTTTGCAGGATAGCAACCGCAAAATGCCTGTTGAGGGCACTACCAAATTTAATGACCTTAAAAAGGCTTACGCCAAAGGTATCGAGTTGCGTGGTCGCACTATCGGTATCGTAGGCTTCGGTCGCATTGGTCGCGAGGTGGCTAAAATTGCTATCGGTATCGGTATGGACGTTATCGCTTATGACCTTTATCCGTTTAATCCGGAAGTAGAAATCGTATTAGGCGGCGGCATCGCAGTAAAGGCTTCGGTTAAAACAGCAACACTTGACGAAATTATAGCTAATGCTGATTTTATCAGCTTGCACACACCATTTGTGGGTAAAGCTCTTTTCGGTGCAGAAGAGCTGGATAAAATGAAGAAAGGCGTTGGCCTGGTAAACTGCTCACGCGGCGGCTTAATTGATGAGCTGGCCCTCGTAACGGCATTAGATAGCGGTAAAGTTGCCTTCGCAGCGCTTGACGTATTCGACAATGAGCCAACCCCTCGCGAGGAAATATTAAAGCATCCTAAAATTTCACTAACCCCGCACATCGGCGCCGCTACAGGCGAAGCCCAGGAGCGTATTGGTGTTGAGCTGGCTAGCTTGATAATAGCGCACTTTAACAAATAGGCGCTAATTTTCACGAATTAGTTCGAATTACACGAATTTTTGGATGGTACAGATTGATAAAGTCTGTGCCATTTTTGATTTTACGGGATGCAAAATACTCGTCATTGCGAGCTTGACTGCTTGCAGTCAAGGCTCGAAGCAACCTCTGCGCTAGACTGCATCTCGGGAATAAGTTATGTGGTTTCCTGTCCGTCGGCGAACAGGTAACCCTGAGTTTTATGGTTTGTTACCTTATAGCGCAGAGATTGCTTCGAAGCCGACCATAAACGGTCGGCCTCGCAATGACGACAGGGTGAGGAATTATAATGAATATTTCACCCCCTTCTCCGGCACCACAACCTTATATCCCTCAACCTCTAAAGCATCGCTTAAAGCCTGCATGCTGCTTGCCTCACCATGTACTAAAAATACGTTCTTCAGCTTCTCCCTGTCCTGCTGCTTAACGGTGCCCATCAAATCATCATGGTCGCCGTGAGCACTGAGGACATCGGTTTGTTTGATGGTGGCATAAACGGCCAGGTCGCGGTCTTTAATATGGACAATGGCATCGCCACGTAATAAGCGATGACCCAGCGTGCCTTTTGCGCAATAGCCGATGAAAAGTATGGTGCAGTAGTAGTTTTGTATGTTATAATACAAATGATCCTGTATACGGCCGCCCTCCAGCATACCTGCCGAGGATATAATAATGCACGGCTCAAAGTAATTGGAAACCTGCCGGCTGTCCTTCAGAGATTCGATGTATTCCAGGTTTTCAAACTCAAATTCGTCGCCTTTCTTGTTGTAGAAGTCCTGCGCCTCTTCGTTTACAAGGTTGTGGTATTTACGAAAAATTTCAGTCGCCCGTGTCGCCATCGGGCTATCCACAAAAACCTTAACCGGTGGCAGTAATCCGCTGCTAAAAATCTTATTCAGCGAATAAACCAGTGATTGTGTGCGACCAATACTGAATGCAGGTATTATCAGTCGCCCCTGTTCTTTAACGCAGGCTTTATCTATAACCTCCACCAGGGCTTGCTCAACAGTTTTATCTTTAGTATGCAGTCTGCCTCCGTAGGTCGATTCTGTTACCAAATAATCAACCGGTGGTAATTTATCCGGGTCATTAAGCACCGGGTAATTTTTGCGGCCGATATCGCCGGTAAAGGCAATTGATTTTTCAATACCATGGTCGTTTATTTTAAATACCGCCGCCGCTGCGCCCAACAAATGGCCCACAGGAACAAACGTAAGCTCGATATCGCCATTGATGCGAAAAGGCCTGTTAAAACCGATGTTGACAAACCTGTCCACTGTATCCATTACATGCTTTTGCAGGTATAATGGTTGCGCGTTGGTGTTATATTTACCTTTTCCGCGTTTACGGCTTTTGTCCACCTTGTGCATAAAGATGTTTACCGAATCCATCAGCAACAGCTCGGTAAGGTCGGCGGTAGGGGATGTGCAAAGTATCTGGCCTTCAAAACCCAAACGCACCAGCGTAGGCAGGTTACCCGAATGGTCGATATGGGCATGGGTAAGTACAACCACATCTATCTCTTCCGGCCGGAAAGGAAAATTTTCGTTGGATTGGATATGATGGTCTTTCTCGTAATCCAGTCCGCAGTCTATCAGTATCTTAAATTGGCCCGCTTCCAGCAAATGCATGCTCCCCGTAACCTGTCGCGCAGCCCCGTGTATTGTTAAATTCATGTTTTTGAACGTTCATTAGTTCA
>JAZJZL010000110.1:7367-20719 GCA_040389845.1 Bacteroidota bacterium
CATTCGTTCATTGGTATCGCTTTGCTAAAATAACACACGGCGATTGGCATCAAACACCAATGAACTAATAAACAAATGAACCAATAAACTATTGTGCAAACTTATTATAATTGTTGTAACATTTTATATCGAAACTAAATCAGGCAGAGTTTTTGATGTAGAAATGATGATTTGATAAATTCCTGTAAACTAACCAAATTCTGCAGCATGATAAGCCAGACGACTTATACCGTAAACACTATTGACGGACCTATTGAACTCACCATCACACCCATAAACAATCAGCTTGATAACGGCGACTTTTACCGCACCGGCGTATATCGCCTTACTAACGGCGTTGTAGGCATGGGCGAAATCGTTTTTGATGAAAATATGGAAGAATGGAACTACGACGGCATGGATGAGCTTACCTGGGAGGAAGCTGCCGATGTAGCCCGCTTCATCAAAAACTATAAAGACCCTGTTGGCGCCGATCCGGATGCGTTAAATGAGGCAAAATAATTGTATTAAAAACAATAATTAATTCTGTTTAGGGCGAAAGTTATTGGATTAGTGCTTAAATTTATCTGTTGGTTTTTTTATCGTTCCTGATAAAAAGCCTGCACTAACCAATTACCATATGCCTGGCAGAAAATTATTACTTAGCCTTTTACTTCTATTTTGTTTAAAAGCATTTCCTCAAAGTAATAACGCAATATTATTCGATGATAACTGGCGTTTCTTTCGTGGCGGCGCATTGAGTGCGGAGAACGAAAAATATGACGATTCCAAATGGCGCAAGGTTGATCTGCCGCATGATTGGAGTATAGAAGACCTGCCGGGCACTAAATCTCCGTTCACCCAAAATGCAATCAGCCAGGTTGGCGGCGGTTTTACGGTAGGCGGAACTGCCTGGTATCGTAAAACATTTACTATCCCTGCATCCCAAAAAGGCAAGCGTACCGTTATTCAGTTCGATGGGGTATATATGAATTCCACAGTTTTTATAAACGGACACAATATCGGTACACATCCTTATGGCTATACCAGTTTTTGGTTTGACCTTACCGACAAACTGAATTATGGCGGGAAGAATATTATAGCAGTAGAAATAAAAAACGAGGGCCAAAATACGCGCTGGTATTCAGGCGCCGGTATTTACCGGCATGTTTGGCTAAGGATTGTCGAGCCAATCCATATGGCACAATGGGGAACATTCATTACCACGCCTGATGTTAACGCCACGACTGCTAAGGTCGCCATCAGCACAAATGTTTCAAATGAGACCGCTGCTGACCAAAGGATAAAAGTCATTACAAAAATCCTCGACCCGCAAAATAAAGAGGTGTCTAAAACCGAAAGCGAGGATTTGATTACTGCAGGGGCATCTAATGTATTCAAAAAATCGGCAGACGTAAGGTCACCTGCGCTTTGGTCGTGCGAATCGCCATCATTATATACAGCGGTGACGGATATATATGTAAACGGAATACAAACAGACGAGCAGAAAACTACCTTCGGCATCCGCAAAATTACTTTCGATACGCAAAACGGGTTCCAGCTAAACGGCCAAACTGTAAAGCTAAAAGGTGGATGCGTGCATAATGATAATGGTCCGCTTGGGTCAAAGACCTATGACAGGGCAGAGGAACGCCGCGTGGAAATATTAAAGGCCAGTGGCTACAATGCCATCCGGTGTGCGCATAATCCGCCTAGTCCGGCGTTCTTGGACGCCTGCGACCGCCTCGGTATGCTGGTGATTGATGAGGCATTTGATTGCTGGAAATATGGTAAAAACCCTTACGATTACCACCTGTATTTTAACGACTGGTGGAAAAAGGATATTGAAAGCATGGTTACACGCGACCGTAATCATCCCTCAATTATTATGTGGAGCATCGGCAATGAAGTGCCTGAAAAAGGGACAGCGGAAGGCGCGGAACAGGCCGGCCAGTTGGTGGCTTATGTTAAGCAGTTTGATAATACCCGGGCAGTAACAGCAGCGGTTGACGATGTTAAACCGAACAAAGATCCCTATTTTTCGAAGCTTGATGTAAGCGGCTATAATTATCCTGTTAGCAACTACGGGAACGATGGCAATATCTACGAAACCGACCACAAACGCGTTCCCGACCGCGTTATGTTTTGTACCGAATCTTTTGCGATGGAATCATTCGGTAGTTGGATGGAGGTATTGGATCATCCTTATGTTTTGGGCGATTTTGTTTGGACGTCGTTCGATTATATCGGTGAGGCCAGCATCGGCTGGCTGGGCTATCCGCAGGGCACCAGCTTTTATCCCTGGAATCTGGCCTATTGCGGTGATATCGATATCTGCGGATGGAAGCGCCCGCAATCTTATTACCGCGATGCCTTATGGAAAACCAATCAATTGTCGGTGTTCGTTACGCCACCGAAATCATCATTTGCGCTTAATGGACTAACCGCGCCATGGTCCAAATGGAACTGGCACGATGTAGTTGCCGATTGGAATTGGAAAGGTTATGAAAATAAGCCATTTAAGGTGACGGTATACTCATCCTGCCCTGAAGCAGAGTTATTTTTGAATGGAAAATCTTTGGGTAAGAAGGAAACCAATCGCGCCAGCAAATTTATGGCAACATGGGAAGTACCCTACAAGCCGGGCGAGTTAAAAGTTGTTGGTTATGACGGTGGGAAACAAGTTAATACCTCCATAATTCGCACGGCAGACGCGGCGGTTAATATTAAACTATCCGCCGATAGGACTAAGCTTAAAGCTGATAACCAGGATTTAAGCTATATTATAGTTGAATTGGCTGATGCAAAAGGAATTGTTAATCCGGGTGCAAACAATTTGATTCAGTTTAAGCTTAATGGTCCGGGAACGATAGTAGGCGTTGGTAATGCTAATCCCGAAAGCGTGGAAAGCAACCAGTTACCGCAGCGTAAAGCATGGCGCGGTAAATGCCTGGTGATTGTGAAGTCGGCACACACCGCCGGGAATATTACCCTAACAGCAACTGCAAACGGATTAACAAGTAAAAGTGTAACTTTACAGACCCTTTAAATACCCCGCACAATGGAAGAAATAGAAAATTTTTCGGAAAAAATTCACGAGCAAAGTAACGAGCACGCACACCATATACTTTCGGAAGGTAAGGATAAATGGGTTTTGTATGTTGCGCTCACCACAGCGGTATTCGCTGTATTGGCGGCTATTGCAGGCCTGATGGCCGGTGGTCATGCTGATGAGGCGATGCTCACTCAAATGAAAGCTTCAGATTCGTGGGCCTTCTACCAGGCTAAAGGCATCAAGTCCGAAATGCTGGTAACGTCCAATAAAATCCTTGTAGCCATGGGCAAACAGCCAGTTGCTGAAGATGCCGAAAAGGTAAAGGAAAATAAAGCCGAGCAAGCCAAAATAAAAAAAGAGGCTGAAGATTTTCAAAAAGAAAGCGTAGCGCATTCAGATAAGCACTCCGTTATGGCCAAATGTGTAACCCTGTTCCAGGTGGCGATTGCTATTGGCGCTATATCCATTATTACCAAGCGAAGAATTCTTTGGCTGGCGAGTATGGGGTTTGCCGTAGTAGGGGTGGTGTTTTTTGTGATGGGATTACTGTAAACTATGTTATAATTGTCGCGATAGATTGTATCACAGAATTTACTGCGTTTAATTGTCGTTTACCGCAATTGTGGCCTCTAAATTGTTACTACTTTTTTATGAAGAGAAAAGTATTGGTAATAGAAGATGAGCCCATTATTGCCGAGATGATGAGCATCCTGCTGGAAGTAGATGGTTATAATGTAATCAGCCTTGCCGATACCGCTCTGGCGCGTAAAAAGCTGCACGCAAACGAGGTTGATTTAGTAATGCTCGACCTGGGTTTAAAGGGTGAAGGCGGACAGTCCATGTGTGCCTACATTAAAGGGCAGGATGAACTAAAACACATACCGGTGATACTCGTTTCGGCAAACAGCGACCTTGAACAAATAAAAGAAGAGTGTGGCGCAGACGACCATATTGCCAAACCTTTCGATCTGGATTATTTTATGCAGAAGGTACGTACTCACTCCGCCGCTTAATTAATCAATCATGAGCTCAGCGTTTTTAAAAGAAGGTGAATCGGGTCAGCTAAAAGATGTGGCGCCAAATTTTGGCGCCTTGTTATTTTTCCTGCGGATGGAAAACGGCGGAACTGTTATCCGGGAACTTAAAAACTATTACAGTGAAAAGCATGGCCGCGATGTTTATGAAATGAGTGATGGTCTTACCTACACCCTGGATGATGAAGGCCGCTGGATGATTATTCTTGACTAACAATTAACCTTAAAACTCATCTGCCGTGCTCCTGCTGTCAATATCCGGCGAGCTGTAAAATCGTATATAATTATCTGTAGCATCTATTGCAAAGGTCCACTCAGAAGTTTCATTTTCTTTCGTTTTTAGTACATCTTCGCAACCAAAAGTGTAGTCGATATCCAGCACAACCCGGAAGCTGCCTTTGCTTGAGTCACTATCGAATTTAATACGGTCGATATCCATTCTTTTAACTTCCGGCGCACCATTCGACCTGAACTCCCGTTCTATGGCTTGTTTTAATAAGTCGTAAGGCTTGTTTTTAGTTTTGAAAAGGTTCTTTAAAAGATTTTCAATATCGCCTGTAATAACATCTAATTTTACTTCGAATGTATCCATGTTACCGCCGCAAAATACTAATTATTGGAAGGATTTAAAGGCTGACCTTCAGGCGGGTTAATATTGGGTGGCAATTCCTCAGGCTCTCTTTGCGGATTTTCCTGCGGGACTTCAGGCTCTTTCGGGTCCGATGGCTGATTTATTTCAGGTGTCTCTTTCGGTACCGGCATCTCGGGTTGCTCATTCGGAAATGTATCGTGTTGTTTGCTCATGTTATTTTCCTTTATGTTCAATTAATCCATTTACCAATTTCTGCCATTGCGCTCCCGACAAGCCGACGCGGGCCATCAAACCAATTATAGTGTTGCGAATTTTATCATGCAGGTCTACATCTTCGTTATTGGGTGTTTCGTTACGCCCGTGAGCACCTGCGCTAACCACGCGGCCATCGCGCCGGGCAATAAAAGTGCTGGTAGAGGCATCGGTATAGAAATGGGCTATCTCCGAACCCGCTTTCCTGGGGTCTGGAACCGGCCTTACGGTCATCGTTAAATATTCTTCGGCCGTTTTATCGTTGCCGTCAGTCGCAATTTTCTCAATCATCACCCACTCTAAACCATCGCCCGCATCAGATCCGGGAGCAGGCATGTCGATGCTCATAAAAAATCCTTCGGCAGCAAAACCGAAAAGCTCGTCGCCGAGATTATTGGTCAGCGTAAATTTGGCTGAGCCGCTTCCGGTGTATTCATGCCAGTTATTTATGTTGAGCAAGCGTTCTGCGACCTGTTTAAAGCTCTTATGCGCCGACTTTAAATCTTCAAATTCCCGCTCATGCGTAAAATCTGTCTGTCTGCCGGTTTCCTGTGGAGGTAATTGTGCTGCTGCTTCTTCCATATCATCCTTTTTAACAACAACCTAACTTTGGTGTTCTTGTTTCAACCTATATTTACGGGATGAAAAAATCGTTTGTCCTTTTTATTGCTTTTTCTATTGCCATATTTTCAGCGCGGGCGCAATCTTCCGCCTATAAAGTTTACGCCATCAGGTTTGCAGGCTCGGCCTATCCTTTCACTGCTGCCGACTGGGCAAAAGGTGCCCCTAAAACCGACAGTGTAAAATTCAACTTTATGGTTTGGCTGATTAAAGGCAATGGTAAAAATATTTTGGTTGATGCCGGTTTTCTGAACGATATAGAAGATGCCAAGGAATTTAAAGTAATCAATTATACCCGGCCGGACAGCGCCCTGGCCAAACTGGGTGTTAAACCTAGCGATGTCACAGATATTATTTTCAGCCACCCCCATTGGGATCATATCGATGGCGTCGGTCTTTTCCCTAATGCGCATATCTGGATTCAAAAAGAAGATTTCAATTACTTCATCAGCACTGCGTGGCAAAAAGGACAGGATCACGGCGGCTTTGCCCAGCGGGATGTCCGCGCAATGGTTGATTTGAATTTGGCTGGCAAGGTAACTTTGGTCGATGGTGATAATAAGGAAATAATTCCCGGCATTAAAGTATTTACGGGTTCCCGGCATACTTTTAATTCGCAGTATGTTCTTGTCAATACCGGCACTAATAAAATTGTTCTCGCGTCAGACAATATATGGATATACTACAGCCTCGAACACTTGGTGCCGGCGTCTGATGGAGGGACACTTGACCCCGCCGGATACGTAAAAGCTATGCAGCGAATGAAAACCATGGTTACAAATGTGAAATATATTATACCTGGGCACGACGCAAAGGTATTCTCAAAGTTCCCGATGGTTGCAGATGGTGTTGTTGAAATAAAATAATGAGGACGGTTGCTCCGGGTAGCAAAAAAGCGTTACAACCCGGCCGGGCGCTAAGGCTTGCCATGTAATGCAACCCGCCTTTATTCCGTACCTTTGCCCAATGATACAGCAAGCGCTCGAAAAGTTAAAGATTACCGAACTGAATAAAATGCAGCATGCCGCGCTTGATGCTGCAAAAAAGGGGGACGTAATTTTGTTAGCTCCGACAGGTTCGGGTAAAACGCTTGGATTTTTATTGCCGTTATTAAGTTTACTTGACAAAAATATCCCGACTGTTCAGGCCCTTATTTTAGTGCCTTCACGCGAATTAGCCTTACAGATTGAGCAGGTATTTAAGACAATCGGCAGCGGTTTTAAAGTAAATGTTTGCTACGGCGGCCACCCGGTTAAAATTGAGCGTAACAACCTCTCGCAACCGCCTGCAGTTTTGGTCGGCACGCCTGGCAGGATAGCCCATCACCTGCGCCGCGAAAGTTTTACAACAGATACGATAAGAACTTTAGTGCTCGACGAGTTTGACAAAGCGCTCGAATTCGGTTTCCAGGAAGACATGGCCTATATCATCAGGCAGCTGGAAAATGTGAATAAACGCATCCTTACATCGGCAACAAAGATGGATGAGATACCTTCCTTTACGGGTATCCGCCGGCCGACGGAGGTTGATTTCCTGCAAAATACTACCAATACCCCTGACTTAAAACTTAAGGCCGTGATATCTCCGGCAGCGGATAAGTTGGATACATTGTTCACGTTACTCTGCAAGATAGGGGACAAGCCCACGCTGGTATTTTGTAACCACCGCGATGCCGTAGAACGTATCAGCGATTTGCTGTGGGACCGCGGCCTGGTGCACGATATCTTTCATGGCAAAATGGAACAGGAGGACAGGGAACGCGCCTTGCTGAAATTTCGCAACGGCAGCCACCGCCTGCTAATAACCACCGACTTGGCCTCGCGTGGCCTCGATATACCCGAAATAGAATACGTGGTGCACTACCAGTTGCCGCATAACGAAGATGCGTTTGTGCACCGCAATGGCCGTACAGCCCGCATGCATGCTAAAGGTACTGCTTATTTGATTTTAACGGAAGATGAGAAGTTGGCGTATTTAGATAAGTCGCCGGAGATTGAGGTACTGCCGCCAGACTTAAAAATTCCCAGGCCATCGCCATGGGTTACGGTTTACATTGCTGCAGGAAAAAAGGATAAAGTAAACAAGGTAGACATTGTAGGACTGCTGCTGCAAAAAGGTGAGCTGGCTAAAGACGATTTGGGTTTGATTGAAGTGCTTGATTATTCGTCATATGCCGCCGTAAAGCGCAATAAAGTGGAGCGTACGGTCAGCTTGCTTAAAGCCGAAAAGATTAAAAGTAAAAAAGTTAAAATAGAAATTTCAATATAAATACAACCCGGTAACGATATGAGCAACAACGACATCATGAAAAAACTGCGCGTGGCGATGCATTTCACCGATGATGATATTATAAAGGTATTGGCACTTGCACACTTTCGCATTACAAAAACTGAGCTCGGCGCTATATTCCGCAAAGAAGACCACCCCAACTTCAAGCCCTGCGGCGATCAAATATTGCGTAATTTTTTAAATGGCTTGGTGATTCATATGCGCGGGCCGAAAGCTGAAAAAACAAATGAAAAACCGTCGGCAACAGAATAGAAACCAAGATCCTGCTAAGCAATTACCGATTCGCTTTGCAAAAAAGCCGGATGCTAACGCGTTGTCTGATATTTGGAAAGATAATCCTATTACATCAGAAGAATTACGAGAAAAAGCATGGGGTAACCGGCGCTAATTCTTAATCAACTTCGCCTTCCCGCTTTTCAATAATTTCTGTTCTTCTTCGCTGAATGGTATTCTGCCGCCGAAATCCTGCACCCAGTAGTCGTTATATTTAGCGATTCCTACTTCTTTAAATTCGGGGTTCATCAGGTTTTTACAGTGTCCGGGGCTTTTAAACCAGCCCGCCATTACTTCGGCAATGCTCATTTGTCCCTGTGCTATGTTTTCACCAACGGCAAAGCTTTTAAAGCCGTTATAACCATATCCGGCGGCAACCATGCGTTGGTCTGAAGTGCGTCCGTCCTGGCTGTTATGGCTGAAATAGTTTTTCTTTGACATATCTGCCGCGTGTCCAATGGCGGCAATTTCCAGCTGCTCATTCCAAACCAGGGGTGGGGCAGGTGCCATGCGCACAGTACCACAGCTGCAGCCCTTTTGGCGTACATGGTTTATATTTTCGAGGAACTCACGTTTAAATTCATCCGTATTTGTGGTTTGCTGGGCAAATGTTGTTTTACAGGCCAACATCAGTATAACAGCAAACAATCCTTTTACAAAAGCTTTCATAATTAATCAGACAACTGTTTGTGTTATAGGTTTAGTATCAGCATGATAAAATAATTAATGAAGTGGGGGGCATGCCCGTTAGGGGCTACCTATTTGTAATATATTGGTTAAATACGTTTTTTGCCCCATCGGGGTTACCCTTAGCCATTATCCAATGTCGTTGTCTAAAATAGCCGGTAGCTGGGTAACCTCTACGAGGCAATTTTGATTTTTATTTTTTTCTACAAAGTGGTAGGCCATAAGGGGCCATTATCCGACTACATTACAAACCCAATTCCAGTTCGCTTTTTGTAAAAAATTAATAAAATTAAAGAGATTCGAGAAGAGCATTAATGCCTTTTTCGACGAATAACAGACCTCCAATTAGCACCGCGGCGTTTGTAATAGAAAATAACAGCCATAACAACCAGCGCTATAACTATAATCAGAATTATAACGTAGCTACTTTCTTGGCTGAGGCGCTTTTGGAGAGCTTCCTGGTATTTGAGGTAAATACTTTTTTTTTAGCCTGCACGGAATCAGCCTTTTTCTTATCGGCGGAGTCTTTTGCAGCAAGCGCGGCCATCTGCTTTGCTGCCTCGTTTTTGCGGATTATATCTTCAATCGAGTCACGCTTTTTAAGCATCAGCTCTTCTTTGGGATAATTTTTCTCCCGGCTGTACAGTAGGGCATAGCTGCGGTACACATCCGACTGTAGTTTTAAGTATTTATTTTTGGTAGATATCTGTATCGCTTCGTCCAAATCGCCCATGGCAAGCTTCGAGTCGCCTGCTTCTGCCTTTATTTTGGCAAGGGTGATTAACGAGGTAATGACGGCAGGATTATCGTTTTTAGCACGTGAAAGCGAGTTGGATTGCAGGATAAACCATTTAGCCTGGCTGTATTTCTTTTGATCCAGGTAAACTTTCGCCAGGTGGTCGAACGTTAAGCGAAGCCCTGCCGTATCATTAAAATGTGAAAACTGGTGCAGAGCCTGCATGGTATAGCTCAAGGCTATTGTTTGGTGGCTCGCGCGCGTTACCTTGTTGCTGATAGTATCATAGTCGAGGTAACGGCCGGCAATCTCGGTATATATCTGGCCCTTAAACATGTCGCTTGCTTTATAGCTTAGCTGTTTTTTAAGGCTGTCTGTGCTCATTAGTGTCAGGTGACGTTGCACGCTGTCTTTATTTTGCTTGTAGATGGCTATCCTGACACTGTCTTGCTTAATCATTATAGCCAACAACCGCAGGCTATCGGCATTCCTGATACGCATCTTATTACTAACGTTTTCCGCCAGGTGAGAGTCGGCCATGCTCAAACTACCGGAACTATGCATCAACTTAATGACGTTCATGCTATCCGGATAAGTAATTGCTGTTAAGCTGTAATCAGGCTGATGGCTTATCGGGAGGGCTGCATTCAGATCAGCAGAATAATGCGGAGTGGCTGCTATGCTAATATTATTTGAGGTATGCTTACGGATAGAAAAATCTGCCAGCGTTAAATATTTTAGATTGGGTTTTACCGTGTCTTTCTCACTAACGGAGTTTCCCTTACTGGTATCGGCAGGCTGTGCAAGCGCCGACAGGCAGAAGCAAACAGAAAGAAATGTAAGCAGCGTAATCTTTAATTTCATAAGTGCTTTCGCAGGTAAGGGCTATAAATATAGGTTGCAACGCTCAAAAAACGTGCCTTTATTTTTAGATTACGATTTTAGAGAATATAATTTTCCCTGTAGTAAATAATTTATTTCCCGATGAAAATAAGGGTTTGACTTAGTGGTAGTTGAGTAAATGAGATTAGCTTTACTTAATCCTTACGAAATTCGATTTTTTAAGACAACAGGATAGTTCGTATAGTTTTTCGGTCAAAATGAATAGGATTAATTTATCACCTTTTCAAACTTGTCAATAAATCCTTTAAAGCTATTTGTACGGTTCACCAGCAAATTAAACAAACTAATCCCGGTAAACGCTGTCAAAATTCCCGCCAATACGTCTAGTACATAGTGATGACTCGCATACACAGCCGTAAACCAAATACCCAGCATCACTATCACGAAGAAGATATTCATCCATGTTACTTTGTTCTTCAGCCCATAGTATAAAACCACAACCGGGTAGGATGAATGGAGGGAGGGCATAGCTGCAAAAACATTGGATCCCTTGGCGTATATCGACTTAAAAATACCTGTATTAAAATACGCATCGAAACGGGCCAGACCAGCCGTATTTCCCGGCGTTTTGGGATGGAATACGAATCCGTTGTATTGCACGTACCATGGTGGTGCAGCCGGGTACAGATAATAAATTATGAAACCGAGAAAGTTTATCAATACAAACGTAAGCGAAAAATACAGGAATTGCCGCCTGTTTTTAAAGAAAAGATAGGCTGCAAAGGCCAGCGGTACGGGTATCCAGCAGAGATAAAATATACCTGCGGCTACATCCATCGCCGTTTTACTATTGGCACGCCAATACTCATTCGGTGTTAATAAATTCCCGTTAAAATGTATGCCGAAAAGATGTTTTTCGGTATTATAAAGGTCCTTTATGTGAACTGTGCTGTAGTTATAGTTCGGGAAGGCCTTCATGTAATCGAAGATTATCCAGTAAACTATAAAGATGGAGAAGCCCAGGATAAACTTGCGGCTTACCGGCGAAAGAAAGAATGCTGCATTAAAAATACCTGCCAGAAATAATTGGTCAGTTTTAAAGCCAACCAATACAACTGAAAGTAATAAGTAAAATACGGTAATTGCTAATACAACAGCTATAGTTCGCGTGTTGAGTTGAATCCCGCCCTTATCGGCGTCAGCCATGTTATTTTTTAATGAAGTCTGAGCGGAATATTTTGTCCCACAGCGGCGAGCTCACACCATAACCTTTTGCAGGATCCTGGTAATGATGCAGCATGTGGTGCTGTTTTATTTTTTTCCAGATAGCGCCTTTAAAGTTAAAATGATGTATGGCATAATGCGATATATCGTAAAACAGGTAACCTAAAATAAAGGCGGGGAAAAAGCCCCAGATATAATTGGTTGGCAATATGGCGTTAAACAAAAAGTAAAAGCCGGTTGCCAGTGGAATACTTACCGATGGCGGCAATACCAGACGCTTGGCATCGCTTGGGTAATCATGGTGCACGCCGTGAAATATAAAGTGAATGCGCTGTGCCCATGGCTTGTCTGCGGGTTCGTAATGGAATACAAAACGGTGCATAATGTATTCAGTCAGCGTCCAAACGAAAAGTCCTAACGCAAACAGCTCCACAAATAATAAAATGCTTAAACCAGTTTGCGTGTAACGGTAAATGCAATAACCAATAACCGGCACAAAAATATACAGGGGAACAGTAAAATGAACTTTAGACAGTGCCTCAAAAAGGTCACTCTTAAACATTCTTACTGATTCTTCTGAGTTGGAAACAAATTTCTTTTTCATAACTGCTCAGGGTTTAAAATGGTTAAATTTCTCAGCCTGCTATTCAATTTCTTTTATTAAAGATATATCAATTTTAGCCAAATTTTAAGAAACTGTAGGCTACTTGATATAATTGTTACGAAGATATGATATTTTACGCCTATGGGCTATAAATAGTTTTTATTTTGACAATCAACGACCTTGTTCTGCCAGCGATTTTTTTGCGTCAATCAGCCTTTTGGCGGCTGTGATATTGGTAAGCACCGCAAGTATGGCAATCGGTATAGTAAATATCGACATGGTTTCGAAAACGTGGAACTTAATGCCGGGTATATAAAGCTTATAGTCACCGCCAATGTACGCCGCTGTAACGCCACAAAGCATAGCGCATAGCCCGATAGTAACTACACGCTCAGGCCGCTGCATCAGGCCACCTTTACATTCAACCCCCAGGCCTTCGGCACGGGCACGCACGTAGCTTACCATCATCGAGCCAATCAACGCGATAAAGGCAAATATCGAGCTTAAAAAATAGTGGTGGCCAACCAGGTAATAACAAATACCCAGGAACATTATCAACTCGCTGTAACGGTCGAGCACAGAATCATATAGCGCGCCGAAAGTAGATTTCATATTGCCCAAGCGTGCCACCTGCCCATCGAGCATATCGAATAAACCTGCGAAAAGTATCAGACCGCCGGCCCAGCCAACATACGACAAATCACCACGGTTTCCTTCTTCAGCGCCGATAATGAATATAATTGCCACGCCAACGTTCAGCACAAAACCGATGGAAGTTACGGCGTTTGGCGTTAGCCCCAGCTTTATAAAAACCTTAACAACAGGGTCTATAACCCTGTATATACCCAATTGCAGGCTTGTACGTACTGATGTTTGCTGTGCCATTTTATCGTATAAATATTTTAGAAATCAAATTTTACTCTCGCACGTATACCCCACTTCGACACATCAGGATGGTCTAAATAAGTAAAACGTCTAACAAGGTCCACACGCACAAATTTAAATATATTTTCAATGCCTACGCTACCTTCCACATAAGGGGTACTACCAAGTCCGTAAGTTATCGGCCGTCCGTCGGCAGCAATCGGGAACTGGTATAAGCTTGGGTGCAATGAAGGATTGTTCTTATCGCTCAAACCGCCATACACTGCTTTTAATGAAGC
>JAZJZL010000110.1:20760-81003 GCA_040389845.1 Bacteroidota bacterium
ATCCCACAAAGTGCTGGTCGATATTGATACTGGCATAATGATCGCCCACAAACTCTAAAAAGTTCATTAAGTTGTACGAATAAATATCGTAAGCATAGGTCTGGTTAGCGCGGAATATATCAAGCAGCGGGTAAGGTACCTGGCCGAATGTTTTTCCGCCTTCAACAGTAACATCAGCGTAACCTAATATTGACAGGTAAACGCGTTTATCAATCTCCACATGCAGGTTTTGATAACCATAGTTGCTGCTGCCGAAAACGTTCTTCAAGCCGGCTGTATAGTCGAGCGATAATACAGGGTACTTACTTGGTACAGGAATACGGTAAATTTTACCCTGATAAAATTGTTCGTTCGGTGCATAACGCAGGCTCAGGCCAACTTCGCTCGTTGTAAGATCTTTCACTACGTTATGCGAATTGTTGCCAACCGTGTTTATAAAATACAAGGAACCCGCAGGAGCTTGTGTTAAGTTTGCAAACTTAACGTGATACGAGAAATGGTTTTCAAACTCACGTACATAATCAAAATTATAGCTTCTGTCATACAGGTATTTATCATTCTCGCCGCGTTTGAAGGATAACAGGAAGTTATCTTCCTGCACAAATTGCAGGTTTGCCCCCGGTATATGTGTATCATATTGGGTGCTTATTCTTATGTAGTCCTGCGGGAATTTATATATCGATTTATTGTTAAGCGAATAAGTGGCGCTCAAAAAGTATTTGAACCGCTCGTCCTTAAAACCGTAAGCTCCGTAAGTTTCAAAATAGTAGCGTTTGCTCAATTCAGGCGTAGTACGGCCGCCCACACGCAGCTTAAAGCCTTCAACAGGGTTAAAGCTGTAGAATGTGTTTGCGGGGCCTAATTCAAATCCACCGAAACCTTTGTAACCTGCCAGCAACAATGTAGCAATGTCCATCGTACGCCTGAACGAAGGCATGTTACGCAAGCTGTCGGTGTTTTTATAGACTTTTGATTCTGCCGTTGTGAGCGTGTCTAAACGGTTTTTAGCCCAAAACTCGTCGCTTTTATGTTTAATCTCATCCGATTCGCCGTATTCCTGGTGCTGGTAGGTAGTATCAGGGTGTGGAACATTTACGGTATAGTTTCCGTAAGTAATTGTTCGTATACCGAATAATCCGCCTTTTTTATTTTTTGTGAGGCCAAAATCGGCAACCGTGGTGCTTTTGATCACGTGGAAACGGCCGTCAGCGTTCTGCTCAAACTCCTGGCTAACCCGCATCGCATTCACAAAGTTAAGGTTGATGTTTTTATTGATGTTCAACTCAACCTTTTCGACAGCATAGTTACCGTCCAGTGTGATGTATAACTTACCCACAAAAAGCATGTCGGTAGTGTTACGCGGCGTAAAGCTTAATTCAACCAGTTTGGTGTTTTTATAGGCTACGGTATCAGTAATAAAAAATTTGTAAAATGTTGGTGAAGAACCGGCAATCGGGCTTAAAAAGTTATTGGTCATCAGGAAGATGGTATTGTCGTAAATATCCACCTTGTAATACATGTGCTTAAAGTAAGCTCCCAGGCCTTCGCTATCTACAGAAGGGCCAAAGTTTACGGTCTTTTCGCCAAGAGCAACTATCTTCTCCTTCTCAGGATTTCGGCGGTAATAGTATTGACTAAGCTTTTCGTTAAGGAATATTGGCAACAGGTTTTTGCCGGGTACACTTGTGGTATCGCGGTTATTAATTACGAATGCGTACTTCCTGAAAAACTTCTTGTCGGCCAGCGTAGTTGATACGTTAGCCAGCGAAAACTGCATTTTGTCATACTCTTTATACTCAACGTAATCGTATGCCGAAGGGCGGTTTTTCTCTTTATTCTCAATAACCTTACGGATAAGCTCTACCGCCGGATTATCCTTATTACGATATTTCGGTTTTTTTCCAGACTTAACCGTTACCTCAGCTAATTCATTAGCGGTAGGTATTAAACGGATGTTGATGGTCTGTGTAACTCCTGGTTTAATATTAAGTAAAGCATCCTTATAGCCTAAAAACGAAACTTTGATTTGTTTGGTGGGATGATCTGTGCTGATAGTATATTTGCCATCGTTGTTGGTAGGGCCGCCTACAGAGGTGCCGTTAAATTTAACCGACACAAACGGAAGTGGCTCATTGGTTTTACCATCGGTAACCAGGCCCGTCACAACCGTCGTTTGCGCGAATAGCGAGGAGGCGAGGAAAAGAAAGAAGCTGGATAACAGAAGCCTCTTATATAAATATGTAAAGTTCATTTAATTTCGTGCCTTAGCAAATGCAATGTTTTAACTGATGTACGTAACTGGCAGTCAAAACATTTGCAGTTAATGTCAAATTCTCTTATAAATCACCCTGCAATAAACACTCCAAAAACACACCGCCCCGAATCTTTGTCAAAAACATGACATATCATGCATTTTCACCATTTTGCGACCGGCCGGATTTGCGTTTTACACCCAACTGCAGGGCAGCCGGAGGGTGTCTCAAATCAAGGGCCAAAGGTAAAAAAAAACCTTACAGACTATTGTGGTCAAAAAGTCAAATATAAGTTGCGATTTGGGCGCAATGGTAAACTTTACAATCTCATTAATATTGTGTAACAATTTTGGTGATTTGCGGGTGTGACTGACTTTCCTAAGTCCTCAAAGGAGGGAAAAGACATGGTAATACAGCTCACAACGTTGTCTAAAATAGTTTGAACCATACAACGCTGTAAAGCAGTATGTTAGTATAAATTCCTGACAGTATATCATCCATCATAATCCCCCACCCGGCGGGAAGATTTTCCGTTTTGCGGATATAAAGCGGCTTAACAATATCAAAAAAGCGGAACAAAACAAGGCCGGTAATAACATATTTAAGCTCAACCGGGATAAAAAGCAGCCCTACGCACATGCCGGCAACCTCATCAATTACTACACGGCTTGGGTCTTTTCCCCATATTTTCTCAACCACGGTGGACGACCATACGCCAATCAACGTTATAACGATAGTAATTATCAACGATAACAACAGGGGAGGAGGTGTTGTTCCTGCCCATGCCCAATACCACAAGATGCAGCAAAAGATAGCGGCAAACGTACCCCCGCCTTTCAAATAGCCTATGCCGAATGTTGAGGTAAATATTTTGTGGAAGGGGAGCATTTTGAATAGTGAGTGGTTATTGTAGAGTGGTAAATGGTTAGTGGAACAAAAAATGGTGGGTAGTTAATTGGAAATTCTAACCAATCAACCACTCACCATTCTCTATTCACCAATAAACTACAACGAATCCACCAATTCCTGGTAGTAATCCAGGCCGAGGTGGGTGATTAAGTCTTCGCCCATCAGGTGGCGCAGGGTGTTTTGTAGTTTAATTAATTGTTTGAAAATATCGTTTTCTGGTGGCAAACCTTCGGCAGTTTGCGGCGATTTCAGGTAGAATGATAACCATTCCTGTATACCGCTCATGCCTGCGCGTTTTGCCAGGTCGCTGAAGATGGCCAAATCAAGTGCAATCGGCGCAGCAAGGATCGAGTCGCGGCAAAGGAAATTGATTTTGATTTGCATTTTGTAACCTAACCAGCCAAAGATGTCGATGTTATCCCAGCTTTCTTTGTTATCGCCATGCGGCGGATAATATTCAATACGGATTTTGTGGTACAGGTTTCCGTACAGTTCAGGGTTTTGCTCCGGTTTAAAGATGTCTTCTAACACACCAAGTTTTGAAACTTCTTTGGTTTTGAAGTTGTCCGGATCATCCAGTACCAAACCATCGCGGTTACCTAAGATATTACCAGAGTACCAACCGCTAACACCTAACGAACGTGCAGCCAAACCAGGAGCAAGGATGGTTTTCATTAAAGTCTGACCGGTTTTAAAGTCTTTACCCGCAATCGGGGTTTCAGTAAGCTTAGCCAGCTCGATCATCGCCGGGATGTCGACAGTTAAGTTAGGAGCACCGTTTGCGAAAGGTATACCAAGCTTCAGAGCAGCATAAGCATAAATCATACTTGGCGAAATCAGCTTATCGTCATCAACCAAAGCCTGCTCAAAATTTGCAAGCGTCTGGTGAATTTCCGAAGGTTCGTAGTATATTTCGGTTGAACCGCACCAGATCAATACGATACGATCGCAGCCGTTCTTTTCTTTGAAAGATTTAATATCGTTCATTACCTCCTGCGCCATTTCATAGCGGGTGCCGGTTTTAACGTGTGTGCCTTCCAGGTTTTTAGCGTAGTTTTTGTCGAACGCGGCCTTCATCGGCACAACGCTTTCCAGCTCGCTTTTTACAGAGTTCAATAAATCACGTTCAAGTACTTTGGCATTTGTTGCCGCTTCGTAAACGTTATCTGAATATACATCCCATCCGCCAAATACAATATCTTCAAGCTTAGCCAAAGGAACAAAATCTTTAACCTTGGGGTAACGGTTTTCAGTTCTTTTTCCTAAACGTATGCTTCCCATTTGGGTTAACGAGCCAATTGGCTGCGATAAACCTTTTTTTACAGCTTCAACCCCTGCAATCATGGTGGTTGCAACCGCACCAAGGCCCGGAATCAAAATACCTAATTTACCGTTAGCCGGTGTAATATTAGTTTTCATATTTAATTATTATAGTGTACGCTTATTTTATCGAATTTTATAGCCATTTGTTGGCTTTATACCATTTTATTGTTTCGGTAACTCCAGCCTTCAAATCATAGGCCGGGGTAAAGCCAAGGTCAGTTTTAGCAGGGGTAATATCGCAGTTCCAATTTACGGCCATTAGCTCGTTTAATTTTTCCACGTTCAAAACTGCAGCTTTATTGTTCAAAGAACTTACTTTTTCTGCTATTGTCGCTATCATTTTTACAAAGTTGACAGGCAAATGAAACTTAACCGTCTTTATTTTTAGCGCTTCCCTTGTAAAATCGCCCAGCGCGTAACGGCTGTAATAGTTGCCATCGCTCAGGTTATAAGCCTTTTTGCCGCCAACATATAGCGCTTTTATTGCTGCTTTGGCCAAATCTGTAACGTAAATTAAACTCAGCTTTTGCTCAATGTGCCCTATGTAAGGCTCCATATGATTACTCACCTGCTTAAAAAATATAAAGATATCGCGGTCGCGGGGGCCGTAAACGCCTGTGGGCCGCAGTATAGTATAGTTTAAGCCGTCAATCGTTCTAAGTTTTTCTTCGGCAAGTAATTTACTTTTGCCGTAAGCTGTAACCGGGTTAGGGGTAATGTCGCCGGTTATAATTCCATCAAGCGTATTTAAAGGGCCCATTGCTGCAAGGCTGCCTATCAATACAAATTTTTTAAGGCCGATATTACTTTCCGATGCAGCCAAAGCCAGGTTATAAGTATTTTCAGCATTTACCTGGTTGTATTCGGCTACCGACCTTGCCCTGGTAATGCCGGCAGCATGGATAATATAATCGTATTTGTTTTCAATCAAATCGTCCTTTAGCGCTTGCAGGTTGCCGAAGTCGGGGTAGGTGTATTTTATATCAAATTCCTTCAGGTGGTCTATCTTGCTGCTTTTGCGTATGGCTGCAAAAACCTCAAGATTATTATCTAACGCCTCTTTTATAAGATGGTAGCCGACAAAACCACTCGCACCGGTTATTAAAACCCGCTCCTTCATATATCTTTTTCGTACAGCCGGTACGTTTTGTAAGGGTCGCCTTTAATGGCTTTGATGGCCTCGTTTATCAGTACGTTATTCTCGAGCGTCCAGCCGGCTTCTGCATGTTTAAGACCGCGTTCACGGTATTCTTTAATGATGGATCCGTATAAACAGGCCTCGATGCCCATTTTGCGATAACCGTCAACCACACCAAGCGCATAAATACGTATGCTCTGAATATTCTTTTTGCCAAGCAGCAATTTAAATATGCCGGTTGGCAGCAGGCGGCCGCGTTTTATCTTTTTGAATATCTCGTTGTAATTTGGCAGCGCAAGGCCGAAGCCTACAATTTTATTGTTTTGCTCAGCTACGTAAACAAAGTTTTCGTCCAATATTAGCTTCAGGTCTTTGGCCAGCCAGTCAAATTCGGCGTCGGTAAAGGGCACAAACCCGCTGTTTTGGTCCCATGCCGAATTGTATACCTCGCGCACTTTCTCAACTTCGCTTTTAAAGTTTTTAAGATTTACCTTACGGATTACGACATTACTGCGCTTAAGTCGCTCCTGCAATGCACCTAATAACCGGATAGATTTATCGTCGTAGCCATCGCCGTCCCAATGCCAGGCAATCAGGTCCATCTGCTTCTCGTAGCCTGCCTTTTCTATCAGGTCGGCATAGTACGGATAGTTGTAGGTCATCATCAGCATCGGAGGGCTGTCGAAACCTTTAACTAAAAGTCCGCAAGCCTCGTTAGTAGAGAAGTTTACCGGCCCAATAATTTTCTGGTCGACGCCCCTTTCCTTTAACCATTGTGTAGCTGTTGCAAAAAGAGAATCGGCAGTTTCCTGGTCGTTTATACAATCAAAAAATCCCCAAAAACCGTCGTTCCTTTTATTGTATTCGTTGTGGGCGTTATTCAGGATAGCAGCAATACGGCCGATAACTTTATCTCCATCATAAGCCAGGAAACATTGCAGTTTGTTATGTGTATGAAAAGGATGCTTAGTCAGCAAATCCCGCTGCGCGATAAACAACTCGGGAACATAGTTTGGGTCGTTTTTATAAAGGTCGTGTGGAAAATCAATAAATGCTCCAAGCTCTTTTTTAGAATTAACCTGTACTATCTTCATTGGTGTTTTGTAGTAATATATCTCCCTTAAAACGGAATAAGCATCGCAGATAAATAAATACTTGCGATGCTTTTATAATTTACGGCCTTGCCTTTATATCTTTTCTTTAACTGTAGTAACGCCTACTTCTTTAAATGCTTTTGCGATTTTTTCAACCGCTTCTTCAATTTGGGCGAAGGTGTGTGTTGCCATTAACGAAAAACGCAATAAAGACGAATCTGAAGGTACGGCAGGCGAAACAACCGGGTTAACAAATATGCCGGCATCCTGCAGGTGACGGGTTACCTGGAAAGTTTTCAGGTTATCCCTTACGTAGATAGGCAGGATAGGGCTTTCTGTAGGGCCCAGGTCAAAGCCTTCATCTATCAGCAGCTTCATGGCATGATTGGTATTGTCCCAAAGTTTGGCAATTCTTTCCGGCTCTGATTCGATAATATCAAGGGCTGCAATTACGCTGGCTACCGAAGCAGGCGGCATACTTGCGCTGAATACCAGCGAACGGGCGCGATGTTTCAGGTAGTCAATAGTATCTGCATCAGCAGCAATAAAACCGCCAAGCGAAGCAAGCGACTTACTGAAGGTGCCCATAATAAGGTCAACAGAATCGGTTAAACCGAAATGTGATGCTGTACCTGCACCGTTTTTGCCAATAACGCCCAAACTATGCGCATCATCAACCATTATGTTGGCGCCAAACTTGTCGGCAATCTTAACAATTTCCGGAAGCTTTGCAATATCGCCTTCCATACTGAATATACCATCAACCACAATCAGCTTAACAGCTTCCTCGGGCAGGATGCTCAGCTTACGCTGCAAATCATCCATATCGTTGTGCGAATATTTGATAACTTTCGAGAATGAAAGCCTGCTGCCATCAATTAATGAGGCATGGTCATACTCGTCAAGTATTAAATAGTCGTTACGGCCGGTAATGCTGGAAAGTACGCCCAGGTTAACCTGGAAACCGGTACTGAATAACAGCGCTGCTTCTTTTTCAACATATTTGGCCAACCTGTTTTCCAGTTCGATGTGGATATCAAGGGTTCCGTTTAAGAACCTTGAACCTGCGCAGCCTGTTCCGTATTTGTCAATTGCTTTTTTTGATGCTTCCTTTATTTTAGGGTGACTTGTCAATCCTAAATATGAATTGGAGCCGAACATTAATACTGGCTTGTGATCGATATATACTTCAGTATCTTGCCCAGACTCGATGGGCCTGAAGTAAGGATATAGGCCCAAATCCCTGATGTTTTTAGCATCCTGGAACTGGGCAATTTTCTCATGTAGTCTTTTAACCATGTATTAACACTGCTTAAATTTTTTGTAAAAATACCATGAATTAGGTTATAACTCGAATTTAGTTCGCATTTTTTTGAAATGCGTCAATTACGTAACGCTTCTCAATCGGCAAATTAATTAATTTTTTTAATTATTTGCCGACACTATTTTTCATTTTTTTATAAAACCCTCAAAAACGGGCCGGGAGCATCATTTTTATGACACCGTTGCGTAAAAATGTTGTTGCCGCATTCAACGCTAAAAAAAATGTAACCATATTCGCTAATCCTTATGAAAATATTAAATTTATAGGCAAACTTTGCTTATAAATACTGTTAATAACAGACGCCGTAACGCAATATGAAAAAATCCGCCTTTTTATTTATTATAAATTCAATGTTAATTTTTCCTGCAGCGCTTTTCGCACAGGCAAATACCGATACGGTAGTAACATTAAAGCAATGCGTTGAGTTTGCATTACACAACCAGCCGGCGGTAAGGCAGGCCTCGATAGACCAGCAAATTAATGAACGTGATATCCGCATCGGTCTTTCTGATTGGCTGCCACAGGTAAATGGTTCCGGCCAGTACCAGCATTATTTTAAAGGTAGTCCGGCCAGTAGTTCTACCGGCGGCGCAACCACAAATAACACAGGCCGTAATGATGAATTTTCAGTGCTCGGTTTGCAGGCCAGCCAGGTTATATATAATAGTGATGTTTTGCAGGCGGCCAGGGCAGCCCGGTATTCGCGCGACTACTATAAGGAGAACTATTTAAGCAGCCAGATAAATGTAGTGTCGGATGTAAGCAAGGCTTTTTTCGATGTGTTGCTGTCGCAAAAGCAGCTGGATATTTTGAATGAAGACATTACGCGGCTCCAGCGAAGCTTAAAAGATGCCTATAACAGGTACCAGGCCGGGGTGTCTGATAAAATCGATTATAAGCAGGCAACCATATCGCTAAATAACTCCATCGCCAGCCGTAAACAAACCGCCGAAGCTATTAACGCCAAGCTGGCCTATTTAAAACAGGTAATGGGCATAACAGCCGGTCACAATCTTGTCTTATCTTACGATTCGACACGGTATGAGCAGGAAGCAGTTATCGATACCAACCAACGTCTTGATGTAAATAACCGCGTGGAATATCGCTTGTTGCGCAGTAAAAAGAACCTGGAAGTGGTAAATGTAAACTATTACCGCTATGGGTTTTTGCCATCGCTTTCAGCAGTAGGCAGCTATAATTGGGTTTATTTGAGCGACAGGCTGGGCAACTTGTATAATAACTCGTTCCCCAGCGCTTATGCAGGCCTGTCGTTGTCTATACCAATATTCCAGGGCACTAAACGCCTCCAAAATTTGGCGAAAGCCCGTTTACAGGTAACCCGTACCGACCTTGATGTTGAAAATACCGCTAATACCATCAACACCGAATATGTGCAGGCCCTTGCCGGGTATAAAGGAAACTTTACAAGCTGGCAGTTAATAAAGCAGAACGTAGATTTAGCGAAGGATGTATATAAGGTAGTAAGTCTTCAATATCGCGAAGGCGTTAAAACATACCTGGATGTAATTGTGGCGCAATCTGACTTACGCACTGCCGAGTTAAATTATTATAACGCATTGTTCCAGCTTTTATCGGCCAAAATTGATCTTGAAAAATCTTTAGGTACCCTATCCGTACAATCCAATTGAATATGAAAACAAAAAATATACTTTTAGCAGGGACAGTTTGTTTGCTTATGGCATCAGCATGCAAGCAAAAGGCAAAACAGGCTCCCCCGATTCCGCCGACCCCCGTTAACGTTGCCGATGTGAAAACCGGCGAGGCTGTTTATTACGACCAATACCAGGGAACCGTTGTGGCTTTAAATACTGTTGAGCTGCGTGCGCAGGTAGGCGGTTTTATAACAGGCATATTTTTTAACGAAGGCGAGGTGGTGCAAAAAGGCAAAGCGCTTTATGAGATAGACCGCCGCAAATTCCTTGATGCCTATGCGCAGGCCCAGGCTAACCAACTGAGTGCCGAGGCTAATTTATCAAAGGCACAAAAGGATATCGACCGCTATAACATGCTGCTGAAGAATGATGCGATAGCCCGCCAAACCGTCGACCAGGCTGAAGCAACCTATGAAACTTCAAAAAGCCAGGTTGCAGTAGCGAAGGCTGCTGTAGCATCGGCCAAAACAGATCTTTCATACGCTACTATAAGCGCCCCGTTCACCGGCAGGATAGGAATTTCACAGGTAAAGCTGGGCACACAGGTTATACCAGGCTCTACGCTGCTGAATACCATTTCGAGCGAGCATCCGATAGGTGTTGACGTTGTTATCAATGAACAGGACATCAACCGCTTTTACAAACTTCAAAAGGCAAGTACCGACTCCACCTTTAAATTGCAATTATCAGACGGTACCATTTATAACCAGCCCGGCAAAGTTCGCGCTATTGACCGCGGGGTGAATAACCAAACGGGTACTATTAAGGTGCGTATAGAGTTTAACAATCAAAATGATATACTGAAAGATGGTATGAGCGGCGTACTGCAGGTACTTAACAACGAGTCGGGCAACAGGCTGATAATTCCAAAAAAAGCTATTACCGAGCAGATGGGTGAGTTTTTTGTATTCACAGCGCAGGATACTGTTGCCAGGCAGGTAAAGGTAAAGCTTGGCCCTACCGTGGGTCTGAACGTTGTAATTACAGATGGCCTTAAAGCTGGCGACAAAGTAATTACCGACGGATTTCAGCGCTTGCGCGATGGAGGTAAAATTAGTCTTGGTATGCCGCCGGCAGCTGGCCCGGGTGGCGATAAAGGCCAGGCAAAACCAGCCGCAGCAGGCAAATAAATCAATAGTGATATAAGCAGCATAAAAATTCTGATTTAAAGAATAAAGGAATGATTGCAGAGACTTTTATAAAACGACCGGTTACAGCTATCGTTATTTCACTGGTGATAGTGATTGTCGGTATAATATGTATAATGAATTTGCCCATTGGGCAATACCCCGAGATTACGCCGCCTACGGTTAATATCACTGGTACATATATAGGTGCAGATGCACAAACCGTTGAGCAAACTGTTGCTACGCCCGTAGAGGTGCAGGTTAATGGTACGCCCGGTATGACTTACCTGCAAAGTAACAGTACCAGTAACGGCCAGATGAGCATGACCGCTAACTTCGAGGTGGGTACCGATATAAACATTGCAGCTCTTGATGTGCAAAATCGTGTGGGTATTGCTACCCCGACTTTACCGCAGGAGGTGCAGCGACTGGGCTTAACCGTGCGTAAACGTAATCCCAGTATCTTGATGCTGGTGGCCATTTACGCGCCGAATGGCAGCCATAACGTTACATTTTTAGATAACTACGCCAACGTATTTGTGCGCGACGCCTTACTGCGTGCCAAAGGTGTGGGCGACGTTATCAGTCGCGCCGACGACTTCAGTATGCGTATATGGCTTAAACCGGATAAGCTTGCCTCCCTGGGAATGACTGCAGCAGATGTAACTAGTGCGCTTGCCGAGCAAAACGCGCAGGTAGCAGCTGGTTCGGTAGGCACCACGCCGCAGGAAAGCACGCAGGCATTTGAGTATACAATTATTGTAAAAGGCCGTTTAACAACACCTGAGGAATTTGGAAACATCATTGTACGCACGCAGCCTGGCAACGGCTCTATAGTGCATTTGAAAGACGTTGCACGTGTAGAGCTGGGTAAGTTTAACTATGCCGGTAACTCATTTGTCGATGGCAAACGCGCCTCATACCTGCTGGTTTACCAGGCGCCAAACAGTAATGCCATCGAGACAGCCGACAACGTTTACGCCGTAATGGAGGATCTTAAAAAGAGCTTCCCTATTGATGTAAACTATGTGGTTCCGTTCGAGTCTGTTACTGTAGTTAAGGTTTCTGTAAGAGAGGTTGTTGAAACATTGGTTATCGCCCTGGGCCTGGTAATAGTGGTGGTGTTTCTGTTCCTGCAAAACTGGCGCACAACGCTCATCCCTATTCTCGCAATTCCGGTATCTATTATAGGTACGTTCATATTCTTTGTACCGCTGCATTTTACCATCAATACGCTCACGCTATTCGGCTTTGTGCTCGCGATAGGTATAGTCGTGGATGATGCCATTGTGGTAGTGGAGTCCGTACAGCATTATATGGATGAAAAGGGTATGTCGCCGAAAGAAGCCACCGTGCATGCTATGCGCGATATTTCGGCGCCGGTAATCGCTATCGCGCTCATATTGGCTGCGGTGTTTGTCCCGGTTGGGTTTATACCGGGTATAGTTGGACGGCTTTACCAGCAATTCGCTATCACTATTGCTATTTCGGTACTGATATCTGCGTTTGTGGCATTATCTCTTACACCGGCGCTTTGTACCATTTTGTTACGTCCGCATAAGATTGACAAAAACTCAAAGGGTATTAACAAATTCTTTTTTGTTTTTAACGAGTGGTTTGCCCGTGTTACCAACCGCTACCGCAACGGCGTAGACAAGAGCATCAAGCACTCCAAGTTCATCATTATTATACTGGTATGTATAATATTTGGCGCTATCCTGTTGTTTAAAACCAAACCTACCGGTTTTATACCTACCGAAGATGACGGCCGTGTATACGTAACCTACGACTTGCCCGAAGCTTCATCAACAAAACGTACCGTAGATGTTTTGCACCAGGTAATGGATTCGCTGTCTACCGTGCCGGAAATTTATCACTATGCGGCGTTAGGCGGGTTAAACGTGGTGAGTTTTGCAAGTAAATCAAACAGTGCAACCATATTTTGCCAGCTAAGGCCATGGGAAGAACGTAAAAAAACATCGCAGCAACTTACAGCTGTTATAGGTAAGATACAGAAAAAGCTATCCGGCTTTAAAGAAGCGAATGTTGTGGTAATAGCGCCTCCCGCTGTTCCGGGTTTGGGCACTTCGGCAGGTTTCTCGTTTATATTGGAAGAAAAGCAGGCTGGGGGTGACATCAAGAATTTTGAAAAGGTGATGCAGACTTTCATTGCCGCTTTGCAAAAGCGTCCTGAAATTGGCAGGGCATTCTCATTTTTTACCGCACGTACACCGGCTTATCAGCTTACAATCGACAGGGAGAAAGCCAAAAAACTTGGCGTATCTATTTCGGATATCAGTAACGCAATGCAAACTTATATGGGTAGCTCGTTCGTGAATGACTTTACGGTGTATGGCCGTAACTTTCACGTTGTGGCGCAGGCCGACACAAATTACCGTACAGGTATCGAAAATATCGGCCAGTACTTTGTCCGCAACTCGTCAGGTGGTATGGTGCCGTTAAGTACGCTTACCAGCTATAAAATGATTGAGAATGCGCCACTGATATCCCACTTTAACCTGTTCCGCGCATCGGAAATTGACGGTGGGGCAGCTCCGGGCTACAGTAGCGGCGATGCGATAAAAGCATTGCAGGAAGTCGCTGCCCAAACATTACCGCAAGGCTTTGGATATGAGTGGGCGGGCCTTAGCCGCGAGGAAATTATATCAGGCTCAAAAACTGTTTACATATTTATGCTGTCGATAGGTTTCGTATTCCTGTTCCTGGCGGCGTTGTACGAAAGCTGGTCGGTGCCGTTCTCGGTATTACTGGCGGTTCCGCTCGGCGCGTTCGGTGCGATATTGTTCCTGACGTTTAAAAGCGGACTGGACGATAATATTTACGCGCAGATAGGTTTAATAACACTCATTGGTTTGGCCGCTAAAAACGCTATCCTGATTGTGGAGTTTGCCAAGGAACGTGTGGATAGGGGTATGGAACTTGAAAAAGCGACGCTTGACGCAGTTCGTTTGCGTTTACGCCCTATCATCATGACGTCGATGGCCTTTATATTAGGTGTAGGGCCGTTGCTGGTTGCAGAGGGCGCTGGGGCGCAGGCTCGTCAAACTATCGGCTGGACTGTATTTGGCGGTATGCTTGCGGCAACCTCACTGGCAATATTTATTGTGCCGGTGCTGTTTTATGTGATAACCAAGTTTGCCTATGGTAAAGAAAAATTGGCCGAACTGGAGCGAAACTATAAACCTGAACCGGAAACAGACCCACAAAGCTAAAAATGTAGCCTTTTTAAGGCAGTTTACATATCCTTGCCCCTTACAAAAACTGCTTTGCAGCTATATAAGGGGCATTTTTGTTTGTGTAGACTATTGAATATTTGATTATAACTGATACCAAAAACGGCCTAAAATGAGCTTTTAAGCGGCAAAATTGACGTACTATGAATATTACAGTGTACATTTTTGACCTTTTTACCCTGCAACATGGCAGTTATTACACAATGACAAGATGACGCATTGTCAACTCTGGATTTTCAATGTTAAGATTTTGTTAAGTCAATTAATGTTTAACCTTTTTGATGGAAAAGTCAGCTGATTATCAGCATGATTAAGGGCTATTCACTTTTGTTAATAAATAGTGTGAATTAACCCGTCTAAAGCATATTGACATAAAACCGACAATAAATTTGGCACAGTGGCAAAGTATTTGACTAAAGCGATGTGTAGAATTATCTATATTTTTTCACTAAAAACACAACAATGAAAAACTCAACAAAATGGATAGCATCAGTAGCAACTGCAGCTGCTATTTTTTTCTCAGTTAATGTAAAGGCTCAAACAGTAGAAAATGGAAAATGGCGTTTTGGTATCGGCGTTGAAGGCGGTATCCCAACCGGCTCATTGCACACCGACCCTGCATATTCAAAATTTGAATTAGGCGGTACAGCCCGCTTGCAATATGGTGTGGCTAACAACGTGGCATTAACACTTACATCAGGTTACTATAATTTCTTCGCAACACAGGCTGCTAAAGACGTGGGTGGCGAAAGCTTTGGTGTAGTTCCGGTAAAGTTAGGCGTTAAAGGCTTTGTAACCGATAATGTTTATCTGGGTGCCGAAGCTGGTGCAGGTTTTGAAACCAAATATGATAAAAACACCAAATTGATTTTATCACCAGCTGTGGGTTGGGCTAACAAATCATGGGACGTTGGCGTTCGTTACGAAAACTTCTCAGGTCAAAGCGATAGTTACGGTGTGGTAGCTCTTCGTTTGGCTTATGGCTTCTCCCTTTAATCGTTAACATTACAAACGATATTTAAAATGTAGCGATTACGCATAAAAAGGAAAGCCGCTCCAATTTTGGGGCGGCTTTCCTTTTTTTATTGTAGACGCAATACTTTGCGTCTCGGAACTTAATGTTAATTTGGAAGACTATGCCAATTTTCCCAACGCTTCTCTAATCCTTCTCATTGCTTCGATTAGCTTATCCTCCGCCGCAGCATAGCTGATACGGATTGATTTTTTATCGCCGAATGAATCGCCGCCAACGGTAGCTACATGGCCTTCCTCTAAAAGGAAAATAGCGAGCTCATCTGCATCATTAATTGTGTTACCGTTGTAACTTTTGCCGAAGAAAGATGTAACATCAGGGAAGAAATAGAACGCGCCTTCCGGAAGGTTCACCTTTATGCCCGGGATTTCTTTCAGCAAATCGTAAACGATGCCGCGGCGTTTTTTGAATTGCTCGCGCATAGAAAGCACGCTTTCCAGTCCGCCTTCGTAAGCGGCAACACCTGCACGTTGGGTGATAGAGCAGGTACCGGAAGTTATCTGTCCCTGCATTTTATCGCAGGCGGCAGCAATTTCTTTATTTGATGCGGTGTAGCCAATCCTCCAACCGGTCATGGCAAATGCTTTCGACCAGCCGTTGATGATAACTACGCGGTCTTTTATATAATCGAACTGTGCGATAGACTCGTGTTTGTCTACAAAGTTGATGTGCTCGTATATCTCGTCAGACAGTATATAGATGTGCGGATATTTTTCAAAAACTTTGGCAAGGCCTTCCAGCTCATCTTTGCTGTACACGCTGCCTGTAGGGTTACATGGCGACGAGAACATAAACAGTTTGGTTTTCGGGGTGATGGCTGCTTCTAATTGTGCAGGGGTGATTTTGAAATCCTGCTCAACAGGCGCTTCGATGAACACGCTTACACCTTCAGCCAGTTTAACAACTTCTGAGTATGACACCCAGTAAGGAGTAGGAATGATTACCTCTTCGCCGGGGTTTACCAAACAAAGCACTGCGTTGGCGATAGCTTGTTTTGCGCCGGTTGAAACTACTACCTGGCTGAAATCATAATCCAAACCGTTTTCGTTTTTCAACTTAGCAACAACTGCTTTACGCAGTTCAGGATAACCGGCTACAGGGGTATAATAAGTATCATTATTATCCATCGCCTTCTTGGCAGCTTCCTTAATATGGTCCGGGGTATGAAAATCCGGTTCGCCAAAGCTAAGGCTTATCACATCAACGCCTTTCGCGGCGAGTTCGCGGCCCATTTTGGCCATCTTGATAGTTGCTGATTCAGACAGGTTTTGTATCCTGTTACTTAGTGTACTCATGGTTAATTTATTATTGCGCGGCAAATATAGAAAAACTACTAAGCGATAGGTAATTAGATTTAAAAAGAATTTGATGTATCGTGTTGATTTTTACAAATAAGGGTTCGCTATTTTACGAGATATATAATTTATGAGATAATTATTGAAGGTTTCATAAAATGAGATTAGCAATAAGATGTTCTTTTTTACGAAATTGTTAATTAAAAAAATGTATAGCGTTGATTTAACCACAGAGATACAGAGAACGCACAGAGGACGCGGAGAAAAGAAACAATCGCAGATGTTAACTGATTAATCTGACGACGCTGATGATAAAGTAAGTCTATGAAACAATTATAAAATTACATCCTATCTATTTAAAACTCTGTGTTCTCCGCGGCTCCTCCGTATCTCCTATGGTTAAAATATCCCCCATATTCGCTGTTTAAAACATAAAATCCCTACTTTTGGCACCTAAATAATACGACTTGGGACAGCATAAAAGGATAATACTAACAGCACTAATTACCGGTATAGTCCTAATGCTCGCGAAGTTCGGGGCTTATATTTTAACGGCTTCAAACTTTGTGCTTACTGATGCTGCCGAAAGCATCGTTAACGTAGTAGCCAGCGCCTTTGCATTCTTTAGTATTTATCTTGCCGCCCAGCCCCGCGATCAAAATCATCCCTACGGACATGGCAAGGTTGAATTCTTCTCGGTTTTTATTGAGGGCTCACTTATCTCTATTGCGGCCATTATTATCATCATAAAATCAGTTTACGGCATTTTTTACCCTGCAGCTGTACACGATTTGGTGACGGGCGCTATCATTATCGGAATAACCGGAGCCGTTAACGGCGGTTTGGGGTATTATATGATAAAGCAGGGTAAATCGCTGCGGTCTATAACTATTGAAGCAGACGGAAAGCATCTGCTTGCGGATATGTTTACCAGCATAGGCCTGGTAGTTGGTTTGCTGCTGATACATTTCACGAAAATATTATGGTTGGATAGTGCGCTATCTATACTGGTGGCCTTATATATCTTATATAGCGGTTATGGATTGGTGCGCCGGTCGGTGTCCGGGTTGATGGACGAAGCCGATTTTACTATTGTTAACCAGATACTGGCCGTTTTGAATGAAAAACGCCAGGTTGAATGGATAGATATTCACAACTTTCGCGCACAGAAGTACGGCAACGAGCTGCACATAGACTGCCACATGACCCTGCCGAACTACTTTGATTTAAACCGGGTGCACGAGGAAGTAAAAAAGGTCGACCGGCTGATAAATACCGAGGTAACTACGACCGAGCTGTTTATTCATGCTGACCCCTGTTTACCAGAGTGTTGTCACTACTGCAGCATGCCTAACTGCCCTATCCGCAGCGAGGCTAAAACCGAGGATATTGTTTGGACGATGGATAAAATTATTCGCAATAAAAAACACTTTGAATAATGTATCCATTTAACGTACGTGTTTACGGGATTTTAATAAACGACGATAACCAGGTGCTTATCAGCGATGAGCAGGAATACGGTTTTAGTTTTACGAAATTCCCCGGCGGCGGACTAGAGCCGGGCGAAGGCCTGATAGACGGATTAAAACGCGAGTTTATTGAAGAATGCAACTTAGGCATAGAAGTTATCAGCCATTTTTATACGACTGATTTTTTTGTAAAATCAGCCTTTAACGATTCGCAGATCATCAGCATTTACTATATCGTCAAAAATATCGACCCGGTAAATCTGAATATTAAGACTGTTGTTTTTGATTTTGATGGCGAGGATGATGTTTTGCAGGCCTTCCGCTGGGTTAAGGTGGATGAATTGAACACCGATGATTTTATTTTCCCAACCGATAAAAAGGTTGCGGAACTTTTATTGAGTAAGATATGAGCCTTGTTGAGCGTGATTTAAAAGTAATATGGCATCCCTATACACAAATGCAAACTGCCCTGCCGCCCATACCGATAGTGCGGGGTGAAGGTGCTTGTTTGTTTAACGAGGAGGGTAAGAAATACATCGATGCGGTATCATCCTGGTGGGTGAATATTCACGGGCATGCGCATCCCTATATCGCCCAAAAAGTAGCAGAACAGCTCAATAAGCTGGAACACGTTATTTTCGCGGGTTTTACCCATGAAGGTGCTATTGAGTTGGGCGAGAGATTGTTAAAGCTGCTGCCGGATAATCAGCAAAAGGTTTTCTATTCGGACAATGGCTCGACGGCTATTGAAGTCGCCATAAAGATGTGTTTGCAATACTGGCACAATAGGGGAGAGGCGCGCACCAAAATACTGGCCTTTAACAATGCCTATCACGGCGACACATTTGGCGCCATGGCGGTAAGCGGTCGCAGTGCATTTACTGCCGCTTTTGATTCACTGTTATTTGAGGTTGAGTTTATCGATCTGCCAACAAAAGATAACATCGAAAGTCTCAAATCTCATATCTCACAGCTCAAATCTGAACTGGCCTGCTTCATTTTCGAGCCACTGGTGCAGGGTGCGGGCGGCATGATTATGTACGAAGCCCAGCATTTGGAGCAATTGATGGCCCATTGCCGGCAGGAAGGCGTTTTGATGATTGATGACGAGGTGTTTACCGGCTTCGGTCGTACTGGCAAGCCTTTTGCCTGTTATCATGTAAACCAGCAGCCTGACATCATGTGCTTCTCGAAAGGGTTAACAGGCGGCACTATGGCGCTTGGTGTTACCACCTGCAGCACGCAGATTTACAATGCTTTTTTATCTGATGATAAGCTAAAAACACTATTCCACGGGCACTCCTTTACCGCCAACCCTGTAGCCTGCGCAGCCGCCTTAGCCAGCATGGATTTATTTACCGACCCATCCACGCAGATAAATATCGACAGGATAAATAGCATGCACACTGCTTTCCGGCAAAAAATACAACATCACCCTAAAATAAACACCACCCGGCAAACCGGTACCATACTGGCTATGGAGTGGGAAACCGGCGACAATACCTCGTATTTCAGTTCGTTAAGAGATAAATTGTATCAATACTTTTTAGCCGCAGGCATAATATTGCGCCCCCTCGGTAACGTTATTTATATTTTACCCCCGTATTGCATTACTGACGACGAATTGAACTACGTTTACGACAGGATAACACAAGCATTGGAGGATATTTAATTTTTTTTGTGATTTCACCGATTGGAGAATGATTTCACCGATTTCTTTTTTTTGATTTCGCCGATTACACTGATTTTTCATGGTTTGATAGGCGTGATTTAAAATGTGGTTTTGAAATCAGTGCAATCAATTTAATCAAAAAAATCAAATCATTATCGGTGAAATCATTCTCCAATCGGTGTAATCCCAGAAATAAAAAATTATCGGTGAAATCTTTTCAAAATCGGTGAAATCCAAAAAAATAAAAAGAGAATGGAACTTAAAGATATATTGAACTTAATAATCAACGATAACGCACTGCACGCCAAATGGCTGAATACGCTTTCGTTGATGGAAAATACCGGCGCGCGCAAGATATCGGCCAGCGAGGACCCGCTTACCGTAACGTATATTATACTTAAACATGCCGCTGAAGAGCATCGCCATGCGTTTTATCTGAAAAAGCAGATAGAAAAAGTGGCTGATAACACCTGCCCAACTTATGCCGGCGATTTTTTACTGGCCCCTGCCTATAGCAAATACTACCTGAATCAATTAGATATACAAGTATGCAGGTACCTGAAATATGCCCTGAGACTTAGCGGTACAGAGTTGCGTTTTGCTGCCTATCTGCTGGTAACCTACGCCATTGAAGTGCGCGCAGATGAGCTTTACCCTGTATACCAACAGGCGCTTGATGACGCTGGCAGCAAAGTAAACGTTAAGTCGATTATTTTAGAGGAGGAGGGCCACCTGGAAGAGATGATTAACCAGCTTAAAACATTTTCGCCACAATGGGAGGAACACGCAAAGATTGCTGTGGAATATGAAAGCCGGTTGTTTGATGATTGGATTAACGCGTTGTCGGAAGAACTGGTCGCGGCTTGAAATAAGCGCCCAGCGGATATTTAATGAACTTGCAGTGCCATCGGCACGATAAATATTGTAGCGCCGGGTTTCAACCCGGCGTAAACAACAGAATACCCAACAAAAAAGCCACCCGTAAAAACAGGTAGCTTTTCGTATTTAAATTTATGGAAAAAAGCTTATTGACCTCCGCCTTGCATGGCTTTAAGTTCTCCAAGGGTCATCTTGTCAAAATCTTTGGCAATTGCGAAGGTTCCGGCTGGGGCTTTCTCATCGCTAATGCTTTTTAAGGTTACCGCAATAGTCTGGCCCTGTTGAAATGAAGTATATTGCACGGGCACGCCGCCTGCGCCGGCATAGTATTCAGGTATAACGCCTTTTGGTAAACTGAAATCCTTGGTTACCCAGATATCATATTTAGCGCCTTTTGCATCGGTCGCTACCGTCTTTGTGCAATTAAAGCCGGATATCTGTTTAGCCTCGGTGCCCGGAGCAAAAGTCAATTTAGGAAAGGTCGCCATCAGTTCTTCAATTTCAGCGGGCGTAGCCACACCTGCCTTTTTTACGTTGAATTGCGATACATCAACAATAACTGCAAAGTAGCTGTCCTTATTATCTTTTAATATTTTGATTTTTGCAGGACCTGCCTCAAAAGCAGTAGCGGCAGAATCGCCGGTGAAATAGGTTTTGGCTTCTATGTCGCCCTGCGGGCTGCTCATTGTAGCCGTCATGGTTCCGCTTGTATAGCTTTTTTGAGCACTTGCACTTAAAACGGTTGCTGTAAGCGCAATGCCCAGCGCAACGTTAAAAAATTTAATATTCATGTTTTTTAGGGTTATTTTTAATACAATTTAGAGCTTTATTAACTGATATGCAAATATTATTGATTATTGTGTTATTTAGATACACTGATTTGAGAAATGTTACGTTTTAATATGTTATAATTTGTTTTATTACTGTCAGCAGCTGTCGTTAGCCGTTTAATGTATGCATCGCTGTTAGTGCCGTCAATTATCATCCTGTCAAAATCAAAATTCCTGTTTATGACTGCTAATCCGGCTTTTGGATTAGTAGTAATGTAAATAAAGTTTGTGTTTACCCTGGTTTCCCGCACATCATCAGCAGGCGGGGAATTCAAAATAAATACCCGTTTATTCATAAATTCTATCAAACCGCCGCTTTTTGCCATCCATGGCAAACCGATATTTTTATCAGGAGACAGCAATCGTAAATTGTTCACCTGGCAGCTATCAAGATAGGGTTGTATGGAATATTTGTAGGCTTTATCCCTATCCCTTAAATCGGTCAGCAAAACTGCGGACTTCCCGTGTTTAAATATTATCGCCTTATGTTTGTTGATATTGAGCCAGGCAATATTGTCGCGTTGTTGCATATCGATACTTTTAAGACCGATGCTTATGCAAAAAAACAGCATAAACAACAGGCTTAGCCTTAACAATGCGGTTCTTTTATTATGCAGGTAATAGAACAGCCCCACAACAACAGCATACAGTAACAAGTATTCAGCTGTGGTAAGCCATATCTTGCTGATTGACGCGAGGGGCAAATGCTCCACCCATGTTAAAAATTTAGTCATTACCAGGATGGTGTGTTCAAGCACGTAAGCTAGCGCCTTAGACACAAAGGGCATCTGCGGTAAAAGCAAGTAAGCTATCCCCGAGAACATAATTATTTCAGTTGGGATGACGATGAACAGGTTGGTCACCAAAAAATAAACCGGGAACTGGTGGAAATAAAACGCGCTCAGCGGGAAAGTGATTACCTGGGCAGCAACAGACACGGAGACAGGCGTCAACAGCCATTTATCAACCATTTTATTCTTGACATTGAACCAGTTATGAACGACAGGCTGAAAGATGATTAATCCGAATACTGCAAGATAAGAAAGCTGGAAACCGACATCGACAATATACAACGGATTATAAAGCAAAAGCCCTAAAGCTGATATGGCCAGGATGTTGACCATATTGATATACCTGCTGTACGCCTTACCGATAACCACCATGCTAATCATGACCGCTGCCCTGCATACAGCCGGAGAAAAGCCGGTGAGCATGGAATAATACCAAACCAGGGTGATAATAATTACCGCTTTTAGCAATTTGCCATACCTGAACCTGTTTAAGAAGCCCAACGCAAAGTTCAATAACAAATAAATAACCGCCACATGCGCCCCCGAGACCGACAGCACATGCACCGTTCCCGTTTTAGAATATGCCTGCAAAACATCGTTACTTAGATCGGCCTTGTAGCCTAATATGAGGGTGGAAGCAACGGCGATGGCATTGGTATCGCGCATGTTTAGCCTTAGCTTTTCGATAAACCGTTGCCGTAATTTTAAAGAATAGCTGATGAGCTGATTGCCTTTATCGAAAGCCAGTTTTTGGTATTGGCCAGGGTATAAAAACTGCTGGTAATAAATATTCTGATTGGCCAGGTAGCGCTTGTAATTAAACTCGGCCGGGTTAAATGGAGGATTTACGGGTGTATATTTTGCGGGGATAAGCAGTTTATCGCCATATAATAGATCCGGTGTGATGTCTTTGAGCGTGAGTAATAAGTTACCTGTCGCTGGCGACTTTTTACCGTTATTTATAGCTGCTTCTGCTTCAACTGTGAATCGGTATAGTCCATTTCTAAGCACAGGTTCGCTCACTATTTTAACGGCGAGAAATTGGGCCGGTTGTTTCGAAAAATGTCGCGCGTTGTTAAGTTCGTTATTGTTAATGGTGCGTATGTATCCCGTCAGAAATAGTATTGCGGTTATCAATGCGCCGCCAATCCACTGCGATTTATAAATCTTCAGCCTTGCATAGCCTATATTCAGTGAGATAAAGATTATGGTCAGCGCAAAAAATGCTGCCGTTAGCCAATTTATATCCGCAAACTGAGGTAAGTTAATTGCCAGGCCGATTCCCATTATAAATGGAAGCAACAGGATAAGGAAAGGTATTTCGCCTTTATGGTTGGCTATCATGACACGATTAAAGGATTTTTACGATCTACACGATGCAGGAACTCACATATCTGCGCTTCGGGTAATTCGTTTTAATTCGTGAAAATTAAGCTTTTATTTACAACTGATCCCTCACCTCGATCAAAAATTTCTTGAGGCTTTCTAAGGATGCGATAACGCTATGGCTGTCTTTGGTGTCGGCCATGTTATTTTTCAGATAATCTTTGGCGCCGTTGAGGGTGTAGCCCTTATCACGTATCAGGTGGAAGATGATTTTGAGGTTCTCGATATCCTCGGGCGTGAAGTAACGATTGCCCTTCTTATTCTTTTTAGGCTGAAGGATATCAAATTCCTTCTCGTAAAACCTTATTAACGATTGGTTTACATCAAACAGGATAGCTACCTCACCCATGGTGTAGTACATCTTGCTGATTTCCCGTTCTTTATAAGGCATGTGCAAATGTAATACTTTAGTTGACAAGTGTGCAAGTACCAGAATGGCAAATAAAGAAAGATTTTAATTTTACGTTAATATTGTTTTGTGGATTTCACCGATTATTATTTTTTGATTTCACCCATTACACTGATTTGGTTGGTTTGATAAGAATGATTTAAGCCAGTTATTCGAAATCTGTGAAATCAAAACAATCAGTAAGAATCAAAGAAATAATCGGTGGAATCATTCTCAAATCGGTGAAATCCCAAAAAAAATCTTTCGGACTTCCGGACTTCCCGACTTTCGGACTAATCCTTACCTTTGCCTCATGACTGCTACCGAAATCCGTAAGGCTTTTCTTGATTTTTTTGTATCGAAGGGACATACCATTGTGCCCTCTGCACCTATTGTAATTAAAAACGACCCCACGCTGATGTTTACCAACGCGGGGATGAACCAGTTTAAAGCATTGTTTTTGGGCGAGGAGGCACCCAAGTTTAAGCGTGTGGCGGATACGCAGCGTTGTTTGCGCGTGTCGGGTAAGCATAACGATTTGGAAGAAGTGGGTATAGATACCTATCACCACACCATGTTCGAGATGCTGGGCAACTGGAGCTTTGGAGATTACTTTAAGAAAGAGGCCATTGAATGGAGTTGGGAACTGCTGACCGGCGTTTATGGCATTCAGAAAGACCGCTTGTATGTAACCGTTTTTGGCGGTGATGAAAAGGAAGGCCTGCCAATGGACCAGGAAGCTTTCGACTTCTGGAAACAATGTGTTCCGGAAGACCGCATCCTGATGGGCAGCAAGAAGGACAATTTCTGGGAGATGGGCGAGACAGGGCCTTGCGGACCGTGTTCTGAAGTTCATTATGATAATCGTCCGGATGCTGAAAGAGAAAAAGTAAGCGGCGCTAGTTTGGTAAATGCGGATGATCCGCAGGTAATAGAAATATGGAATAACGTATTCATGCAGTTTAACCGTTTGAAAGACGGCAGCCTGCAGCCATTGCCGGCTAAGCATGTGGATACAGGTATGGGCTTTGAACGTTTGGTGAGGGTGTTGCAGGGTAAAAGCTCGAACTATGATACCGATGTATTTACTCCGCTGATTGATTTCATTGCACAAAAAAGCGGCATAGCTTATAACAGTGCTGCCAAACCAGGCGATGTTGATTGGAACACAGCAGTTGCCATGCGCGTGCTTGCTGACCATATCCGTGCCATTAGCTTTGCTATTGCTGATGGACAGCTGCCATCAAACAATAAAGCAGGTTATGTGATACGCAGGATATTACGCCGTGCTGTTAGGTATTCATACCAATACTTAGGATTTAAGGAGCCATTTTTAAACCAATTGGTGCCGTTACTGGCCGAGCAGTTTAAAGGCGTGTTTGATAATTTAGTCGAACAGAAGGATTTTGTGCAGAAAGTGGTGTTGGAGGAGGAAACATCCTTTTTAAGAACCTTAGAAAAAGGTATAACTCGATTTAATGCTTACATTAATACTGAGTTAGATTTTTTTGGCAATCCAGAACCTAATATTTATAATGACAATAATGAATATAATGATGAATTAAAGGGGAAAATCATTGGGGGTGATTTTGCGTTTGAGTTGTCTGATACTTACGGCTTCCCAATTGATTTAACAGAGCTAATGGCGAGAGAAAAAGGTTGGACTGTTGACGTTGTTGGCTTTGAGTTAGCCCTTAGTTATCAAAAAGACCGCTCCCGCGCTGCTACTGCTATCGATACTGGCGATTGGGTTGTTTTAAAAGATGATGATACGGTTCAATTTACCGGCTACGATGAATTAGAAACCATTGCCCACGTAGTTAAATATCGTAAGGTAAAAGCAAAAGGTAAAGAGCAATACCAAATAGTGCTGGATAAGACCCCTTTCTATGCTGAAAGCGGCGGTCAGGTAGGCGACAGGGGCGAGCTGGTTTTTCCAGACGGTGAGATTGTTTATGTAACCGATACCAAAAAAGAAAATGGACTGATAGTTCATTTTACCGATAACCTGCCGAAGGACATTGATGATGCATTAACTGCCATCGTCGACCCGGCTTTGCGGAGCAGTACTAACAATAACCACAGCGCCACGCACCTGCTGCATGCTGCTATGAAGCAAATATTAGGCACGCACGTAAACCAGAAAGGTTCATTGGTAAATGCCGATTACCTGCGTTTTGACTTCTCGCATTTTGCCAAAGTAACCGACGAGGAAATTGCGCAGATAGAAGCGATGGTAAACCAAAAAGTACGTGAGAACATCCCGCTGAAAGAGGAGCGAAGCGTATTATATGCCGAGGCCATCACCAGCGGTGTTACAGCTTTGTTTGGCGAAAAATATGGCGAATATGTGCGTGTAATTACATTTGACGACGAGTTTAGCAAGGAACTTTGCGGCGGTACGCACGTTAAGGCTACCGGGCAAATCGGCTATTTTAAAATAGTAAGCGAAAGCGCTGTGGCTGCCGGTGTACGCCGTATAGAGGCGATAACCGGTATAGCTGCCGAGACTTTCATCAACGAGCAAAATATGCTGGTGCACCAATTACGCGAGTTGCTGAAAAATCCGAAAGATATCGCCAAAAGCGTTGAAGGTCTGATTGACGAAAACTCAAAGCTTAAAAAGGAGATTGAAAAATCGGTGCTTGAAAAATCTGCCGGATTAAAAAATGAGCTGGCTGAAAAAGCAGAGCAAATTAACGGCATCAACTTCATCGCCCAAAAAGTGCAGCTGCCCAACGCAGATGCTATCAAGAACCTTGCTTACCAATTGAAAGATATTGTAAGCGACCTATTCCTGGTGCTGGCTGCGGATATCGACGGCAAACCATCATTAACCGTAATGATTGCCGAAAACCTGGTAAAAGAGAAAAACCTGAATGCCGGCGCTATAGTGCGCGAGCTCGCCAAAGAGATTAAAGGCGGTGGCGGTGGTCAGCCGTTTTTTGCTACAGCAGGGGGAAGTGATGTTAGCGGATTGGATAAGGCGCTGGAAAAGGCGAGGAGTTTTGTAGGATAGACTGAAAGATTTGACAACTCTTAAAGAGTTGTCAAATCTCCTCAAATTCAAAATAGTTTACTGATATTTTTATTGATTATCAATGACTTACATCGGTATTTCTGTAATGAAATATTCTGGTCATCAGTTAATTATAATAATTAAAATCGCCAGGAAAAATTAAAAACCTCATAATCAGTGTGTTTTATATGTTTCAGGTGCTTCACGCAGAAAAATGGAACGCTTTGCCGCGTGGGGCGGTTAATTCCAAACCAAGGTTAATATATAACAAAAGGGGAAATCCGTTTAGGAATTCCCCTTTTGTTTTTAATGTTTAGTGGTGTCCGTGTCCACTGCGGCGTTCGCCAGGCACGGATATGCGTCTCTGAAAACGCCAACCCCAATTTCCCCCCTAAAAGGCAGCAAATTATTATCGCATTATGCTTAATAACTTTATATTTGAACTTTTTACGGACTAAGACATTGCCGCATTACCGTTTATGACAAGTTTTAAAGCCGGACCAGGCGACAAGTATGAGTTAGTTGTAGGGTTAGAGGTTCACGCACAATTATCTACTTTAAGTAAAGTATTTTCTTCCGATTCTGCCGCTTTTGGCGCTGCTCCGAATGAGCATATCAGCGCGATTTCTTTGGGACATCCCGGCACTTTGCCGAGGCTGAACAAAAGGGCTGTGGAATATGCCGTAAAGATGGGGCTGGCCTGCAATTGCACCATCAACTTAAACAATACGTTTGCCCGTAAAAATTATTTCTACGCCGATTTGCCCAAGGGTTACCAGATAACGCAGGACCAGCAACCGATATGCCTGGGTGGTTTTATCGCGGTTAGGTTAGCCGACGGAGCCACAAAAAATATCGCCATTCACCACATCCACATGGAAGAGGATGCCGGCAAAAGCATGCACGACCAGCATCATGCCGATTCTTTAATCGACCTGAACAGGGCAGGGGTGCCGTTATTGGAGATAGTAACAGAGCCGGATCTTCGCAGTGCTGAAGAAGCGGGTCAGTTTTTAACGGAGATACGTAAGTTGGTGCGCTACATTGAGGTATGCGATGGCAATATGGAAGAAGGCAGCCTGCGCTGCGATGCTAACATATCGGTAAGGCTAAAAGGGCAAACCGCTTATGGTAACCGTTGCGAGGTGAAAAACCTCAACTCTATTCGTAACGTGCAACGGGCTATTGAACATGAGTTTGAGCGCCAGGTAAACGTTATAGAAGCCGGCGGCCATATTGACCAAAATACATTAAACTTTGATGCAGATACCGGCGAAACATCGGTACTGCGTTCTAAAGAAATGGCGAACGATTACCGTTATTTCCCCGAGCCGGACTTAACACCACTTGCATTAACCAAAGATTACATCGCCAAAATACAATGCGATATGCCGGTATTGCCTGGCGTATTGTATAACAGGTACGTAACGGAGCTTAGCCTTTCGGAATACGATGCCGGTGTGATAACTGCTGAGCGCGACATGGCTCAATACTTCGAAGCGCTTATAGTAAGTTCTACCAATTACAAAGCCGCGGCTAACTGGCTGATGGGGCAGGTAAAATCATACCTGAACGATAACGGTTTGAGCATTGCCGAGTTTCCGTTGAAGCCGGAAACGCTGTCAGGACTGATTGCTTTAGTTGATTCAGGGAAGGTTAATAATTCGGTGGCGGCGCAGAAATTATTTCCTGAACTGGTGAAAAACCCGGGTAAAACTGCTGAGACTATCGCTACGGAAATGAATTTGTTGATCAGCGCCGATGGTAATGATGTCGACCGTTTTATAAAGGACGCACTGGCTAAATTCCCGGATAAGGTTACCGAATACCGTAAAGGAAAAAAAGGCGTTTTGGGTTTGTTTATGGGTGAAATTATGAAAAGCTCGAAAGGCAAAATCGATCCGCAGAAAACTAATCAATTGCTGATAAAGGAGCTGGAAGGCAGGTAGACTTGAAATTTCCTGTCGGGATTATGTCATATCTGGAATTTAAAAGAAATAAAACCAACCGATGTGTGAAATTGCACGTATGGATTTGAAAAAGAAATAAAGCAAATCTAATATCTCACATCTCAGATCTAAATAAAGATGAAAAAGAACTTCGCATTATTAAGTGTCATTGCAGCGGCTGTATTCATGTTTAGCTCATGTAAAGACAAAACGGCTTTGGTTATTAAAGGTACTGTACTGCACCCCGGCAATCAGAAAAAAGTGGTGCTGATGGCTGTAGACAGCAGCCAGGTTGCCGTTGTGGATTCGGCAAATCTTAACGAGCAGGGTAAATTTGTTTTTAAGCATCCGGCGCCGTACGCCAGCTTATTTATGCTGCGTATTGGTAACTCTATCTTTGATGTAATCGGGAAAAATGGAGATGAAATAGAATTCAGCGCTGACCTTGCCGACAAACATGGGGACTATGAAGCGAAGGGCTCTCCTGAAACTGAAAAGATTAAAGAGTTTGATAAGGTAAGAAATGCGTTCATTATGCAGCGCACCAAGCTTGCTGAAGAGTACGATAGCGTGGCGCAAAAACTCGGTAAATCGACAGACTCGTTGGTGAATATTTACAGACCGAGGTACCAGAAAAATATGACTGACCTTGCGCAGGCCAGTATCAAATTCGCTAACGATAACACCAGTTCTGTTGCTGGTTTTTATGCTATTGCGATGCTGGAAGACCCAACCCAATACGAACAGGAAGTTATAGCGTATGTGAATAAAATTCGCGGCAACTTTACTGACAATGTGGCTGTTCAGAACTACATCAAGCAAGTGGACAAACTGGTGCCGGTATCAATTGGCCATAAAGCACCTGACTTTAGCATTGCGGGCATCGACGGTAAAGAAATAAAGTTATCTGACTTTAAAGGCAAATACGTTATGCTCGATTTCTGGGCGTCATGGTGTGTACCCTGCCGCCAAGAAAATCCCAACGTGGTGAAGCAATATGCTAAATTCCATCCGCTGGGCTTAAATATACTCGGTATTTCGCTCGACCAGGATAAGGCTAAATGGCAGCAGGCTATCAATGCTGATAAGCTGGTTTGGAGCCATGGCTCTGATTTAAAGAACTTTGAAGGGCCCACTGAAAGGCTTTACCATGTGGAAGGTATACCTTCAAACTTTATCATTAATCCGGATGGTGTTATCGTAGCAAAGAATATAAGAGGCACCGACCTTGAAGAATTTTTGAATAAAACATTTAATAAATCTCAACAAATCGTTAAAATAAAGTAACATTTAACAATTTCTTAATGTAACTTTAACCGGAATCTTCAATAGAGCACCTACTTTTACGCAAAAAATTAACCTGCATGAGTAGTTCTACCAAACAAAAAATTTTGATAGTTGACGATGAGCCGGATATCCTTGAGCTTATTGAATATAACCTGAAAAAAGAGGGCTACCAGGTATTCCTGGCCCGTAACGGGCAGGAAGCTGTTGCCGAAGCAAAACGTTCACTACCGGATCTGATAGTGCTCGATATTATGATGCCGAAGATGGATGGTATAGAAGCCTGCCGTATTATGCGCACTATGCCCGAGTTTAAAAATACGTTTATGGTTTTTTTAACAGCCCGCAGCGAGGAGTATTCTGAAATTGCCGGCTTTAACGTTGGCGCCGACGACTATATCGCCAAGCCGATAAAGCCACGCGCTTTGGTTAGCCGCATCAACGCTATACTGCGCCGTAACGCACCCGCAGAGGACGTTACTGATAACAAGCTGGAAATTGGCGATTTGGTGATTGACCGTGAAGCTTATCTTGTATTTCAAAGAGGTAACAAAGTGGTTTTAGCCAAAAAGGAATTTGAACTGCTTTATCTGCTGGCCTCAAAACCTGGCAAAGTTTACACCCGCGAAGTTATCCTGAAAAACATCTGGGAAGACTCGGTAGTAGTAACCAACCGTACTATCGATGTACACATCCGCAAGCTCCGCGAAAAACTTGGCGATGATTGCGTAGCTACTGTAAAAGGCGTAGGCTATAAATTCGAAGCGTAATCAACCCTGATTAATACTAAATAAAACAAAACAGGCCGGCAATTTTGCCAGGCCTGTTTTGTTTTGGGTGATTTCGTTTTGCAAATCGTGCAAATCAATAGTTATCACCTTTAATGTGCTGCTGCCGCTTTTTTCTTTGTGGTGGTAGTTTTTGCTTTGGTAGTTTTTGCGGCTACTGCTTTTTTTGCGACGGCTGTTTCGGCCTGTGCTTTGGCAGTTATGGTTTTAACCTTTTTTTCGGCTGTTGCTTTTACCTCGGCAATTGCTTTTTTAGCTTTTGCAGTGTCGTCGGCAGCTTTTGCCTTCACTGTTTTAACTTTTTTATCGGTAGCTTCCTTAACTTTTGCCGCAGCGGCTTTGACCTGCGTGGTGGCATCTGCTGCTTTATTGGCAACGGTGCGTTTAACAGCCGTAACTTTACGTTTTACGGCCGGCTTTTTAGCAGTCACCGCTTCTTTTATGTTTTCAAACTGGTCTTCGGCTGCGTCTTTTATGTCTTCGGCTGTGTCTTTGGTTCCGTCCCAAAGGCTCTCAATTGCATCTGCAACCTTCTCGAAAAATCCCTTTTCTTCAGGCTTGGTTGAATTTGTGCTCATTTTGTTTTTATGGTTAGATGTTTTGTAATCTTGATTAAACAAATTCTATTCCAACCGATTTTTACAGCTATCATACGAATAATTTGAGTGCTAAATAATGTTTGCCGCGGTTTTTGTATAGTATAATGGTCAATGGGACGGCCATAAACTTAAAATATAACCGTATTTTTGCCAGCTATGAAAGTGCCGAAATTTGCCGACCTGATTTTGTTTGAGGATGATGATATAATAGTGGTTAACAAACCACCGTTTATAAGTTCGCTGGATGAGCGGGAAGGCGGCGAAATCAATATGCTGCGTTTGGCTAAACAATATTCAGACGATGCACAGATATGTCACCGCCTGGATAAAGAGACTTCAGGCGCGCTGATAATAGCAAAAAATCCTGAAGCTTACCGCTCTGTCTCCATGCAGTTTGAAAAACGGCAGGTAAAAAAAGTTTACCACGCTATTATAGACGGCACACACGTGTTTGAAAACCTGTTTATAGATCTGCCGATACTTAACGTTGGTAAAGGCAATGTAACCATTAGCAGGCAGGAGGGCAAGCGTGCTGAGACCTGGTTCCAATCATTAAAATACTTTAAACATTATACATTGGTGGAGTGCCGCCCGGTAACCGGCCGCATGCACCAGATACGTATACACCTGGCCACCCAGCGCGCATCCATAGCTGGTGATGAAATGTACAAAGGCCTGCCCGTATATCTTTCGAAAATAAAACGCAAATATCATCTTGGCAAAGACCAGGAAGAGCAGCCAATTATGAAACGCTTTGCCCTGCATGCCTACGAAGTAACCTTTAAATTGCTGGATGGCAAGGAAGTTACCATACACGCGCCATACCCTAAAGATTTTGAGACGTTGTTGAAACAGCTCGAAAAATTCGACTCGTAGGTTCTGGTAAGGTTGCTCTCCGTTTTTTATACATTTTACCGCTTGGTTTATTCTCTTTTTCGGAATAATTGTCTATCTAATTAAAATTTTTTCTGGTTTCGACAAAAATCACGCAACCTTTTGTAACATTTTTGCCGTAGTATCAGTATAAAAGCTAATTATTTACTGCGAAAAACTAATCTGCCGGCGCCTTATAAAATAATGTCCGGTAACCTACGCCTTGAAAACTCCGGGTGCTTGGTGATTAACGCAGGAGTTGAACTAAGACCGGGGGAATGTTAAATAAGCTGCTATACGCCGTGATATTTTTTGCCTGCTTTACCTTAAAGGCTAAAGCCGCTCCCGTTGTCGACCCCGATAAGCTTCAAGCCATCCTCAAGATTGAAAACCAGGTTGACCGCGAAAAGAAGATAATAAATTATATAAAAGCCTGCTTGCAGGATTCGCCTGAACCTGGTTTGTTAGCCATTAAAGAGTCGCTAAATAAATTGTTTGCGCAGCTGCATGTGGAAAACCGGATGGCCTTTGAGTATTTTACTGAAAGCCTTTATCAGCGCCGTTTAACCCATATGGACGATGCAGAAGCTGCTATGATAAAAGCTATAAAGCATGCAGGGTACAACGGAGATCATTACCTGATGTACTCATTTTTAAGCCACCTTGCATTTATACAAACAGATGAGGGTAATGCGATAGATGCAGTTACCAGCTACGGGCTTTCGAAAAAGGAGGCATTGAAGCTTAAAGACCCACACCTGCAGATGCAACTGGACGTAAATATGTCTGACGTTTATTATAAAAATAACTTTTACAGCCAGTCACTTTTTTATTTGAACCAGGCAGAAGAGCTAGTTAATAAATATAGTCCAAGCGATGACCACATCAATAAGATTATCTATTATAATAAAGCCGAAAATTTCTTCAGGATGAATAAGCCTGATTCCCTAAAGCATTATCATGATAAGCTAATGGCAATTAAGGGGAATATCTACAAATTATATACTTATCAAAAACGCACCGAATATTACCTGGATATTCTTAAATACGATTTTAAACGTGCCATAACGCGGATTAAAAGCCTGCAGCAGGATAGCCTATATAAATACATTGACCAGGATCAGCAAAACCTGGCCGATGCTTATTACAACGGCGGCCAGCCTGACTCAGCCATAACAATTATAAAAGAGTTGCTGGAACAGCCCCTTGAAGTAAATCACCCTGAAATAAAATATCACTTGTATAAAGTGCTTGGGCAGATTGCACAGGGCAGGGGAGATCACAACCTGGCAGCAGCAAATTTCAAACTGTCGCTGGAGCAGGCAGAGGATATAATTAACCGGCTTACCCAGGTTGGCAACATTTCATCTCAAATTAAAATTGACGAGATAGAAGGAAGTTATCTCCAAAAAGATGAAGCCTATAAGAAGGAACGGATATGGTTGACATTTGTGGTAGTAGTAGCATTGTTTGTAATTATACTGATAGCAGTGTTTTACCGTAGTGCAAAGCAGAAACGGCATTACGAAAAGCTGCTGTACACCACCCAGAAAGAAGAGCTGGCCTTTATCAACTCGCACGAGGTCCGGAAACATCTCTCAAATATCATGGGCATCATAGATGTAATAAAAAACAGTGATGACCGGGTAAAAGAATACAAACTTTTTGAAGACCACCTGCTCGCCTCCGCGCAATATATGGACGATGCCATAAAAAATATTTCGGCCAAACTTGATGAGCAAATACCTGTTGCCGAAGACACGCTTGCCCCTCCGGTAACGAAAGCCGAAGAGCCAAAAGCTACCCAAAAGGAAATGTTCGGTGAGCTGAAAGTTTCAAAGGCCTGATTACGACCAAAATCCCTGTGCCATTACCTGGCTTGAATTATATCCCTGGCTTCGAAGGATCTTTCGTAGTTGTCCCACCATCGTATTGTTTCCGGTGAGATAAAAGATGGTGTTTTCTAAATGATAAGTTTGCTGCAAAAGCCATTCGGTTAATGAATGATGACCATGCACATCGGCGCGTAAAACGGGCTGTAGCGGCGTCCGGAAATATTCGTTGAATAAGGTACGGTTATGTTCATCACCCATCAATACCGCTCCCGAAAAGCGCGTCGCAGGCACGGCCAGTTGCTGCATGGCCAATAAATGGCCCAGGCTGCTTTCATCGCCCAAACATATTACAGCAGAGGTATTCACCGGCGTTTGCTGTGTCGATTTAATGCCGATATAACCTACTTCGTCACCTTTGTCAAGACTATTAGCCCACGAACTTCCTGGTCCCTTATGGTTAATATCGATATAAAGTGTGCAGGTTTGGGTTTCGGCGTCCCAACCGGATGGGGTGTAATCGCGGTAAGTGAGGTCGGCTACTTTGCATTTAATATAGTTTACTTCGTTCCAGTCGTCCATGGTGGTTTGGGGTAAATGCAGGTCGATCTCAACCATCGCTGCCGATGGCCATTTGCGGGCCTCCAATACCACCGCCCTCTTCAAAACCCGGTTTTCGATAATTCCGGATGCTTTTTTCTTTAAACGGTTAAGTATATGTGTGTTCATGTTTAGTGTCATTTTGATGTTACAAAGAAACTGCAAAACAACACTGATTAAAATAGATAGAACAGGGCAGGTATTGGACTATTTGCGGTAACTTTCGCGAAACGCCAGCGGAGTTATACCTTCGGTGTTTTTAAACAAGCGCGAAAAATAGGTATGGTCATCATAGCCTAATTGATGGGCAATTTCCTTTACCGTTAACTGGGTATAATACAAAAGTCGCTTGGCTTCCAGCATAATTTCGTGAATTATCCAGTAGGAAACCGGCAGCCCGGTGACCGCGCTTACGGCTTCGTTTAGGTAGGAGCCTGATATATTAAGCATGGCCGCATAGGCCGAAGGGCTTTTCTCGGTTTTATAATTGTCGGGTAGCAGCTTTTTAAAATCATGCGCTATCTGGTTTATCCTCGAGCTGCATTTTTGCTGCGCGGTGTTTTTATGATAGCAAGTGGCGGCTATGCCTAAAAAGTAATTCAGTAAAGAGTAAAGCATCGGCAGATGAAAAGGCCCTTCGCTGTTGCTATTGCAAGCATCATTCAGCAGGCGCAGCACCTTGTTACATTCCTCCAGGCGGGCGTCACCCAGGTCATACGGTTGTTGCAGCAGCAGTTGGTCTTCAAAAATGTCACGGTATTCCTTCTGTATCAACGCCGAATCAACTGCAAGGAACCAACCGTGCGCGCCGTTGGTGCGCACACGATGATGCACCTGCCCGGGCAGCATGTAATATACCGACTGAGCGGGCAGTTGTATGTTATTAAAATCAACAAGTATTTCGCCACCCCCTGTTTCTACCACAAAAAAAATGTAATGGTCGTCGCGGTGTATACCCAGGATGTCGCCATCGCGGCGTATCTTATCGTCGTCGGCATAGTAGCGGATCTCCAGCCCGGTATTTACCCGTTCGCGTATTTTATGCAGCGGAATGTGTTTCACAATGCAAAATTAAAAAGGCGCAAATTATGCGCCTATATTCATTCGTCAAACTTACGAAGTTTTAAGGGACTATGTAGTGTAACCTAATATCTTCAGCACCTGTTTACTATTTTGCTCTTCGCCGAACACCTCGAAATTAAATGTCTCATCACGGTTGCGGCGGATAATAACATGCTTAGGCGATGGCAGCAGGCAATGGTGTATGCCGCCGTAGCCGCTCAATACTTCCTGGTAAGCGCCGGTATTAAAAAAGCCCAGGTATTGCACCTTGCGGGTTTTAGGCATAAACACGCTGTTCATGTGCGCTTCCTGGTTGTAATAGTCCTGGCCATCGCAGGTAATGCCGCCAAGGTTTACACGCTCGTATTCGCTATCCCAGTTATTTATGGGTAGTAATACGTATTTCTGGTTCAATGCCCAAACGTCAGGCAAATTAGTGATAAACGAGCCGTCCAGCATCAACCAGCGTTCGCGGTCGTTTTGCTGTTTGCGGCCCAATACTTTGTATAAGATGCCGGATGCTTCGGCAACAGTATATTTGCCGAATTCGGTGATAATGTCTGGTTCAACCGTGTCGTGCTCGGCGCAAATTTCTTTGATACGGCTTACGATCTCGTTTATCATATACTCATAATCAAAATCGAATACCAGCGAATCTTTAAAAGGCATGCCGCCGCCAATATCAAGCGTATCCAGGTGCGGGTTTATCTTTTTGAATTTGCAATACAGGGTAACATATTTCTCCAGCTCATTCCAGTAATAAGGCGTATCTGATATGCCTGAGTTGATAAAGAAATGCAGCAGCTTTACCCTGAAGTTTGGGTTGTTTTCTATCTTGTTATGATAGAAATCAATAATATCCTCCATGCGGACACCCAACCGTGACGTATAAAACTGCGAGTCGGGTTGCTCCTCTGCCGCTATACGGATACCGAGGTTGCATGGGGTGTCCATCTCTATCTCATCATCGTAGATGTTAAACTCTTCCTTATTATCCAGCACCGGTATGATGTTTTTAAAGCCATCATGCAGCATGTCGATCAGGTAAGTTTTGTACTGGAAGGTTTTAAAGCCGTTACAGATAACGGTAATGTCTTTGCTTACCGCCCCCTTTTTCTCCAGGGCATCAATCATCGGCATATCAAAGGCCGAAGACGTTTCCAGGTGAATTTCGTTTTTAAGCGCTTCCTCAACAATATGCTTAAAGTGCGAGCTTTTGGTGCAATAGCAATATTTATAAGTACCGCGGTAATTGTTTTTAATGATAGCCTGCTGAAACAACAGCTTAGCCTGCTGAATCTTTTTGGATATCATAGGCAGGTAGGTGAAACGCAGCGGCGTACCATACGTTTCAATCATCTCCATTAAATTGAGGTCGTGAAAATAAAGTTCATCCTCAATTATCTCAAAACCGTCCTGTGGGAAGCCTACGCTCAGGTCAAGAAATTCCTCGTAACTCTGCATGCTATAAAAAATTTTGGCAAATGTATATTTTAAACGGAATAATGTGCTATTTGTTAGCAGAATTTTTATAGTAGGAATGTAAAATAGATGATTAAGTTTTTGTTAAGAAATTCATTATTTGGTATTAACTGCGGAGAGATAGAGGAGGCGCAGCGTTTTAAATCGCAGATGAAAGCAGATGACGCTGATTACGCAGATGATTGTATGATAATTTATTTAATAAAAACCAATACATCTGCGTAATCAGTAAACATCTTCGATACTTTTTCTCCTGTGTTCTCTGTGCGCCCTCCGTATCCGTGGTTAAATGTCAAACATACTTATCGCCTCATCCATTCCCTTCACCGATTAAACCCCGCCTTTCACCGGAATTGGATTGTCTGCACATGCCGCAGGACATAGTTTTGTCGCTTTAATCCGACATTATGGAAACCAAAACTATATTAATATCCGGGGCGAGTGTGGCGGGGCCTGCGCTGGCGTTCTGGCTCAATAAATACGGCTTTAAGGCGACAATTGTAGAACGCGCGCCGGGAATCAGGGCGGGCGGCTACGCGGTAGATTTTCGAGGTGTGGCGATGGATGTGCTGCAAAAGATGGACATCGTAAAAGAAATCAAAAAGTTTGAAACCCGCGCCGGCAAGATCACCATAGTAGATAAGAACAATAAGAAACTGGCCGCCATGCCCGATGGCTTTACCAGCGGTGAGTTGGAAATTCTGCGCGGCGATTTGGCGAATGTTTTTTACAACGCTACAAAAGACGACACCGAATATATTTTTGATGACTCGATCACCGGCATGCAGCAAACAGCCAATGGCGTGGACGTTAGCTTTGCCCGCAATGCGCCGCGTACTTTCGACTTGGTTATAGGCGCTGATGGCTTGCACTCCAACGTGCGTGCCCTGGCTTTTGGCGACGAAGAGCGGTTTCTGCATCACCTGGGCATCTATTTCGCCATTTTTACTTCGCCGAATTTTATGAATTTAAAAGATATGGCAGGTCTTTATTATGGAAGCCTGGGTAAGCGCGCAGGTGTGTTCAGCGCGAAAAAGGATACCAAATCGCAATCGAGCTTTTATTTCGCTTCGCCTAAGTTCGACTATAACTACCGCGACATTGCCGCACAAAAACAAATCATCCGCAACAAGTTTGCCGGCGAGCCATGGCAAATACCTACCATGCTGCAACACATGGAAGATGCCGATGATTTTTATTTTGACTCGGTAAGCCAGATACGCATGGACCGTTGGTCGAACGGGCGTATTGCCTTGCTGGGCGATGCCGGATACTGCGCTTCGCCTATGTCGGGCATGGGTACCAGTATGGCGGTTACCGGCGCTTATATTTTGGCCGGGGAACTGATGGAAGCCGATGGCAATTATGCCCGCGCCTTTGCCCGGTACGAACAAAACATGCGCCCCTTTGTAGCCGCTGCTCAAAAGATGGCCGAAGGCGCCGAGTGGTTTGTGCCCACTACCCGTTTTAAACTATGGATGAGCCGCCAGATATGGAAGATTTTACCGCATACACCATGGAAAAACATGATGATTGAAATGCCTATGAAGGTAGCGACGTCGATAAAGGTGAAGGAGTATAAAATTAAAGTTGAGTTGCCGGAACCCGCATAATAAATTTTGTCATTCTGAACGATAGTGAAGAATCTTTACAAAGCGATATTCACGCAGGACAGGTAAACCGCAACCTATCGCACGTCCACCTGTCAGGCACATAAGATTCTTCACTATCGTTCAGAATGACAAAAAATTTACTTCGCTACAGGCAAATGCACCTCCGCCATCATGCACCTTGCACTGCCGCCTCCGTTGGTTTCAATTGTATTGATATCCGAATAAACCAGTTTGCCATACTTTTCAAGCGTGCTTTTTTGCTCCTCATCTAAAGCATCAAATGCGTTTCGCGACATCACAATCAACGTTTCCCCAACGGCATTTTTTACTTCCAGCATATTCCCGGCAAAACGGTTCATCTGGGCAAAGCTGATATCGATAATTTTCTTTTGGGTTGATTGAAGCGACTCTTTAACCACAACCTTTTCATGCGGGTTCGGTATGCTGTCTAAACAAATTACCGCAAATTTGCTGCCTACGCACATCAGTACGTTGGTATGGTAAATGGCCTTTCCTTTTTCATCAACTGCATCAAAGCTTACGGCAGTGTAGCCAGCCTGTTCGCAAAATAAATCTAACACCTCTCTGTCAGTACGGGGAGAGAGGCAGGCATAAGCGATTTTGTTCATCCTGTCGAGCACCATGCTGCCGGTACCTTCCAGAAATTTATCCTCTACCTCAAAGCGACTTAAATCGATGATATGCTTTACGGCAAAGTCATCTTCTATCCGGGCTATGATATCCTCCCGGCGCTCCAGTCTGCGGTTTTCAGCCTGCATAGGGTAGAGGAATACGCCTCCATCATCATGAAATGACACCCAGTTATTCGGAAAAATAGAGTCAGGGGTATAAGGCTCCGGTGTATCGTCAATAACAGTTACATCAACACCGTTAGCGCAAAGCGTATTCACCATCCGGTCAAATTCCTGCTGTGCTTTTTCGTTTACATCGTCCTTGGCCGCATTCCTGTCCTGGAAAGCATTGCTACCGGCGGTTTCCTCATTAAAGCCGAAACTCACCGGGCGAATCATTAATATGTGGGAGGTGGATTGGTTCATTTGTTCACTGGTTTATTGGTTCATAGTTGATGGTTCATAGCCGAAGTTGTTTGCAGGTAATGGTTCATAGCCCGAATGATACGTTCAGCTGATATAGTTTGTGTTCACGTGCAGCTGCTATGAACTATGAACGGCTCTCAACCGCAGCTGCCATGAACTATGAACCATCAACCATGAACTATAAAGCGTCCCGCTGTAACGGCATACTCATACAATGGAAGCCGCCGCGGGCGCGTGAAAGCTCTGCTGATGGCATCAGTATCAGGGTATCTTTCATGCTTTCAGGATTACGCTCGCCGCTCTCGAATTGTTTGAGCAGGTCGGCAACTTTTATAATGTCGAAACCTTTTTGCCTGAAGGCGTCTACGGTATGGTCGTTTCGGTCATAGCCCAGTACTACGCCTTCTTTTACTGCCAACAGGTTACAGGAATCTGTCCATTGCTCACGCGAGTTATAGGGAAAAACATCGCCGCCGGAATAAACAAATTCAGTGCTGCCTTCTTCGCATTCGAGGTCTTTTTCGCTGATGTTGCGCAGCAGGTCTTCAATAGTCTGGAAAGTCTTCGGCTTTTTGTCCTTCCTGAATTGTACAATTTCCACCTTATCTTTTGATTTTTTACCGCTAAACCAGGTAAGCGGATCATCCAGATCATCCGGGCTGTCCGTTATCGACAAAGACTTCAATAATACCCACATATTACGTTTCACCTGCGTGAAAATAGTATCGATATGCATATAATCCCGCTTATGCGGGATTTTTACAATGGTTACCTTCTTTACCACATCATGTTTAAACAGCAGTTTTATGGCCTCATTAGCGCCGCTGGCTGATGTACGTTCACTGCAGCCAATCAGCAAATGCTGCGGACTAACCATCATCACGTCACCGCCTTCCAGAGTGGTTTTTTGGTCGCCGTCCTCACCGGGGCGTAAAAAATGCTGAACAGTTTCCGGTATCTCTAAAATGTTGTTGCGATAAGCAGCAAACAACTCATGGTTGAAAAATATGTACCTCGCCAACAGCGTTTCACGGGCGCGGGCTTTCTTAGCCGGCTTGTTCAGCAGCATATAATTATTCACGGCTACGCCAATATCCCGGCTGAATATCAGGTTAGGGATTGGCGCAAATATCATCTCATCCTTATTCAGCGAGCCCGATATGATGATCTTTGCAAGTTCAGACGGTTCAGTAGTTATCAGCTGTGTTTGTAAATTATAGCTGCAGCCCTCAATGGCACAAACAGACGCAACCAGTTTTTTGCGGATATCGGGTTCGTGAAGAATGTCTTCCAGCAGAGTTTGGATCTCGATTACTTTGGCAGATGCGTGAAAGTTCTTATCGTCGGGTTTGTAAAATGAGCGGTTATTTTCGTCCGCATCTATCTCTGCAAGCCTGCCCTTTATTTTGGATGGGTCCAGGAAATACATCAGCAGCTTAACGTAGTAGTCGTATTCGTTTTTGCGCATAGTGTCCAGGTGCACAATGTCTTCAAAAAGCCAATCCTGTGCTTTTGAAGGCACCACTTTACCCAGTCCGTTATCCGGACTATGAATTAACAGGGCACGCAGGTTTCCAATTTCGGATGTTACATCTAATTTAAAATTACTATTACTAAGGGTCATAAATGGTACTTGTGAAGCAAATCTATTAGAAATTAGTCAGAAAGTAATTGATTGTATAAAATATAGAGCAGGTCATCAATTTCAACTGACAACTTACTATTTTTGAAAAACGCATAAAGATGTCACAGTCAACAACAAGGTTCTGGAATTGGTTTAAAGCAAATAGTAAAAGCCTTGCGGATATTAATAATCCGTCCTTAGAGGAAGATGAAAAAGAGAAAATACTTGATGAATTGCTAGATAACCTGCATACATATTGCGATAAATTGTATTTTAATATCGGCGGAGAGTATGGCGGACGACAAGAGCTTACTATAACCGCGGAAGGCAAAACAGATTATTTCGACGCTGTAGAAGAACTAATTAAGGAAGCGCCCGAACTTGAGGGTTGGTCGTTTATCGCTTTTATGCAACCTGGTGATTTAGATTATGTCTGCGTTTTTGAAGACGTTGAGCTTAGGCCTTCTGAAATGTGGTTTCTGCCTTTGGATAACAAAAATAAACCAAAATCGATAGGATTAAGAATATGCCTACCCAATTACGAATTGGTGAAAGACAGTGATTGGCTAACAGCAGCGGTTTTTAAAGTGCTTGATACGGTCTTAGGCGAAAAGACATTGGCACTTGACATAAACTACGTTGATGTGAAACCAATGCCAGACGGTAAACCCGAAGATAACGGCTTGATAGAGTTAACTGATATACTTGCTTTTGTTAAGTGGAAAAAGAAAAAGCTGGCTGCTATGTAAATAAAACAGGTGTCAGGCCTGCCTAAATTTAATGCTTTCGGTACGGGCAATTTGCTTAATTTTGCGCGATGAATTTTATTACCGAAGCTACCGTTAAAGCTGTTAAGCATTTATATAATACCGACATTGCCGCCACCGATATTAACGTGCAGGAAACACGTAGGGAATTTGAGGGGCAGGTTACCATAGTTACATTCCCTTTTACCCGGTTCTCAAAAAAATCGCCGGAGCAAACCGGTACCGATATTGGCACGTTTCTGCAAAACGAACTGCCGGATGTTTCCGGTTTTAATGTGATAAAAGGATTTTTGAATATTTCTTTAGCCGACAGCTATTGGATTAATCAATTGTACACCGAAATTTCGTCCGATAAATTTGCGGTTAGCGAGCCGAATGGCAAAAAGGTGATGGTTGAATATTCATCGCCCAATACCAATAAGCCGCTACATTTGGGGCACGTGCGTAACAACTTGCTTGGCTTTTCTGTTGCGGAGATTTTGGGTGCCGCCGGTTACGAAGTGATAAAAGCTAACCTGGTTAACGACCGTGGTATACATATTTGTAAATCCATGCTGGCCTGGCAAAAGTTTGGCAACGGCGAAACACCGGAGTCGTCAGGCATGAAAGGCGACCATTTGGTGGGAAAATACTACGTGGTTTTTGACAAAGAGTACAAAAAGCAAATAGAGGAACTGAAAGCTGCCGGACAGACGGAAGACGAAGCTAAAAAGAATGCGCCCGTTATAAAGGAAGCCCAGGAAATGCTTCTAAAATGGGAAGCTGGGGATGAGGCGGTAATCGACCTTTGGAAAACCATGAATAAATGGGTTTACACAGGCTTTGCCGAGACCTACCGCAAGATGGGGGTTACTTTTGATAAGTTTTATTACGAATCGGATACCTACCTGCTGGGCAAAGATATTATTGAAGAAGGCCTGGAAAAGCGCGTTTTCTTTAAAAAAGATGACGGATCCGTTTGGATTGACCTTACGGCTGATGGTTTGGATGAAAAACTGGTGCTCCGCTCTGACGGTACCTCGGTTTACATCACCCAGGATATGGGCACGGCTCAGTTAAAGTACAACGATTTCCACATGGATAAATCCATCTATGTGGTAGGTAACGAGCAGGATTATCACTTCAAGGTGTTGTTCCTTATCCTGCAAAAATTAGGCAAAACGGGCGCTGATGGTTTGTTCCATTTGTCATACGGCATGGTTGATTTACCATCCGGAAAAATGAAATCGCGCGAAGGAACCGTTGTAGATGCCGACGATTTGATGGACGGTATGGAAGAAGCCGCCAAGCAGCAAGCGCTGGAAATTGGCAAGATGGATAGTTTCAGCGAGATAGAAAAAGAACACTTGTACCATCTCATCGGTATGGGCGCGCTAAAATACTTTTTGCTGAAGGTTGACCCCAAGAAACGTATATTATTTAACCCGGAAGAGTCTATTGAGTTGCAGGGCCATACCGGGCCGTTTATACAATACACGCACGCCCGTATCAAATCAGTTTTAAGTAAAGCGACTTTTAAAAATGGCACAGCCGGTAACTATAGCGCCCTTGAACCGGTAGAACGCGATATAATCGTGTTATTGACTCAGTTCCCGGAAATTATCAAAACGGCGGCAGAAACCTACAGTCCTGCAATTGTGGCTAACTACGTTTATGAACTGGCTAAAACCTATAATAAATTTTACCAGGATACGCCGATATTAAAGGTTGACGACGAGAACGTTAAACAATTAAGACTACAACTATCAGCCGCTACTGCAAAGGCTATCAGTAAAGCTATGAAGCTGTTAGGAATTGAAGTGCCGGAGAGGATGTAAAAGCCCCCTAACCCCCTAAAGGGGGAACGGAACCAGGCTAAAGAGAAAAGGCTGAGTGAAATTATTCACTCAGCCTTTTCTCTTTCCTGCTCCCCCTTCAGGGGGCTGGGGGGCTTCGCTTTACCTGCGCCACCCGCCTCTATGCCAGGCGTAACCACGGTTAGTGTGTACCCAACCACCGCGCGCGTATGTGCGGCCTGCCCTTGGGCGTGCCCAGTATCCCCTGGTATAAACGTATCTTCCACCACTGTAACCCCAGTCGCCGTCAATCCAAACGGCTCCGGCATAGGGGGCTACCGGTCTTTCGTAAACGGGCTCAACCGGCTGGTTGGCTACGTAATACTCTCCTGAACATGAGGCCAGGAATAATGAGCCTGCTAGGGCTGTCATTAAACCTATTTTTGATAATGTATTCATTGGTAATTTATTTATTAAAAAATAATAGATACCATGTAGGACAATTATCATACCGAAAGGTTTATTGTTAGTGATCAGAGATTAGGAAAATTCGGCCTAATCTGTAATCACTAATCTCTGATCTCTACCGAACAAACTTCTCTGCAACCACCAAATCCTTGCTTCCGGCCGTATATTCATAAAAGCCTCTACCGGTTTTTACGCCGTTGTGTCCTGCCATCACCATATTAACCAATAGGGGACACGGGGCATATTTTTGATTGCCGAAGCCGTTGTAAAGTACATTCAGTATTGCAAGGCAAACATCCAGCCCGATAAAATCAGCCAGTTGCAACGGACCCATGGGGTGGGCCATACCTAATTTCATTACCGTGTCTATTTCCTGTACACCGGCAACGCCCTCATATAAGGTATAGATAGCCTCGTTTATCATCGGCATTAAAATGCGGTTAGCCACAAAGCCCGGGTAATCATTCACCTCAACCGGCGATTTTCCAAGGTTAACCGATAGCTCCATTACCGTTTTGGTAACCTCATTGGTTGTGGCATAGCCCCTGATAACCTCTACCAGCTTCATCACCGGTACGGGGTTCATAAAGTGCATGCCTATCACATTGCCCGGATTTTTCGTTACCGACGCAATCTGTGTGATGGATATGGATGATGTATTAGATGCCAGGATGGTATTTTCGCCGCAATATTCGCTTAGCTGCTTGAACAGGTTGAGCTTTATTTCACGGTTTTCGGTGGCTGCTTCTACCACAAGGTCGGCGTTGCTTACAGCAGTTTTAAGGTCTGTGGCAGTGGTGATATTGTTTAAGGTAGCTGTTTTAACGGCCTCGTCAATTGCGCCTTTTTTTACCTGGCGATCCAGGTTAGCGGTTATGGTTTGTATGGCGCGGGCCAGGGCATCGTCTTTAACGTCTACCAAATTTACCTTATAGCCGTGCTGGGCAAATGTGTGCGCAATTCCGTTACCCATGGTCCCGGAGCCTATTACTGTAATATTGTTCATAATTGGTTGACTAAGTTGATTAAGAGAATGGTCGATTGAGTTCTTAATCCGGGGCAAAGGTAACCGGGATTAAGAGATTTCAGAGATTTTTATAGATATTTTTAACCTAATCAACCCAATCAACTAAAGGTCGATATACTTTCCCGCATCAATAACAGCTTTCTTATCAACTGCCGGATATTCCGGGATGTGCCCCAGTAATTTAAGACCCGTGTAGTCGAGGATATATTCCTTTGAATAAATATCCTTTATGCCGTTAAAGATAATGCCTTTAATAAGTATACCACGCTGTTTCAATGCGTCGACTGATAAAAGCGTATGGTTAATGCTGCCGAGATAGTTTTGGGTAACCAATATTACCGGCGTTTGCAGGTGTTTTATCAGGTCGATTATCAGGAAACGATCATTAAGCGGCACCATCAGGCCCCCTGCGCCTTCAACTATTAAAGTGTTATCCGTTTTCGGGAGCAAGAACTTATTTTCGTCGATCGTGATTTTATCGATAGCGGCCGATTTATGCGGCGAAAATGGCTGTGTTAATCCGTAAGTTTCCGGGTGAAAAACGGAAATATTGTTGCTTATTAAATTTTTTACCGTTTTGGTATCGCTGGTTTCCAAATCACCCGATTGAACGGGCTTCCAGTAATCAGCTTTTAATTTTTCAACCAAAGCTGCTGATACCAGCGTTTTACCTATTCCGGTACCTATTCCTGTTACAAATATTGCTTTATTATGCATCCGCAAAAGTATTTAAAGTATCGGCTAATGAAATTATTTCTTCATTTGTATTAAACGAGTGCAGGCAAATTCTTATACGCTCGCTTCCCTGCGGCACAGTGGGGCTAAGGATAGGGCGTACATCCAGGCCGTTTTTCTGTAAAGCTTTTGCCATGGCCTTGGCTTTTTCGTTATCGTTTAATAACATGCATTGTATTGCACTGTTACTATTAATTAACAACTGATTTTTATTTACGTTTTGTTTAAACAGCCGGATGTTGTTTTTTAGTTTTTCTATCTCGTTTGCCGATTGCTGCAATTGCAAATAAGCCATTTTTACTGACACCATTTGGTGCAAAGGGGCGGCTGTAGTGTAAATAAAGGGTCTCGCAAAGTTTATTAAATACTCCCGCAGCGAATTACTGCCCAGTACAATAGCTCCGTGGCAGCCAAGCGCCTTGCCAAATGTTACCACCCGGGCAAAAACTTTATCTTTAATAGTGTTATCAACCAGGCCAAATCCATATAAGCCTACGGCATGGGCTTCATCAACTATCAATGCAACATTATACTTTTCTGCCAATTCGGCTATTGCATTAAGCGGGGCAGCATCGCCATCCATCGAGTACACGCTTTCGATACCGATATAACAATTACCCTTCGCCAACCTTAGCTTTTCTTCGAGACTGTAAAGGTCATTATGTTTAAAGGTATAGCGGTTGGCAAAACTTAATCGCGCTCCGTCTATTATTGAAGCGTGCGCCAGCTCATCCAGTATTATCGTATCGCCGCGGTGCGGAAGCGACGAAAACAGCCCCAAGTTAGCATCATAACCTGAATTAAATATCAATCCCGCCCCACATCCGTGCAGGCTGGCAATAAAGTTTTCCGTTTCTTCTGTATAATTCGAATTCCCTGATAACAAGCGCGAACCGGTTGAACCGTTTTTAACCGGATGCAGCCGCGCCAGTTCCTCATCAATAAGTTGCTTTAATTCCGCCGAACGTGCAAAACCCAGGTAATCGTTTGAACAAAAGTCTGCCAGGGTATTATCGGGTTTTAGCGTACGGTAAGCGCCGGAGGTTTGCCGTTCCTGCAGTTTTTTATTGATGAAGTGTTCTGAGTTTAACAATGCGTAAAATTTGGTCAAAAATAACAAAGCGCCCCGGTTTAATGGGACGCTTTATTATTAAAACTTTGTGCAGGGTGATTATTGACCACCGCCGCCACCGCCACCGCCACCGCCGTTTTGCATACGGGCGCGTTGCTCATCCATCATTTTTTGATAAGCAGTTGCCTGCTCAGGGGTTAAAAGTGCTTTAATCTGATCATTTGCCGCAGTTCTAAGCGGACCCATAGCAGTTCTCATAGCATCCCTGTCGCCGTTTGCAGCAGTTCTGATGCTATCCATTTTGGTTGCCTGGGTTTTATAGATAGCGGTTATTTTTGTTGTCTGATCGTCGGTAAGCTTAAGCTGCGTCTGCAGCTGCTTGGCCCGGTCTTCAGGGCTCATTCTTTGCCGCCCACCTTGTGCACGACTAACTGCTGTAAGTCCTAACAGGATACAGCATACTAACAAAATTTTTCTCATTGTTTTTCAGTGTTTTTAATCTATAGATAAAGATAGCTGCAAGAGAGTTTAATTGTTAGCATGTAACTTAATTGTTGCGGTGCAACATTGTTGTAAAGTTGAAAGGTTTTTAAGGTTGAAATGTTGACGTATGGCCTGATAAAGCGGTTTGGGATTGCTTTAATAAAGCAGGTTGAAATATTGTAAACATATTGATACAATGTTTCAACCTGCGTTAAATGGGAATTTAACCTGGGGGCGTATTGCATACGCCCTGAAAAAGCGATAGGTAATCTTGCTATCAATCGCATGTAGGCGAGGGCATATGCGATATGCCCCTACAATAGAATTGACTAATTATTGCCTTTTAGACCAGATATCGATCTTTGCATCTGCGCCATCATACCTGTTAAGCTTTCCAACGTTGGCTCAGGAGCCGGTACAGGCAGATGGGTTGATATATATGCCTTAGCTTTCCACAATTCCAAAATGTCTTCACCGCTTACGTCGAATGGTTCATAAACAGGATTATCTGATACCAGCTTAAGCTTTTTATTGTCCTTAAATTTATTGCCAATACGTTTGTATACAACGCCTTCGTTTTTTGATACCACCACATAGGTTTCGGCTTGTTTTACGTCGCTCCAGTTCTCTACATATTCGCCTATAATAATAGAGCCGGATTCCAGCGGCAGCATCGAGTCGCCTTTTATTTCGAAAGCACGGTAGGTGCCTTGTTTAAAGGCTGGCATTGGCAGGTAGAATTTTGGTAAAGCCGCCACATATTCGCGGTCGGCGTAACCATTTAAATAACCTGCCGCTGCTTTAGTTGGCACTAACTCAATGTTTTCGTTGTCGTCTTTATCGACAGAAATTGTCAGGATGCGTAGATTTGCCGGGTTGCCTTTTGGCTTCGGCGTCCATTTTTCGTCGATTTCTTCGTTAATAAAGTCGTCGATAGAGACATCAAAGAATAATGCTATTTTTTTTAGCAGTTCATACTTCGGGTCTGCTCTTTCTTCTTCATAAGCACCTACTAATGAGCGTTTTATGCCTAGTTCATCAGCGAATTGCTGCTGTGTAAGGCCTTTCTTTTTGCGAAGAAATTTAATATTTGATGGAATATTTGACATAAAAATTTGGAATTGCTAAAATAGTTAGTATTTTTATGCTCATAAAATTAGTAATTATTTTTCAAACAGCAAATTTTATTTATCAATATGAAACGCTTCATCTATATCATTACTGACAGAAACCGCAATAATTTACATGTAGGGCTATGTTCTGACCTGTTGAAAACCCTGGAATTTTATCGCCAGATGCCTACTTTATTTTTCGATAATTCTAAACAGCTAAATCGCTTAGTATATTTTGAAGAGATAAATAACGAGGAGCAGGCGATGGAGCGCTTTAAAACTGTGAGCACTTATACGAGGGCGCAAAAAGAAAAAATGATCAGGCCTGTTAACCCGGATTGGATAGACCTGACCATTGGCTTAAGTTATGAAAGCGGAGTGAGGGTAAGGCCGCAAATGCGCCCATCTATCAGCTCAAGCCGTGCGGCTGTTATTTTTTAATAAATTTGAAGGCAGCAGAATTCATGCAGTATCTTTTTCCGCCGCGATTGGCGGGGCCATCGTCAAATACGTGGCCGAGGTGCAGGCCTGTGCTGCGTTCGATAACTTCGTCGCGAACCATGCCGTCGCTGTTATCTGTCACTATTTCAATTTTTTTAGGGTCTGCCGGTTTTACGAAGCTTGGCCAGCCGGTACCGCTGTCAAATTTGTCTTCCGACGTAAATAATACTTCGCCGGTGGCTGCGCTAACGTAAACGCCCTTCTCTTTGTTCTCGTCGTACGCGTTATGGAATGGTGGCTCGGTGCCGCTTTCTACCATAATATGATAAGCATCAGGCGTAAGTACTTTTTTCCATTCCGCCGGAGCTTTGCTCATTTTACGCTTGGGGTCGTATTTTTTAATTTGACCGCTGGTCATTTGGCAGCCGAATGCTGTGAAGACACCCAATATGATGAGTGCTAAAATAGATTTCTTCATGCTATTAAGTTTTTAATTTAGTCGGATTAAATAAGGTATCCTTACAACACAAACTACGAAATATCTTAACAGCAGGTTTGTCAGCAGTATGTCTGATTATATGTTTTTGGTTTTAGGCACCAAAACTGCATTAATAATATGCAGCATACCGTTGCTTTGCTGTATATCAAATTTACTGATAATACTCTCACCACCGGCGTCATCTATCAAAACAATATTCCTGTTGCTGTCAATTTTGGCGGTTAGCGTAGTGCCCGCAATGGTGCGGAATGTTGCCTGGCCGTTATTTGAATTTATTTTGTGCTGAATATCTTTTACGCTTAGTTTACCCGCAATAGCATGGCTGGCTATCAGGTAGCTTAAATCAAGCTTATGGTTTGGCTTTAAAAGGGTATCGAGTTCGCCAGCCGGCAGCTTTTCAAACGCCTGGTTTGTTGGCGCGAAGAAGGTAATAGGGCCTTTACTTTTGAATGTTTCCGTCAGGCCTGCATCTTCAATAGCGGTAACCAATAAGCTATATTCTTTCGATAATTCTATATTTTCGATGATATTGTTTGAAGATATCATCGCTGTACCGTTTACATTTTTCACCTTACCCCACTTTGCCTTTACCGAATCAATTACGATATGGTTTGAAGTGGCGCTATCTTGAGCAAACAAACTCTGAGCGCTAACAGCCACCAATAGAATTAAAAACCATTTTTTCATGGCCGCAAAGGTAGTAGAAAAGACGCAGGATACAAGAATTCAAGAGTCAAGAACCAAGGGAAGCCACTCTGAAATGACAAAAAAAATATAAATACTGCAAATGGTCATGAGCCAGGAATCAAAATAAATTAATCTTTATATCTTGATTTCTGGCTCTAACAGTCTTATTTCTGTTTCAACCTACCATCCCGGTGTAAAGCCTAAGCCAAACACGGGTTTATTAACATCGGTCCGGTTAAACGGCACTGCAAAATAAGGCTCCAATACAAAATAACCGAATATATTTACTCTTATTGATATACCGGCACTTAAAGCAGGCACGCGCTGATTGGTATTGTAAACAGGGTTTTGCACCTGGTTGCCATTTTTATCTAAAACCGGGTTGCCATTGCTATCAACCGCGCCCTTGTATCCTACTAAATCCGGACTAGAAGCGAATTTTATCTGGTTGCCGCTGTTCCAGGCTAAGCCGGCGTCGAAGAAAGCATTCAGTTCAGTAAACAGAAATTTCGATTTAAACTGCGACAACTTCTCCGGACCGGTAAATGGCAGCCTCACCTCGAAGTTGGCTACCGCTATGCGGTTGCCGGATAGCTGGTCGATGGTAAAGCCGTTGGTAGGCTTTTTGCCGTTGTTATTATAAAATGTTTGTGCCTCGTATCCGCGGATAAGGAATGGATACCCCACGAACAGCTCATACAAGTTACCGGTACTGCCGAAGCGACCATAGCCATACAAACGTGCTGCAAAAGTTACCGGGGCTGCACGGAGGTAACCGCGCAAGTCAACGGTAGGTGCAAAGTAATGATAGGTGCCGAAATCATATTCGGCTTGAACCCTGTAGCGGTAACCATTTAACGGAGATGCCACGCCGAAGAAGGAGTTATCGCCAACCAACGCTGTATTTACGTTAAATATAGTCATCGGCGACAGGTTGAAGCCTGCATTTGCCGGGTCGGAATTATACTCGCTGTTAGGTACGTGGCGTTTGGTATAATCAAGTACCCGGCCAAGGGTATCATAAACAGTGGTGTATCTTTCAACACGGTAGTAATATTGCGCCACGCCTGTGCCAAACTCTATTCTTGTTTTTTTGGTGAAAGGATAAGATGTAAATAGTGAAGCCTGGTCCTGGAAGATGCGGATGAGGTCATATCGTTCTTCTACAGATGGAACAGTAGTCGTGCTATTCACCTGGTAAGTAGAGTTTGCCACGCTATAATTTGCGGTTTGAAACGGTATGTGCGATATGCTTCCACCAATATTCCAGCGGCCGGTTTGGTTGATGTAGGTAAACTGTCCGCCAAAATCATAAATCTCGCCATTTACAGCCAACCCAGCATAAATCTGGTTGCGACCTAGAATATCGCTGAACACGCCCTGTACACCGCTCGACAAACCTGCACCATATTGGCTCACTGAAGCGCCCACGCCGCTGCTCGCTAAGTAATCGAGCTTAAACTTTGATTTATATGGGATAATTTTTATCGAGTCGAGTGGCAATTTTGGATAAGCCAGGTAGTTATTCAGGTTAGAATTTATCAGGTCGACGCCTACTGCGCGGGCAGGAGGGAGTATGCCTGCGCCGAAATCGCCGGGCTTGCCTACAACAGGTTGCGCTTTAAAATCAGTCGCTTTAGCATTGTATAAAGCATATTTCTGTTTCGCGTAATAAGAATAAACAATATCGTTATTCGCTGAAATACTCAACGCCGGCGAATATTCTGTAATACCGCTTATACCCGTAAACAAATTGGTCATTTGCTCAACGCCCCCGGTTGCCGGTGTATAACGGTACATATTGCGGAAACCGTCATGATTCGAAAGGAAGTAAATCTGCGTACCGTCCGAGGAATATTGCGGGTTTAAATTATTAGCTCCGTCAAAAACGTTGATATCGGTTACCTTCCCGGTCGCCAAATCCAACTCTGCGAGGTTGAATGTTATCTGGTAGGACAACGTTTGGTCGTAAGTTTTCCTGTCGGTGGAGAAGACTATCTTTTTGCCATCCCGTGAGAAGCTTGGCTGATAATCTGTGTATTTATCATTGGTTAATTGCTTAACCTGTTTGGTATCGAAGTTATAGAGGTACAAATCCACATACCCATCGGCCAGGCCCTGGAAAACCATGCTCTTTCCATCCGGCGACCATGACAAGTTGCTGAATTGTTCGGCCTTACCCATAGCCACGTCATTAATAACGCTTCCCGAAGCTATATCAACAACCAGCATTCGGTTAATACCTTTATTAAATACGCTAAAGGCAAACTTTTTGCTATCCGGAGACCATGCACCGGCAGACTCAATAAAGTTAAACTCATCAACATGCGTACTCGATACTTTCTTTGTGAGTGTTCGTATTATCCGGCCCGTTTTAGCATCGGCCAGGAACAGATCCACCTCAAATAAATTTTTCTCCGATAAAAATGCAAGGTACTTGCCATCCGGACTAACGGCCGGGGCGAGGTTCATCTTTCCTGAGTTACGCTCATCAACAATGCGAGTGCCGACAGGGGTTTCAACCGTATCTTTTAAATAGGGCTTATAGCTGGCTTCAACCGAGCTTTTCCACAAGCTCGATAAGGTTTTATCATCATATCCGAAGGTTCGCTTGATGCCATAGCCCAGGCCGAAGCGGGCCACGTTTTTAAAGAAAGGTACAATTACCGTATCGCCATAGGTGGAACCGATAAACGAGTAAAATGCCTCGCCATAGCGGTAAGGGAAGTATTTATTGGTTTCGGTTAAATCCCGGACGGTAGGGATATCGTGATTTAAATAAGCATCGCGCATCCACATCGCTGTATAAGCATCTTTTTTACCGATGGACAGGTATTCTGCCATACCTTCAATCATCCACAACGGAATATTACCAATATTTTCAAATGAAACGGAATCGCTGGTTTGCAATGCGTGATATTGAAAGGCATGTACCAATTCGTGGCCAATAACATGACGGGTCATCTGGTTACTTTCCATTATAGGCATTACGATACGGTTTTTCAGGCCCTCGGTAACACCGCCTGTACCCACATCAATTTCACCGTCGAGCGCGGTTGTCTGCTGAAAGTCAGGGTGGTCGGCATATAGTATAATCGGGTTAACTCTTTTAAATGTATCCCTGAATACTTGCTGGTGCAGCGTGTACCAAAGCTCACTTTCCTGCGCAAAACGTTTCAGCATGCTGTCGTTTTTCAAGTAGTAGTAAATTTCGAAGTGAGGAGTTTTATAAACCTTGAATTTCAGGTTCTTATAGCGCACCTTATTCTGGCCAAAGTACTGTGCCTTAGCGTTGAAACTAAACAACAGCGTGGCTGCCGTGCAAAAAAGTATAATGGAATATTTTCTTACGGAATTGCGGAGATGTTTATTCATATAGGAAAAAATAGAATAAGCGCTAAATTATGGAAAGTTAATATTAGTTGTAGATGTTATAGTGGTTGTAAAAGTTAAAAAGTATTTAGCCATTACAATTGCTACAAAATGTACATGCAATACAACCACTACAACTCTTACAACATCTATAACCCAAAACCAATACGCAGCTGACTACGCACCGGTTGCTTATTGTGTTTTCGCAGTGCTATCGTGTTTTATAGGCTGTGCCTTTAGTGAATCGAGCGGCCTGAACAAGCTATCGGTTTCCGCTGAATCAACTACAGGTATTGGCGATGGGCAATCATATTTTTTGGTGATTTTAGACCATGGTTTTGGGAATGGCCCCGGCGTATAGCCCGATTTCGGGTCAGCATAAACCTTTTCCATAAAGCGGGCGAAAATCGGCAGTGCAGTGTGTGAGCCTTCTCCGGTTTCTGACGAGGTAAAGTGTACGGTACGGTCATCTGCGCCGACCCAAACACCGGTCACCAAATCTTTGGTGATGCCCATGTACCAGCCATCAACATATTTTGATGATGTGCCTGTTTTGCCGCCAATCTGGTTGCTTGCTTTCTTCCACAAGCCGGTATATTCCCATAAGGCCTGTGAGGTGCCGCCCGGTTCTTCCATACCGCCACGGAACATGTATAACATCAGCCAGGCTGTTTCCTCGCTGATTACCTGTTCTTCCTTCAGCTTAAATTCTTTTAAAACAGTGCCATCCGGATCCGTTATTTTAGTAACGAGGATTGGGTCTACCTTTTTACCGCGGTTTAAAAATGTGCTGTAAGCCCTCGTCATTTCATAAACCGATACGTCGTTTGACCCCAGTGACACTGATGGTATAGCTTTCAGTGGACTTTCAATACCAACCTTGTGCGCGTATTCCACTATTTTATCCCAGCCCACTTTTTCAGTAACCTGCGCTGTGATAGAATTTACAGATTTACCCATTGCCCAACGCAGCGACATCTCCTGGTACGAGAAATGGAAATCGGCATTCTTTGGTTCCCAAACCTGTTGTTTGCCTTCGTCTACATATTTAATCGATACAGGCTGGTCGGTAAATTTATCGCAAGGTGTAAATCCATTATCCAAAGCAGTAAGATAAGCAAATGGCTTAAAGGTTGAGCCGGCTTGCCTGCGTGACTGATTTACGTGGTCGTAATTAAAATATTTATAGTCGACGCCGCCAACCCAAACTTTTATTTTGCCGGTGGTTGGCTCCATGGTCATCATGCCGGTATTCAGCAGCTTGGCGTAGTATTTTATTGAATCGACGCTCGAAAATGTAGTATCGCGTTCCCCATGCCAGGTAAATACTTTCATGTGTTTCTGCTTCTCGAAGTATTGGCTGACAAGCGGACTGTTGGCGCCGTATTTCTTTTGTAATTTGGCGTAGATGGGCAGTTTTTGCTCATTTTTTAATACAAAGTCTTTTATCTCGTTGCCATCCAGGTCCTGCCATGGGTTTTTATTGCCCCAAAGGCCGTAAAATCTTTTTTGGAGCATCTTCATTTTTTCCTCCACTGCTTCCTCCGCATACTGCTGCAGGCGTGGGTCGATGGTGGTGTATATTTTTAAGCCGTCCTCGTACAAATCGTAATCGTTATCCTTCAGCCATTTTTTTAGCCATCGGCTTACCGCCTGGCGCAGGTAGGAGTCGCCCTGTCCCTCATTTTCTACATAGGTTAGGTCGAGCTTGATGGGCTTGTTTATGCTGGTATCGTAGTCGGCCTTTTTGATGTAATTATATTTGAGCATCTGGCTTAAAACGGTGTTGCGACGCTCCAATGAATGTTTTGGATTGTTAATAGGATTGTAGGTCGATGTGGCCTTCAACATCCCCACCAATGTAGCAGCTTCCGCTGGATTAACGGCATCAGGCGTTTTATTAAACAGCTTTAAAGATGCAGTCTTGATACCGAAAGTATTATTGCCGAAGGGAACTGTATTTAAATAAAGCGTCAGGATTTCGTTTTTACTGTAAACATGCTCTATTTTAAATGCGGTAAGCCACTCTTTAATTTTATAAACCACGGTTTTTATACCGGGAATATGCCGCATTACGCCCTGCGATTTCTTTTTACGTGTTTCGAACAGGTTTTTAGCCAGTTGCTGGGTAATGGTACTGCCACCGCGCCTGTCGCCGGATGCGGTAGAAAGTATGCTGGTGAACGCTGAATAAAAATCGACGCCGTTATGGTGGTAAAACCTTACATCTTCGGTAGCGATAAGGGCATTGATAATATTGGGCGATATTTTATTGAATTCAACTGGCGAGCGGTTTTCCTTATAATAGCGGCCTATCAGGGTGCCATCGGCATAATAAACCTCCGATGCCAGCGACATGCTGGGGTTTCTAATGTCGTGCATATCAGGCGAGTAACCAAACAGCCAAAGGAAGTTTAACTCGATAGCACAGAAAAATATAATAACAAAGTATATGAATATGCTGAAGTACCTTAGGAATCGGTTTTTTATACGTCGGAACATGAGGGTAAAGATGTAAAATTATGGCCCTAAATCATAGGCAAATTAGTAAATATTAACAACGCGGATTATGGGCGTAAATTTTACGTTAACCATTATATTATGAATTTGTTTATTCATGCTATTGCTTAATAGAGTTTATAAGGGCTTCGCGGCCAATCTCCCTTTATATCGTCTATTTGTCGTTGCCTGTTATAAAGGATGTCAAAAAGGTACGAAAGGCCGAAACCGGCACACCAGGCTAAGAGAAATGGAACATTGAAATTACTGGTCAGCAGAATGCCGGTAATAAAAAAAGAAAATCCGGTTACCCCGTAATAATTTGACTGTTGTCTTTTTAATATTGAGTCGGAGTCAAGTTTGAAAAGGCTTATCCCTTTGAATCTTCGAATGAATATAATGAAACATAAGGCTTTGTAAAATATGCTTAAATCAGCAGTCGCCTTTTCAAGTACTTGCTCCTCACGCTTCAGACGCTTTTTTGTAATGTTTTCCGTTGCAATGGTAACATCGTCTTTTGTTTGGCTCTCCTTGTACTTTAATTCTCCGGAAGATTCACGCGCTGTCATAGCAATTGATAAACCTTTTTCTGGCTGTGTTGTAATTATGATAAAAATACGTTTTACTTGTTACATAAATTTAACCTTAACTTGCATTTACAATCTTATACCATGAACAACCTGGTTTCCAAATTTAAAATCACCGAAAAAGATAAGTTCTCGCTAAAAGATCATGACCCCGGCTACGCAGATGGCTTCGAAAAAAGCGATGCCAGGGAGATACTGGACAAACTAATTAAAGAGACCGCCTGGGAACAAGCAAAGCTTTATGCCGCTAACCGGCAATCGGTGCTGATTATTTTCCAGGCGATGGACGCCGCGGGGAAAGATGGCGCGATAGCGCATACCATGTCGGGCCTTAACCCGCAGGGCTGCGAGGTTTATAGCTTTAAGCAGCCGACCTCTGAGGATTATGAGCGTGATTTTTTGTGGCGGCATCATAAGGCGATGCCTGAGCGGGGCAGGATTGGCATACATAACCGCTCGCATTACGAATATGTGCTGATAACCAAAGTGCACCCCGAATTATTGCTGAAAGAGCAACTGCCGGCCATTAACGACGTAAAAGATATCCCGAAAGGATTTTGGGCAGACCGCTATGAAAGCATCCAGACATTTGAAAAACATCTAAGCGAGACCGGCACAGTCATTATAAAGTTCTTTCTGCACCTGTCGAAGGATGAGCAGAAGAAACGTTTTTTGAAACGAATAGAAGACTCCAGGCGCAACTGGAAATTTTCATCGGGCGATATTGCCGAGCGGAAATGCTGGGATGACTACATGGATGCTTATGAAAAAGCCATCAGGGAAACATCAACTAAAAATGCGCCCTGGTACGTTGTCCCTGCTGATAAAAAATGGTTTACACGAATTGCCATATCGACAATTATACTGGAAACATTAAAAGGCCTCGATTTAAAATTCCCTGTACTGGATAAGGATGAAATGGATAAGCTGGAGGAAGCGAAGAAAGTGCTCACAGATGAAGGGGATTAAGAGCTTTTTTATCGCAGATGAGAGCAGATGAAAGTGATGACGCAGATAATTTTTACGATGTGAATGGATGAACAGATTGCTCTGATATTTTTTTAAATTAACGAGTTATTAATCTGCGTCATCAGCGTAATACCTAAGCATCTGCGATCAAAAGAGGCATGACGGATATTGCGGATAATTTTTTGAGAATTAATCAGTTAGTTTCTGCGATCCAAGACATATCAGCATGAAAACCCTATCCAAATTAGCCAATCCCGTATTCATTATTGCCGTATTATTGCTCGTTGTAAACGACTGGTACCTGAAAACAACTTATGGAAACGCCATTACCGGAAAGCTATCCGACTTTGCCGGACTGTTTGCGCTGCCGTTTTTTCTGAGCGCCTTGTCTCCTTCAAAAACAAAATGGTGGTATAGCCTGACGTTGGTGCTTTTTGTTGTATGGAAATCAGAATTGGTGCAGCCTGTTATCAATGCTTTAAATCATATTGGTATTCCTGTTAACCGTACGGTAGATTCCACTGATTATATGGCGCTGCTTATATTGCCATTTTCATATTATGCTTTTGAGCGGTTACGCGAATATGCGGTGAGGCCTGTTTTGCGAAATTCGATTATAGTATTGTCCGGTGTGTCATTTATTGCAACGACCAGGCCGCCGGGTGATGACATGACATTCAATAATATCAACAAGGTTTACCACTTTGATTTTTCGCGCCATGAATTGATCAAACGGATTAATGCTTACCAGGTTGATGAGGTAAATGATATCAATAAATCGGGTTATATGCGGGTTGATTTTAACAGCAATACAGGTGTGTTTTATTACGGTAAACCCGGCGATACCGTAGCGGTGATACTGGATTATGAAAAGTTGAAAAAACAGGATACGATATTATATAAAACTAAATACGCCACGGCGACTATTTCCGGAAATGAGACATCGTCCGATATTAAGCTAATCAGCATGGCCACGTTTATACGCAAATCCTATCACGGCGACAAGCAGCAAGAGGCCATAAAAACGTTTGAATATATGGTTATCAGGCAGATAAAAAAGCAAAGGGTGTTGCCGGCGGACAGATAGTGATACTATAGACTATCGACAGACTTCCGAAGTTTTTAAAACTTCGGAAGTCTCGCGGAAGCCATAAGCGCCCCTGTTGTTTACAGATCGTTACCGGCATATAAACAAATTATTAAATTATATATAATATCTATCTATTTAGTAGATTATATTACCTTTGATGAATATTTAGCTTATCATGAAAAAGTTTTTAACCGTCTCAGCAATTATCAGCGCAGGTATTTTATCATTTAATAATACGCTTATCGCACAATCAAAGTCAGCCGCGGGCGACTTAGTAGTTCAATGGAATTTCATTACTATCAAAACCGCAAAAGCCGCTAAACAAAACAGCAATCTTGCAAGCCGCACGGCAGCGGTGGAGGCAATAGCGGTTTATGATGCCGTAAATTCAATTAAACATTTTGGTACCCCTTATCATTATAACGCAACGGTAACCGGGCCTGCATCTGCACAGGCGGCGGTTGCACAGGCTGCACATGACGTGCTGGTGAGCTTTTTCCCTGCCCAGAAACCAGCCTTAGACTCGGCGCTGGACAACAGCATACAGGGTATTAAAGAAGATGCCATTGATAATGGCCGCAAAGCAGGCGCTGCATCTGCTGCTGATATTCTTGCCTTGCGCGCGAATGATGGCTCCAGTCCCTTAACTACTTACGCCGGCCCGGAAAAACCGGGAGTAGGGGCATACAGGCCAACACCTGGTAAGTTTGCACACGGAATCGACGTAGAATGGGGAAATGTAAAGCCATTTTTGCTTAAAGACGGAAAGCAGTTTTTACCTGTAGCTCCGCCGGCAATAGGAAGCGATGAATATAAAAAGGCGCTTGCCGAGGTAAATGAGCTTGGCGAAACAAAAAGCACCAAACGTACCGAAGACCAAACGCACATCGCACAATTTTATAAGCAGGACGCTGAACTTACCGTTAATGAAGCAGCACGACTATTAGCTGTAAGCCACGGAAAATCGCTGGAAGAAAATGCGTTGATTTTTGCTTTGGTTGATATTGATCTTTCACAAATTACTGGTAAGGTAAAGCGTG
>JAZJZL010000110.1:81013-81516 GCA_040389845.1 Bacteroidota bacterium
TGATATTGCCGAAGCCGATGCCCGCATTGAAATTTGGGGCGCTAAATACAAGTACCTTGCATGGCGGCCTGTAACTGCACTAAATGCCGAAGAAGATGGTTCGGTAAAAGCCTACACCAAATGGACGCCGCTCATAACCACCCCGGCGCATCCAAGTTACCCCAGCGGACACAGTGCAACTGTTACCGCAGGATATGAAGTGTTAAAAAAGTTCTATGGCGATAAAAATCACCTTGAACTGCATACCACCACGGAAGGTGAGCCAGCCCGCACCGTTGAATCGCTAAGCACGGTGGAGTCCGAAAACGGATTAAGCCGGATTTATGGCGGAATTCATTATGCTTTCGAAAACGGATCGGCGCAGGATGTGGGCAGGAAAGTAGCTGAGTGGACGTTGAAGACCGGGCCGCACAAAAAATAATCGAAGATGTTAACTAATGTCGCTGATGACGCAGATTTCTCCGCACAAAAGAGACGTGAAGACTCCCGAAGTTTTAAAACTT
>JAZJZL010000110.1:81526-100125 GCA_040389845.1 Bacteroidota bacterium
AGATAAATCAATAAATTCCGTTGCTGTCCAATCCACTAATAAAAGTCCCCATTTTAAACCAGCATTATTAAGGAATAGTTCGAGGTTGTCTTGATCTATTTCTTCTAGCCTTGTTAGCCAGATTGCATTCACAGCATTACCCTTGAAGTTATAAAAGATGCCGGCATAATCGTGGCCGAAGCCGGCGGTATCCGGCGCGGAAATTCGGTATTTTTCGCCATAGCCAGTTAACACTTCCGAAGCACGTCGAAATTTATAATCTGTCAGCATGTTTTCAAGATCGACCGGGGCGATTTGCTTAACAGCTAATTCTATCGGGTTTTCATTACGGATGAAAACGTCTGTGTATGATGAGCAGTCGCAATTATCTTGTGAAAGGTCATTTATTTGAGTGCATTGTTGTTTGACAGAACTTATGTTTTCTTTCGGTACCAATTCTATCTGGCGAAAGTCGTCTTCATGAAAAAATAACACAGAGTTTGTGTTGCCTTTTCGCGGTGTTTTAAACTTGAAATAGTCCAAGAACCTCATAATTTAAATATTCAATTTCTTCTACTTCAACCATCGCAGTTCCCCCACAGCCAAGGGTGGGGGCCTCTTTCGTTATCCCTTCTTATTCTTCTTTCTCTAATAAAATATCAATCATCAATCGGTGAAATCATTCTCAAATCGGTGAAATCCCAACAAAAAAATTACTCAATCACTATTTCATCCGAAAAAATATACGATGGATTTCCTTTGCTCTCATGCCACTCCGGCAGCGGACCGTATTGTTTAGCGATCACTTTTATAAAACGTGTTTTGGTGTTTAGCGGGGCTGTGAAATCCTGCGTTTGTACGTTTAGGTCTTTAACATCCACTTTTGTAGGTACGGTGGCAGCCAACTTGTAGTTTACGCCATCGTCAGACAGCCAATATTCCACTTCTTTAGGGAAAACTATCCATGCGCGGCTATCCTGCAATGCGCCGAAAGTTACCTGCTTAACGGGTTTTACCTGCTGCATATCTATAATCGCTACCACGTCATCAGGCTGAAAGCCCTGCCAGTTGCCGATGCGCCAGTTGGCCTTGCCGCGGATGCCGTTGATGAGCGTGTTATCGCCCTGGTCGGCGTAGTTGGGCAGGTATTTGTTTACCAGCGTTAACTTTAAATCGTCGCGTATTTTGTTGAAGGAGCCGGTAACTACGAAGCTTTGTTTGTCGCCGTCAATGGTTATGGCTTTTACGGTAGTGTTGGTTGAAATATCTACAGGGGCGACGTATAAGGTTGAGCTTGCGGTAGGAGCGGAGCCATCGGTTGTGTAATAGATTTTAGCGTTTTTATCGGCAGCTTTTATTTCAATCTTTATGGGCTGCGTAAAGGTTTTTGATGGCGATATAATGTATGGGTCTGATACTATCAAATCATCGCTAATCTTAGAGGTCGGTTTTTCAAGGCCTTGCAGGAAGATATTGTTGGGCAGTTTGCCGGTTAGCACTTCGAAGTCTCCTCCATTGGCGATATTATCATAATCCAGGTAAATTTTGCTGTAGGTCTTTTTGTTAAGATTCATGCCCTGCAGATAAATATTCGCGCGGCTAACCCCCGCACCCGGATTGCTGATAGTGAACTTTTTGCCGTTTTCCAGGTTAATAACCGCTTTATCAAACTGCGGAATGCCAACCTGGAACTGCTGCTGGCCCGGTGCTACATTATAAATGCCCAGCGAGCTCATTACATACCATGCCGACATCTGCCCGCAATCCTCGTTACCGGAAAGGCCATCGGGTTTGTCGCTGTATTCTTCGCGTAAAATGCGGCTGATGTAGGCCTGCGTTTTTTCGGGCGCATCGGTAAAATTGTAAAGGTAAGCCATGTGGTGACTCGGCTCATTGCCATGCGCGTATTGGCCTATCAAACCGCTCACATCGTCTTGCTGGCGACCGCTCAATTTGGCGTCGGTTGTAAATAATTCGTCCAGTTTGGCTTCAAATTTCTGACGGCCGCCCATGCGTTCTGCCAAACCTTCCACATCCTGCGGAACCAGGAACGAATATTGCCAGGCGTTGCCTTCGGTATAGTTGTTATTTATCTCGGTCGGCTCGAATGGGGTATACCAACCGCCGTTTGCGCGGGCCTGCATGAAGCCGTTTTGGTCGTTAAAGTTGTTTTTCCAGTATTGTGCGCGCTTGATGTATTCGGCATAGTCCTGAGGTTTGTTCAGCATTTTTGCGAATTGCGCGATACACCAATCATCAAAGGCATATTCCAAGGTTTTGGAAACAGACTCGTGCTCGTCGTCTGATAATACTACACCATTGTTCTTGTATGAATCCAAACCGAATTGATTGCGGGTTACGGCGGCTTTCATCGCTGTTAACGCTTCTTCCGCATTAAAATCGCGTATACCTTTTGCATAAGCGTCAACTATAACCGGTATGGAGTGGTTGCCCACCATGCAATAGGTCTCGTTGGAAGCCAGCGGCCATATCGGCAATAAACCGCCCTGCTCATACATCGCCAGGAATGATTTAATAAAATCCAGCGTGCGCTTGCGGTCAATCAGGTTCAGCAGCGGGTCTTCGGCGCGGTAGGTATCCCAAAGCGAAAATACGGTGTAATAATTAAAGCCGTCCGCGCGGTGTACTTTTTGATCCATGCCGCGGTACTGGCCGTCAACATCGCTGTAAACGTTCGGCGCCAGCATGGCATGGTATAATGCGGTATAAAATATGGTGTGTTTTTGCTTGATGTAATCAACCTGGGGCACTTTTTTCTTTGGTGCTGATGACCGGCGCGGCGCATTGCGGCTATCGTAGCCGATGTTAGGGTCTTGTGTATTTTGCGGAACCTGGTTGGCCGAACCAGTCGGCGCACCGCCTTCCACTTCAATTTTGGCAAGCTGGTCTATCCATAAAGACTTCGCATCGCGCATTACTTTTTTAAAGTCGAAATCAGGCACTTCCGTGTCCAAATTTTTTAATGCACCTTCGGCGCTTACAGATGAAATACCTACTTTGGCAATCACCTCGCCGGGGTTATCAAAACGCACATACATCTTGATGTTTTTACCCTGCAATTTTTTCTGACCTGCTTCCAACTTGTCATCGCCTGCTAAGCCATAGGTTTTAAAAGGCTTGGAGAATTTGGCATAAAAGTACAGCGTCTGGTCGGTAGCCCATGAGCTGGAACGGCGGTAACCGCGAATTTCGTGGTCGTTCACTACTTCAATCCATGAGTCTAATACCTCATCACGATGTTGTAAGTCGATAATTATATTAGCTTCCTTTGTTGACGGAAAGCTGTATTTGTGAACGCCAACGCGTGTGCTGGCGGTAAGCTCTACATCAACGTTATATTTATCTAAATGGGTTTTATAGTATCCGGGTGATGCCACTTCATTCTTTTTCTGGAAACCCGACATGTACTCGGTATTCTTAAACTTAGGCTCGCCGGTGGTCGGCATAAACAATACATCGCAGTAATCGGCGATGCCGGTGCCGCTTAAATGTGTATGCGAGAAACCATAAACGGTAGTATCGCTATAATAATAACCTGAGCATCCATCCCAGCCGGTAAGCCTGGTATCAGGGCTCAACTGTACCATACCGAATGGCACAACAGCACCTGGATAAGTATGCCCGTGGCCGCCGGTGCCGATAAAAGGGTCGACAAATTTGGTATAGTCTTTTTTCTTTTGGGCGGATGCGGTTAAAGCACAAGATAAAGCAAGACAGGTTGAAAGAATACTGCGGGATAAAAGTTTCATTTAATAGCGATTAGAAGGAGCCAAAAATAACCGGGATTAAGCAGATTTTACGGATTTTTATGGATTTCTTTTAAATGTTAAATGGATTTAACAGAATTCGGCCAGGGTTTAAGTCTTTTTAACATCTTAGCTTCCCTTTTTCGTCTATAATTGAGGCAAATAAATAACCTTACCTGATGGTTAAATTTGCTTTCTTTTTCTTTATCGCCTTGTGTATCACAAACGCGCTTTTCGCTCAAAAAACTTTTGAACTGACTATCAAGCTTGATAGTAGCATCAATCCTAAAAAAATGCATTATCAATATGAGAATGGTAAAGGGACAATTTTTTTGCCGGATACATTTGGGGACAGTCGCAATGTTATTATCAAAGGAATTTATTATTCACAGTTGCTTTCATTTGCGGCCGGCTATGTCGATACCGGTAAGAAATACTATTACAATGATTTCTTCCTGACTGATAAGCCGGCGGCGCTAACATTTTATAATAAACCGAATAACTATATGGAACTTAAATATTCCTCATCGCAGAATGTGAAGAGGGTTTATGATACTGTAGAAAATAAGATACAACGGGAATTAGAGGCCTATAAAAGAAGGGAAGATACTTTATTTATTGCTTTTATGATGGAAAATCAAGACAGGTTTGGTAAAAGCGATTCCCTTCGGCGAATCTTTAAAAAGCTCTATAAAAAGTCTGTTTTAAATGCCATGGCGTTTTTAAAGCGATACCCGGATGATTATTACTCTTTTTGGTATTTCAGGAACCAGGTGGTACAGTTGCCTAATGGATATCTAAATACCGATACCACGCTTATAGAAAAACAATACGCTTATTTAAAAGCCGTATACCCGCCAAAATTTACCCAAAGCGAGGAGGGCAAGAATCTGCTTCAATTGTTTGAAACATGGTTAAATCCCCTGAAAAAAGGCGAACCTGCCCCGCTGTTCAGCTTCTCGACGCTTGAGGGCAAAAAGCTAAAACTGGCAGATTTAAAAGGGAAATATGTGTTGCTTGATTTCTGGGCCACATGGTGCGGTCCCTGTATGGCGGAGATACCTTTTATAAAACAGCTTCGGAAAAAATATCCCGCAGACAAATTGGTCATCGTCGGCATAAGCCAGGACAGGGATAAAAGGAAATGGCAAGAAACTATAAAAACAGAAGATATGAATTGGCTCCATCACCTGGACACCAACGCCGATATAGCGCATCTTTACGGCGTCAACCTGTTCCCAACCCTGGTATTAATTGATAAAAAAGGCAAAACCATTTATGTAAGCGATGGCAAGACCAATGACAAGGATATATTGCCGGATGTACTTAGTTTAACGGGAACCGGGACTAACTGATTTTAGGGATTATTTTTTGTCATTCTGGAGCGCTAGCGAAGGATCTTATGAGAGCGATATTAGCGGCGGACAGGTATGCGTGCGACCTGTCAATCCTTCACCTTCAGCTTTGTAAAGATTCTTCACTGCGTTCAGAATGACAAAAATGGCAGTTTTTAATCTTCCGAAAAGCTATGATACCTAAAATTCCCTAAATCCCGGTTCAAGTACTTATCGTGAATTCATCCATATCCTTCAGAAACGGCAGTGCTCTGCGGGTTTTGGTTACTTCTTCGGCATTGATGGTGAAGGTGTACATGTCTTCTTCGTCGCGTTTATAGTAAATGCTGTTGCCGTTAGGGTCTACGCAGGTAGAGTCGCCGGAATGATAAATTTCGTTGCCATCATGGCCTACACGGTTTACCGCGATAACGTATGATTGATTTTCAATCGCTCGTGCAGGTATCAGGGCGCGCCAGTGGGCTATGCGGCGCTCGGGCCAGTTGGCCACAATCAACAATAAATCGTATTCGGCGTTAACGTTGCGTAGCCATACGGGGAAACGGAGGTCGTAGCATATCATGGGGCAAATGTTCCAGCCGTTTAGTTCAACCACCAGCCTTTTGGTGCCAGGGGTATAGGTTTGATGTTCCTTACCTAATGCAAACAAGTGGCGCTTATCATAGCATTCGTAAGTGCCATCGGGACGCATCCATATCAGGCGGTTATAAAATTTATCGCCATCTTTAATAATAATACTGCCTGTTAGTGCCGCCTCATATTTTTCGGCGATTTTGTGCATCCATTTCATGGTTTTGCCACCCATCGGTTCGGCCAGCTTTTCGGCCTCCATGGTAAAGCCGGTGTTAAACATCTCCGGCAAAATAATCAGGTTGGTTTTTTCGCGGATGTTGGAGAGCTTTAACTCTATATTCTGTAGATTTCTGTCAATATTTTCCCAAAAAAGGTACCCCTGGAAGACGGTGATTTTTAAATTATCCATTCTTTGTGGTTCATAGTTTATGGTTCATAGTTCATGGCAAAAAGCCGGAACATTAACCGCTAACTCAGTAAACAATCTAACAATAAACAAGTAAATCTATCCTATAAGCAAACTTTTTTGCGGCCAACGGCCATGAACTATCAACCATGAACTAATATTAGTCTATCAACGGCTTTATCCAGCGTTTCTTGCCTTTTGGCGAAACAAAAGCGCAATACGTGATGGTCGGTACCCTGGGTGTAGAACACGGATACAGGTATAGCAGCTACCCCAAAATCCTTCGTCATACGTAAGGCAAAATCACTGTCCTTTTCGTCGGTTATGCCGTTGTATCTTACCGATTGAAAATAGGTCCCTGAACATGGCAACAGCTCAAACTTAGTCACTTCCAGCCCTTTACGGAAATAGTCGCGCTTTTGTTGGAAAAAATCGGGAAGCGATAAATAGTTGTTTTCGTTCTTCAAATGTTCGGCAATAGCATACTGCAAAGGGGTGTTCACGCTGAATACCAAAAACTGGTGAACTTTTCTGAATTCCTGCATTAAATAAGCGGGCGCCATACAGTAGCCAACCTTCCAACCGGTGGCATGAAAAGGCTTTCCGAACGAAGCCACGATAAAGCTTCGCTCTTTTAATTCAGGGTAACGGGCCATGCCATGATGGGTTTCCCCATCGAAAATAAGGTGCTCGTAAACCTCATCGCTCAAAATCAAAATATCCTGGTTACGAACAATGGCGCTTAATTCCTCGATATCTTCTTTAGTGAGGATGGTAGCCGTTGGGTTATGCGGCGTATTCAGGATAATCATCCTGGTTTTATTATTTATCAGGCGCTTTACCATATCCCAGGGGATGCGGTAATCTGGTGGTGCCAGCTCCAGCGATTTTACCACGCCGCCGGCCAGCTTAATGGCAGGGGCATAACAATCAAAAGCCGGTTCAAAAATAATAACCTCGTCGTTTGGATTGATGGTAGCGGTTATGGCTGTAAAAATTGCCTGGGTGCCGCCCGCAGTTATGGTTATTTCGGTATCCGGGTTATAAATGGCGCCGTAAAGCTTTTCTGTTTTTTTGGCGATTCCTTCGCGCAGCGCCATTACGCCGGGCATTGGTGCATATTGGTTATGCCCTTTTTTCATGGCATTGTTCACCAGCTTTATCAGTTCGGGCGATGTCTCAAAATCCGGGAAGCCCTGCGATAAATTTATTGCGCCAACCTCGGCCGCCACAGCCGACATTACAGTGAAGATGGTTGTACCAACCTGGGGTAGTTTAGATATGATGCGTGTCATACGGGGGCTAAAGTACGGATTTTGAGGTTAAAGCCGAAAGCAAAAAGCTTAAAGCCGGTTCCAGAACATAAATCCGCCTTAAAAGCTTTGGTCTTTCTGCTTTCAGCTTTCTGCTCAAATATCTACCTTAGCACTTATGAAAAACCTCCGATACCTTTTCCTGATTATTTTAGCTGTCGCGTTTACTTCTTGCGGGTCCAATTCAAAGAAAAATAGTATGCCTGTTATTGGTTATGTCGACGCTTTCCAGGACCCGACTTTGGCAAAAGCCCGTACAGGCTTTACGGACGCACTAAAAAAAGCTGGGTATGAGGAGGGTAAAACGGTAAAAATAGAATATCGAAATGCCCAGGGCGATATCCCGACGCTTACGCAAATAGTTAATTATTATATATCTGAAAAGGTTGATGCGATGGCGACCTGCGCTACTTTGTCGTCTATCACAGCCGCACAAAAAACCAAAACTATTCCGATTTTTATGACGGTATCGCCAACCTTAAAGCTGATGAAAATGGAAGGCGCAGATGGAAAAGGTCAGCTTAATTTATTCGGCGCGGTGGAGGACCTGGCTTATATCGATACGTCGTTTTCTATCATACCCAAAGTTTTGAAACCAAAAAACGGAAAGCTGGTGGTAGGCATGATCTTTAACCAATCGGAACCACAGTCGGTCGACGCCAAAAAGCGCATTGAAGCGGATGCGGATAAAGCGGGTGTTACCTTGGTGGCACTGCCGTTAAACTCGTCGGCTGATGCGCAATTGGTCACCAAATCGCTTCTTGGCAAGCACATCGATGCATTTTTTGCCAATCCGGATAATAGCGTTTTTGCATCATTTGCCACCATCCTTAAGAATTGTAATGAGGCCAATGTGCCTATATTTACCAGTGAAGCAGGTTTGGTTGAGCGTGGCGCCGTTGCTGCTTTTGGTGCTGATATTTATCAATGGGGTTTCCAGGCGGGCGAACAGGCTGCTCAATTTTTAAAGACCGGTAAAACTGATGGTTTGCAGCCGGAAATGGTAAAAGTGCGCCTTCGGGTTTATAATGCCACTGCCGCACAAAAGTTTAAAATTACAATGCCGTCAACTTTCCAAGCTGTTAAATAATGAATTTTTACCTGTCCGCACTTTTAGAAGGGCTTTGCTTTTCGGGGCTGGCGTTGGGGATATTTATCTCGATGAAGATATTTAACATTCCCGATATCACCACCGATGGCAGCTATACGCTCGGTGCGGTGGTAACAGCTACCATGATAGCGCATAATCAGCCGGCCTACCTTGTGCTGCCGATGGTTATTATAGCAGGCGCGTTTACGGGCGCAATTACAGGTATTATTCACACCAAGCTAAAAATAAATGCTTTGCTAGCGGGGATATTGGTAATGACGGCGCTTTACTCTATCAACCTGGTTATTATGGGTACCTCTAACATTCCGCTTAACGGGGTGCAGACGATCTTTACCTGGCTGCAAATAAGCGATAATGCCAACCACAATGCGTTTTATATAGCCATCCTTTTTGTGCTGGTAATTGTGGCGGTTATCGGTTACCTGCTTAAAACTGATTTCGGTTTAGCCATGCGTGCTACCGGCAACAGCGAGTCCATGATCCGCGCGCTCGGCGTAAATACCGACAGGATGAAAATTACAGGTTTGGCGCTCGCAAATGCGCTTACCGCGGTTAGTGGTTACCTGATAAGCCAGAACCAGGGTTTTACCGATATCAACATGGGGATCGGTATTGTTATAACGGGACTTGGCTCTGTAATTATTGCCGAAACGTTGATAAATTGGTTCCGGATAACTTCGGTTTGGTTAAGCCTGGTGTTAGTGCTGGCAGGCGTTATCATTTTTAAATTGATCCTGGCACTGACGCTTGATATAGGTGTAGACCCTAATTTACTGAAATTAGTAACAGCGGCGTTTGTATTGATAATAGTTAGTTTGCCACGATTGAACTTTATGGCCAAATGATCGAATTTAATAATATCCACAAAGTATTTAACGCCGGCAAGCCTAACCAGGTAAATGCAGTAAATGGCATAACGCTGGATATAAAGGATTACGAATTTTTGGTGATCGTAGGTTCCAACGGCTCAGGTAAAACCACTTTGCTGGACATGGTGGCCGGGAGTGTTTCGCCAACATCGGGCAGCATATCAATCGCCGGTGATAATGTAACAAGGATGCGGGATTATCAGCGCAGCAAATGGATAGCCCGCGTTTTTCAGAATCCATTGAGCGGCACGGCGTCTGAGTTGAGCATATTGGATAACTTCCGGCTGGCAGCTATACGCACACGTCCGAAAGGGTTAGGCATCGGCATAAATGATACCTTTAAAAACCAGGTAAAGGAAAAAATAAGCACGCTTGGTTTGGGCCTCGAAAATAAAATTAACCAGCAAATGGGCACCTTGTCCGGCGGCCAACGACAAGCCCTAACCTTGCTGATGAGCGTAATGGATAGCTGTAAGGTGCTGCTATTGGATGAACCTACTGCCGCTTTAGACCCACGTTCGGCTGATGTAGTGATGCGCACTGCCGACGAGCTGATAAAAGATTACCGGTTAACATCTATCCTAATCACCCATAACCTTAAAGATGCTTTCACTTATGGCAACCGAATCATCCTGATGGGTGAGGGGCAAATACAAAAAGACATTGATGCAAAAAATAAAACGGGCCTGAAGCAAAGCGATCTGTTTGATTGGTTTTCGTGAAGACAGAGATACGCCATGCCTGGCGTATCTGCTATTCAAAATCTCATTAAGGATTTTCAACACTTGTGTCCTGCGCCAGTGTAGCATCATCCGGTGTCCCGGCGAGGTCATTGTCAAGAACGTACAATGCATCATCGTCGGCATTTGGTCCGCCTGCTTTTTTTACTTTAGCCAACAGATCAAGCGCCATGGTTTCCTCTTCGGTTTGTTCTTTTACAAACCACTGCATAAAATTCCAGGTAGCCCAGTCTTTTTCAGCCAGGCTCATATCAACTATGCCATATATTTTCGTGGTATTCTCAACTTCTGACTGAAAAACTTTTTCGAAGCAGTCATTAACGCTTGATGGATCGGGACCCGGCGCTGGTATGGCTGTAACAACCACTTTGCCGCCCCTTTTTAAAATGTACTCCAGGAACTTCATCATGTGATTGCGTTCCTCGTTAGAGTGGCGGAAAAGAAAATTGGCTATGCCGTCATAACCGTTGTCGCTTGCCCATGCCGCATAGCTTAAATATATCTGTGCGTTGTGGGCCTCGTTGGTCATCTGGTCGTTCAGGGCCCTGGCCAGGGTATCAGAAAGTCGGTTGGTATTCATCGGTTGAAAGTATTTATGCAATAAACCAACCTCGCCAAAAAAAGTTTACCCCAACGCCGATATTATTTGTAGGCTGAAATATGGCCTGTTTTAATAGTGAGCGTGAACGATGACCCCAGACTGATTTTTACACTTTTACCCTGAAGTAGCGCCTTTACGTGCTCGTCGGCTTTCAAAGCATCTACCAGGTCGCGCGCCGCACCTGAGGCGGGTACATTGTTTGTTACTTTGCCATCTTCCAGGAGCACACTGAAGGAATTGCCCGAAGCCGTCCGACCGCCGGCAATTTCAAAATCAATAGCATTCAATTTGAATTGCTGGTCTGCCATTTCGGCGATACTCTTTTTTATGTGCAGGCGAATTACCGGCATGTACTTTTTCCAGGTAGCTAAATATTTGCTAGTTTCCATAGTGCGATGTAATGTTGGGGCTAAAAATTATATAAGGGCCGACAAATGTAAGGTTTATTTAGCGGGGTTGGCGGTTTTAATTGACTGAAAACAGTTTTGTGGCGTAAATTGTATACCATAATGGCATGTTTACACCCGGTAATTCCGGTTTAATGCAGTTAACTTTGATAAAATAGCCAGTAAAAATATGACAAGTCCAGGCAAAACTTTAAGGACCTGTAGCCAGGGCCACAAATATTACAAAAGCACGGATTGCCCTAGTTGTCCAATTTGCGAACAGGAGCGCAAGCCGGAAAGTGGTTTTTTATCATTACTTGGAGCACCGGCCCGCAGGGCACTGGAGAACCATGGGATAATAACCTTACAGAAATTATCGGGGTTTACTGAAAAGGAAATCCTGTCGCTACACGGCATGGGCCCTTCAACCATGCCCAAATTGCGTGAAGCACTAGCCGCCGAAGGTTTATCCTTTAAGCCAAAAGGTAAATAAGTACAGCTGTTTATAAACTAATCTATATACTATGAAATACGCAAAAACGTTCAGCAGTTTCTCTGTAAACGATTTACAAAAAGCCAAAGAGTTTTATAGCAAAACACTGGGTGTTGATGTAACCGAAAATGAAATGGGCGTCCTGGACCTTAAACTACCCGGCGGCAATGCTGCAATTATTTATCCCAAGCCAAACCACGAACCAGCAACATTTACAGTTCTAAATTTTGTGGTAAACGACCTGGACGAAGCCGTTGACGAACTAACCGCTGCCGGTGTAAAATTCGAACAATACGATTTTGGCGAGATGAAAACCGACGAAAAGGGAATTATGCGCGGTAATGGTCACGGCCCGGACATTGCCTGGTTTAAAGACCCTGCCGGGAATATATTGTCGGTGTTGAAGGGGGATTAATTAATTTTAATGTAGAGATGCAACATTTTGCGCCTCCACTTTACATGCTCGTAGGGTGTTTATTCAGAGACGGAAAATGTTCCGTCTTTACAGAATCATATTTTTGCCATCGCCGCTGAGGTTTACTAAAACATCAATATCTTGTGTAGCGGCATCATGGAACCAATTTACGATTCAATCGGCACAAACTATAATTCAACCCGAAGGGCTGACCCGTACATCGTTAGCCGTTTATTGCATTTTCTAACCCCCCGAAAAGATGGCTCTTACCTCGATATAGGTTGCGGTACCGGAAACTACACCATCGCGTTAGCAGAAGCAGGCTTGCTTCTTTTTGGTATGGAACCATCGCTCGAAATGCTTAACGAGGCAAGGCGCAGGTATGAAGGAATATGGTGGACGCAGGGATTTGCTGAGGAAATATCCATTCTTGATGAAAGTTTCTCCGGCGCTATCGCAACACTAACCATCCACCATTGGACGGACATTCACCAGGGGTTTAAAGAAATAGCACGGGTGTTGAAGCTGGGTGGAAGGTTTGTTTTGTTTACAGCCACTCCTGCTCAAATGGAAGGGTATTGGCTTAATCATTATTTCCCGGAGATGTTACGCGCGTCTATTGCTAAAATGCCTTCGCTTGAATTAATAACGGACGCTCTTACCCGTGCAGGTTTAAAAATTAATGAAACTGAAAAATATTTTATTAAAGACGGCCTGCAAGACAAGTTTCTTTACTGTGGCAAAAACAATCCAGGGATATATTTAGATGAAACGATACGAAAGGGAATATCCTCTTTCGCAGCATTGGCTAATGAAACTGAAGTTGCCAAAGGCCTGGAAATATTGCGGGATGATTTGAAAACCGGACGATTCGGCGTGATAAAAAATACCTATAGTAATTCGAACGGTGATTATCTATTTATAGTTGCGGAGAAAATGAAGCCCCTGGATTTATAATATCGAGTTCGCCGCCTGGATAATGCTTTTAACCCTTTCCACGCCAGTTACGTCAACGGCATACTCGTCGCCCACGCTGTCACCCATCACAATATGGTCGTTTTTGTATTTCATTTTACTTGGCATGCGCACCCTGGCTGATGAGTGTACTTCTGTAACGCCTGTAAAGCGCACCAGGTCGGCAACATTGTTTTCGTTTACGCCGCTGCCTGGCATCAATTGTATACGGCCTGCCGCCTTGCTTACCAGGCGCGCTATATTGCTGGCTCCTTCCATAGCGGTGCTTTTACCGCCTGAAGTAAGAATGCGCTCACAACCCATACCGATAATATCTTCCATTCCTTCAAAAAGATCGGCACACATATCAAATGCACGGTGAAAGGTTACACCTAAACCCCACTGCCGGGCCAGATTTATCATTTCGGCACACCTTTTTTTATCTATAGTGCCATCGGCGTTCAGTATGCCTATTACAACACCATCGCAGCCTGCTTCTATACAATAACGTATATCGGCCATCATTACGTTAAACTCAAGTTCGGTATATAGAAAATCACCGCCGCGGGGCCTGATTAAAACATATAATTTAATGTGCAATAGCTTACGCGCCATCAATATCTCACCATAGGATGGGGTAGTGCCGCCTTCAAGCAGATTCTCGCAAAGTTCAACGCGCACTGCACCGCCATCCTGTGCGGCAACCGCAGAGGTTACTGAGTTTGCGCAAACTTCAAGGGAAACGAGTGGACTTGCGGTATTGTAGTTCATAGATGCTTTTCATCGTTGATATTTTCCGCTCATGGTGAGAAAGAGCACGAAAATATCAAATGGTAGATGCTTAAATTTCTTTTTAACGGAATGTTGGGCCAAATAGTTTTAAATTAGTTTATGGTTGATAGTCCATAGCCGCTGCAGTTAATTGAGTACGATGTTTCGGCTATGAACTATCAACCATAAACTATTAACCATGAACCAAACTCAATAAAAGCTCTTACCGGGTATTAGTAAATCCTGCTTTTCGGCATTACACACGGCGAATGAAAAGCCTTGCTGTATAGCATAAGCTCCGTACTCACCTTTTTTATTGATGGCCAGGAAGCCAACCTGTATATCCTTTGCCGTATTTGGTTTCTTTTTGATGATGCGTTTCACGGCTTCTTTGCAGGCATCTTCAGGCGACATGCCCTGGCGCATCAGTTCCACAACCAGGAAACTGCCCACATTGCGGATTACCTCTTCGCCTACACCCGTTGATGTTGCGCCGCCTACTTCGTTATCAACATATAAGCCCGCACCAATTATCGGGCTGTCGCCTACACGTCCATGCAGTTTAAACGCCATGCCGCTGGTAGTACATGCGCCGGAAATATTTCCTTTAGCATCGATAGCAAGCATGCCAATAGTATCGTGATTGTATTGATTTCCCGGCTTATGCTGTTTGTTTTCGATATTGATTACAGGCGAATATTTGGCTGTTTTAAGCCATTCCTTCCATGCCTTTTCAGATTCGGGGGTTAGCAGCTTTTCTTTTTTGAAGCCCTGTTCTATCGCAAATTGGGTAGCGCCATCGCCAACCAGCATTACGTGCGGAGTTTTTTCCATTACAGCGCGGGCGACAGATATGGGATGTGCTATGTTTTCCATAGCGGCTACGGAGCCGCAGTTGCCAAATTCATCCATAATGCAGGCATCGAGGGTAACATGCCCGTCGCGATCGGGGTAGCCGGCACGGCCAACGGTATGGTTATTCATATCGGCTTCCGGGATTCTTACGCCCGCTTCAACAGCATCAAGCGCGCGGCCGCCTTTTTCAAGGGTTTTCCAGGCTTCTTTATTGGCAACAATTCCAAAGTCCCAGGTAGATATTACTATCGGAAAGCCTGCTGCTGCAGGGCTGATAGCTGCTCTTGCAATTTTTGAGGTAGACAAAGCTGCCAGCGAGGCACCGGCAGCCGATATTTTTATAAACTTACGGCGGTTATACATAACCGCTAATATATAAAATAGGTTTACATAAGTCCGTTTGTATCTTTATTGATACAATATAGCTTAGGGGAATAAAATTAACCGAATGATGGATGGTTATTCGTTTTTGTTTGGATAAATAAACCAGAGGAATTAACGAAATGATGAATGCGGTAATAAATTGCCGAGAAGAGCTTTCAGTGCCATTGGCGATATTATTCAAAATCCTGTCGGCAGTTATTGCAATGCCAGTTTTTTTGGCTGTAAAAAGGGTTGGCCAGGTTCATTATCGTATTAAGGACACCCGGGTCTTCGTCTTTTTTGATATTACTTACATTGGTTGATGCGCAGAAGGGGCAAACCACATAGGTATTGTCATCATTGTCGATTTCAAAATGGTCGTCCTCATGTAAATCACCTTCAGCAGCTAATATTTCGCGGCAGCGTTCAACATCCTTTTCAAACACCTTCAGTTTAACGCCGCCCACGGCGTTATTATAAAGGGGATTAGCGCCGATAATATTTTCGTCGGCGATAAAACAAGGAATGCCATTGGCCTCCAGCCGGCTGCGAATAATATGGGCCAGCATCGGGTCGTAATAGGATTCGAAGGTTATTATTTTATCGTCGTCGCTGTTCATCAATGCAAAATAACAATTATTGTACAAAGGTACCGCGTTTTTATTTAATTTGGGCCCTATGAACCGCATCGACCGGGTATCCGCTATATTGATTCAGCTGCAGTCGCGCAGGGTGGTAAAAGCCAGCGATATTGCCGACAGGTTTGGCATAAGCCTCCGCACGGTTTACCGCGATGTAAAAACATTAGAGGAAGCAGGTATACCGATAATAGGAGAGGCCGGTGTTGGTTATTCTATTGTAGATGGATATCGTTTGCCGCCTGTAATGTTCACAAAAGAGGAAGCTACCGCCTTTTTAACTGCTGAAAAGTTTGTTGAAACGCTGACTGACGCCTCCACCAGGGAGCACCACAAATCGGCCATGTACAAGATACGCGCGATTTTGAAAACGTCCGAGAAAAACCTGCTGGAGGATATCGACGGTAAAATTGAGGTGCTGCGCAGTCACGGCGCACTGCAAGTGGACAATAAAGACCATATACAAGCGCTTTTAAACAGCATAGCTCAAAAAGCTGTATTGTGTTTGGAGTATTTCGCCATCCACAGCCAGGAACGTACCAAACGCGAAATAGAGCCCATCGGAATTTTTTATAAGGCCGGGTACTGGCACCTGATAGCTTATTGTCATTTAAGAGGTGATTATCGTGATTTCAGGCTCGACAGGATTATCAGCATCGAACAAACCGGCAAAATTTTCAACAGCAAGCATCCTACCTTAAAAGTCTACATTGCCCAAACAGCGAAAGAGCAGGAACTGGATATGGTGGTTATCCGGGTAAACAAAAGCATCCATTCCTATCTCGAAAATCAGAAATATTACAGCGGCTTTGTATCAGAGAAAACTATCGGCAATCATGTTGAAATGACCTTCCTGACAGCCTCTATGGAGGGTTTTGCGCGCTGGTTTATGATGTACGGCGACCAGGCCGAAATTATCAGTCCCGAAAGCCTGAAAGAGCGCGTGGGAAATATCGCCGCGGCAATAACTCAAAAAAATCTTCAATTAATAAATTCCTACTGACATAAGGTTGTCATTTGTCCATGGTTATTTTGTGTTATCAAACTCAAAACAACATGGAAATCAAAACAATCATCTTATGGGTACTCATTATAGCTTATGTGATACCCGGCTTTATTTTCGGTTTTAAAAAGCTAAGTGGCACCGCTGAAGCCACCGGGCATTTTAAACGTTGGGGCTACCCGTTATGGACAATGCACCTGCTCGGCTTCATGGAAATAACCTGCGGGGTACTGTTGTTTTTCGCACAGACAAGGATGTATGGGATTGTCGCCTACGCTATCATCCTCACAGGCGCCTTATATACCCACATCAAAGCCCGCGACCCGAAAAACATAAGGATGAAACCTGTTTTTGTCGGAGTCGTTCTTGTTGGAATCTTTTTATTCACCATTTACCAATAATTTTATGAAATACTGGATTGTAGTAGTCTCGAAAGACCACATAGCCCGCGGCATAGAAGGCGGCTTTATGCAGGCGAATCATGGCAAGGAAGGCCCGCTTAAAAGGATGTCGGTTGATGACGGGTTGATAGTTTACTCGCCTAAGCAAACTTATGCCGGTAAAGAAGTTTTGCAGGCGTTTACCGCCATCGGGCAAGTAGTTGATGATAAAATATACCAGCATAAAATGGCGGACGATTTTGTACCATACCGGCGTAATATCAACTATCATCAATGCAAAGAAACGCCGATTGCCCCGCTGATAAGACAGCTTGGTTTTATAACCAGCAAAACCTCGTGGGGTTACCAGTTCCGCTTCGGCTTTTTTGAGATACCGGAAGAGGATTTTAAATTAATTCATTCTAGAATGGTTGAGTAAGAAGTCCGGAAGTAAGTAAAGTCCGAAAGTCCGGAAGACATGCCTTGGTGCTAAGCAGGTAACTTTCCAACATTGCAACTTTCCAACCTTCCAACTCATCCAACATTTACAACTACTAAAACTAAACACATGACAACCGAAACAACAATAACATTCAAGGCCCCATTGGCCGCAGTTTGGAAAGGGCTTACCGACCCTGCAATTGTAAAGCAATATTTTTTCGGCACTAATTTATCCTCCGACTGGAAGGTTGGCGGCCCTATTAAATTCTCCGGTGAGTGGGAGGGAAGACCCTATGAAGATGGCGGGGTAATCCTCGATATCTATGCCCCTAAATTTTTAAGATACTCGTATTGGAGCAGCATGAGCGGTACCGAAAACAAGCCCGAAAATTATAATAGGATAACTTATGAACTTGATGAATGCCTTGACGTAACTACCCTTGTAATTGCGCAGGACGGCGTAAAAAACCAGGAAGCCGCCGACTATTCGGAGGGAATGTGGCTATCGGTTTTTAAAGGATTGAAGAAAATAATCGAAAAATAAATATTAATCAAATTATTTAATCAATCTTTATAAATTATTCATTAATAACTTTTTATAAACCGATATAACTTTTTGTAATGATAGCGAAAACCGAGATATCCAGTCAAAATCAATTTTTTCTTATCGGGATAGCCGTAAGAACAACCAACCAAAACGGACAATCCGCGCAAGACATTGGCGGACTGTGGACAAGGTTCACCACCGAAAACCTCGCGCAACAAATTCCCGGTAAACTATCGGATGATATGTACTGCGTTTACACCGATTATGAATCGGACTACACGGGGCCTTACACTGCGGTGCTGGGCTGCCGGGTGAGCTCATTAGACAATATCCCCGAAGGCTTTACCGGCATCACCATACCCGGCGGCCACTACCAGGTTTATTATCTGGAAGGTCCATTCCCGGCCAACATTGGCGAGGCATGGCAGCAAATTTGGGCAAGCGATATCAATAGAAGATATGCCTCGGATTATGATTGGTATAAAGCAGGCGCTAAAAGCTTTGAGGAGACGGAAGCAAGGATATATTTGGGGGTGAGGTAGCATGCTCGGTGTTCCGTGCGCCGGGTTTAAACCCGGCGCTACAAGATGGGCCAAGCCTACGGCTCTTTTAAAAACGTGGCGGTTCACCAATAAATGT
>JAZJZL010000111.1:0-23263 GCA_040389845.1 Bacteroidota bacterium
AGTCTTCTGGATTCATACCTGTCTCCTTGAGCTAAGATGAAATTATATTAAAAACCCAATTGCTGGATTCGCTAAAGATCATCGGTATCGGTATTCCGTTCGCGGTACTTCCCGGCGCTTCGGTTCTGATTCCGGTATTGATAAAAGTAGCTGACAGGCATCATATTAACCTGATGCCTTCGGCTTTTAACAGCTAACGCCTCCGCTCCGCAGCCGTCGGTTCAAGTGTCTCACCTAGGTTAGTATATTGATTGTCAATGCCTTACAAATAATAAAAAAAAGAAATAAATTGATAATAAACATATTACGTAATGTTCAGGGTGTTCATGTGCAAAAAAAACGAACGCTAAAATTACCGCGGCGTACCCGGCGGAATATTTTGCATGCGCTTTTTGGCCACCAGCCCATGCCATGGAAATGAAAATTCCATTTCTTCCCCTATCTTTAACATAAACTTTGCCCAACGCCGTAAATGACAGCTTTCCAATTCATACCGGTTACGCCGCATCCTGTATTAAGCCCGTACGTTGCGAAGATGCATTTATTTGAAAGCAGCGGCCGCCTCCCGGAAATGGATAACAAGCTGATTGTTCCGAATGCGAATTTAAAGCTGACCCTCACCTATCGCAACGGGATATCTGCCAGCATCGGGACAAATAGCTTTGTTCAGAATGAAAATAAACTAAGTTTATCAGGCCTTATCGATACGCCCGTAATGCTCGACCCTACAGATGACGCACAAACCGGTACCATAATTATCGAATTTACTCCGCTTGGCGCTTATCGTTTTTTTCGACTGTCATACGCCGGTATCAAAAATCAGATAGTGGAGCTGGAAGATTTAACAGGCAGCCATTCAAAGGAACTTGAATCACGATTGGCGGATGCCAACTCCCCTATGGCGAAATTACAGCTATTGCAGAATTTCCTTATAAAATGGCTCGAAACAACAGCATCCGACCCGATTTATGATTACTGCATCAACCGGATAACAGATTCCAAAGGCCTCGTGAGCGTGGCTCAACTCGAAAAGGAAACCGGCTACAGCTCGCGCTGGCTGCACATGAAATTTTCGGAGCGTTTGGGTACCGGCGCTAAGAACCTGGCGGAGATAGTGAGGTTTAAACAATTTTACCGGGTATATTCCGCCGGCGCTGATTTACAAAGCCTGAAAGCGCATATTTACCACTATTACCACGACCAATCGCATTTTATCCGGGCGTTTAAACGGTTCACGGGGTTCACCCCTACCGATCTTCAGAACAGCATAAACGAGCTCGCCACCAAACATTACACCAGCTGACTTCCGATTTGTACAATACTTTAAGTTCGCAATGTCCGAATTTTGCCCGTGAAGTTGTACAAATATTAATCAGCAAACCCAATGGAAAAGAACGATTTTAACTGTAGCATCACTGCAAACATCAGCGCAAACGAAGCAACCAAAAAAATAAGCAAGGTACCCGAATGGTGGGGAGTAACTGTAACCGGAAGCGCCGAAAAACAAAACGACGAGTTCATTGTGAAGATGGGCGGGGATTCTTTCTTTAACTTTACTGTAACAGAGTTAATCCCCGGCAAGCGGATAGTTTGGCTAGTTACAGACTGCAATATGCCCTGGTATGCAAATAAAAAGGAATGGGCCGGTACTAAATTGATTTTTGATTTAAGCGAGGATAACGGTACGACCTCGCTGAGTTTTACACATGAAGGCCTTACACCCGATGTGGAATGTTATAAAGATTGCGAACCCGGCTGGACGCATTGGATAGTAACAAGCCTGTTTTCTTACTTAACTACCGGCAAAGGCGTTTTCAGGCAACCAACCAAATAAAACAGAGATGATACTTCAAAAACATACTGTAGCAATCGAGGTGGCGAAGTCGCCGGCGGAAGTTTTTAAATGCGTTAACACTCCCGGCAAATGGTGGCCCGAAGATGTGGATGGGGAAAGCACGAAACTTGATGACGAATTTGTTTTTACATCCGGCGATTCACATTATTCAAAAAATAAGATAATTGAGTTAATCCCAAATCAAAAAGTAGTATGGCTGGTGACTGACAGTATCCGCAAAACAGATAACTTTAGTTGGACTGACACGAAATTCATTTTTGAATTGACACCCGAAGGTGATAACACGAAGCTGGAGTTTACTTATGACGGTTTTATCCTGGATGATGAAGCTGACCGATTAATAGAAGTATGCGATATGGTAATTAAAGATATGCTGTACAATTTTATAACCCAGGGCAAAGCGAAGTAAAATGGATAATAAAAGTGTTGAAGTAAACATTGAATTTGCAAAAACTACTCAATATGTTTTTGATTGCATCAGGCAGGTATCCATCAATCACTTCTGTCATGCAGCGGATCTCGAATTCGCGTGCAAAGCAGGAACGGCAGGTATCCAAATGGTGGAGCACGGATTTTGAAGGTAATAGTGCCGAAATGCATGACGAATTTGTTATCCACCATCCCGGCGCGCATTACTCAAAGCAGAAAATTGTCGAAATCATACCAAATAAAAGAATCATATGGCTGGTTACTGAAAGCACACTTCATTGGCTCCGGGGCGATAAGCACGAATGGACGAATACAAGAATGATTTTTGACATATCTGCCGAAGGCGACAAAACCAAACTCCGCGTTACACATGAAGGCCTCACGCCCGAAAAGGAATGCTATGAAAGATGCTCGGAAGGATGGAATATGGTGATTAAAGAGCGATTGATTGATTTTATAGCAGACGGGAAAACGGTGCGATAACCTTGCTGTTACAGAAAGCATATCCCGCAGCTACCAGCCTGCAAGCATCCTCCATCTCCTTTTTTTGCGATGTCACAACTTCGATTTTGTCGCAAGTACTATAGGATCGGTCTCAACTAATTGAAGTGATTTTACCATATCCTTTGTCGTGCTTTTATATTTTTTAAAATGCGCTGTTTGCAAATGCGCCTGGTAGGCGGCCGCATCGGCATAGATTTCGAAAACGGTGATATTGGCCGGATTATCCTTTTCGGCAACAGCGTATAAGGTCAACACGCCGGCTTCAACACGCACTGCCGTTTCCGCATGTTCTTTAAGCGCCGCACGGTAAGCATCCAGTTGCGCAGGATCGATCTGTAATTTTGCTATCCGCACCATGGGATTTTTTGTTTGCGCCGATGCAGCTGCGTAAGTAAATAATGTCATCAATAGCAAAAATGCGACTTTCTTTATTTTCATTTTATCACTTGCTAAGGTATTGTTCGTCCGTTACCTGTTCCAACCAGTCAACAGGCGAACCGTTAAGTTTTTCCTGTATGGCTATGTGGCTCATGGCTGTAGTGGACGAAGCGCCATGCCAGTGTTTTTCGCCGGGTGCGAACCATACGACATCACCCTGGTGGATTTCTTCCACCGGGCCACCTTCCCGCTGAACCCTGCCGCTACCTCCCGTTACTATCAGCGTTTGACCAAGCGGATGCGTGTGCCAGGCAGTACGCGCGCCGGGCTCAAATGTTACCAGCGCCATCGCCACACGCGCCGGTTCCGGCGGACTAAAAAGCGGGTCGATACGGACGGTTCCGGTAAAATATTCTGCCGGGCCTTTTCCCGAAGGCTGTGAGCCTGTGCGTGTTATTTTCATGGGTGAGATATCTTATTTTTCTAACACGAAATCCGCGTCGAAGTTTCAATTCAAATGCCGGTACTCGCTCGGCGACTTCCCGGTTTTTGTTTTAAATATCTTGGTAAAATGCGAGGGATGCTCAAATCCAAGCCCATAAGCAATCTCGCTGATGGAATTATCAGTGCCCCATAGCATTGATTTTGCTTTATCAACCATTTCCAGGTGAATATGCTCTTGTGTGGTCTTCCCTGTAAACTTATTCAGTAAGTCGGACAAATAATTGGGCGACAAATTGAGCTTATCAGCAAAATACTTCACATTGGGAAGACCTATTTCTATCAGCGTAGGCTGTACGAAATAATCCCTCAGTAATGTTTCAAACTGCTGCACCACGTCTGAACTTACCTTAGCCCTGGTATAAAACTGCCTGTCGTAAAATCGGTCGCAATAGTTTAGCAGCAGCTCGATATTACTCACAATAAGGCCCTGCGTATGTTTATCGATGTTCTGCGAATACTCTTTTTCGATTTTTGCTACGCAATCTTTAATAGTCTGTTTCTCTTCTTCCGAGATGTGCAGCGCCTCATTAGTTTCGTAGTTGAAAAATGAATGTTGATGTATCTTTTTGCCCAGGCTGGTGCCATAAATCAGGTCCGGGTGAAAAAATAATGCCCAGCCTTCATCTACTTTAACCTCAGGCCCGGGTGAGATAACCTGGCCCGGCGCTGTGAACATCAGCGAGCCCTCATTAAAATCATAATATCCTTTACCGTATTTTAACAAGCCTTCAAATTTCTTGCATGAGATAGTATAAAACCCAAAACGATATGAGCCATCCTGTTTGGCTCGTTTCCTGTAGAAATCAGCATGGTCAATTAAACTCACCAGCGGATGCTTAGGCGGCGCATATTGCACGAGCTTGTGCAGGTCGGCAATGGTTTGTAAATCGATGTATTTTTCAGGCATGATTTTACGTGATTATAAAGTTAGCAAAATAATAGCACCCTGCCCGTATTCCGGACAGGGTGCTATTATTACATACCCGTTTGTGCACTCATCATTTTTTTGAACGCAACATCATCCATCTGGCGGCGGGTTTCAACCAGTTGCGTGGCATCATGCCCTACCGGGTAACGCAAAGTTTCCGTACCATCAGTAGCGGCCGCGTAAATAACATCAGCTACTTCGCCCAGGTTTTCAGACATCGGCCAATTATCAAGCATGGCGATGAATTTGTTAAAACTATGCTTGTAATCTTCAGGCCCATCCGCGCCTATAAGGGTCATGGAGCGACCGGCAAATTCTGTTTTATAACCACCGGGTTCAACTATTTTTAAAAGGATGCCAAAAGGGTTCAGCTCATATTGGAGCGATTCAGTTAAACCCTCAACCGCAAACTTAGAGGCATGGTAAAGCGAAGAAAACGGGAACGTAACCCGGCCTCCAACCGAAGAAACGTTAATAATAATGCCCGACTTTTGCTTCCGCATTGCCGGTAAAACTGCGTGGGTAACGGCTACCAGCCCAAAAAAGTTAACATCAAACTGTTGCCGAACCTGTGCTTCGGTAGCTGCTTCCATAGCGCCCAGTGCACCATAACCGGCATTATTTACCAGTACGTCTATGCCGCCGAATTCTTCGAAGCCCTGCGCTATAGCGCTTTGTATGCTGGCATTATCAGTTACATCCAGGCGGCTAAGCAATACACCGCTCAACTCAGATAGTTCTGTTTCCTTTTCGGGCGACCGCATGGTGGCAATTACATTCCAGCCTTTTGTATGAAATAATTTTACAGTTTCCCTCCCAAATCCTGACGAAGCCCCTGTTATTAATACTGTCTTTTTCATTGCTTTATTTGTTTTGTTTTTCTAAAGCAAAGTTGGAGGTAATGGCGTGGCCCGGTTTATATATTTCTATGGAAGCCTTATACTTTTTAGGGATGGGGGAAAATTAAAATATTCTGTATAAATCTCCCTCCCGTCCGCTACCGCACATAAAACCGTAACAAAACCGAACGCCGGGTAATTCAAAATAACTACAAAAACCTAACTATCAGCATCTTACATTTTTGGCACAAATTTTCACTGTATCAGTCAGCATTGTTCGTGAATTTTTAAATATGATGTTATGATATTCCATTATCTCAAAAGCGCTTCGAGAAGCATCGGCCGCAACAAAATTTATTCTTTTATTAATGTATTCGGCCTGGCCATCGGGATGGCCTGCACGTTGTTAATTGTTTTATTTATTACAGACGAGCTTAGCTACGACAAATACAATAAGGACGCTTCCAATGTTTACCGCGTAGTTCATGATTTTATAAACCATGATGGCAGTCGTTTGCCTGATGCAACAAGCCCGGCCGCAATTGCGCCGGCTATGCAGCGGCAAATGCCCGAAGTAAAAACCGTAACCCGTATTTACCCGCCCTGGGGCCAGATTTTCCTGGTTAAACACGGCGAAAAGAAACTGCAGGAAGAAAGGCTATACATGGCCGACAACAGCTTTTTTGATATTTTCACCCATCAATTTATACGGGGCAATGCCAAAACCGCCCTTCCGGATGCCAAGTCCTTAGTGATTACTGAATCAACGGCTAAGAAATATTTTGGTGCTGAAGACCCAATCAATAAGATATTGACCATAGACGGCCTCGGCGATTTGAAAGTAACTGCCGTAATAAAGGACGTGCCTGCCAACTCGCATTTTCACTTTGATTTACTTGGCTCATTTAAAGTATTGGGAAACGTCGACAATGTATGGGGCCAGTATAACTATTATACCTATGTAAAAACCGGGGCGCCCATAAACATAGCGGACTTTGGGCGTAAAATACAGGTTATTTATGATGCAAACAGTCGCAACCAAACCAAAAGTTCATTCTGGGTGCAGCCATTAACTGATATCCACCTTAAATCGAGCCTGAAATGGGAAGTGGAATCGAACAGCGACATGCTGTATGTTTACATCTTTACCCTTATTGCGGTATTCATCGTGCTGATCGCATCTATCAACTACATCAATTTAACCACCGCGACCGCTTCGGCAAGAGCTAAGGAAATTGGCGTGCGCAAGGTCATCGGTGGTTTAAAAAGCTCAATCGTCAGCCAATTACTTACAGAGTCGGTTTTGATTAGCCTTATGGCACTGGCCTGCGCCTTCTGTATAGCGCAACTTATATTACCAATGGTTAACGAGATAACCGGTAAGCAGCTTAGCCTGACGGACGGTATTCCGTTTTTACTATGCAGTTTGTTGGCGACGCTACTCCTCGGCTTTATAGCAGGTGTGTTTCCCGCCTTGTACATGGCGTCATTTAAACCTGTAATGGTCCTAAAAGGCTTTAAATCGAATGAAAAAGGCGCCTTAAATCTTCGCAAATCGCTCGTGGTAGTTCAATTCACTATTTCTATCGTGCTTATTATCGGCGCCATCGTTATATCACAGCAAATGCAGTTTATCCGTTCGGCAAAGTTGGGGCTTAACACGGATAAAGTTTTGGTGATTAACAAAAGCCTCAGAATCCCTAACAAACAAGCCTACTTTAACGAAATCTCGAAAATAAAGGGCGTAAAAAAAGTAGCCTTCTCGCAGGATATGCTCGGCGATGTAAATTCCACCAGTTCGCTAAATGTAAAAGGCTCAGAAAATAAGCAACTGGTTAACTATTTAAGTGCGGGCGACAACTATTTCGACGTGCTTAATATCGACATCAAAGAAGGCCGCGGCTTTTCAGATAATTTCCTTTCCGACACCATGACCAGCGGCCTGCGCGGTCTGCATGGCCGGCAAGGCCTGCTCGACCAGCTAATCGGCGGCATTGTTTTGAACGAAACTGCTGTAAAAGATCTCGCCATGCAGGAGCCGGTTATAGGTAAGGAAATTCTCTGGGCCAGCGATAAGGATACAATGTACTATGTAAAAGTTGTCGGCGTGGCTAAGGATTTCCATTTCACATCCATGCGGAATAAGATAAAGCCGTTTGCTTTTGTACACTCACCCGTCCGCGAACAAAGCTTTACCGTAAAACTATCGGGCGATAACATTGCCGGGACCATTAAACAGCTTGAGGCTAAGTGGAATGAGCTATACCCCGATAAACCATTCCAATATACTTTTCTCGATGATACTTTTGCAAAACTCTACCAATCCGATGCGCGCTTCCAGAAGGTGTTTATCAGCCTGGTTATCCTCGGCATTTTTATCGCCAGCCTCGGTCTGTTTGCGCTGGCCACTTTTGCTGCACGGCAGCGGGTGAAAGAAATCGGTATCCGAAAAGTGCTGGGTGCTTCTGTGGTAAATGTAGTAGGCCTGCTATCTAAAGATTTTTTGAAGCTGGTGATTATTTCCCTGCTAATTGCCGCCCCTGTCGGCTGGTACGCCATGAACAACTGGCTGCATAACTTCGCCTATCAAATACATATACAATGGTGGGTGTTCCCGCTGGCCGGTATAACCGCAATTGTTATTGCATTGATAACTGTAAGCTTTCAGGCTGTTAAAGCAGCGGTGGCTAAGCCGATTAAGAGTCTAAGAACCGAGTAACAAAGAATTTCACCACCTGACCAATCAACAAAAAAAGCACCGGCAAATGCCGGTGCTGAATTATTATTAGGTCAGTCAATAGTTAGGCTTATTTTTTCTTTTTATTCTTCAACTCATCGTGCATCGCTGTGAGCGGCTCCAGCACCCCATAAATATGGCTTAGTGCCGACGGCGCAAGCGTGGAAGGGGTGCTATGTGAATTATGACACGTAAAGCACGAATAGATAGGCTCCTGGAAATAAGTCTCCATCGTGGTATTCGCCAGTACGCTGGTACCTATCGATACACCCGGCGCCGTGCCGTCAACACCGTAAACGCCGCCGTTTGGCGCTGCTCCGCCCATCGTCCATGTTGCACCTACCTGTAAGTATTTTGCCCTTACGTCATTACCGAGCATTTTCTGAATGGTATAGTTAATAGAGATAATCTCGCTGTTTGATGCTGCCGAGCTCTTGTCTTCCTGGTTGGTTACCGAATCTTTGGCGCTGCCCCATGGCAAAGCGGCCAGTGTATTACTTGCCGAAATGCTGAATCCGTTCTGTGCGCGTATGGTGTCCGATGTGCCTTTCTGCGGCGACGGGTTCTTAACAGTCATGTGCGAAATGTTTACGGCTGTGTCAGCTGCTTTACTATTGAACAGCCAGCTATTACCAGTGTCGCGCGGTACGGTTTGCACTTTGTGGTTCTTATCAACATATTGATACAATGCATTGGGGGTATTGCTCTGCTGCTCAAAAGTAGCCCAGCACATTTCCGGGTGACCAGCTAAACTGCCTACAATGTGCATGCCTACCATGGCCATCTTAACGGTTTTCTCACCATTAGGTATCCATTTAGTAGAGTCGGATGTATTAAAGGTAGGAATCACTGCCATAACGGTTACATAGTCTTCAGGATTAGGCAGCGTGCTGGCCTCAACCCACGATGTTTTAAGCTCCATTGCCAACGCAACTGAATCCGGCAAAGTGGCGTTATTAGCTTTGGCGTAAGCTTTTATACTATCCAATGCGCCCTGTGTAGTTGGGAATTGATTGCCGTTAAGCACACCCGCGTTTACACCTGTAAAAAACCAGGCATATACATCGTTTACCATAGTTAAATAATATACCAGCGCGCCGTTTCTGCTCATCAATGCATCGCCGGTTGCCTGGCCCGACTCCGTCTGCACCTGGTTACCCTGGGCATCAAGGAATACAGACTTGCCATTTGCAGCGGTAAACTGCTGCACAATGCCCAGCTTAGGCGATTTGATGCGAACCAATGCTTTCGGGTGGTCTATCACCTTACCTGCTTTGTCAAAAAAGGTAAACGCACCTTTGGTATCTGCGGTCACGTGGTCAACCTGTACCTGGTTACCTGCACCGCTGGCAACCATCGCCTTTAACTGTGGTGCGGTTTGAGCAGGTTCAATTTCATGCATCTTACCTTTTTTATCGATGATAACCGGCAAACGGTCCGGACCATCTTTAGTAAGGTGGTTCGACATGTGCAGCGTCACATTTGCGCTATGCTGCTGCAACCTGCGCTTACCTGCCGAATCCGTAGGCATAACATCGTAAAATAAAGGCGATTCCAATACTGTCTTCCCGCTGCCGTACTGTGTGTTAGGCGAGGTAAGCCACAAAAACATATTGTGCGACCATTGGTAAAAACTGCAGTTGTTTGTATGCGGAAAAGTAATGCTATTGGCAGGCTTTACCGCACCATTTGGCGAAGCCGTGCCGCTAACAAACCATGAATTAAACATAGCCTGTGTAACGGTACACGAGTCAAGCGCATCCGAGGGGAGGGTAACTTTGTCGATAGTCGCTGAATTTGACGCAGTAGTTGATGCGCTGTTGCGGCATGCCCAGATAGCGCCACAAAAAACAAGTACCACGGCAATAGTTTTGGTCGATTTTTTCATGATGGTGATTGTAAGGTTTAAAATATTGTTTTAAGGTTCGGGCTGGCGCTTATAGATACGCCACGTGTTTAACTATAAGATAAATGTAAATACAATTATCGAAAATCTAAAAAAAGAATTTAATTATAGCGGCGAGATAAGTTATTAACTTATTGTAAAGAAAAAGCGATGAGCCATAAGCATCACCGCTTTATTAATAGAGGCTTCAGACACTGCAGCGTTCATTTTTTTCGCACTGAACACCCTGAACACTACACAAAATACTGATTATAAGAGATTTACATTTTTACACATTTATAAATAACTAATAATCAAACACTTGACTATTTATCAATTTTGAACACACCAATATAATATACTCATAATCAACATGTTCATATTTTGGAGTTAATTAATCTAACTCAATCTACCACCTCATCAACCCCAGTAGCTTCTCTCCTAACTCGCTCAACCTGGCAACCGGGTTTTGTTTTTCTCGTTTCATCGGGTCACCGGGAAAGGCGTAACCTTCCATGGCATCGCGGTTTTGCCAGCTATCAATGCGCCATTGCCGCAGTTCCTCGTTTTCTTCCTGGGCAGGCATCATCGCGATATATTGCGCTATGCGCACCTTATTGCTGCTGGTATTGGGCCGTATGCCGTGCGGCTGCAGGCTGTTAAATATCAGCAGGTCACCTGCCTCCATTTTTACTTTTACCAGCTCAAAGCCTGTAGTATCAGGCTTGTAATGGTCGCGGTCTCCGGGCTGGGTAAGTTTCCAGGTATCGTAGCTGCGGTACAGTTCAGGTATACATTGAAAGCCCCCCATGGTTTCGTCGGTTTGATCGGCAAGGGCGAGCACGCCCTGTACATTTTGCGGTTTGGTTTCCGGGTCGTAATCCCAATGGATAAATCCCCTATACTCAAAACCCGGACGCAGCGGAAAATTAAGGTTAGCGCGGTCGATAGTTGCCCAAAGTTTTTCGGTCCCCCATATATCGGCAAAGGCGGCGTGCACTTTTGGGCATTGCCGGTTATCCCACATATATTGATGGTTATAAATCTCCACCATGCCGGTATTGTTCAGCTCTTTCATCTGCATTTCGGCATTGGGCCTTTTGTACCAGCTTTCTATATCGCTGGGATCTTTCCCTTCATATTCCCACAGGTAATCGGCCATTCTTTTAGCTTGCTCTTTCGGAACTGCATTTTTTATAATCACATAGCCATTTGTTACCCAAAAGTCCCAATCGTCTTCGCTTAGCACGCGTAGTGGCTCGCCATTACTGCGGTCGTTTAATTTTACCTGGCTTGATTTTGCTGTTGATGGGTTGCCCGGTATCTCTTTGTGGGCATTCATGGTCATTGTTTCTGTCTGCATAATTATCGTCGGTTTAATAATTCAAAAGTAGACCTGGATAGCTGTTGCATTTTTCTATCCATTATCCATTATTTGCTCTGTATTAACATTTTCAATAAATTTGATACACCAATAAAAGCAATATGAATGAAATCCAGCTAGAGAAAGTAGAGTTTGAGCCGGGTAAATCATTCAAATTATTTTCTCCAAGGCTGCGCAATACCTTCCTTTGGCATTATCACCCTGAGTTTGAGCTGGTGTATGTGGAGGCCGATGCTGGAATACGCCATGTAGGCACACATGTATCTACCTACACGCAAAGCGACCTTGTATTTATAGGCGGCAACCTTCCTCACTTAAATTTCGATTATCGCCTCCGCAGCGACTATCACCAGATAGTTATCCAGTTGCGTACTGATTTCCTGGGAACAGCGTTGGCTTTAGCTCCCGAATTTTCACTGATTAGGCAATTGTTCAAGGCGGCGGAATACGGTATAGCCTTTAACGGGGAAACAAAACTGCTCGTGGCGGAAAAACTGAAGCAATTGGGCAGCCTGAATTCCCTGGAGCAATTATTAGAGTTAATTGGCGTTTTCCAGCTGCTCGCCGGCTCAGCAGAAACCGAGCGGCTAAACAGCGACCTTACCAGTAAAGACTTTATTTTGAAAGATAAGATAAGGATGGGCGCCATATACGAATACATTGATGCTAATTTTCATCAAAAGCCGGATGTGAATATAGTGGCACAAAAAGTAAACTTAACCACTCCTGCTTTTTGTCGCTACTTTAAACGGCAAACCAATATCACTTTTACCGAATTTGTAAATCAATACCGCATCGAGCGGGCAAAAAACCTGCTGATGCAAAACCATAATGTAAGCGAAACCTGCTACGCCATCGGCTTTGAAAGCATTTCTTACTTCAATAAACTTTTTAAACAAATCACCGGTGAAAACCCATCCGACTTTCGGAAGAATTGGGAAAATAAAGCTAATAGGTAACCACATCCTGCCCGCATAAAAATTAGGAGAACTACAATATCCTATCCGGAAGATGTTTTGGGGAACTATAATCCCCACTCAGGGAATTATTTCCAAATTAACCTCCGGGAAATAATGATTTAACTTCTAATAAAACCTGTTAAAAGTAGCGAAACATGCTTGTATGCAGCTTTTTTTACATTTTAACCTCTATCGGTATAGAATTTGGATAACTGTATAGGTGTTGAGAGAAGACACTGTAAGATAAGCAGCTAATTAACCAAAAAATATTAGGGGTTACACACTAAACAAAAACAATCATGAAAAAATCAAAACTTTTAATTGTCGGCATTTTCTTCGCGCTTTCATTCCTTGCTTACACACCGGCTCATGCTACAACTACTACTACTACACAAAGCAGCAGCATTTGGGATGGCCTTGGCGATTGGCTAAACGGCTTATTTGGCGGTAAAGGTTCTGGTTCGGGAAGCGGTTCCGGCTCAGGTAGCGGTTCAAGCTCAGGCGGCAGCACCAGCCTCCCTATCAATGGCAACGCCTGGTTTTTAGTAATTGCAGGCACAGCTGTTGGCTGCAAGGTAATCATGAAGAGCAATAAAAAACTTGCCCTTCAAAAAATATAATTGCCGATATTAAAATATATTTATACTATACTTATTAATTGTAACTTTTGATTAATAAAACCCGTTAAAACCTCTTAACGGGTTTTTTATTTTATCATTAACGATAAAGATAAAAACATTTAAACAAATAATTTAAAAGAGACAAGTGAGTATGAAAAAATTGAAACTATTGTTGGCAGGAATGGTAACAGTTGGTGCGATGCTGATTAATGCCCCTGCAAACGCTGCAACCACATCACAAACCACAACACAGTCATCAGGGCTGTTAAGTGGTTTAGGCGATTGGTTAAATAGCTTATTTGGAGGAAGTGGCTCAGGGAGCGGTGGTACATCGGGTAGCGGCAGCACTGGCACAACCGGAACAAGCGGCGGTGGTACAGCGCTACCTATCAATGGCGGTATCTGGATGCTGGTTGCAGCAGGCGCAGTTGTTGGCACCAGGGTAATTATCAGCAAGAACAAGGAAACTGCAACTCAGCAAATCTAATTCATCAGGGAAATCGTTTTAAAAACGATGGTCGATGCCCATCGCTGATAGATTGACGTCCTTTCAAGGCTTAAAATATCGATAAATGTAATCTTTTGTCAAATCAGATTTCGCCCTGAAGGGGCACAATCTGTCAGCGATAGGCATCGCCCTACGTCACGAGCATAGATCTCGAACATAGAAATATCATCCCGGATAGTCCGTCTTTATGCATTTGAAAAGAGAACCGCCGCTCGTAACGATTTTAAAAGAGATCTTCCGGCTTAATTCATGTTTTTTAACATTTATTGTAACCTTTGTTTATCAAAAGCCGTTAAGCATTGCTTAGCGGCTTTTTTATGCCGTAAACATTACAACCAAATAACCATACATAATTATAACAGCATTCATGAGAACATTAAAACATTTGCTTGCCGGCGTTTTAACTGTAGTATTGTTCACTATTTATTCTCCCGTTAAAGCCGGCGACCGTCACGACAAACATGACGATGGCAGCCTTTATGGCGGCGCCAGCGACAAATGGCACGATTGGAATGATGACGATAAAAAAGGAGCGGGCAGCGGTTCGGGAAGCAGTGGCGGCAGTAGTACCAATTTACCTATCAATGATTACGTTTGGGCGCTGGGCATATTCGCCGCCGCTTTGGGTGTTAAAATTGTGACTGATAAGATAAAATTTGTCAAAGATTAAAAGAAGTAATATTTATTAAATATTGTAACCTTAGGTTATTAAAACCCGTTAAGTGCCTACCTAACGGGTTTTTGCTTTTAATCCGTTAGTTAAAGGTATACTGATGACAATAAGTACTTATATTACAAAGTGGCAGCAAATTCCGGCAGCCGTTAAACAGTTCCTTTTAAAAGGCATCCTCATGCTGGTTGTATGGAAACTGCTTTACCTAAGCCTACTATTCCCAACCCGCGTTTTAGACAGGCCGCTCACCAATACCGTAGGAAAACTGATCGTATGGGGAACAAATGCCATAACCCATCCTAACGACTACACTGCAAAAGAAGAATTAGGCCGCGAACTTGATATTGACGCCAGTGCACGGAGCGTGATGCAGCACTCCATATATTTTGACGGCCGCAAAGTAGCCGGGGTTTATGACAGTTGCAATGCGCTTGAGCTGATGGTTTTATACGTCGGGTTTATCATCTGTATCCCTGCCGCTCCAAAACGTAAATGGGCATTTACTCTAGGTGGCTTAGCTGTAATTTTTGTAATTAACGTTTTGCGCTGTATCGGCGTGGTATATGCACTAAGGTACTATCCGCAGCATGCCGATTTTATCCATCATTACCTGTTCGAGCTGGCGGTTTATGCCACTATAATAGCCATGTGGCTGGCGTTTGCCAATAAAATAAATGCCAATTCACATGCCGGGCAAAAAGCGTAACTACGTAATTCTTGGGCTTGTTGCCATTATTTTAGTTTACACACTTTACTACATGCTGTTTGTATATGTAAGCTATTTTAACGACATCCCCCGCAAGTTAAGGCACATCAGCCGGCTCATTTCCATTATCATCGTTTATGGCATTGGTTATTACGCCTTTAAAAAGTATGAAGTAAAATGGCTGTCGTCTGTCTGGAACTTCGTTTATTTTACGGTCGTTATCATGATGATACTTATTGGCGTTTATGACTGGACACTTGGCCCTGCATCGGCATCCATCCGGAACGTGGCCAAAACCATGCACGAGCTGCTGATTTCGCCAATATTATACGCAGGGATATTAATAATTAACCGGATGGTTGTTCGGATTGGTGCTAAGTCTTGAGTCTATAGTCCTTAGTCGAAAAAGAATAAGCTATTCACTTTAGACCCAATACTTCGGACTCACTTAACGATATACCGGTAAACCTGCCGCCCGATATTTCCATTTTCATCAATGCCTTCAACCACCACGCGATAGGTTCCCGGGTCATCTGCGTTATAAAAATCCATTGACGCATTGCCGGATTTGTCGACAGCCAGCTCAGGATTCCAGTAAATGGTCGTTCTTAAATCCTTTCGCTTAAAGCCTGTTTCATTGGCAGTGTATTGCGGCGAATAAAATGTACGCGCTATGTAGTACCCGCGGGGTGTTATCGGCAATATGCCGTAAGAAAGAATATCTTTTTTGTCGACAGGCCTGCCTATTTTAGTTGTAAAAACCAGCACTCCGTTGCCGCCGGCTAATCCGTACATCGAGGCGTTCGCATATTTTAAAACCTCAACTGTTTCTACATCGTTAGCTAATGAATTAAAATCGAAATCGTCGGGCTCAACTATTCCATCAACAACTATCAACATAGGGCCGTTACCAATAGCAGTGCTGGCCGAAGTATGGCCGGGGGTGGTTTTAATAGTAATACCCCGCAATATCCCAGTCAGCTTATCTGTCAACAATCCTCCTGTTTTTATATCGTCCATATGCACCACCTGGTCGGCATGGCCTGGCCCTCCTAAAACCGACGAACGGTAGGTATCTTTTTTTTCCCTTTGGTCTTTAATATAAACATCGCGGAGCAAAATACCTCTTGGCGAACCATATTTTAAGTAATCCTCCTGCTGGGCCTTCACATTTTGCAGGTAGGCATTAAATTGCTGGTTAACATTTGTATTTAATTTTATCACCGGCGATAAACCGGCAGCCGGCAGCGGTTCATAAACCAATTGTGTTTTATTACTCCCATCGGGTTTAGCTGCCTGTAATATAAGGTGGGTAGAATCAGCAAAGCCAAGGTTTGCGAATTTGAAGTGCCCTGTTTCATCGGCCTGCCCGCTTAGTACCAGGCCACCGCCGGTTGTTATCAATGATACTCCGGCATTTGCAATAGGTTTACCCCTGAGCGATTTAGCCATGCCGTTTATCTCCAGGTTTTTTTCAAGCTGATATTTTAATGGCGGGTTGTCGCCTTTCAGCACCTCCTTCCATTCAAAGTTGCGATAACCATGTGTCAGCATTACCAGGTCAAGGTTTTTGAGGGTAGTATCGCTAATGTTGTTAAAATAATAGCCGGGGTGCTCAACTGTTCCTTTCAGGTCATCGGTAAGCAACAGGCTGCTTAATATGGTACTTTCCTTATCCTCGTCAACCGGTACCTTGCTCTCGTCAGTTACCGATACCGAGAAATGGCCCGCAACTACCGAATCAGCCCTGTTTTTTGCATTTAAGCTGATATTAACTTTCTCGCGGCCATTGTAGGCGGTTTTATCTGTTTTAAGGTTAAGGTCCAGCTGATCGTAATTCTGTATAAAAAAAAGGCGCTCAGCTAAAGGCTCGTTATCCGGCGAGAATAATGTAACCGTATTCACACCGGTGTGCAGCCTGCGTTTGGCCATATCGAATTTTATATCGGTACAATCCAATGTATTACTTATTACAGTGGTTACGCCTCCCGAATAAACTGCAACCTTATACACCTTGTCTTTATTTTGCTTAAAGTATTCCGCGTTTGCTTTTATCTGGATAGATACTTTTTGCAGCGAGTCGTTATCTACTTCAAGGCTGATACCGCTTTGTTCAGCCGCAGGCAGGTCAATAGTATTTTGGTAGCCATTTGCAAAAGTTAAGCTGGCCTTATAGCTTTTACCTCCCCCCGGCAATACTTCAAAAAAGCCCATACCCAGGTGCGTCGAGGCAAATGTTGTTATTACTTTACCGGCGCTGTCTGTCACAGTGCCCTTTACATCCAATCCCAATCCATTAGGGCCAATAGCTTTAAAAGCAACCTTCGATTTCAGCCCTGCTACCAGGTGGCCGCTCTCTGGCAGTAGTTGCAAATCGGGCTTATTTGCGGCAGGTAATACGCCACCACTTTCGGCTATCTTCCCAATACGCGTTGAAACAACAGGGATTGTCCGGCAAAAAAACGCTGGTTCCCCCCCATTGCGCATCAGGTTGGTATAGGCACGCATCCTGTACTCACCTTTGGGCAACGAATCCGGCAGGGCAAAATCGCCCCAGCAAACGCCGTCGTTAATTTTCAGCAAAACCGATTGGTCAATTTTGTTTTGCGTGTTTATAAGCTCCACATGCAGCACACCGCTCAGGTCTGTCAGCCAATGGCGTTCGTTCATGGTTATATAGGCCTTAAAATATATGGTGTCACCGGCGGCATAGTACGGTTTATCAAAATGCAGGTAAGCTTTTTCAATGGGATGTGAATTTTTAAAATCCTCCAGCTTTGCTCCGGGGCTTTTTTGCGGCGCTACGCCCGTCGGCGGCGCCATCGCACTTGCCAATGGCGTATAATCTGTCGGCAATATCTCCGCCATTCGTCGTTTTGCCCACGCTCCGGTATATTGTATACCATTTGGATTAGAATAAACGCCGTTATCGTCAAAATACCCCGCCGGGTCATTGAAAGTAAGCAGCGTTACATCTTTGTTATCTGAGTTATTCAGGCTTTGAACGGATATCACCGATGAAAACCGGCGGTTCTTGTTGTATGTAATATGCAGCCCGTTGTTCTCACAGTTCAGGGCATAAACTCCGTTTTTATCCGTCGGCTTAACCAGGTCGGCTTTATTTAGAGGATAAAGCTGTAAAGCGGTCAGCATCTTTTTAAGCCTCTGCTTTTTCTCCCAAAACAATAGCGAGTCGCTGCTTCCTTTAATCTTATTCCCTACGTGTTTAAAGTATTTTATTTTGGCAGCTATCAATTCCTCCGGCGGCCGCTCCGGGTTTTGGTAAATGGCATATTGAAAAACCCTGAAACCCTCCTCATCTAACCTGTTACCCAATGCCGCGCGCAAAAAATGCTTGGGCGAGCCTGCATATACCTCCTGCCTGCGCTGTTCCCATGCCCGCTTCTGCGCAGGTGTTCCCTCAAGGTTTTCAAAAAATGATGCCCCCTCGTAGTGTACACGCTGCTGGTATTCATTCTTGTTGTCTTTGGTGAAATTGGCCAGCAGGTACCTTAGCCTATATCCAAGCGCCTCATTTTCTATCACCAAAAAATCAACGGATGAGCCGGTTAATATCTTTTTATCATCATCATACTCAAAATCCAGTACCTCGGGGTTTAGTATTTTACAATCTTTGGCCAAGTCCGATTCGCCTAAAAACTCCTTTTTAAATAGCTCGTAATAATATTCGCGGGATGGGTCGTTTTTAGGTTTAACTTTTACTTCATTTAACGCACTGGTTTTCGGAAATATCAAAATATCGGGGAGGGTAATATTGCCGGCTTCTACCGTAATTACCTGTTTATAGGCATCAAACCCGACTATCGAAACCACCAGGTCATATTTTCCCGGCTTTACATCTGTCAGCAAAAAAACACCATCTTCGGCAGTTTTACTACCTGCCATCGCATTACTTAAAAACACGCTGGCGTTAGCTACAGGTTTGGTATCAGACTGGTTTAAGATCCGGCCTTTAATAGTTAGCTGTGCAGTAGAAATAAAAGGAATAAGCAATAAAAAACAGCTAAAAAATGGTATTAGGCGCTTATTCATAGTAGTCAGGCACGGTTAACTAGTCGATTAGTTAAATATAGCTTTTATTGCAAAAAATGCAAATACCTGGTTTAATAAATTATTTACTGTTAAGATATTGATGCGATTCACTCCCTTTTTAAACAGAAAAGACCACCCTTCCGGATGGCCTTTTCTACGTTACTATTCTGCAGGTATAATAAGTTTATTTAGTCAATTCGGTTTGATACAACACATCACCCTTATAGTTTATTGCCCTTACATTTAACCGGTTAGCGTCAATAGCAAAATACATAAACCCATGTTCTGATGCTGCAAAACGGCTGTAAGGTATTCCCGAAGTAACCTTAGTAAGTTCCGAACCGGCGCCACTAATAAACTGGTGCGTAAAGCCGTCGGCTTTTAAATGCTGAAGCGAATGCTCATGCCCGGATAAATAAACATCCACCTTATGGTCTTCAAAAGTTTTTGTCAATGCTTTCCTCATCGTAAGCGTGTCGTAGTTTTCAATACGCGGGCCTACTGTATAAAACGGATGATGGCCGATAACGATCTTCCATTTCACATCTTCCGTAGCCTTTTCCAGCGTTTCGTTCAGCCATTGCATTTGCTTGGCTGTATAATCGGCAAAATTATCATGCAGAAAAGGGTCTGTATCCATAAAAACCAGTAAGGCTTTTTCCTTTGCCGGCGTTTTTTGCTTGGGCCCTTTTTTTGCTGCCTCATCTTCATTGCTCTTCCCTTTGCCCAGGCCAATCACTTTTGAGTAATACCTGGCAGGCATATTCCACCTGCGGCTAACTTTGCTATAACGAATTTGCGCATCAACATCCGAATGCCAGTCGTGGTTACCAAAGACCGGGTACCAATCGCATTGCAATGAATGGGCAGTATATATGTTCTCGAATGAAAAATTCCACAAAGGGTCATTTTCACTCACCACGCCCTTCGGATAAAAGTTATCCCCGCACGAAATCACAAAATCATTCGCATGTGCGGCAGCCCAAAGGCCCATTTGTTTTGCAACTTCCAACTGGTCATATTCCCCGTTACGGCCCCAATCGCCCAGCGCCATAAAGTGTAACGAATAATCGTCCTTGGCAGCCGGCAACATAGTAATATCTTCACTTTCCAGGTGAGTTACCGCTGGTGAGGCAAGCGCGCCTAATGGTGCAATAATGGATGCGCCTATGGCGGTGAGTGCCGTGTTTCTTACAAAGTCTCTGCGTTTCATTTCAAAACTTAATTGGTGTGTTATATTATTGCAGGCTAAAAACAAGCAGCTTAAAGCTACCTGCAACCTGTGTTTTAGTGCCCTTTTGAAAATCAGCAACCGGGAAATATAGCTTATGGGTACTCATATCCATCGCCATGGTCTTCGCCCGGTTTTGTGTTGTAATGGTTTGCAGGGCAGTATAGCTGTCAGCGCTATTCTGCTTAAATACGTTGGCGGTGCCATCTCCGTTTGAAGCTATAACCAGCTTATTAGCCGCATCATATATCACCGCGTCAACGCCTGCCCCAATCGGCAGCGTTTGTATTACTTTGCCCGTAGATGCATCAACCACGCTCATGCCTTTATTTTCGCGGCAAACGGTAAACAGGCGATTGTTTTCTTTGTCGAATGCAAGTCCCGTTGGGCCACCGCATGGCGTAAGCGGGTAGGCTTTTATTACCTTCATCACTTTCGAGTCTATCACATCCAGGTTGCTTTTATCTTCCAGGTTATTGTAAATTAAACCCATCCCGTCAGACACGGCAAACTCAGGACCGCCCGCTAATTCTATTTTACCCACTTGCTTTAATTCCACCGGGTCAACAATAACCACGGCGTGACTGTCACCCTCAAAAGCAAATATCTTTTTCGAGAACGGGTCATAAATTATACCGTCAGCATCTGTTCCGGTAATCGGTATCGCCTTAATTGTCTTTAACGTTTTTGTATCAAAAGCAACAACAGCGTTCCCCTTTCCATCGCTGATGAACCCGCGGTTTAAATCATTCACAACAGCGATGCCGTGCACGCCTTTCATATCGCTTATCGTGCCAATAACTGTTTCGGTTTTTAAATCAACCACGTTAACAGCAGTGCCATGCGAGGCATAAAGCACATGGTTTACCTGGTCAACATACGCGTAATCATAACCACCCTCGCCCGGTAGGGCGATAGTTTTCTCCAGCTTATACGTTTGCGCCAAAAGATTTAAAGCCGGAAAAGTTAATCCACAGAGACAAAGAAAGAATACTATTTTTTTCATAATGTTAAATTTATAACAATAAAGAAAGATTTGCCGGGGCAAATCTTTCCTGTTAGTAAGTGATTTATTTTAGCTATTAGTGTTTGTTGCCTTTACCGTCTGTAGTATAAGCGCCCATATCGGCATTGTAAGTTGTATTTCCTTTACCAATAGCAGGCGAGCCTGTTTTCAGGTGAAAGTCGTTATTATTTGCAGCGCCATTAGCCAGCAGCAACGTTCCATCGAAGCTTGCAAACGTAGGATTACCGGTTGTAGTGCTGGTTGAAACAATATCAGAACCCTGTGCTTTACCGGCGGCGCCTGCAGGGTAAAAACCGTCTCTTAAATTAACGGTAACAGCCGGTGCAGCAGGTAAAGGTGTGTTGTCTACATAAGTATCAACCGTTGCATAAAATAAGTTATTGCCATAAGTTGTGTTTGCTACGTCGGCGTCCTGGAATATTTCCAGGCCATGGTAGCAGTTTACGATGATGTTATTATATATACGTGCTTTGGCGCTTACCCCGGCAGAAATGCCCCTGCCTGGCTCAGCAGCACCTCTTCTCCAGCCGCAGGATACAAGCGTATTGTTATAAACATCAACACTGGTCTCGGCAGTGGTAACCACTTTTGCGGTCTCCATTTTTATGCCCGTACCAGCCTGGCTAAACACTACGTTATAAGCCACAATACCGGTAGAACCCGATTTTATGTTGATAGCCTCACCATCGGTGCTGCCGCCGGATTGGATAGTGTTTCTTAAAATGGTTATTTGTGCGCCGCCGAATAAGCCCAGGCCGTCGTCCTGGCCGTTTTCAACCCAGCTGTCTTCAATATCAACCTTAATAGGTTTGCTCACAACTAAAGTTCTGCGTGCGCCGCCGGTGTTATCAGGGCCTCCTGTATTGAATATTTTTGTCCACAATATGGTTACCGCCTGGGCGCTGTCGCATGCAAAGCCGCCCCATGTTCCCGGAGTATGTGTGTCAGAGTCGAAACTTACAGGGTTTGCCTGTGTGCCCATAGATTGAAACACACCCTGTATTTTAAATTGCGAGTTATTTTTAACGATGATATTAGCGCCTGCCTGTGCCAATAAAGTGTCGCCTACTTTTACATACACGTCATGGTTCATGGTGTAGGTTTTACCGGCTAATAAGGTACCTTTTTCAAAGCTGCCTATGGTATCCGAATTGATTGGATGTGAAGGCGGGATCACCGGTTTAATTACGTTCGTGATTTCCTTTTTGGAGCACGAAGAAACTACAGCCACTAATGCGATAGCGGCTATCCAGAAAGAGATTTGATTGATTTTCATGTTAATAAAAGTTTGTTTTTTCAATTAATAATTGTAGCGCAGGCCCAGCAGGTAAGTAGCCCTTGTTACTTCGTTGCCATTTTGAAAGTTGTGCAACACTACGGTTGTATGTGTATTTAAAAGGTTATTTAACTTTGTGAACACGGTAAAATGTTTGCCGATAGCTTTGTCAGCCGAAAAGGCAAGCGTTGATAAGGGTTGTTGTATGTAATTGTCGCCGTTGTCGGGGTAGATACCCACCAGCGTTTTACCCAGGAACTGGTAGGCCAGTTGTGCATTAAAGCCGGCTTTTCTGTTGCGATACAGCAGGGAAGCATTTAAGTCATGCACCGAAGCGCCGGTCAGCATTCTGTGTTCAATTACCAGGTTTGGATGCCCGTCGACAGCAGGATTGAGCCTGTCAACCTTCTGACCGGCCACGTCCGAATAATTGTAGGCATAATTGCCGCTAAAGCCAATATTACCGAAATACCTTGTATAAGCCAGCTCGAAACCGGCCACCGTCGCAGCGTTTGAATTCACCGGCTGGTAGATGGAGTTGGCGCCGCTGTTGCCGCCATACGAATATTCAATCGGGTTAGTGAGTTTTTTATAATATACTCCGGCAAAAAACTGTTCATCAGCTTTTGGGAAAAGCTCGTACCTTAAATCAAGGTTGTTAGCCGTTGTATGCTTTAGCCCCGGGTTACCCCTCACCGCCGAGCCACCTGTACTTGGCGGAACCGTCGGCACCAGCTCGAAATATGCCGGGCGTGCTACTGACGAAA
>JAZJZL010000111.1:23273-46219 GCA_040389845.1 Bacteroidota bacterium
ATAAAAAAGTTATACTAGTAGACGGTGAGTTCGCTACTGACGAAAAATATGCCAGCCTGATGTTGGTGATGTCATTCAGTTTATATTTAAAGCTTATGCTGGGCAATATATCCGTGTAGTCTTTATTAACGTCCGATGCATTGGTAACATCCTGCCGTACATGATAGCCTTGCGAGGTAACTTCGGTACGCAGACCTCCAAATATGTCCAGCTTAGGCCACGAAAGCTTAAACTCGCCATAATAAGCTGTTATGTTTTCGAATGCGTTATAGTTATTTACGTTGAATTCACCGGCGCCGTAAGGATTATACACGTTCCACTGCGCCGTGTTTATATCAGTAAATATCGATTTGCCGCCATTGGCGTTGGGTACTGGGCGCAGCGTGTACTGGTCTTCATAGTTATACCTGGTTTTATGGCGATACATGCCACCAGCCTTCAGCTCAAGTACGGCATTGCTGATATTTGTTTTGTATGACAGGTTGGCAACGCCATCGTAATCCTTATCCTGGTTGTGCGCCCAAACACGGTCGATGTTATCAAAATAATTGGGGCTGGTGGTAAACTGGCCGGTAGCCGGTGCATAGGTAATCAGGATATTGGTATTTATATCTGCCTGGTCTGGCGTGCGCACAAACGCATCTGAAAACGCGCCGTACCAGTTAAACCGGAAATGCTTGCTTAATATGTGATCTCCCGATAGTTTTAAGTTTTCTACTATTTGATTGTTAAGTGTCGATTGGTAAATCCTGTTTACCGGACCGGTGCCTGGTACAGTGCGGCCGCCGTTGCCGCCGGTTATAGATGTATCGGCAGTTACCGAAGCCTCCTCCAGGCGGGAGTACAGCAGCACGTTATCTAAAATAATTTTATTCTTATCGTCGATAGCGTAGTCAAAATGCGTGATAAGGTTGTTTAATAATTGATGGCTGGAAATGCTGCGGTTAAAAATATCGTTTATACGCGGGCGCTTGTCCGGATCGGCAGGGTCGGCATTGCCATCGTTACCCTCCGTATTCGATCCAAAGTATAGGTTTTGATAGCTGTCGCCAATTACAAAACCAAGCTTATTTTTCAGGAAACGCTCACCATAGGTTAACGTCAACGTACCGGTAGGTGCGGGCTGTTTGTATTTAAAATCAAGGTTCGAGCGTGTAAAGTCATTAGGCTGGGCCACGTAGCCGGGGCCATTAGATTCAGATGGGCTATATTTCTTTATATCTGCGGTAGAGAAGCCAAGAAATTTCCGGTCAATAAAAATCTGGCTGTAGCCTAATGAACCAGTGGCCGAGATCTGCCGTTTATCAGCTGCATCTTTAAATACCAGGTTTACCGTTCCGCCTATCGCATCACCCTCCATTTCGGGCAGCAGCGTTTTGTCTACTTCAATTCTTGCAAGCAGGTCTGCAGGTACAATGCTCAGCGATACCAGCCTTGTTTTGCTGGATGGGCTGGCTATCTTAACCCCATTGATAAGTGTGTTATTGTACCGTGGCTCAAGCCCGCGAATAATGGCGTATGCATCATCTCCCCCTGCATTACGCTGAATGGTAACACCCGACACGCGCTGCAACACGTTTGCCGCATTTATATCAGGCGATTTCTCTATCGCTTTGGCGCTAACAACATTTTTTATATTGTTCGAGTTCTTCTCGTCCGACCGGGCGGCAGCTTCAGTTTCGTTAGGCAGCTTGCCGTATACGTTAACGGCTTCCAAATCCTCCGACCGTTTCTGTAGCCCTATATCTAAAACCAACACCTGCCCGGCAGTCAGTCTTATCTTTTTCTCGTATTCCGCGTAGCCGATGTATTTAACCTTTAACTTATACTCGCCCGGCTTTATATTCGGGAGCACATAAGTCCCGGTATTGTCGGCGGAAACGCCGCTGCTTTTAAAATCATCAAAATGTATCTCGGCACCGGGCAGGGGCTCGTTGGTGTTTTTGTCGGTGATCCGGCCTTTTAGTGTCGCGTTTTGCGCAAACGCTATGGCAGTAAAAAGTAGAAAAAATACGATTAAATAAAGCTTTTTGTCCATCAATATTGCTATTTATGAACCAAAACACCCCGTCAATTCTGTGGAAATTCTGAATATCTAACCCGCCCTAAAAATGGTAATTCATTAGTAATTAAAACTTAACAATCGCGCTCACAACGCCTAAAAACGGGAGATTAAATGCACAATTAAACAACTATTACTTAACAGCAAAAGCTTTGTTTTGCCATATATAAGTTTGCTGCGCGATGCTTTATTCTACCGGTAAAGCAATTCCACTACAAAAGCACTACAGTATTGTATTCAGCTCAAATCAGCCTGGAGTATTGCCCGCATAACCGTTTTTGTTAATTAATTTTACCCAACAATAAATCAACCCAAATACCATGTCGTCAACTCGTTTCTTTAAAATCGCAGGCTTTTTATGCATTTATTTGCTATGCACAACCCTTATGGGTGCAATGGCCCAAAACGCCATGCCAAAATTTAAGGTAATTGCCTTTTATACTGCGCAGGAAGACAAGGCCCACATCAGCTTTGTGCATGAGGCAAACCCCTGGTTCGCAAAAATGGCGGCCAAATACAATTTTGCTTACGATTCCACCAAAAACTGGGATAACCTTAACCCGGAGTTCTTAAAGAACTACCAGGTAGTGCTGTTTTTAGATACCCGCCCCGACGCTCCCGCCCAGCGCGACGCCTTTGAAAAATACATGAAGAACGGCGGTGCATGGATGGGTTTCCATTTCTCGGCCTTCGCGCTTACCCCCTCAAAATACAACCAGGATTGGGATTGGTACCACAAAGAGTTCCTTGGCTCGGGTATGTATGTGAGCAATATCTGGCGGCCATCACCTGCTGTTCTGGATGTTGATACCAAATTCCCGGCCATGAAAAAGCTGCCCAAAACTTACCGCACCGCTCCAAACGAATGGTACCGCTGGCAGTACGATCTTCGCCAAAACCCCGACATCAGGATATTGGCGTCTATCGATTCAGCCAGCTTCCCGCTCGGCACCGGCCCTAAACAGTCAGAAATATGGCACAGCGGCTTCTACCCCGTCGTGTGGAGCAGCACCAAATACCGCATGATATACATGAACATGGGCCATAATGATATGGACTACGAGCATAAATACGACAACACCGATAAAACGCTGTCCTACACTTTCGGCAACGAAATGGAAGCGAAGATGATATTGGAATCACTGTTGTGGTTGGGTGAAGGCAAAAAATAATGGCTGATGGTTGCTGATTGAGCGGATGACGCCCCGCCGTTGTTGGTGTTATCACCAACAACGTTACGAATGCCCGTGGGGAGAACTTGTTTGCGGCTTATCGGTAAAACGTAACGTTGTGTACACCCCGCCTTGTTGGTGATACACCAACAAGGGCGAAAAAGTAACCGCCTAATACAGAATTTATCCGCCAAAATACTTTCTAATTAAATGCTGCGTTTCCAATATAAATAAACCTAATCATCATGACCTATTTAAAAACACTCCCCGCAAAGCCGCTGTATACCTATTTATTGGCATTGCCTTTTATACTGTTAAGCCTGTGCTATACCAGTAAAGCAAACGCTGCTACAGTCAGTAAATCCATTGCTGATACGACCGCTATGAAAGCCTTTGAAGGCATTTACCAGATGAAAAGCAACCAGTATGCCCACATACAAATTACTGTTGAAAACAAAACCCTGCTCGCCAAAAGCATGGAAGGCGATAAGAAGTTTGTGTTAACCCGCAAAGGCGACCTTGCTTTTGAAACCCTGGATGGCGACGGCGACGAAAATATACCTATTATGTTTGTTAAAAACGCGGCGGGCGAGATTACCGGCGCTTCGATAGCTGATAAGGACGAATTGATAAGGATTAAGAACTACGTGCCCGTGCAAGCCCTTAAACTAACCGCCGACCAATTAAAGGCATACCAGGGTAAATATGAATTTGAGGAAAGAAAAGGCACCTTTTTAACCATAACCCCTACGGTCGACGGATTGGTACTGAAACAACTTTGGGATGATAGGGAGATAAGTTTTATTGCTGTAGCCGAAAACGAATTTATAAATAAAGAGGCGATGTTCCCGCTAAAATTTACTAAAGATGCGGCCGGCAATGTTACAAAAGTGCTGGCTTTTAACCGGGATACCTGGGATAAGGTGAAAGAGTAAGTATTTCGGGAAAGAAAATTTACTTGTCCGCTCCCGACGTTGTTGGTGTTATCACCAACAAAGTCACGAATGCCCGTGAGGAGAACTGGCTCGCTGCTTATCGGTAAAACATAAATGTTGCGTACACCCCGCCTTGTTGGTGATAACACCAACAAGGGCGAGAGCAATAAACAACCGCAGCTTCTAATCTCTAATCTCCAGACTCTAATCACTAGTTATTCAACCAATACGTAAACTTAAATACCAATCCCCTATTCTTCACAAAAAACGGCCGTGGTAAATAATTATCTGTATAAACAATAAAGAAATCAGATGCCGGGCGGTATCTCCATTGCAGGCGGGTGTTTATGTTGATGTTTTTGCCCTGTTCATTGTATTGAAAAAAGCCGGTTAAGTAAAACTTGTTGGTCATGGTTACATCAATCCGGGGGCCTACCAGCCAGAAGGCTTTTTCGCCCCAGGGCTGTGGTAACCTCAGGTCGTTATAGCTGGTCGCTATCTGTATATTTACATAAGGCTGAAAGCGGTAACCAACATCGTTTGCCACGCTTATCTTTTTGCCATTGTCGTAGTAACCGCCATAATCAAGGGTTAAATCATAAGTAAATAATTGCTGCGGACCGGAGAAATAAGATAATTCTGCATTATTCCAGTGGCTTTCCTGCCCGATGGGTAGGTTGTAGCCTAAATAATTCGTCGGGTCATAGGGCATCTGGAGCTTTACATAATCATGCTCAACCAAACCGGTTAGCACGCTGCGGTCACGAAAGGTAACCTGGTAAGCTAAAAAGCTGCGGTTATCCGTAGGCTTAAAATTAACATCGTAATAATCCGTAAAATTCAGCTGCGGGCCATGGCTCAGGATAATGCCGCTTTTCGGGAAAAACAAACGGCTGATGTACGGATTGGTCTTGATATATCCTTGCCTGGGCACATAGCCTACGCCTGCATTATAATTCCCGCCCACATATTCGTATTGCCCGCCAATCGTCCAGTATTTATTGGCGAATTGCAGATTGCCCGCCTGTGTAAAGTCATGCCCTTTTTTATCGGGACCAAATGATTTCAAAAACAGCGCCTTCCCTGTGAGGCGGTTGTCTGCTGATGCCAGGTTATACTCCAACCCGATATTGCTGTTGTATTTAGAGTTAGCCCCGGTAAGCAAGGCGCCCGGCGGATAGTTAAACGACTCCTTATTTACAAACAGGATACCGATGTTGGAGCGTGCGAAGATTTTGCGCTGCAATGCAATCATGGTGAAGTTTTGCGCAGGCACACCATTATCAGCATTGCTGTTGGTTTGCATATCCATTATACCGATGCGCCAGTTAGGGTCCAGCTTTCCGCTAAGGCGCGCGCCGGCAATAATGTTTGAGGTTAAACCGATTCGTCTAGAGAAAAAAGGGCGGATAGATGCGTAGCCAAAATTATTGAACTGATCACCGTTCTCTAAGAAGAACTGTCGGGTTTCCGGGTAAAACAGTTCATACCGGCTTAAGTTGGTTACCTGTTTATCCGCATCCACCTGCGAAAAATCCGGGTGCACGGTAAGGTCGAGGTTTAAAGCCGATGAGACGGCTATCTTGGCATCGCCGCCGGCTTCCACATGAAAAGCTGCATCTTTATGGTTAGCGTAATCTTTGCTAACGCCGGTTAGCAGGTAAGGGATAAGCGAAATATTTTGCCCTGGGTCGGGCGGCGGGTTGTCCCAAACCAGCGTGCCTGTATAAGCCAGCGATGCGGTAGGGAACTGCCTCGGTATCGGCGTCCAGCTTGATTTCTCCGTGGTACGCAGGTCATTACGGCTAAAGTTTATACCCCATTCGGCAACTCCTTTTTTATAGCGGATAGCTTTAAATGGTATCGCCGCTTCGAAAATGTATTTATCAGGGTAATCCTTTACAGATGATTCCCACTTATTCGTCCAGTTCAAATCAACCTTTCCGCCCTCATACATGGTACCATCCCACTCCCCTCCCGCCGCGTTAGCTCCGAAAGAGTAGCCGTTAGTCAGGTCGTTATAAGTATCCATGAAGAAAATAAAGTTATCGTTCTTCACAAAGCTGAAGTCGCGTTTCAGCGACTCCACCATGCTTGCACCGCTGTTTACCTTGTAACAAATGGCGATAATGTAAATGTTCTTATCATCATAAGCCATACGAACTTCGGTAGGCACCCTGGCCTTGCTGGTATCCATCGGCAACACCATAAAAAAATCTTTGGCAGATTCGGCGTTTTGCCAGGCCGGCTCATCCATCACACCGTCAATTTTTATAGACGAAGCAGCGCGATGAATATGGTACTGATAGCTGCTATTTTTCTTTTGGGCGAAAGTTTGCAACGCAAAAAGGCAGAAGATGGGTAAAAGTTTGAGCTTCAAGTCGGGTTTATCTTTTAAAGTAAAAATTATCGGTTTTAGTCTATTTTATACTGATATGAACTGGTTTATACCGGTTTTGCTTAAAAACAACCATTTATGGTTTAATACTATATAATTAAGGATAAAAATTGGTTAAAAGCTATGTAACAATAGTACAAATGTTAATAAATTAAGTGTTGTTAATATATTTCGAAAGAAAAATGCATTTTTTTTGTTAAAAATCGTTAAAAAATTAGTCTATTAACATTATAGATTATATCTTTGGTTAATTATTATTTTCGTCCTAACCAATTAGTTCTTTATGATGAATAATGAGGTCAGTTACTACAAAAAAGAGAAAGCGCCCGCTTCCTCTTTTTTTGTTTAATAGCCGCCTGGATAGCGGCTATTAATTTTTTTTTTAATCACGAATCTTATTCTATCACTAATTTTCACGAATTAAAGCGAATTACACGAATTGTCTGCGTGACTTGCTATATAATAGGTCATACTAGCCTCTTCAATTCTAATTCAGGAAAATTCGTGTCTCCTAATTTAATTCGTGCAATTCGAATAAATTCGTGAGCATTCGTGCCTCCTGATTCAATTCGTGAAATTCGAAAAAATTCGTACTAATTCGTGCTTATTATATTTTCAGCCTCAACCTTCTTTTCTCCAGCACCCCGGTAATTAAAATCACGACGAATGAAATAGCGAATGAACGGATAATACCGCCTGTACCCTCGTCAAAAAAGCGCGGGTACCTGAAATGCACCAGCGACATCAACGCCACCAGGTAATAAGGGATAAGATAACAGGTTAATGTGCTTGTACCACCTGGCTTAATAATTTTAAACCAGTTTACCTTGCCTTTTACGTCAACCAGGAAGATGATAATTTCAAAAATGATGATGCCTATCCCAACGCATAAAAATATCCACGCAGGGGTTGAATGTATTTTAGAAATACCCTGCGTGTAAGGACGTACCAAAAAGCCCAGCCCAATAAGCGCAGCGCCCATTGCGGTAAACACCGGCCACACTTTACTGTAGCTACCACCCTTAATAAGCTTAGAGTACAGCATAGATATCACCACGCCAAACATCATCAATGCCGCGCATGAACCATCTTTAATTACCCAAATACTCAATTTATACAACCGCTCGCGGAACATAACGTAAATACCGCCATGCGAAATCAGGTTAACCAATACCAGGGCTGCCAGTGCAACAACAAGCCATGTAAAATTACCCCTCACCAGCAGGTAAACGCCTGAGCAAACCAGGTAAGCCCAGCCTATCAGGCCCAGGATCCCCCACCATGATGGTTCCAGCCAGCGGGTTGTTCCACCCTCGCCTACACCTTTATATAATATACCAAGCACAATTAATATCCCAATGCCTAGCCCCATGAACGCGTAGCGCTTTGTTTTGGCCATAGTTTCCGGATAATCCAGCCATATCAGGAAGAAGCCGGTTGTAAGCAGTAATTCCCATACCGGTTCGGGCAATATGGCCTGTTTGCTGTATTCTTCCATATTTACATGGAAAAAGCCCATCACAATCAATGCAAATGAGCGCAGTAAAATGTAACCTGCTATTGATTTAAATGAATCGCCTTTTTCAAGCCGCCTGCCAATTGCCAATGGAATTGATAAACCGGCGATAAAAAGAAACAACGGAAATATGGTATCGGCAAAGTGCATCCCGTCTTCCCAGCCTTTTACGTGGTCAATCCACCCGGGCACATGGCTTACGCCACTGAGGTCGTTAACAAAAATCATGAAAAACATATTGATTGCGCGGAGCACATCAATAGACAGGAGGCGTTTTGGCTGCGACATTGTAAAGGGGTTAATAAAATAGGCTATATCTACTGATAAATATAGGCGGTATTATTTAAACTTCCATGTATCGTTTATGTTATAATTACAAAAGCCGGGCTACTTTTTAAAATTAAACAGGAAAGTCCTTAAAATAATATTTTGTGTAGTGGGATTGTAGGGATAAGGGAATATTGGGTTAGACCATTCGAACTATACGTCTTTCACCAGTTGCTTTCTCGTTCCGGCCAGCCTCCACAAAAAGTTTAGAAGGATCGCACGACTCAGACGCTTCAAAGCAATACACGATGCGCAAGTAAAAAGAGTGACGTAAAACTAGTACCCAACATAGTGCCAATTACCTTGCAAAATGCGGACGAATAAGACTATTACTTCGTAATGAGTTGGGATTAAGTTCGGCAAAAATGCGCCACAGGCGCAAAATATTGGTAGAAATAAATAAGCGATCCGATAGCGTGCCGTAGGTACGCAACTACGACTGTTCGAAACCTGTCCTGGTGATGCAGGGCGGTGCCCTGCGCTGACAGATGGAACCCTTTTAGGGTTCTCAGATTAAGGTAAATCCCATATTATTGTACAAACCAAATACCCTGGAAGGGTTACATCTGTCAGCGATGGGTAACACCCATCGCGAAAATGGCGGACAAAAGCATGTTTCGAACACGCAAGGTACGCAAGCCATCCCACTGATACCTGCATGCGGCGTTTCTTGCCTACGGCACGAGCTGTAGCCTGGCATTATTTTCTACCATATTCGCCCCCGCGGGGGTCACAGCAGTCTAGTTAAATGACATTGATTGCGATGGATGCGTTGAGACTAACTAACAACGAAGAATATCCTTGTGTTGGCCACGCTATATACCCAAAGGCCGGCAATAGCAATAGCAATAGCAATCCGGAAATTTCTTCAATTTACAGGTCAATAAGGTTTAGCAAACAAAAATCAATAGCAGTTTACAGAAAGGCCTTGAGGACTAAAAGCAATGCAATCAGAATTTGCTCACACAGGTAGTTGTGAGAGTAAAAAGCCCTGGCACGTTGCCGGGCTTTTTACTTTATATTTTTACTGCCAACGGCCACCGCCGCCGCCACCGCGGTTGTTGTCTCTTGAGTAGCCGCCGCCACCACCGCCACCACGGTTGCCGCCGCCACCGCCATAACCGCCGCCACCGCCGCGATTACCGCCACCACCATAACCGCCACCGCCGCCTCTGCGGTCGTCGCGTTTCTTTTCTTCTGCCTGGCTAACAGCAATTGACCGACCTTTAACATCAGCACCATTTAAGGCTGTAATTGCGGTCTGTGCTGCTTCGTCATCAGTCATTTCAACAAAACCGAAACCTTTGCTTCTTCCGGATTCCCTGTCCATAATAATTTTGGCAGTGGTAACTTCACCATACGCTTCGAAAAGCTCTTTTAAATCGGCTTCCCCGAGTGAAAAGGGAAGACTTCCTACGAATATGTTCATTAAAATTTAATTTATAACGGCGTTTTGTTTGCTTACCGTTTTATTATTAACATCAAATATAGCAATAGATATTTTATACTTACTGCAACATTTTACAAATACACGCAACTTATTTTAAAAATTCATTAAATAACCTGTTTTATTTGATAGATTTTGTCGTTCAACTTAAACATTCCACCTTGTTTTTGCCCCAAAAGCTTCAAACCGATTGGTGATGAGGGCGATATCGCAAAATATTTTTCGCCATCCACCTCCAATATCCCCGCGCTCACTGCAATATAGAAGCTGCCATTGTCTGTTATAACCACATTCCCCGGCTCAATTTTAGCTGTAACAATATTCGTGCTTATTTTGTTTAGGGCAACCTTTAATTTATTTGCCTCATTTAATTGGGCCATGTTACGGTCTGTTTCCTGCTGCATCATTTCGCGGCCTGTTTCGTATTTATCACCGGCACTGCTCTTGGTATCATCGGTAGATGCTTTTTGTGCGTCATTTATCGCCTGTTGCGCCGCATCCATCCTGCTTTGGATATAATTGAGGCATTGGTTGTATAGTTGTTGTTTGAGTTCCTTCATTTAAATTCCAAAAAGTTGGAAAGATATGATTTTTGGCATGAAAGGGGAAAAGCATTTCATAGCAATGGATTAAATCGAAGCCTGTCCTGGTGACGCAAGGCGATGCCCTGCGCTGACATATTGAACCCGTACGGGGTTCCGGAATTATGTTTCATAAGAAAAATCGAAATTCCCCAAAGGGGGTACATATGTCAGCGATGGGTAACACCCATGGTGAAAACAACAAAAAGTAATTCCCCTAATGATATTATAAGATAGGCATAATCATTCTACTATATAGTCAAAATCGGTGTAATCATTTTAAAATCTGTGAAATCCAATAAGATAAAAACGAAAATCCCCTTGCACTCGCTGCTTGGGGATTTTCAACCTAAACCTTATCACAATTATAAATGCGAGAATGCATTTATAGATCTTATAACGACGAAATGTTAATTCTGTTTTACCTAACTGCAAAAAACTGACCGTTTAATGATAATTAATTTCGCGTAAAAACATAATTACCTTTAAATAAGGCATTTATTGTTTTTTTATATATTTTTGAAAATTATCTAAAACAAAGATCCCTATACTTTGTTGTAAGCCGTACCCACCACCACTGCCGTACCTGATCTAACTGAAATGCTATGAACAAAACTTACAAAAAGACGAAGCTTAACAACTACCGGCAGACCGTATTGCTCTTTTCTTTATTATTAGCAATAATGTGCATATTTATTTTACTGCACTAACATCAGCTTAATAAATTATAGATAGCCTGCAAAAAAAACAAGCGATTGGATGATATGTTTAGACCAGTATGGCCACTCATGTCCGCCTTCGTTTTCCTGGTATAGGTGAAGTATGCCCTCATCATCCATTTTTTTATGAAGGGTGCGGTTATAATTAATCAGCAAGTCGCTGTTGCCGCAATCGAAACGAATCGGCGGTAATTGTTCGCGGTAATGTAAAAAAGTCGCTAATACGTCTTCATCCGTTGCGCTATCCTGTGCGTAATGTTTTAGGGATTCTTCGGCAAAGAATTTTATCTGCGCCAGGCTGGTCATAGCTGAATGGGCTGATATTGCTTTAAACTTATCACCATACTTAGCGCCGATGCGTAAAGCGCCAAAACCACCCATTGACATGCCTGATATAAACAAAGGCGATTTTTTATTAGCACCCCTTATACATTCCGACAAAGCATCGGGCACATCCTCGGCAACCCATTTTTCAAAGTTATAACCATCCAAAGGTAAAAACGCAGAACCATCGCCCCACAGACCATCCGATGGCATAGCGATAATCATCGGCGGAAGTTCACCCTTTTCAATAAGCTCATTCACTTTTAAATGTACACCCGAATTGAACGGCCAGCTCCAGGCGCTGCCATAAACGCCATGCAAAAGTATAACTACCGGCACCGTATCATGCGGACCAATGCAAGGTGGTACATAAACACATATATCTCCCCTGCCCCGCAGGTTAGGCGTTTTTACTGTAATAAAACGGAGGTTATTATTTTCGTATGATGGGTTTGATATTTCTAAAGTTTTGAATCTGGGCGTATGCGAAACCGGGTCCCTTCTTATCCTGAATGTGAGCATTAACTGTTTTGTATAGGTATGTTTTCAACGTAGCGTAAGCCTTTAGGGGTGTAACGAAAACCACTCGTAATTCGCTACATCTGAAGGTTAATTATTTCCGGAATTTTTTAGCCAAAACCTGGAAATAGTGCTGCAAAGGAATAATTAATAATTAACTTATAGTATGAGGAAATTATTAAGTTATTGGGGAATATTACTCAAAATTGTAAGGTTTACACTAAGATGTGTGATTAATGATAATTTCCGAAGATAAAATTTACCATTTTTATAATAAGTTGTGCATTGTTTTTTGTCGGAACGATGTATAGTTTCATCCCTGCCAATAAACACTAAATGAAGATTAAAACATTAATAACCACTGTACTGCTAAGTGTCTTAACATCAGTTCACAGCAGTGTATTTTGCCAGGTAAAAAAAGCCGGGAGCGAAGAAATTATCTATCATATTTTTCAGCGCAGCTTTTACGACAGCAACGGCGATTTGCACGGCGATCTGAACGGTATTCACCAAAAACTGGATTATCTTCAAAAATTAGGTGTCAGCGCCATATTGCTTACCCCACTTTACGAGTCTGTTTTTTACCACAACTATTTTTCGGGCGACTTTAAGAAAATCGACCCAAAATACGGCACCCTTAACGATTACCTTGCATTAATAAAGGAGCTGCATCGCCGCGGTATGAAATTCTACATGGATATGGAGACCCAGTATGTTACAGAAGACCATATATGGTGGAAAGATGGCATAAACAACCCCGGCTCCAAATACGCCGATTATATTATTTATGACGATAAAGAGCATACTAAGCCAACCAGTATTGTATTTGGTGTAAATGGGTTATTGGGTTATGATAGCGTTTACCGGAAAATAACTACGGTTAACTTAAACAGCCCGAAGGTGCTCGATTACAACTACCGTCTGTTTAAATACTGGATGGATCCGAACGGCGACGGTAAATTTAATGATGGCGTAGATGGCTTCAGGCTGGACCACATGATGGACGACCTGGACAGCAAACACCTGATGCCGCACCTGTTCGATACGTTCTGGAAGCCGCTTATTGGCAAGCTGCGGACGGTAAACCCTAAACTTAAAATCATTGCCGAACAAGCCAACTGGCTGTCGTTAGGACTGGATTATTTAAACCACGGCAGTGTGGACAGGGTGTTTGCATTCAGGTTATGTTACTCCATACGTGCGTTTGATAAAAAGATGCTGACCGAAAATGCGGACTCGACATTTAACGCAACACCAACCGGTAAGCAGCAAATAGTTTTCCTGGAAAATCACGACACCCCTCGTTTCAGCTTTGGCGTTAAGGGCGATGTCGACAAGCTAAAGGTAGGTGCTGCGCTTAACCTATTGATGGGCGGCGTACCTTCAATTTATTATGGACAGGAACTGGGCATGACTGGCAACAGCGCCAGCTTCGGCCCCACCGACGCCAATGAGCTACCCGACAGGGAAGCCTTTGAATGGTACAAGTCTGACCAGGGTAAAGGCATGGCTTATTGGTACAAGCAGAAAGGCCCGCATAAAGACACTTTTAATAACGACAAACCGAATGACGGTGTATCGTTAGAAGAAGAGCAAAACGACCCTAATTCGCTATGGAATTTTTATCGAAAGATGATAACCATCCGTAAAGCAAACCCTCTAATATCAAAAGGCGCCTATAAAACCCTCGGCAACGATAATAATAAAGTATTCAGCTTTATGCGTTACGAAGGGAATAACCAGTTTATAGTCGCTGTAAATCTCTCGGATAAACCTGTAACGGCAAATATTGTGCGGGAACTGGGGAATAAACTAAAGGTGGTATATGGTAATGCTACGCCGGTTGTAGATGGCAACACGACTACCGTAAGTTTACCTGCGTACGGGGTTTCAGCGATGATAACCTATTGATTTTTGGTAATCCAAGCTGTCTTGATTCTTGGCTCTTGATTCTCTAAACTCAAGCCATCCCCTTCTCATCCGCTTCATCAAAGCTGCGGCGGAATTTTTTTCGATAGTTCAACGGACTAAGATGCATTTTCACCTTAAACATTTTGTAGAAGTGTGATACATCTCCAAAGCCGCTTTCAAAAGCAATATCAGAGATAGGTTTATCGGTCTGCACCAACTGCTGAATGGCATAATTGAGGCGGTACTCAATTGTGGTTTCCATAAAGGTTTTACGGGTGATTTTTTTAAAGTATTTGCAGAATGCGTTGGTGGTCATATTGGCGATACCGGCGGCGGCATCCAGCGAGACTTGACCTTTAAAATTTTCAACCAGGTACGCAAACACCGGGTTGATACGTTCCTGCTCCGCCAGCGAACGCTCGCCTACCGCCTGGTTTTGATCGAGCAGATGATATTCTGTGGATTGCGCAAGTCGCTGCAAAGCCTCTAGCAGGCCAATTAATAACCTGAAACCGTTTTCTTCGTTACTCATGGCCAACAGACTTTGGCTAACCGCTTTTTGTGTAACGCCATAAAAGCTTACGCCGCTCGCGCTTTTCTGAAACAGGCGTTTAATATGTTGTAATTCGTTTTTACCAAAAAAATCGTCGCCTAAAAAAGCACCATCAAATTGTACTACTATTGCGCCGGCATTGGGTTGCTCATCTTTGCCTGGCTCCAGTTTCCAGCAATGCGGAAGATTTGGCCCTACAAGCAACAGGTCGCCGCTGGTGAAATTTTGCATATGGCTGCCGATATAACGTTTGCCACGCCCTTCGGGGATAAGGGTCAGCTCATATTCAGCATGAAAATGATAAGGAGCATCAAAAGCCGAGCTGTCGAACTTTCGAAACAGGAACGATTGGCCATTTACAGGCTGCAGAATCTCGTAAGAAGCCTTTATCATAGTATATTTTAATAAAAAATTACACCATGTTAAATATACGGATAAAATAATCCACAATTACACCATTTAAAACATTTTTTTTGGAATAAAGTATAATTTACTTTGAGTATAAACCAATTAGCCCATGAGTACTACAACTTTGCCCTCACTTGACGACTTTAAAACTATCTCCCAGGATAATATAGATGAATTCCAGGAAAAAGGCCATACGCTTGTAAAAGGCATACTTTCTGAAGATGAAATTGCTGTTTATCGCCCCGTAATTGTCGGCGCCGCAGACCGTTACAATACCGAAAAACGTGCACTAAAAGATAGGGATACCTATGGTAAAGCTTTTTTACAAATCATGAACCTGTGGCAATCTGATGAAGATGCACGCAAGTTTGTGCTGGCCAAACGCATGGCCAAAATTGCTGCCGACCTGATGGGCGTTCGTAATGTGCGCATTTACCACGACCAGGCCCTGTTTAAAGAACCCGGCGGTGGCCCTACCCCGTGGCACCAGGACCAATATTACTGGCCGATAGATACCTTCAACACCATAACCATGTGGATGCCGCTGGTTGATATTGATGTGGATATGGGCATGCTCACGTTCGCCTCAAACTCCTATACTAAAGGCTCTATCTTTAACTACGAAATATCTGACGAATCAGAGAGCGCCTTTGCAGAATATGTTAAGGAGCATGAATTCCCTATAAGCCGCGCTAATACGATGAGGGCCGGCGACGCCACCTGGCACCGTGGATTTACCATGCACCACGCTCACGGCAATAACTCCGACAAACGCCGTGAAGTAATGACTATTATTTATGTAGCCGACGGCGCCCGCATAACGCCATACAAAAACAGCTGGCAGAAAAACGACCACGAGAAATGGCTGATGAATGTGCCTATAGGCTCGGAAATAGATTCGGAATTAAATCCAACCCTGCTATAATAATGAATAACCAGGAAATCAAGATGCAAAAAGCGGGTTTTAATCCCGGTAGACTCAACTTGATTTCCCGCTCCTTTTAATTATACCGTCCTTTACGTTGCTGGTCTTCCAAAAACCAGGAAAGAAAGATCTTTTGTTCCGTTCGCGACGAATGGATCCCAGCGGGCAGCGCTTTTAAATAACGATCATCATAATAAATAAAATGTTCAAAACCAAGGCTGAAGTTTTCAGCAAGCCTGAACGTAATTCGGGGTTTTAGTATGCTGATGTAGTTATTACCCGCGGCGCCCACATAAGTATGCATTAAGAAGTAGTAATACACTAACGAGATGCTCGCGGCTTTTCCAAAATTAACGGTGCTTTCAACTTTCGCCTCAAGCCCATCGTTGTAGGTATAATCTCTTACCTGTGAGGTATCAGGACCGAAACGAGTGCTGTTCCCGGCAAGGGGAACTACTGCCACGTGCGCATTGGTATATAACATTACATCTTTACTAATGGGATATTTTGTAAATACGCCGCCGCCAAAACCTAAAGCACCCAGTTCAAATGTTTTGTTGTCCCAATAATCATCGTATTGAAAGGCGCCATACAAAACAGACATCTTGCCGATATTGGTATTATCGCCAACCAGTATTCCATATCCCGTTAAATTATCAAGCAATTTACGGCCCGATCCAAAACTGAATTCCGTGCGTAGTTTAAAGAAATCAAACGGTTTACGATAAATATCTTCAAACGGATTACCATAATCAAACTGAAGATTCAGTAAAATTTCCGTTGGCCCGTTGCCGAAAACGGTGCTATTTTCAGTATTTATTTTATGCACCCCTGAATATATCGTAATGTTTAATGGTTCCTTTTGATATACTTCGGTGGTCGTGTGCCTGAAGCTCTTACCCTGTAACAGCCGGTTAAGCCCTCTAACCGGGTCTACCAATCCCGCAGCAATTTCGCGAAATACGCGGTTTGCTCCCCGGGCACGGTCATCAAGAATATTCGAGCTAAGGCGATAAAACATCTCCCCAAGCAGGGCGCCATTTAACGGCGTATTAATCAAATCATTATATGAAGGCCGGGTTGTTTCACCGAAGTATTCCCACATCAGGCTCCCCCCTATAGCAAATGGAATCGACTGAAAATAATCATATCCCTGTGACCGGGCGGCGTTAAAATACATCGACCCCGTATACGGGTGACCGATAAAGTTTATACCGAATCTATCAGAGTCCCATTCCCAGCCTTTGTTAATGTTAACATTCCATGTAGCAGGCCCAACATGCGAAAAATCTTCGCCCAACGCCCTGTCCAGTCCGTTGGTAAATGCGTTTATGCCGAGCACTTCAACAGCCGGCTTCCAAAAGGGGTATTTTTTATTGTACTTTATATCGTCATTTAACAGGTCGCCGTATTTGTTGAATATCGTGGTATCAATCGGCACATTTTTTTTAGGCTCCCCGTTCGTCGAATCGGATAGCGTTTGTGCTTTAGCTTGTTTGATTTGTTTTAGCTGTTGATTAGGGTCACCCTTGTTAGGTTTTATTGTATCAGGCGGCGTTACCTTTTGTGCTGAAGCACTTATTGAAATAAACAACAGAATTATTGATAGCAGGTTTCGGGGCAATAATAAGCAGCTTATATTACGCCCGCCAGGGGATTCAAGAGAAATATCCATAATATGTTGTGATTTTATACACAACTAATATTATGTGAAAGTGTTTTAATTATTAAGAAATCAATGTTTAAAATATACTCCTGTTAGCCCCACCATCAACCTGTATAGTTGTGCCACTAATGTACGATGCCTGCTCAGATGCGAGGAACGCAACCAGCGCCGCCAACTCTTCCGGTTTGCCGATACGGCCCATAGGTATGTTTTTCGCTTTCTCTTTCAATCCTTCATCCGGGTCAACTCCCTGCGGAATGGTATGTTTCAACCGGTCAGTTAATATCATACCCGGCGCTACGTTGTTCACGGTGATATTGTAAGGTCCAAATTCATCAGCCATTAGCTTAGCCATACCTACCACCCCCATACGCATACTGGTTGACAGCACTGAATTACCCAACACTGCCTTTACAGAACCGCTGATGATATTAATGATACGCCCGCTGCCTGTTTTTTGCATATGCGGCAAAACCAATCGGCTGGTGCGTGCTACGCTCATCAAATTAAGGTCGAATGCTTTTTGCCAGGCCGCATCATCAAAATTCTCGAATCTATTAAATGGTGGGCCTCCGGCATTATTTACCAGGATATCGATGTGGCCAAATTCCTCAACAACTTGCTGAATAAGACTTTGTATAGATTCGCCATTTGAAACATCAACTGTTAAGGCGATAACCTCATTACCGGTTTGCGCGGTTATTTCGTTGGCGGTTTTATTCAGCTCATCAGCATCGCGGGAAGCGATAATTACACTAGCCCCTTCGGTGGATAAAGATGTGGCAATAGCTTTACCGAGGCCTTTGCTGGCGGCAACCACAATGGCGACTTTGTTGGTGAGATGTAAATTCATAGCAGATAAATTATTTTATGCAAGACTTACGAAGTTTTAAAAACTTCGTAAGTCTGTTCTGGACCTTATTTCTGGCTTTACTGACTTTCCCGGCCTCTCGTCCTCTTCTCCATACTCAACAAAAACGCCGGCAACAAAGTCAAATTGCTAATCATCGACACCAGTAAAGTAATCGAAATCAATATCCCTATAGCCTGTATACCACCAAATGTAGAAGCCGAGAATATCCCGAAGCCGAAGAATAATATAACGGCAATATATATCATGCTGATGCCGGTCTCTTTGATGGTGTCTGAAACGATAGCCGATATACTCTTTTTGGTATGCCTTAGCTCGTGCCGGTAGCGCGTAATAAAGTAAATGGTTTGATCGGACGAGATACCCATTGCAATACTAAATATTAAAATACTCGACGGTTTTAGCGGGATGCCGAAAAAGCCCATCAACCCAGCGGTAATAACAAGCGGTATCAGGTTAGGCAGCAGGGAGATCATAATCATCTTGGCTCCCCTAAACAATACCCACATCACCCCTGCTATCAGCAATATGGCCCAGGCCAGGCTCTCATACAGGTTGGTAACCATATAATTGGCGCCTTTTATAAAAATAATGCTTGAGCCGGTTAGCTCCACATGATATTTTTTTGGATTGAATATCGAATCTATCTGCGGCTGTAGCTCTTTAAGCACAACGTTCATTTTTTTTGAGCCGATATCAACCATCTCGAAAGTAACACGAGTGTAGCGGCGGGTACTGTCGAGGTAGTTTTTCAGCATGTCGGTGCTTTTACCTGAGTTGCCGGCATAGCTCAAAATAAAACCCTGCTCCAATCCGTCAGGCAAACGGTAATATTCGGATTTACCGCCATAAAACGACTGTGTTAAAAATTTCAAGCCCTGGGTTAACGACAGGGAGCGGCTAAACTCCGGCCGCGACGATATCAGCGTTTCCAGTTTCTCAACTTTATGCACCAGGGCATTATTCATCACCCCGTTCTTGCGTTTTGTATCTATACTCACCTCCAGCGGCAAAACCCCTTTAAAGTTGCTTTCGAAGAAGCGGAGATCTTCAAGCGTGTTATTCGTTTTTGGCAAGTCGTCCACCACATAGCTATTAACGTTTATCAGCGATATGCCGAACAAACATACAATTACCAGCAGTATTGTTACGATGTAAATGCTGCGCCGATGGTTATTTACCACATAATCAAGCTTGGCTAACATTGCCTGCATTATTCTGCGGTCTTTAATTTTGCTTTGTCGATCCTTAGGCTTCGGGAGATAGCTGAATATAATTGGTATAAGGATAATGCTTAGCACATACGTTGCCAGAATACTGGTGGAGGCCACCATGCCGAACTGCACCAGTAATTCGCTGTTGGTAAAACAAAGCACCGCGAACCCTATAGCCGTGGTAATATTGGCAACAAAAGTGGTGATGCCTGCCTTTTGTATAGCAACGCGTATAGCATCCAATTTATCTCCGTTCAGGCTATACTCATAGTAGTATTTATTGAGGATAAAAACGCTGTTGGGCACGCCAATTATCACCACCAGCGATGGCATGATACCCGTTAAAATGGTAATCTCGTAATGCATCAGCACAAGGGTGCCCAGGCTACACGCAACGCCGATAAGCACCACCAGTGTGGGAAAAAATACCGCATAGAACGACCGGAAGATCAGCGTTAAAATGCTCAGGGTAATTAACAGCGAAAGGCCGAGGAAAAGCACAAACTCATTTTTAATCAGGTCGCCCACTACAGTACGAATGAGCGGCAGACCGGAATAATGCACCTGTATATGGTGCTTCTTTTCAAATTGCGCACCTTCTTTTTGTATCTCCTTCAGTATGGGAACACGCTTGGGTGTGTTGATAATCCTGCCGTCAAAAGTTACAGCCATCAGGGTCGACTGGCCGTCCTGGCTCAGCACTAAGCCCTTGTAAAATGGCAACGATAAAAACTTTTGTTTAACGCTATCGGCTTGTTTATCGTTGGTAAGTAAATTGGGGGTTAGCGGCTTCAGCGTATACTTGCGCTGAAGCGTATCTTTTACAAGGTCATAAACATTTGTGATAGATACAACGCCGCTTACACCCTTGATTGCCTTAATATTGTTGGCGATGGTGTGCCAGTCGTTATAAACATCTTTATCGAATATTTTAGGTGATTTAAAACCAAACACCATGGTAGTGGCATCCTGCCCGAATAGTTTCTTAAACTGGTTGTACCTGATATAAGCCGAATCGGTTACAGGGAGCACCTTGCCGCCATTGAAAGTTATCCGCACTTTGCTGGCCTGGTAACCCATAAATACGCTGGCCAGCATAACTACTACCAGTATACCCGGACGGTTCTTTAAAATAAAGTCAGCAAATTTTTTCCAAATCATCTAAATTAGTCAGTAGGTCAGGGCGGTAAAACTACGAGATTATGTGCAGATTTGTAACAGCGATTTAAAGATGTGAGAATTGGATGATTTCTCCTGTTTGTCATTCTGAGCGATTAGCGAAGAATCTTTACAAACAGGCATTTACACCAGGTCGGTTAGTCGACAACCTGCTTGTCCGCTACCTGTAAATCGGTTAGAATTCTTCGCTATCGCTCAGAACGACAAATGAAAAAACTTATACGCAGTTTCGGTTATGCATTTAAGGGAGTGGCTTATACTACCTCCAGTCAGTTAAATTTCCGCATTCACCTGGCGGCAACGGCCATAGTTTTACCGCTTGGCTATTTTTTAAATATCAGCAAAAGTGAATGGCAATGGATAATGCTTTGTATTACCATCGTGTTGGTTACCGAGATATTTAATACGATGATTGAAACACTGGTCGATTTAGTATCCCCCGGATTTAACGAAAAGGCCGGCCGTATAAAAGATATGGCTGCCGGAGCTGTCGTTATTGCCGCTACATTTGCTTTAATAACCGGGCTCATCATTTTCCTGCCAAAAATATTACTGTTATTCAATCATGCTGCATAAAACCCGCGGCATAGTATTCAAAACCACCGACTATGGCGAAAGCAGCGTGGTAGTACAGGTATTTACCGAGAAATTCGGACTGCAATCATACATCGTTAACGGCGCTAAAAAGCCGAAAGCAAAAATCAGCCGCAATATGCTGCAGCCGCTGCATTTGCTGGATATGGTGGTCTATCACAAAGAGACCGGGAATGTCCAGCGGATAAAGGAGCTTAAAAACTCGCCGGTATTACAGTCTATTCCTTATGATATAATCAAGAGCAGCGTTGCTATGTTTTTGAACGAGGTGTTGTACAAAGCCGTTAAGCAGCAATCACCGGACGAAAACATGTTCGATTTTATTTTTAGCGCGATTGAATGGCTCGACCATCAAACTGCCGCATTCAATAATTTCCACCTGTTGTTTTTGATACGGTTAACGCGTTACCTCGGCTTTTATCCCGACCGTTACCTTGCCGGCCAGGCAGATTATTTCGATTTAAAAAATGGTGTATTCAGTCGTTATAAGCCGGATAGCGTGCTTTACCTGTCGCCGCCGCATACGCAAAATTTTACTGCATTACTTCAAAGCAATTTTGAAACGATAGGAGATATCAAGCTAAGCAACGATGAGCGGCGCTACCTGATAGCCAAGCTGCTTGATTATTACGCGCTGCATGTGGAAGGGTTTGGGAATATTAAATCGCACGAGGTACTGGAGGAAGTGTTGGGGTGAACCCTATTAAATCATCCCTTATACGCCCGTTCAAGTGTCCTCCACTTGAACGCACCAGATTTTAAGTGTCCACACTTAAAACCGAAACCAACCCGATCGCCCGTTCAAGTGTCCTTCACTTGAACGTATCAGATTTTAAGTGTCCACACTTAAAATCGAAACCATGCAAGTTAACGAACTAATAAATGATTTTCAAAGGACTCTCGGGGTTCGCACTGCTATACCAAAATTCGTGAGCAGAACCAACACCCCCCGCTACCACGGGGTTGTCATGAATATCGTCTATCTTCTGCTGAATAACTGCCGGAGCATAGAGTAAAACTGGATAATTACCGTTTTGCCAGAACTGATGATTGGTATTCAAAGGGTTATATTTTCCGGCCCTGTCAAAAGCTTTTATCATCCATTCTTTTCGACTCTCCTGTAGATTTTCGGCAATCATCTTGTAGAGTTGCTTAGAAGTGTAGGTCTTAAATTGCCCTAATACATCACCAAGCAAGCCATCGGTTACATTGGCAACCATGTGAATATGATTAGTCATTATCACGTAGGCATAAATATTCAATTTTTTATGCTGTTGATTCCACTTAAGGTTTTCGATAATAAAGTCGCGGTATTGACGGCGGGTAAAAACGTCTATCCAATCGGTGACGGTGAGTGTGACAAAGTATAGTTCGTCGGTTGAGGCTGTGCGTGACATACGATAAAGTTGAGAATTTATCGTTGAACTTGCAATACTTTGTTTTTAGTGTGGACACTAAAAACTGTACCCGTTCAAGTGAAGGACACTTGAACGGGCGTATGGTTTGGTTTGTTTGTCTTAATACTTCACCGTCGAGCCATCCCGGATCTCATCCGAGGCATTTTTCACTACCTGGTCGCCAGGTTTAAGGTCGCCGTAAACTTCAATCAAGCCGTTTGCGTCCAT
>JAZJZL010000111.1:46229-57315 GCA_040389845.1 Bacteroidota bacterium
TCACATCCACCCATTCGGCTTTATGGTTCACCACTTTCACTACAAACACCTTTTCAGTAGAGGTCGCTACTGCAGTTTTTGGCAGAATAATGGTGCTATCGCGTGACGGCAGCGGCACATTTACTTCGGCAAACATGTGTGGCAGCAACTTTTTGTCCTTATTGTAAACGTCCATTTCCAAACGTTCCGAACGCAGCTTTTCATCAAGTGCACCTGCCAAACGTTGTATTTTAGCGGTAAACTTTTGGTTGGCTAATGCCTGCACGGTAAAAGTCACTTCGTTTTTATTGGTGAGGCCACCTGTATAACGTTCTGGCACAGAAACCACCAGGCGCAGCCGTTTTTGGTCTTGCAATACAAACAACGGGTCGGTGCCTTTGCCACCGGGACCGACATAAGCGCCTAAGTTGGCATTGCGTGCGGTTATAATGCCGTCAAACGGCGCTTTTATTTCAAGGTAGGCTACACTGGCAGCCGCTTCCTTATAGGCCGATTTAGCAGATTCTACATTTGCCAGATCTGCGTTTTTCTTTGCTTCGGCTTGCTCCAGATCATTCTGAGAAATGGTACCCGGGGTTTTGCTGGTGTTCAGTAAACGATCATACGTCGCTTTGCTGGCAAAGTAAACGGCCTGCTGTTGTTGTATGCGCGATTGCGCACCGGCCAGCTGCGAGTTAATCTCCGGTGCCTCCAATGTGGCCAGCAGCTCTCCCTGGTGCACTTCGGAACCTACATCAACCAATAGTTTTTTTACATAGCTATTCACTTTAGCGTATAAGTCTACCTGCTGATAAGGGATCAGTTCACCCGGCACAGCGATGGTAGAGCTAAGCTTCCCTTTTTGCACGGGCACCAGCGTAACGGTTGGTGTTTCTACGGCGTCTTCCGCGGCAATGGTTTTTGCCTGTTCTTCCTGCTGTTTTTTATCCGGACCGCACGAAGTAAGGAACGCGGCCGCTATAACAAACGCCAGCACGGCTATTTTCGATTTATTTTGTAACATGTTCATGGTGATGCAAAGGGACATAAAATTTACTTTCTTTATCTTCAGGGTCTAACGAAACAGAATCAGTTGAAGCTTTGCCCTGTACCCAGGCAAATACGAGCGGCAATACCAGCAGTGCGGCAAAAGTTGAAGCCATCAGGCCGCCGATAACTGCACGACCCAGCGGCGAAGTCTGGTCGCCACCCTCGCCAAGGCCCGAAGCCATTGGTATCATACCCACAATCATTGCCAAACTCGTCATCAATATGGGGCGCATACGCAATGCAGCAGCTTCACGCGCAGATTTAAGCGCATCACCGTTGTGCTTCCGCAACTCCTCTGCATTGGTAATCAACAGCACCGCATTCGATATCGACACACCTACCGACATGATCATACCCATATACGATTGCAGGTTGAGTGTAGCGCCGGTTATCTTAACCAACAGCAGCGAACCAAACAATACCGCAGGCACCGTCGATAAAACTACGAACGACATCTTGAACGATTGGAAATTAGCGGCAAGCATTAAAAATATTACAATAATGGCCACCAACAGACCTGTCTGCAGGCTATTAAGCGTATCGGTTAATGTTTGCGTTAAACCACGCAGCTCGATAGAAAGACCGCGTGGCGGTTTACCCAGCTCTTTAATGGCATTACTTACATCGTTAGTTGCAGTACCTAAATCTTTTTTGTTGATGTTGGCTGTTACCGACAGCGTGGGTATCGAGCCGATATCATCGTTCTCACCATAGGTAGTATCAACCTTAAAGTTAGCAACGTCGCCCAAAACCGGGCGCGACTGGCCCGCTAAAATAGGTATCTCGCGTATATTGTCGATGCTGGCCATCTGGTATTCCGGCACCTCTACCTGTACCTGGTAGCCTAAACCGGCCTTTTCATCTATCCAATTGTTTTTTTCAGTAAATCGGGATGATGAAGTTGAAGCTGTAAGCGTTCGCGATATGTCGTTGAGGCTAACACCCAACTCCGCGGCTCGCACACGGTCGATATCTATATCGATTGCAGGGTACTTATACGACTGGGCAATTTGCACATCGCGTAAATAATCTATTTCGTTCAGCTTTTTGATTACTTTATTGGCGTACTCAACATTTTGCTTTTTGTTTTTCCCGGTCAGCGCAATTTCAATAGGCGTTGGCGAGCCCTGGCTTAAAATCTTATCGGTAAGTTCAATCGGTTCAAACGAAAGCTTGATATCCGGCAATTCCTTTTTCATGGCCTTGCGGAAACGCTCCTTTAAGTCGTCCAGATTTTCTTTGTAGCTTTCAACCAGGCTCACCTGCATAACTGCTTCCTGCGGGCCTGCCATAAACAGGTAAATCGGGTTTGTTGAAAACGAGGACGGGTGTGAGCCCACCATTGTAGATGTTATTTCGATATTTTGCTTTCCTACCAGGTTCTGCAATACTTTCAGGGCTTTCAGCGTAGTGGCTTCCGTACGTTCCAGCCTGGTGCCATCAGCGCCGCGCAGCCGCACCTGGAACGTGCCCGAATTTACTTTTGGCAATACGTCATGCCCTATCAAACTAAATAATAAAAATGCAAGGCCAAATGCCGTAACAACATAGGCGGTAACAACCAGTTTGCGGTTAGGCATCATCCTGTCGATAAAGCGCAGATAACGCAGCCTGAACTTATCAAAACGGGTTAGCTTATGGCCATTGCTTTGGGTGGCATTTTTTATTGCAAGCTCCTTTTGCTCCCACGGATCGCCTTCGTCCTCCAACGCAAAGCCATCTGCGTGGCTCTTGTCTTCGTGGGTATTTTTCATTATCCAGTTAGCCATTATCGGCACAAAGGTTTGCGCCAGCAGGTAGGATACTATCATGGAAAAGCCAATAGCAAGCGACAATGGCAGGAACAGCGCACCTGGTATGCCACTCATGGTGAACGCCGGTGCAAATACCGCAAGGATACAAAACAGGATAAGCAATTTCGGGAAGGCTATTTCCTTACAGGCATCCCAGATTGCCAGCGCCTTTGGCTTACCCATGTCGAAATGCTGGTGAATGTTTTCTATAGTTACTGTCGATTCATCAACCAAAATACCGATAGCGAGCGAAAGACCGCTAAGCGTCATGATGTTAATGGTTTGATTGAATAGATAAAGGAAAAATATACTGGAGATAACACAGGTGGGTATGGTTAAGATTACAATAAGTGCACCCCTCCTGTCGCCCAAAAACAGCAATACCATCAGGCCGGTAAGCACTGCGCCAATCGCACCCTCTTCGGCAAGGCTTTTTACCGCGTTAATTACATATATCGATTGGTCGAACACAAAGGTAAGCTTAACATCAGGCGGCAGCAGCGACTGAAAACGAGGGATAGCCTTTTTCAAATTCTGCACCACATCCCAGGTTGAAGCTGAGGCCGCTTTGGTGATTGGCAGGTAAACCGACCGTTTACCATTAATTAAAGCGTAACCGTTGGTAATATCTGCGCCATCCTCAACGGTGGCAACGTCGTGCATAAAAACAGTTTGCACACCATTTTTAAACAACGGTATATTCCCGAAATCCTTTACTTCCTTTATAGTGGTATTGGCCGGTGCCAGATAGTTCAGATTACCGATGCGCACGTTGCCGGCAGGTGTGTTCTGATTGTTATCGCGCAGGGCCTGTACAATTTGGTCGGGGGTTAAATTATGTGCGCGAAGCAATGCGGGATCTGCTTTTATAACAATGGTACGCTGGTTACCGCCAAACGGCGCCGGCGCAACCAGGCCGGGAACGGTAGTAAACTGCGAACGAACGTAAACCCCTGCAAAATCCAATAGTTCGTTGTTGGTTCGTGTAGGGCTGCTTAACACTAGCTGACCTACCGGCAGCGTAGAGGCATCAAACCTTAAAATAAACGGCGGCTGCGAGCCTTGCGGAAAGCTGCCCTGCGCCCTGTTGGTATAGCTCGTGACTTCTGCAGCGGCCTGCGCCATATTGGTGCCTTCGTAAAATGTTACTTTAATTAAAGTAAGGCCCTGTATGTTTTTTGTTTCGATACTTTTAACACCCGATACAAATAGCAACAGGTTAACATACTGCTTACCGAAGTATGATTCCATTTGGTTAGGCGTAAAACCACCGTAGGGATGTGATACATAAATAACCGGCAGGTTTAAATCCGGAAAAATATCGATCTTAATATTACGGACAGCGTTTATACCGAAGAAAAACAACCCGGCCACAATTACCAAAATAGTAATAGGTTTTTGCAGCGCGCCTTTAATCATTCCCATTATTTCCTGTTAAAAGTTATTTATAAATATCCCAAAATCGCCGGTGGCAGCAGCTTTGTACAGCACCGCCTGCCAAACATTGTTGTGCGCTATATAATTATCAATTTCGGCACGATTCAACACATATAAAGCTTGTGTAAGGTCTACGATAGTTGCCAGCCCGTTTTTGTAAAGCGTGGTCTTTTGCAAATAAGCGTCTGATGCGGCTTTTACTTCCTGGGGCACTTCGCGATAGTTCTTCAGCGCATTGGCAATGCGGGTTTCAGCAAGCGCCTGTTGGTTCAGTAGCTGCTGGCTCACCAGGTCATAGTCATTTTTTAGCTGTGCCGATGTAAATTTCTGCGACCTTACCTGGTAACGCACCCTGAATGGATTGGTGATGTTCCATATCAACCCAACACCTACGAGATAATTGTATCTTGTGGGTTCCGCACCTGAGCCATAGCTGCTGCTGTAATCATTAAGGTTCGATGCATAGTCAGACTTAAATCCGGAGCCCCTGCCCTGGAACGTACTGAAAAAACTGAAAGTAGGATAACTAAATGTGCCGTAGTACCTTGCAAGCTCATCACTAACGCTGATCCGGTTTTGATAAAATTGCAGTAATGGATGATTTTCGGTACTGACTTGAGCCAGCGGGTCGGCATTGGCCGGGGCTTTGGTAACGAAAGCGCTATCCAGCACAAACTCCTGTACATTGACACCCATGTACTGTGACAGTTGAGCACTTTGTTCCGCAACGGTTTGCTGTGTGTTGGTCAATGCTATACGGGCATTTGAAACTTCGGCATTAGCCTGTGCAGAATCTACACCGGGATTAAGGCCGCTCTTTACGCGGGCAACAATAACCTTTTGTAAATCGAGCGTGCGATGCAGGTTATCTTCCTGCGCTTTGGTTAGTTCCTGGGCGGCAAGCAGGTTTAAATAAGTACTTGCCACGCGTATCTCGTGTTGAAATTGCTCCTGTACTAAATCGGCAGAGTCGCGGGTTACCGCCCAGCGCTGTACTTTTACCTTTTCGCGGGCGCGGCCGAATGAAAAGAAATCCCAGCTAACGTTGGCCAGATATAACGAACCGAAAGCAGCTTTCCAGTTTTGGTCGGGCAAGGCCGGGCCTGATGATGCCACACTAAAACCACGATAGCCATACAGCGGGCCGTTCTGTCCGTTAACCGTACCGTAGTCCTGCTGGGCCGAAAGGTTAACGTCCGGTAATTGCTCGGTTCTGGTTTCCGTAAGCAAGGCTCTTGACGCGTTCAATTGGTTTGCTTTTGCTTTTATCGAATTATAATTAGCCAATGCAGTTTGCTCGGCATCTTTAATGCTGAGTACTTTTTGAGCTTGTACCTTGGTGATAATTAAAACACTTAAAAAACCTAAGTAGATGATTTTTAATGAGGTTTTTAACATACGTGTAACTTTGACACGACAAAAGTATAAATCGGCCGTATATGAAAAAAATGAATTAATTTTGTAAGAATCATTAGTAAAATTAATAAATGAATATTGCTCTTCATCATTTCAGACTCATTGATACCATTTCAAAAGACGGAACACTCACAAAAGCAGCTCAAACACTGCATTTAACGCAGTCAGCATTGAGTCACCAGTTAAAGGAACTGGAGCGCGAGCTGGATGTAGAGATATTCAGCCGGCAGGGCAAAAGGTTACATTTAACTGACCAAGGGTATCGTTTTCTGCGCAGCTCGGAGAAAATACTGGCCGAAATAAAGTCGCTGGAGGAAGATATTAATAATTACAAAAACGGAAAAACGGGCAATTTAACAATTAGTATGCAATGTTACACGGCTTACCACTGGCTGCCCGGCATCATCAAATATTATAAAAAACAATGGCCGGATATCAATATCCAGATTTTAAGCGACGCCACTCGTCGCCCGCTGGAATACCTGATGAACGGCGACCTGGATATCGGCATTATCCGCACGCAAATGGTGAATACCAAAATCCGGTACGAGCCTATATTCGAGGATTGCCTTACTGCAGTTATTTGTAAAGACCATCCGTTAGCGCAAAAAGATATTATCGAGATCACCGATTTCCAGGACCAGGAGCTGATATTGCCCCTGTATGATCCCTCCTACCAGGACACGCCGGTAATCGAATCGCTTATACAAACCCAGCACGTAAAGCCCAAAACGCTGCATCGCATCCATTATACCGATGCCACTATCGAGATGGTTAACGCCGGACTTGGCATTACCGTTATGGCCGACTGGATTGTTGAGCCATACCTTGCCGGGCGTAACATCGTTGTAAAGCCGCTGCACCATAGCGTGGCCAAACGCGCCTGGTTCGCCGCCACCTGCAAGCAAACGCCGGCGATACAAAACTTTTTGGAGTGCTTAAAACTATACTTCTCCGGCGCGGATATGAATGTCGACGAAAGAGAGAAAAAGATGATAGTAGCTGAGCACGCTTTGCCGCGGGCAGCAGGAATAGCGATCATGGCTCCTGCTAAAAAGGCGAATTTACAGGATATAAGGAATTATCAATATTGAGTTTAATAAGTTACCAGGTCTTTGAGAGACTTACGAAGTTCTAAAAACTTCGTAAGTCTGACGGCCCGGATTAGATAAGACAATGCATTTTAAAACTGTCAGACCGTTCATTTGCCTTTTGTTTCTTTGTGCTTCTCTCTTTGCCCAAGCCCAACTCCACCCCTTCCCCCAACACGTAAAATATTTCTCCGGCACCATTAAGCCCAACCATTTCAGCCAAACTCAGCTTGATAACGCGGTTAAAACCTTTTATAACCAATGGAAGGCACGCTTTATAAAACAGGTACCCGGCACTAATGAAGACTTTATTTGGTTTGAAAATAAAGACCGGAAACAATGCGTGTCCGAAGGCCAGGGGTACGGGATGATTATCATGACGCTGATGGCCGGTCATGACGCCTCAGCCAAGGATATTTACGATGACCTTTTTCATTATGTAAGGGCGCATCCATCCGAAAAAAGCAAATACCTGATGGCCTGGGCGCAGTATGCCAATAATAAAAGCGCCGACAATACCTCTGCCAGTGACGGAGATTTGGATATCGCCTATTCACTCCTACTGGCCGATAAACAATGGGGAAGCAAAGGTAAAATCAATTACCTGGCAGAAGCTAAGGCAACCATTAACGCCATTATGCAGCACGAAATAAACCATCAAACATGGACGGTTTTGCTAAGTGATGGTATCGAATCGGAAAGCAAGGATTATTTCGCTACACGCTCTTCGGATTTTATGCCCTCACATTTCAAGGCATTCCGGCAAGCCACCGGCGACAGCAGGTGGGATAAGGTAGTAAATGCAAGCTATGAACTTTTTATAAAGATGCAGGATAAATATAGCCCCGATGCCGGACTAATTCCTGATTTCATCGTAAACGTCAACAAAAATCCCAAACCCGCGCCGCCAAATTTCCTGGAATCGCCTTACGATGGCCAGTACAATTATAACGCCTGCCGCGACCCATGGCGTATCGCCACCGATTACCTGCAAACCGGCGATAAACGTTCCAAAAAAATTGTCGATAAAATAAACCATTGGATTAGGGAAACCACCAATAACGACACCTATAACCTCTCCGCCGGCTATACCCTGGCTGGCAATGATATTAAAAGACGCTACTTCGAAGCATTAAGCTTTGTAGCACCGTTTGGCGTATCAGCAATGGTGGACGCAAAAAATCAGATATGGTTGAATAAAGTATGGGATTACTTAAACGGTTTTAAACTGAAGGATTACGATTATTACGATAACACGATCAAGTTGTTGGATATGATAATTATGTCAGGCCGATATTGGGAAGTCAGGTGAAAGCATGGTGAGTTTCAAACTTACGAAGTTTTAAAAACTTCGTAAGTTTTGCCATACCTTTTTTCATCCGCACATTCGCACATCAATAATCCGCAAATCACTTCTGCCTAAACCACACTTGTACCGGCGCACCGTTAAAATCAAAGTTTTCCCTTAGCTTGTTTTCAATGAAACGATAGTAAGGTTCTTTGATATACTGCGGCAGGTTACAGAAGAAGGCGAACATCGGCGATGTACCTGCTATCTGCGTAATGTATTTTATCTTAACGTACTTGCCTTTGATAGACGGTGGCGGATACGCCTCGATAATCGGCAGCATCACCTCGTTAAGCTTAGAGGTCGGGATTTTCCTTATTTTATTTTGATAAACCAGGTTGGCCGTTTCAATAACCTTCAGCACCCTTTGCTTTTCCGTAACTGAAGTAAATACGATAGGCACATCAGTAAACGGCGCTATTTTGTCGCGTATCTGCTCTTCAAAAACTTTAATGGTTTTGTTGTTCTTCTCAATCAAATCCCACTTGTTAACCACAACCACCACACCTTTTTTATTCTTCTCAGCAAGGTGGAAAATATTGATATCCTGCGACTCAAAACCTTCAACCGCATCTATCATCAGGATAACCACATCAGCTTCTTCCAATGCTTTAATGGTACGCATTACAGAATAGAACTCGATATTCTCCTTAACCTTAGTCTTCTTGCGCATACCCGCAGTATCAATCAACATAAAGTTATGACCATACTGATTATAATGAATATGTATCGAGTCGCGTGTGGTACCGGCAATTGGGGTAACGATGTTGCGATCTTTACCTATCAGCGAATTGATGATAGACGATTTTCCAACATTAGGCCTGCCGATAATAGCATATTTTGGCAAGGTATTTTCTTCCAGCGGCTCATCGTCAAAGTGTTTAACCACTTCGTCCAGTAATTCGCCGGTACCGGAGCCCGTCATTGACGAGATGTTATACAACTCGCCCAAGCCAAGGCTGTAAAACTCCATCGAGTCGGACAATTGGGAATTATTATCGAGCTTATTTACCACCACAAATACAGGCTTTTTGCCCTTACGTAAGATGTTGGCGATTTCGTCGTCTAAATCCGTGATACCGGTAGTAACATCAACCAAAAATAAAATCACGGTTGCTTCTTCAATAGCAATCAATACCTGCTCACGGATGGCTGCCTCAAATACATCAGCCGAGTTTGCCACATAGCCGCCGGTATCTATCACGGTAAACTGGCGGCCAACCCATTCAGAAACACCATAATGGCGGTCGCGCGTAACGCCGCTAAAATCGTCCACAATAGCTTTGCGGCTTTCGGTTAAACGGTTATATAAGGTTGATTTGCCTACGTTGGGGCGGCCTACTATGGCTACTATATTGCTCATTCTTTTAGATTTGAGATGTGAGATATTAGATATGAGACAGATGTCTCTTCCCTTAAATCAGCATCTAAAATTATTTAATTTTTTTAAGAGGTAAGTTCAATAATGCAAGAATGCGTCCATTTTGGTCTCATATCTCAAGTCTCACATCTATTCATAACCGAATTTCTTCAGGTAATTTTTCTTGCTGCGCCAGTCGGGGATTACTTTTACAAACATCTCCAGGAATATTTTTTTCTGAAAAAACTCCTCCATATCGCGGCGGGCATAAGTGCCTACTATTTTCAGCATTGATCCACCCTGGCCTATAATTATATTTTTCTGTGAATCGCGCTCCACAATTATCTCGGCGCTAATGCGGTGCAGCTTCTCCCCTTCTACAAAGGCGGTTACGATAACCTCTGTGCTGTAGGGTATTTCCTTTTTGTATTGCTTCAATATCTGCGCACGTATCATTTCCGATGCGAAAAACCGGTCGTTTCTGTCGGTTAGCGCATCTTTCTCGTAATAAGCCGGGTGCTCGGGCAGGTGTTCAATTACAAAGTTCATTACCGCCAGCACATTATAATCCTTTAGCGCCGATATAGCGAAGATGGCCTGGGGCTTTAGCTTCTCTTCCCAAAAAGCTACTTTAGCCTTTACCGTTTCTTCATCACTTTGGTCTACTTTATTGATAAGTACTGCTACCGGTGCTAAAGAGCCTTCCAACTTTTTTAGCACATCGGTTTCGTCAAATTCTTCGTAGATGTCGGTTACCAGCAAAATCAGGTCGGCGTCAACTATCGAGCCGTCAACCTGGTGCATCATACTTTCGTGCAGGGCATAGTGTGGCTTGATAACGCCGGGCGTATCAGAAAATACAATTTGATAGTCTTCCTCGTTAACAATACCCAGTATGCGGTGCCTTGTTGTTTGCGCTTTTGGAGTTATAATCGACATTTTTTCGCCCACAAGCGCATTCATCAATGTTGATTTACCTGCGTTGGGCTTGCCTATTATACTTACGAAACCTGCCTTATGGGCCATAAAAAAATAATTAAAATATTATTTGGACTGCAAAGAAACGAATTATATCTTTGCAGTCCAATTAAAAAAGGGGATTACATCGAAAAGATTAATCGGTGAAACACCAACAATAGAGTGCGGGATGGAGCAGTTGGTAGCTCGTCGGGCTCATAACCCGAAGGTCGTAGGTTCGAGTCCTGCTCCCGCTACCCAGTAAAAAAACGAAGTCTTTAGCCGGAAGTCTAAAGACTTTTGTTTTCTTAAATGAAATGATGATTGGATACACATCTTTAAAATAAAATCCCTTTCTGCTGTAATGAGGCAGATCGTAACCCTAAAAATAATGCGGGATGGAGCAGTTGGTAGCTCGTCGGGCTCATAACCCGAAGGTCGTAGGTTCGAGTCCTGCTCCCGCTACCCAGTAAAAAAACGAAGTCTTTAGCCGGAAGTCTAAAGACTTTTGTTTTCTTAAATGAAATGATGATTGGATACACATCTTTAAAATAAAATCCCTTTCTGCTGTAATGAGGCAGATCGTAACCCTAAAAATAATGCGGGATGGAGCAGTTGGTAGCTCGTCGGGCTCATAACCCGAAGGTCGTAGGTT
>JAZJZL010000112.1:0-9640 GCA_040389845.1 Bacteroidota bacterium
TTCCCTGAAAGGGATACATCTGTCAGCGCAGGGCATCGCCCTGCGTCATCAGGACAGGCTTCGAACACGCGACGGTTAAAACTCATCGCTATGATTATATCGAATTATATTAAAACAACAATGGCGAAGAACCATCGGTCGCTTCGCCATTATTTATAATTTTCTTTTTTAAATTATTCAGCAGCTGGTGTTTCGTCAGCAGATGCTTCTGGTTCAGCAGCAACTTCTGCTTCTTCTTCGGCAGGAGCTTCTTCAACTTCCGGTGCGTTTTTAGCGGCAATTGCGGCAGCTTTTGCTTCTTTCTTCTTAGCTTCAGCGGCTAAGGCAGTTTTTTTAGCATCTTCTTTAGCAGTTACCAGGCCAGTTTTCTTGCCGGTGATTTTTCCTTCTTTACCATCAAGCCATTCCTGGAATTTCGATTCAACCTGCTCTTCGGTCAAAGCGCCTTTTTTAAGGCCGCCCTGTAAGTGTTTTTTGTACAATACACCTTTGTAAGAAAGTATTGCACGGCAGGTATCCGTTGGCTGTGCACCATTGTTAACCCAATCCAAAGTTTTATCGAAGTTAATGTCGATAGTTGCTGGGTTGGTGTTAGGGTTGTATGAGCCTAAACGCTCAATAAAACGGCCATCACGCGGCGCGCGCGCATCGGCTACCACGATGTAATAAAAGGGTTTACCTTTTTTACCGTGTCTTTGCAATCTGATTTTAGTTGCCATTGTTTAATTTTATGTATTCAACATTCTCCCCGGAGTTCTTTCTGCGGGGATGCAAAGGTAGAAATTATTTTTATTAATTTAAAATACCATTGAGATTTAGTTGATTAGAGATAAGAGACCAGAGATTAGATGTGACAAACCGGCTAGTATTTCTTTTTATTTAACTTGTTTTTCCTGATCTCTAACCTCTGGTCTCTGATCACTAAAATCAAAAACCTCTTTCAAAAACCAACTGTAATCAGTACTATCGCGAAATAAATGTTATTTTTACAATATGCCCCAGGTACTTAATTTGAAATATGCCGGATTTACCTCTTAGCGGACTTGGGTTCTTTTTTGATGATAACCCCAGTCCGATGTGGGTTTATGATATCGCTTCCCTGTGCATTTTAAAGGTAAACAACGCAGCAATCAATAGCTACGGTTTCACCGAAGATGAGTTTTTGGCCCTTACTATTCGTGATTTAAGGGCAGATGACCATGTAAAAAAGCTTGAAAACTACCTGGATGAAAATAAAATAACTGATTCGGCTGCAAAGGGAGTTATCCGGTCGGGGATGTGGAAGCACAGGACAAAAGCGGGTAATCCGATATATGTTGAGATTACCAGTCACGATATACAGTATATGAACAGTGATTGCCGCATTGTTGTTGCGGCTGATGTGACCGATAAATTACGCTACCAGGAAGAAGCGTTATTGCGGGAGCAGGAACTGATCGGCACTAAAAATAGTCTTGAAGCACTTATCAATAATACCGAAGATCAAATTTGGTCGGTTGATAAAGAGACCCGGTATGTTTATATGAACCAGGCCTATCGTAGCCGGGTTAAGCATTTAACAGGCGTTGAACCTAAAGCCGGCGACTATTCATACCTCCATTCCGGCTATGATGAGCAATCCATTAATAGCTGGAAAGACTATTATGCCCGTGCGCTTACGGGTGAAATATATTCCATCGTTAGCGAAAGCATTGCACCAGATACAGGGGAAACCTTATCATTCGAGGTTAGCTTTAACCCTATCTATACTGCAAAAAATGAAATTATAGGTATCGGCTGTTTCGCACGTAATATTACCGAAAGGCTTAAAACCGAAAGGGCCATCATCGACCAAAACGACCGCCTTCGCCACATAGCCTCATTAACCTCGCACGAACTGCGCCGTCCGGTGGCCAGCCTGCTCGGCCTTATCGCCATTATGGACAGGGTAAATTTCTTCAACCCTGATAACCAGGAAATCATTGGCCATTTATTAACGGTAGGTAATGAAATTGACGAAGTTATCCGGTTGATTGTCGACAAAACGTTTATAGGGCAGGGAGATAGATCTCCGGATAAATACCAATCACCGTGAGAATAAATCACTGATATCAGTGATTGAGGTATGTTTGATAGAAAAAGGATCGCAGATGAAAGCAGATAGCGCGGATGAAACTGATGTTTTCTCAGTATCTCCCTGATTAAAAAAAGCGTCGCTCTATTTCTTCGTCCAGACCAAATCCTGCCCGTTACGGCGTGCCGCCATTTTCCATATACTTTGCGGCGTTTTATAGAATATTCTTCGTCCCCGGGTGTCTGATTTTCTAAAGAAAACAGTATTTGTTTCAGGCAGCAACTCCTCTTTATCACGGCCTTTCATTTGCCCGAAAAGCTTATCGCCTTGTAATGATACCGTGTATGATACATCGGGAAGGATGTAATAGGTACCGCAATACTGCTGTAATACCGCTTTATCCACGTGTGCAGGGTTTGGTGGCAACTGCGGAATCTCGAAAACCAGGCAGTTGCTTATTTGCCAGCCGGTTTTTGTTTGTTCGTAAGTATCCATTATGCCGTACGTGGTATGCAACTGTTGGTTATAAGCAGTTTCATATTCATCAGCCACAAAATTTACAATCGCAATGTTACCCCTGAAATTGATATGAGGATTGATAACGTTTATGTGGCCCGAAAAGCCTTTTGGCAGCGGATGCAGCTTTTCTAAAAACGACGCCCGGTTATCGCGCGAGCCATCCTCGTTTACTACCAGGTAATCGGGCGCAAGATATTTTGCCCATAAGGCCTTGTTACCCACTGCCACAGCATCCTGCAGGCTTTGTTCTATTTTTAAAATCTCGCGGGTTTTAGCGGTGTTGTCATCGCTTTTAGGCTGAGCCCTCAAGGCCGGCATAGCGGCTATAAGCATTGCCGGGATTAGTATTGCCTTCATTGATATTTGGTTTATCGTTAGCAAAGGTAAAATACTAATTTATCAGCAGCTCAGGTGAATTTATTCAATCAATTGCACCCAAAATCCAATCACTGCGCCGGTTAATTAAATTGAATAAAATCAGCGCAAAATAAAAAGGCCGGAAACTCCGGCCCTGTATCATTTGTAGCAGTGATCGGTTTATATCGCTAAAATCTCTACTATCTTCAAAAAGTCGGGGTTAATTTCGGCAATGTGTTTGGTAGCGTGCTCAAATGGGGTATAAGCAATATCAGTATGTATCAACCCAACCATTTCATTACGACGCCCCGCCATTAAAGCTTCTACCGCTGCAACACCTAAGCGGCTTGCCAGCACGCGGTCCATACACGATGGCCTGCCGCCGCGCTGTATGTGTCCCAGTACCGATACTCGGGTATCATAATTGGGGAAGCGTTCTTTTATCTGGCGGCCTATTTCAAAAGCATCACCTGCTTCGCCGTTTTCGGCAAGCATAATTATTTTTGAAGATTTATCTTTACGGCCGCTTTCCAGCTTGTCATAAACTGCCTGTAAGTCGGTTTTACTTTCTGGTATCAGGATGGTTTCGGCGCCTGCTGCAATGCCTGTACGTAACGCAATAAGGCCTGAGTCGCGACCCATTACTTCCACAATAAACAGCCTGTCGTGCGATTCGGCAGTGTCGCGAATTTTATCAACTGCATCAATAACAGTATTAATGGCAGTATCATAACCTATGGTAAAATCGGTACCGCAAAGGTCGTTATCGATAGTGCCGGGCAGACCTATAACCGGGAAATTATATTCTTCGCCAAACACGCGGGCGCCACGGAAAGTACCGTCGCCGCCAATGGCTACAAGAGCATCAATATTATGCTTTTTTAAATTTTCATGAGCTTCTTTGCGACCTTCGGGAGTTCTGAAATACTCGCTACGTGCGGTTTTCAACATGGTGCCACCGCGCTGAAGGATGTTTGAAACCGACTTGCGGTCCATCGGGAATAAGTCTCCCTTTATCATGCCATCGTAACCGCGACGAATGCCGGTTACATTAATGCCATAATAAATTGATGAACGTACAACCGCCCTAATGGCAGCATTCATGCCCGGCGAGTCGCCGCCCGAAGTAAAAAGCCCTATGTTTTTAATTTGCGTCATTTTTGATTTGGCGCTGTTCGCTGTATAAAGTATCCGAAAAGCAACACTTTAATAACGTAAAAAAGTGGATTATTAATACGTTTTTAAAGTCGCCGCGAATTTACACTATTTTTTGGTGATAGCGGAGGGTTTTTGTAAAAGAGAATGTCTGAACCGTGATTAAACAGATTTTTGGATTTCCCGGATTGGAGCCGATGCCCTGGCATCATCTTATACTGAAACAGGTAAAATCATTCTCCAATCGGTTAAATCCAATAAACTAAAATTCCGCATTCTTAGGGAAACGTGGGAAAGGTATCACGTCACGAATGTTACCCATACCCGTTACAAACAACACCAAGCGCTCGAAGCCTAAGCCAAAACCTGCGTGAGGACAAGAGCCGAACCGGCGGGTATCCAGGTACCACCAAAGCTCGTCTTTAGGTATACCCAATTCATCCATGCGTTGTTCCAGTTTGTCCAGGCGTTCCTCGCGTTGTGAACCACCTACTATCTCTCCAATACCAGGAAACAGGATATCCATCGCGCGAACGGTTTCGTTGCCGTTTGCATCGGGCTCGTTCAGGCGCATGTAGAATGATTTTATCTCTTTAGGGTAGTCGGTTAAAATTACCGGTTTTTTGAAATGTTTCTCCACCAGGTAACGCTCGTGCTCCGATTGCAGATCCGTTCCCCAGCCTTCAACCAGGTACTGGAATTTCTTTTTCTTGTTCGGTGTAGAGTCCTTTAATATGTTGATAGCTTCGGTGTAAGTGAGGCGCTCGAAATCATTATTTAAGCAAAATTCCAGCTTTTCGATCAGCGACATTTCCGAACGCTCCTGTTGTGGTTTTTGCTTATCTTCTTCAGCTAAACGTTGGCTTAAGAACGCAAGGTCATCGGCGTTTTTGTCGAGCGCGTATTTGATAACGTATTTCAGCAGGGCCTCAGCCAAATCCATGTTGTCATTCAAATCGTAGAATGCCATTTCCGGCTCTATCATCCAGAACTCGGCCAGGTGACGTGTAGTGTTCGAGTTTTCTGCGCGGAACGTTGGACCGAATGTATAAATATCACTCAAAGCCATCGCACCCAGTTCGCCTTCCAGCTGACCAGATACGGTAAGGTTCGTCGGCCTTGCAAAAAAATCCTCCGAGAAATCTATTTCGCCGGTTTCGGTCTTGGGCGGGTTAGCCAAATCAAAGTTGGTAACGTGGAATGTCTCGCCCGCTCCTTCCGCATCCGATGCGGTGATGATAGGCGTATGCAGGTAAACAAATCCTCTCTCCTGGAAAAACTGGTGTATAGCAAACGACAAGGTGTTGCGCACTCTGAAAATTGCCCCAAATGTGTTGGTACGGAAACGCAGGTGAGCAATCTCGCGCAAAAACTCCAGGCTTGGGCGGTTCTTTAATTGTAAAGGGTAGCTTTCCGGATCGCAGTCTCCCAAAATTTCAACTTCGTTAGCTTTTAGCTCAACGCGCTGGCCTTTGCCTAAAGATTCAATAAGCAAGCCGGTGGCGCTAATAGCCGCGCCGGTGGTTATTCTTTTTAATAATGCAGGGTCAGTTTCCAGGTCGATAACAACCTGCAGCGTATTATTGGTTGAGCCATCATTTAAAGCAATAAACTGATTGTTACGGAATGAGCGAACCCATCCTTTAACAGTAATTTCGATGTTTGTTTCGGTGCTTTCTAATAATGCCTTAATCTTTTTCCGCTGGCTCATAATAAATTATTTTGAGGCGCAAAAATACGATAATTTGCTGTTTGTCTGAACCGGAATTAACAGAATTAAGGAATTGCCGCGATTACATTTTTGTTATCCCATGATAATATCGCTTAAAAACTGTCCCGATTCTGCATATTGCTTCGCTATTTAGGTAAGTTTGTTCATCATGAATCCAAAAGCCAGCCTTGTTATAGGCATTCTTTGCATATCCTTTTCGCCCATATTCGTAAAGCTTACCGATGCATCACCGATAACGTCCGGATTTTACCGGATTTTCATTGCCTGGCTTTGTTTGCTGCCTTATTGCCTGGCTAAAGGTAACCTCAAAATAGCGCGTAAAGATCTGATAATCGCTTTAATCGGCGGCATAGTTTTCGCATCAGATATCGCTATATGGAACCTGTCGCTTATTAAAATATCGGCAACGGTATCGACGCTTATCGCCAACCTTGCGCCGGTTTGGGTTGGGTTGATTACCTGGATTCTTTTTAAAAAACAAGCAGGAAAATTATTCTGGATAGGCACGGGTGTGGCAATTATAGGCATGGTGGTGTTGGTAGGCTATCAGCACCTGCTATCGTTGCAGTTTAATATAGGGATACCGCTGGCAGTTTTAGCCAGCCTGTTTTATGCAATATATATCGTTATCACACGCGGCATACTGCAAAACATCAGTACCATAACTTTTATGTTTTATAACATGCTGGCCGGCAGTATTTTTCTACTGATCGTAAATTTAATAATGGGTAACGAAATGGCTCACTTCCCGGTATCCGGCTGGCTATGCTTTTTGGGGATGGGCTTAATTTGCCAGCTTGCCGGATGGATTACTATCAATCACTCTTTGCGTTTTTTGGAATCAACAAAAGTATCGATAGCACTATTAAGCCAAACTGTAATAGCCGGATTTTTGGCAATTTGGTTTTTAAAAGAAACGCTGGAATTGAATGAAATTATCGGCAGTGCGATAGTATTGGGAGGGATTGCCGTTACGTTTTTGAAAAAGAAAAATGTAGCGATGTAATATTTTGTTTACTGTCAGAAAACTTTTATATTTGTTTTAATGAACGTAATTTCTAAAATTACTATACTAAATTATATAAAAGAGTATCCTATTGCAGAGACCGCTCTGCTGGCATGGCATAAGGCTTTTTTAAAATCGTCATATAATAACTTTAATGAATTAAAGGCCGTTTACACTAATGCAAGCATTATAAATAACAGAAGGGTTATCTTTAACATAAAAGGGAATACGTTCAGATTGATTGTTTCGGTCGATTTCAAAAGACAATTTGCTTATATAATTTGGTTCGGTACACATCAGGAATACGACAAAATCGATGCTGCTACAGTCTCTTACACCGAAATATAAGCTTAGACAAGCGGAGCAGCTTGTAAAACTCTGCAACAGAATTGTGAATAATAACTGGAAAATTTTAAAAACGGAATCTGAATACAAAATCGCGCTTAAAAGAACTATTGAACTTTTTCATGCCGATGAAAACACACCTGAAGGGGATGAGTTAGATTTATTATTGCTACTGGTAAAAGACTATGAAGACAAACATTATCATATTCCTGACCCAGACCCGATTGAAGTAATCAAATTAAGACTTGAAGAAAAAGGGCTTAAACAGAAAGACCTTGAACCTATTATTGGTTCAAAAGGTTATGTATCTCAGGTTTTATCAGGAAAAAAGGAATTGACGTTAAAAATGGTTAGAGGTTTGCATAGCTTTTTAGGTATTTCTGCCGACATCCTTTTGGCTACAAGCAAATAAGCCATCTATATTGAGTTCATGAATTAAAAGTAGCAAGAGACGCAGGTATCGCGCCTTTACAGAAAATCTCAATAACTCTCGCTCAGCGGCGGAATGCCCTTTTCGTCAGAAATATTTTCTCCTTTTTTCTCCTTTTTGTTGAAGAGTCCTCTCACTTTATCCCATAAGCCAACAACCGAATCTTCAGAAATAAAGTGTGATGCCTTTTGAGATACCAAGCCGACAAGGGTTTTAACTAAAAAGCCGGAATTACGGAAAATGGTTTTATTAAGTGTAAATGGAAGTAAAAAGCGCGATATCAATCCAACTAAATCCTGATCGAAGAAGCTGGTGCTTTTACCTTCCGGGGTAAGCGAACGCGGGAATAAGGTGCCCAATGTCGATATAGTCGACGAGAAATTTTTAAATCGTTCACCGATGGCTATGCTTTGCTCGCGTTCCGCATCTTTAAGCCTTAAAATCTCGCTCCTTAAATCGCTTATATTCCGTACAGGTAAGTCCATCTATATTTTAGTTTTTAAAAATCTTCTGGATAAAGGCGTTAACGATTGGTTTTTCGATTGCGCGCTTGTTGAACTTGATAGCCAGTGCAATTATAAGGTAAATGATGGCCACGCAGCCAAAGCCCATCCAATCGGCACCAAACAGGCTGCCCAAATAAAATGCAAGGGTAAAACTGGCAAATATGAAAGCCAGCACCATACTCATCACAACGACAACGTCGGCAATGAGGCTTGCTGCAATAGAGGTACCGCCTTCAATAGCCTGGTATTTTGCCAGTTTTATGCGTGTTTCGGCATAGTCTCTAAGCTGGTCAAGAATGGGTTGTGGAGGGGTCTCTTTTTCGTCTGCCATTTTTTGTTTAATCTTAAGTCCCGAGCCGGGAGTCTTGAGTCCGCGCAGCCACAATGACTAACGACTCAAGACTTCCGACTTATGACTAATTTATGCGTGTTCCAAATCGTCCTGGTATTCTTCTTCAGCGCCGTTAATCTTCGATTTAACGTTACTTACAACCTTATCTTTAAGGTTAATCAGGTTCTCAATTTCAGCCGAGGCGGTTTCCTTTATTGAATCGCCCAGGCTTTTTAATGATTCTGACAGCTTATCACGTGTCTCAGTACCTTTATCAGGCGCAAATAGAATACCTAAAGCTGCTCCTGCCGCTACACCTACCAGCAAAGCGACAATTACTTTTGAGTTATCGGTCATATACTATAAATTTTGAAGTTGAATAATTGTTTTGATTATTTGTTTTTAGTTCATGGTTCATAGTTCATGGCAGCTGCATTTTGCCTATGGCTCATAGACGCTAAACTTAGCCATTAGTTACTTTTTCATGGTATTAAACACAAATTTAGTTTATTTTTTCGGCTATGAACTATGAACCATTAACCATAAGCTAAATAGCGTTTTTTCGGCTATGAACTATCAACTATGAACCAGTAAAACTACTCCCCCGGCCCGGTTCGTATACGTTCAAGCCTGTCGGCGGCCAGGCGGTTGGTTTCATATATTTCCAATAATAATAAAAAATACGATAACAGTAAGGGCCCGAACACTAACCCTAATATGCCGAATAAGGGGATGCCTATAAATACACCGATAATGGATATTATAGGATGCGTATTGCCGACCCTGCGATTGATAATTACTCTTAAAACGTTATCTATATTGCCAATAAACAGCAGCCCGAACGCCATCAGCGAAATGCCCTTTAAAGTGTGGCCGCCGGCAATTAAAATAATGCCAAATGGAATGGTTAATGTAGGGGCACCTACAACGGGCAAAAACGATATAAATACCCCTATCACACCCCAAAAAATAGCATCCGGAACGCATAGAAGCCCATACTAAGCAGCGTGCCCTGGACTACGGCTATCAGACCCTGCCCCAGAACGTTGGAGTAAGTTGCATTGCGCAATGCAACTGCAAATTTTATGGCGTGCTGCTCGCGGAAAGGGGCATACTTTAGCACTGCGGCTTCAAACTGATGTATTTGTGTAAACATAAAATACATTAAAAAATACATCACCAGCAATGTCAGTAAGATATTAGCCG
>JAZJZL010000113.1:0-6768 GCA_040389845.1 Bacteroidota bacterium
TTTCCTCTCGGGCGGAGAACTAAAAAAACTGAACGAAACGGAAGTGGCTTATCGCAATACAACATTCAGCACCTGTGATCTGCCGCAACCGGATACTCATTTTGGTATTGTGATAACGAAAGGGATTGGTGAAAAGAACAGGATCATATCCGGGCCGGCTTATCTCGAAATAGAAGGAATTCCCTTACCACTGGCTATACCGTTCGGATTTTTCCCAAAGCCGGATACACGGGCATCGGGGGTTATCATACCAACGTTTGGTGAAGACCAAAAGCTGGGATTTTACCTGCGGAACTTTGGCTACTATATAGGTATAAGCGATTACCTGGATTTGACCAATACCGGTACTATTTATTCAAAAGGGTCGTACGAGTTGAATACTACTGCCCACTATCTTAAAAAATATAAATACGGCGGCACCGTTTCGTTAAGTTACGGTTCGCATAATTACGGTTTGGAAGGCGACCCTGCACAAAAAGACTTTAACATTACATGGTCGCACAGCCAGGATGCGAACGCGCATCCGGGCAGCACGTTCAGTGCTTCGGTAAATGCCGGTACCTCTACCTATTATCGTAATAACCCGGCGCAAAATAATTATAACATTAACTCGTTGACTCAAAATAACTTACGATCCTCTATTAACTATAGCAAAACTTTTACAGGTACACCATTTAACTTAAGCCTTGGCCTTTCGCATAGCCAGGATTTAACCAACAAGACGGTTACCCTGCAATTGCCTACGCTTAGCTTCACCATGGCGTCTATCAACCCGTTCGATTCAAAAGACAGGGTGGGCGAGCAAAAATGGTATCAAAAGATAAACGTGAGCTACAGTTTATCGGCTACTAACGATCTGGATAATATTCCTGAGGCACAGTTGTTTAAAGGCAGCACACTCGCAAAAAAAATGCAAACAAGGGCTGTGCACAACGTTCCTATCGGGCTTAGCCTCAATATTCTCAAATATTTCCAATTCAGTTCATCAGCAACTTATGTTGAGCACTGGTATCTTCAAACTGTTAATAAACGCTTTATACGCGGGAATACTTTGCCAAACGGTTTACCTAATGATAACCCCACCTATCCCTTTACCGACACCGTCAGTGGGTTTAAGAGGGGCGACTCATATAATTTAAGTACAGGTATTTCAACCAAAGTTTATAGTACTTTTAACTTTAAAAAAGGAAACATTGTTGCCATAAGGCACGTGATGACACCAAGCATCAGCTTCAACTACAGCCCTAACTTTGCTGACCCGAGCTACGGCTACTACAAAACGATAGTAAGCAATGCTAATGTGCCGCTGCCTATAACAACTAATACCTATTCTATTTTTCCTGATAACTTTCCATCGGCGGGCAAGCAGGCGGGTATAAGCTTTAACCTGGATAATACGATTGAAATGAAGCTGAAGCCAAAAACTACGGACACTTCCGGAAAGGCAAGAAAGGTTCACCTTATCGATGGCTTCTCGCTTTCAACGTTCTATAACTTTGCGCAGGATTCATTAAAGCTGTCGCCGATTTCATTCTCGGCGCATACGGCTATATTTAATCAAAAGGTGAATGTCAGTATATACGGCTCTTTAAATCCTTACGTTACCCAGGTTATAGATACTATACAAAACGGTGTGATATCAAGGTATGCGCATGAAATTAACCGTTATACTTTCCAGGATGGCATGTTTCCGCGGCTGACGACCATCAGTTTATCGTTAAGCGGAAGTTTAAACTCCACATCTTTCAAACCAAGGCCACCGGTTCAACCGACTAATACATTACAAACCATAACGCCACTGCAGGCGCAAAAACTGGCCTTTATAAACAGCGACCCGAGTGCTTATGTGGATTTTAACGTACCCTGGAACCTGTCGTTTAACTACAACTTTAGCTTCAATAACAACGTTATCAATACAAACTCAACTAATACGCTTATGCTGAGCGGTGATGTTAATATTACATCAAAGTGGAAGGTTCAATATAACACCAATATCGACATCCGGCAGGGTAAACTGGCAGTAAGCTCGTTCGGTATATATAGGGATTTGCACTGTTGGGACCTGAATGTTCAATGGGTGCCCTTCGGCATTTACAAATCGTATAACGTAACTTTGAAAGTTAAAGCGGCAGTTTTGCAGGACTTGAAACTTAGCAAACGAAGCGATTATAACAGCAATTCATACTTTAACGGCAACTGATAATGCTTGCGGAAATAATTACTATAGGCGATGAGATACTCATCGGGCAGATTGTCGATACCAATTCGGCCTGGATGGCGGCGCAACTGAATAATATCGGTATCAGGATAAAACAAATCTCTTCCGTATCTGATGACCGGGAACATATTCTGACCGCCCTGGCTGAAGCCGCAAAACGTGCCGATGTTATTTTAATAACCGGCGGACTTGGACCAACCAAAGACGACATCACCAAGAAAACGATTGCCGAATATTTTAACGTAGGGATGGTTGAAAATAGAGAAGCGCTGGAGAACGTGTACAGCATTTTTGCGAAATACAACCGGCCGATGCTTGACGTAAACCGTTCACAGGCCCTGGTTCCTGAAAATTGCGAAGTTATACCCAATAACAACGGTACTGCCCCGGGGATGTGGTTTAATGAGGGAGGTAAAGTTTACGTATCGATGCCGGGAGTGCCGCACGAGATGATGTATATGATGGAGGAGACGGTTATACCGAAGCTAAAATTGACATTGAAGTTGCCATTCATCATTCATAAAACCATTTTAACGGTGGGCGAAGGGGAATCCTACCTGGCGGAAAGAATTGCCGATATTGAAGATGCGCTGCCGCCGTATATAAAGCTGGCTTATTTGCCTAAGCTCGGCCAGGTTCGTTTACGATTAAGCGGATACGGCGATAACGAAACGCAGCTAAAAGCCAATATAAGCGATTTCGCAGCCAGGATTACCGGGCGCGTCGCCAATGTTGTAGCTGCCGAAGAGGATATCACCATAGAAGAAGCCATATTAGACTACATGGCCGGTAAAGGCCTCACTTTGTCAATAGCAGAAAGTTGCACAGGCGGTTATATCTCCCATATAATTACACGGCATCCCGGCGCGTCAAGGGTTTTTTTGGGAGGAACAGTATCTTATGCCAATGATTTAAAGGAGAGTGTCCTGGACGTAAAGCACGAAACACTAAGTACCTTTGGCGCTGTAAGTGAACAGACAGTTACAGAAATGGTTGAAGGCGCTTTGCGTAATTTCAAATCAGATTATGCAATAGCTGTTACCGGTATTGCGGGGCCTGATGGGGGCACACCTGATAAGCCTGTCGGTACAATATGGGTAGCGGCGGCAAATGTTGATAAGACTATGGTAAAGAAATTAACATTTGGTAATAAACGGCTTCAAAACATCGAAAGAACGGCAATTTCGGCATTGAACATGTTGAATACTTTACTCCGGAATACTGATAAATAACCGGAAAATCCACTAATTTTGACCGACAATCTATTTATTGTGTATGGCTAAATATAAACTGTTGCTGCCAAAAATGGGCGAAAGTGTTGAAGAAGCAACTATAATCAGGTGGACTAAAAAACCGGGTGATTTTATAGAAGCTGATGAAACAGTAATGGAAATCGCCACTGATAAAGTGGACTCCGATGTTCCATCGCCTGTCTCCGGAAAATTAGTTGAACAGCTTTATAAAGACAACGACGTGGTTAAGGTTGGCGCGGCGATAGCCGTTATCGAAACCAACGAGCCTGAGCCTGTTGCTGTTTCGGCTACGCCCGCAACACCTCAGCCGCAGCAGGAGCATTTGCCTCCACCTGTGCCTGCAGCGCCAGCTCAGCCACCTGTGCAACATACGCCGCCACCTCTTCCGGTTGAAGCTTATAAACCGCCGGTACAATCAACGCCACCGCCTGTTGCTAATACGCCATGGTCGAATCCTGCGCCTAAACAGCCGGAGGAACCTAAGCAACCCGTATTCGCAGAGCCTGTTTCAGTACCCTATATAGAGCAGATATCGCAAAGCGCACATGATAAGACGGGCGACACCAGCAAAGGTGACGGACGTTTTTACTCGCCTTTGGTAAAAAATATTGCCGCCCAGGAAGGCATCAGCAATGCCGAGCTGGACAAGATACCAGGCACAGGAGCAGAGGGCCGTTTAACTAAAGATGACCTGCTGGCTTACGTACAGCAACGCTCGCAATCTGAAGCTACTCAGCCTGTTTTCCATGAGGCAAACGGACAAGCTACAGCGCCGGTAGTTGAAAAAGCTTTGGAGCCTGTTTATGAGGCCACTAAGCCGGAACCGTTAGCCGAAGAGCCCAAAGCGGAACCTGTTTACGAAGCGCCAAAACAAGAAGCTCCCAAAGCGGAAGCCACGCCTGCACCTGCAAAAGAAGAACCTAAGAGCGTTTCGCTTTCGGGTGGTGATGAAATTATAGAAATGGACAGGATGCGCCGGTTAATTGCTGATCACATGGTGATGAGCAAGCATACCTCGCCGCACGTAACATCCTTTGTTGAAGCTGATGTAACCAACCTGGTGTTGTGGCGTGAAAAAATCAAATCGAGCTTTGAGAAACGCGAAGGGCAAAAAATTACCTTTACGCCGATATTCATCGAAGCAGTTGTTCGTGCTATTAAGGATTACCCGATGATAAACGTCCAGGTAAATGGCACGCAGATTATCAAAAAGAAAGATGTTAATATCAGCATGGCGACTGCTTTACCAAGCGGCAACCTGATAGTGCCTGTAATAAAAAAGGCCGATGAGCTGAACCTGGTAGGTTTAACCAAAGCCGTAAATGACCTGGCCGATCGTGCGCGCAATAACAAACTAAAACCAGATGATGTGCAGGGCGGTACATTCACACTTACTAACGTAGGCTCATTCGGTAACGTTATGGGTACGCCTATTATTAACCAGCCGCAGGTTGCTATTTTAGCGGTTGGTGCTATACGCAAAAAACCTGCAGTTATCGAGACTTTACAGGGCGATATGATTGGCATCCGCCACATGATGTTCCTTTCATTATCATACGACCATCGCGTTGTTGACGGTGCATTGGGTGGTTCGTTTGTGAGAAGGGTTGCCGATTATTTGGAGAACTGGGAAACGGACAGAGAGATATAAACTATGGCACCCCAACCCCTAAAGGGGAGTGAAAAATATATGAGACGCCCAATAAAGGCGTCTTTTTTATTTATATACCGCTTGTACCAACTTGTATAAACATGAATAGCCTGTGAATTGCTTCCATTCGCATCTTTAGTGAGATTTGAATAGATAACAACTAAATCACTACCAAATTTATTATACGATGGAAAAGCAGAAGAGGAAAAGGCTGTTACGATGGCTTTTATTTGCCGGATTTATAACCGGCAGCATTGATGCCCTAATGGCAATAATAACCAATAGTAAAATCCCGCCAGAAATAATTTTTAAATACATAGCAAGCGGTGTATTCGGAAAACTTGCCTTTACGCCCGGCAGCGAAATGGTTATTTACGGCGTATTGTTCCATTACTGGATAGCGTTTGCCTGGACTGTTTTATTTTTTATCCTTTACCGGCAGTTAATTCACCTGTTGAAGTTCCGTGTTTTATTTATACTGTTTACGGGCCTGGTAATTTGGTCGATTATGAACCTGGCTGTTGTGCCGCTAAGCCAAACCGCTCCGCAGCCTATGCATCTGATTGGCGCGTTAAAGAATATTGCAATATTGATTTTTGCCTTCGGGTTGCCGATTACCATAATTGCGGACAGATACTACTCTTTAAATTCAGCGTCCGAAGAGACTTACGAAGTCTTCAAGACTTCGTAAGTCTTCCACGATAGTCTTCACGATAATGGGGGAAATAGTTAATAGTTAAATTGGAAAAAAGACGGCCCCATTATGGGGCCGCTTTTTATAAAACTATAAAACCTGAAAAAAAGTTCTTATAACACCGCGGCTTCTTCGGCAACAGCAGTTGTAGCTAAATTTATGCCGGTAAGCTGGTCGGCAAATGCCACGAAAGCACCGCTGCGGGCAATCAGCTCCTGGTTATCAACAAGGCTTTGCAGGTTAACCTTGCCGATGATAAACTTGTAATCTCCCGAGAAATAACGTTCCTGTATACTGATGAAGTTAATAGCGTCAACAAGTTCTTCTTTATCATATCTCAGGTAGATATTCAGCTCAATGTTATTGGTGAAATTCAAACCGCCGCGGGCTTTTGCTTTTTTGTACTCGTATTGGTAGTCATATCGAAGTGCAGCGATATCCGACAATACTGCTGAACCTGTTGGATGCCCTCCAGCTCCTTTACCAAAAAAGAATTGCTGGTCGGCGAAAGCAGCCTGTACAATCACACCGTTGTATTCGTACTCAACGTTGTACAGGAATTCTTTTTCGTTCACAAATTTTGGCAGTACAAAGAGTGCTACATGCTCGTTGTCAAGCTCTTTGGCAACCGGAACCAGTTTTATTTTAAGGTTCTTCTCGCGTGCGTATTGCAAATCGTGCGAGCCAAGGTTTTGTATGCCGATATTGAAAACGTCATCAGGTTTAACGATAACACCATAGGCATGCGCCGCAGCTATTACAAGCTTATATTTTGCATCGAAGCCGCCTACGTCGCTGGTTGGATCGGTTTCAGCAAAGCCAAGGTCTTGCGCCTGCTGTAAAGCCATGTCATAGCTTAACCCTTCGTTAAAACCTTTTGACAGGATATAATTTGACGACCCGTTAAAAATTCCGCTTACGGAGTGTAGTAATTCGTTGTCATAATACTCTT
>JAZJZL010000114.1:0-6278 GCA_040389845.1 Bacteroidota bacterium
ATCAAGGGCGGACTCATGGTATAAAAACTGCAAAAATACTTAGTAACTCCTATACCACACAACATGTAAACGTGCTTAAAACAATGCACCTGGTAGCTAAAGCTTTCTTCGGTGCTGGGTATAATTGATAATATAATCTCACGAAGTTTAATAAGGCAAGGCTTAAATTCCTCTTCCAGCTTCTCAAGATAATCGTCAAATATTTGCTGGCCCGAAGCTTTCATCAGTGTATGTATTGATTCATAAAATCAATCACATCATCTTCTGTCCCTAAAAACGGCCCCGAGGCTTCCATCTTCAGGCTGGCCATAGCAGCGGCAAATTCACCGGCACGCTGAATGTCGTCGCCTTTTAGCCTTCGGAAAAGGTATCCTGCCATGTAGGTATCGCCGCAGCCGGTAGCATCAACCACTTCGCGTGGCCTAAAAGCGGGAATAACATAACGCTTTTCATCATGAAATATCTCTGAGCCCTGGCTGCCGTTGGTTACCACAACTTCTTTCACGCCCCATTCCATTAATTGCTGAGCGCCCTGTTCAGTGGTTTCGCAGCCGGTCAGCGCCTGTAACTCGGCAACATCGGCTTTTACTATCTCCGCGTAGCTGAGTGCGGCTTGCTTATCAGGCCAGCCGGTGGCATATACTTTCTGGTTTTCAACACGGCGCAGGTAACCCTGCACATCTATACTTACGCGTCCTTTCGCCGCCAGGGCGGCAATCAGCTCCACGCCGATATCGCCGGCCAGCAACGGGCCTAAATGAAATAGCTCTGCATCAATGCCGGTAAATTGTTCAGCCTCAAACGGGTCGGCGGTATCTAAAACGTTTTGGGTACGTTCATCCTGGTTTTCGCCGTAAATATTTTCGAAAATTACGGTGTGTGCGCTTGGCAATACCTGTACTTCCACGTCTTTATCGCGCAAAGCGGCAACGTAATGCACTTCGGCCGGGGCCAGGGCGGTCACCAGTAAATAATCGATATCCAGCTTGCTTACCGCACACGAAAAATAATAGGCAGTACCACCGGGCATGTGTTTAATGGCTTTGGTAGTTACCACCTTATCGGATGTAATATGGCCTATGCAGCAAAGTTGAGGCATAATTTAACGTTATAGTAATTTGCAAGATAGGAAAATGTACGGATTTTGGATGTGCGGATGTGCGAATGAAAAAAGATGTACAGATCTGGATGTGCGGACAGGACATTGAACTAAACCAAGCTCCAACGGATCGACACACCCCGGCACAGGTCGCAGGCCTGTGGGGATATATTACGCAATAGCCAAAAAAAATCCGGCCCCCGAAATTTCGGGGGCCGGACAAAAAATCTTTATTAATTAAAGCGTTTAATTGCTTCTGCTAATTAGTAGCTAAAGGTTTTGTTTTTAGTGGCAACCTCTAATATTTTATCGGTAATGCTCATGCGGCTGCCTTTTGCTTTTAACTCGTCGGTTGATACACCGTACTTCTTGTTCCAGTATTCATCTGCTGAATTTGCCTGGATTTGCGTTATTTCTTTGTTGCGCTTTTCGTTTTGCATGCTGTTTTTCATAGTTTTAATTGATTTTAGCGAACGGTTAATGGAATTTAATTTAATAAAACATTACTCTACGCTAGATTGCAATTACGGACTTACAACCTCCTGACCTCAGCCAGTGCTCCTCTTTTAATATTCCTTTAACTATTGTTTAATATTAAAAAACAAACGCTGCTTTGTCAGTTAGCAGTGCTGTAAAGGTAAGGTTAACACATTAACAGAGAATTACGTATGTGTTAAGTTAATGTTAACAATTGCCTTATGAAGTGGCTATGACAATTTTTTTTAAATCACTCCATTCATTTCCTTTCAAATTACGCATTGGATGTTGCCATTTTTGACTATTTAGTTAAATATGTCTATTTTATCTAGCATAAATCAAACAAAAACAATTAATTTATTTATGAAATATAATTTTTAACAATATTTGTTATAAATTTCAGACATAAATTCAATTTACTTTGATATTATAACAAATAAATTAAATAATATTTACTTTTATTGAAAAACACTTCATAAATTACGTTTTTAAAAGTAACTGGTTTTATTATTTTACATTTTCAGTCGTTTATTCATGGAAGAACCAGGTTATTTTAACAAATACAATCCAATTAATGGAGTTTGGGACGAAATGTATGGCGAAAACACAAGTGTTCGCGACCATTACCGTAAAGTCATCGAATATATTTCAGGAGAATCGGCGGATGATTTGAATAAAAAGGAAGAATTAGCCAAAAGGCTGTTCATGAGCCAGGGGATTACCTTTACCGTTTACAATAGCGGCGAGGGTATCGAGAAGATTTTCCCGTTCGATATTATTCCCCGCATCATCACCTCCGATGAATGGGCCTTTGTAGAACGCGGCATCAAACAGCGGCTTACAGCCCTCAACTTGTTTTTAAAAGACGTATATCATAACCAGTTCATCATTAAGGATGGAATCGTACCGATTGATATCATCTACTCCTGCCCTCATTTTTTGCGCGAGATGCACCAATTGCAAGTGCCTTATGATATCTATGTGCACATCAGCGGTATCGACATTATCCGCGATTTCGACGGTACTTTTTATGTGCTCGAAGATAACCTGCGCACGCCGAGCGGCGTGAGCTATATGCTGGAGAACCGCGAAATAACCAAACGACTGTTTCCCGACCTGCTCCCCCAATGCGGCGTTCGCAGCGTTACGGAATATCCCAACATCTTATATAAAAACCTGTTGGCATTATCTCCCCGGCAAATATCGAACCCTACCATCGTATTATTAAGTCCCGGAATCTATAACTCGGCTTACTTTGAACATACCACCCTCGCGCGTCTGATGGGTGTTGAACTGGTTGAGGGGCGTGACCTGGTGGTGAATAACCATAAAGTTTATATGAAAACAACCATCGGCCTGCAACAGGTTGATGTAATATACCGCAGGGTGGATGATGAGTACCTCGACCCGCTGGTATTTAATCCTTCCAGCATGCTGGGGGTAGCCGGCATCATGGGCGCTTACCGCAAGGGTAATGTTGCCATAGTAAATGCCATAGGTACCGGCGTGGCAGATGACAAAGCCGTATACGTTTATGTGCCTGAGATGATAAAATATTACCTGAACGAGGAGCCTATATTAAAGAATGTCCCTACTCATCAATTGGGTAATCCTGACGAGCGAAAGGTAGTATTTGACAACATTAACAAAATGGTTATCAAAAAGACAAACGGCAGCGGCGGTTATGGCATGCTGATGGGCCATGCAGCGTCGGACAAGGAAATAGAAGAATACAAACAAGAAGTAATGAAAGACCCGCGGAATTTCATTGCGCAGCCAACAATCAATTTGTCGGCAGCGCCATGCTATATGCAGGGTACGCTTCAGCCGCGCCGTATTGATTTACGGCCCTACGCCCTTTACGGGCCGGACGGTATAGAGATTGTTCCGGGCGGTCTCACCCGCGTGGCGCTCAAGGAAGGTTCACTCGTGGTAAACAGTTCGCAGGGTGGCGGTAGTAAGGATACGTGGGTGCTGAGTCCCCCGGCCCCCTGAAGGGGGAGTTGATATGCGGATGTTAATTACTGTTCGGATTTCTGATGTGCAGATGTGCGGATGAAAAAATTGAGTTTGACAAATGAATATAGTCTATAATAAAATACAGCAGCAGGCCTTTTTTTACTCCCCCTTCAGGGGGCCGGGGGGCTTGGTATGTTAAGCAGGGTAGCAGCAAGCTTTTATTGGTTAAGCAGGTATATAGAGCGTAGCGACGGCATGCTGCGGATGCTAAAAATAAATTACGCATCGAGCCAGGATACCATACAGGAATTTACCTGGGCCCCCGTGATACGGATTTTCGCCGGAACGTCCGGAGAAGAAACCGAAGAATTGGACAATAACAGCCGGGCAGTGTTAAAGTATATGGTGACAGGCAGAATCAATCATAATTCTATCTTAAACATTATTACCCTGGCCCGCGAAAATGCAAGGGGCGTGCAGGAGCATATCCCGAAAGATTTGTGGCAGTGCGTAAACGAATACTACCACACGGTGAAAGACCCAAGGGTAGAAAAGGCCTTGCTTCGTGATGACCCGATCGGGATATTGGACGTATTGATACGGCAGGTGATGCTTTACTATGGCACAGCCGAAATTGCAATGGAGCGCGGCGAGAGCCGTAGTTTTATGAACATTGGCAAATACCTGGAACGAGCCATACAAAGCGTGGATATATTGGATACAAAATTCAGCTCGGTTACTGACAACCCTGACTTGCTTACCGACACCAGCTACTGGAAACACCTGCTACTGTCGCTTGGTGGTTACGAGCTATACCTCAGAACCTATCGGGAAGGCTTTGAAGCAAGCAATATACTGGAGCAGGTGGTATTAAATAACGATTTTCCGCGCTCGGTCATCTATTCTGTAAACAACATACAGCGTTATTTCGACAGGCTGAAAAACGACAGCAATGCAGATGATTTCAGGGAACTTTCCTTCCAGATTGGCCGGCTGCAAAGCCGCATCAAATACAGCTCGGTTAAGAGTATCGAACAGGAAGGCCTGCACCAGTACCTTACCCAGATACGCAACGATCTTTACGGAATAGGAGACGCGCTGAACAAACATTATTTTGCTAATTCTTAATGATTTGAAAATTTGATGATTTGAAAATGAGAAATCGATTTAAAAATTGTCGCTATGGGGTTACAGGCATCTTCAAATCATCAAATTTTCAAATCATCAAATCAACTATCTTCAAATCTTCCAATTAAATAATCGAACACATGCCCGAATTTGAGATACAACATATAACCCGGTACATTTACGAAGGCCTGGCGCGCGATAGCGCCAACCAAATCATCCTTTATCCTATTAAAGACCAGTACCAGGATGTAATTAAACAGGAATTAACTATTACCGGCCACCCTGCCATTGATATCCATACCGATTATTACGGCAACGAGGTTGGGAGTTTTACCTACAGTGAACCGCACACCGTTCTTACCATCAATTCAAAAGTACTGGTTGCAACCAAACACCGTCAGTTACCTGTGAGCGATATTTTCCCTTCGCAGCAATGGGAGGATTTAAAGCGGTTAAAGTATGCAGTGCCTTACATTGATTTTTTGCGCCTGGAATATTTTGAGGGAATGAGCGAATTAAAGGCCATTGTTAATGACGAGCGACTAAAGGGTGATACCCCGTACCAGGTGGCGGTTGGTTTTTGTAAATACGTTTATGATAATTTCAGCTACATTAAGGGCGTAACTACCGTAGAGACCCGGTTGGATGAGCTGTGGAAATTAAAAGCGGGCGTTTGCCAGGATTTTGCCCATATCCTGATGGAGATGCTTCGCCTGGCCGAAATTCCGGCCCGCTATGTAAGCGGCTACATTTGTACCAGCCGCAACAATATGCGCGGCGAAGGCGCCACCCACGCATGGGCCGAAGCTTATATCCCGGATTACGGCTGGCTCGGCATCGACCCGACCAATAACTGTATTGCCAATGAAACTCACGTACGCCTTGCGGTGGGGCGTAATTTCACAGACTGCTCCCCGGTAAAGGGTGTTTACAAAGGTCCGTCAAATCACAGGCTGGAAGTGGCAGTTTCTGTAGACGATGAGAATGTGCTAAACCATAACCAGCCGCAGGATATAACACCGTCTGTCAGTATTGCTTCATCCGTTTCTAAAAATAGCTACCAACGGCATTTGGAAATTATGCAGCAGCAACAACAGCAGCAGCAATGAAGATATTCATAGTCAAGGGTTCATAGCCGAAAGAAACGGAAATTTAAAACACGCTAAAAATCAATGTACAGCATAACCATCGCTTCCATCGGTCGACTCTGATAAGGTTACAGTCCTGGTTCCGTCGAAAATCATAATCTGTAGGTGTTCACATTTTTGCGCACTGAACACCCCGAACACGTTCACAAAACCCTAATTATCAATATATTACCATTTTAATAATTCACAACAAGCTGATTATCAATATATTTAATTCTACCTCCAAATACGCAAAATGTTTACAGGGTTTACACCTTTCATAGCCACGAGGAAACATATAATTGATAATCAAATCGTTATAAAAAACGGGGTTTACACCTGTCCTCCCGAATTCGGTCGCAAATGTTCCGTTTTTTTTTGCACGAACACCCCGAACACCATGAAACACGCTAATTATCAGATACTTTTCAATTAGTTAATATACAAATCATTAACAATCAAGCTGTTTCATCTTTAAATATTTTTTT
>JAZJZL010000114.1:6288-17234 GCA_040389845.1 Bacteroidota bacterium
AAAAAAACGCCGGTTTAAGCGAGACGTTTGAATCGGCGCAAGGTCCACCTTTCCTTTTATAAGCAACTCTTTCTATCTACCTTAGCCGGCACAATTGGCTCACGATATTTTAAAATATGTACACATTCAAAGTTACTTTGCGCGTCGTATTTGCCATAACGGCTGCTTGGAATGCCCTCTTAGCAATTACTAATGGCCTTCGCCTTACGGGGCCGACGATGCTCTTTGGTTATTCATTATTTTTCTTTCGATTATTTGTTGATTGGCCATTATCTATAGTTTTCATTTTCTTACTACTGTATAATTGTCTTTTTAAGGGTAGGCCCTTTTCTTTTTTTAAAACCGAGCTCTATTATTTTCTGGTTCAGATTTGCGCATTTATTATCTTCTGTCTTTCATACATAAATTGTACAACATGCCCAAGCTAAATTCGATTTTGCCATTCCATTTCCAATATAGAAACCAATCAATTAAAACATGTGGCTTAGGATTGGAAAAAGCGGCCATTTCCCTCTATAGCCTTTCCATTATCAAACATTTTACCTTTCAAATTCCCGGATTTTCAAATCTTCAAAATAAAAGCAGCATATTTGGCTAACAGATATGGTGTTTTTATTTTCAATTACCTGGGGAACAGTTTCGGGATGGTGGGCGCCTGCCTGCCTGCTATTGGGCGTTTTATATGCCTGGTTATTGTACCGCCAGCCGGTGGGCTTGTCTGATAAGTTCAGGTACCTGCTTTTTGCCGGGCGCGCTATAGTGGTAACCATTATCGCCTTGTTGCTGGTATCGCCATTAATTAAATCTGTAAGCTATAATCCGCAAAAGCCGCTGGTATTGGTATTGCAGGATAATTCGCAATCCATAAAGATGTTTGAAGCTAAAGTCTCCCCTACCGGGGGAGATTTAGAGGGGGCTACTGTGGATGCCTTAAGCAACCTTAAACAGCAACTGGGCGACCAATACAATGTGCAGGAATTTCATTTCGATAAAGACCTGGCCCCCGGTTTAAGCAAAACCTTTAACGGCAAACAAACCGATATGTCGCAGGCGCTGCACCAACTGAATGACCGCTTTGTAAACCAGAACATCGGCGCACTGGTAATTGCTTCCGACGGCTTGTACAACCAGGGCAGCGACCCGCAGTATGAGGCTAAAAACTTTAAAAACAGCATTTACACCGTTGCCCTTGGCGATACCGTTGCCAAACGCGACTTGCTCATTGGCAACATCAACTATAATAAAACCGCTTTTCTTGGTAACGATTTTGAGATTGAGATTTTAACCGAGGCCTACCAAAGCAAGGGTGAGAATATTCGTTTAAGCATAACCGAAGACGGCAACCAGGTAAACCAGCAAAACATACCGGTAACCTCAAACAGCTTTCAAAAACAGGTAACTGTTAAACTGAACGCCGATAAAAAGGGCTTACGCCGGTATAACATCAGCATAGCCCCTGTCAAAAATGAAATATCAACGCAAAATAACTCAGAGGCGATTTATGTAGATGTGCTGGATGCCAAACAAAAAATATTGGTGCTGTACGAGGCGCCGCATCCCGATATCAGTGTTATCAAACAATCTATCGAAGCCAATAAAAACTACGAGGTAAAGGTAAGTTTAGTGTCAGATATCGGAAACGTTAAACCTGCCGATTATAACCTGGTTATTCTTTACCAGCTTACCGCCGCAAGCAATAGCGCTATCCAGAATGTGGTAAAAAGCAAGATACCCGTTTGGTACTTTGTTGGCGGGCAAACCGACTTAGGCAATTTTAATAACCAGCAAAAAGTTAACCACATCAGCTCGAACCGGCTGGAGCTGCAGGAAGTATTTGCACAGCCAACAACCGAGTTTACCGCATTCACTTTATCAGATTCGTCTCGCAGGAAACTAAACAGCCTCCCGCCTTTAATGGCTCCGTATGGCAGCTATTCTGTTCCGCCGCCGGGCGAAGTGCTGCTGAAACAGCGCATTGGCAGTGTGCCCGTACCTTTCCCTTTACTGTCTTTTGCTGATGACGGCGGTCGCCGCACTGGTATACTAACCGGCGAAGGCCTGTGGCGCTGGCAACTGGCCGAATACCAAACTTACAGCAATCACCATACGCTGGAGGAAATTTTCGGGCAGGGCGTGCAGTACCTCACCGCCAATGCCAACCGCCAGCGGTTCATCGTTTACACAGCCAAACATGTTTTTGATGAAGGCGAGAACGTGCTGATTAATGCAGAGCTTTATAACGATGCGCTGGAATTAATAAATACCCCTGACGTTCACATCGAGCTGAAAAACCAGGCCGGTAAAAACTATAGCTTCCTTTTCAGCCGCAACGATAAAAGCTACCAGTTGGATGCCGGCCCGCTGCCTGTGGGCGAATACAGCTACATGGCCACCGCAAAAAATGGCGATAGAGTGTTTATCGTTACTGGTCAGCTTACCGTAAAACCATTAAACCTGGAGTCGCGGCAGAGTGCGGCTAACCACCAGCTTTTAAATACCATCGCCAAACAAAGTGGCGGGCAAATGCTACAGCCATCGCAGGTGGGCCAGCTGTCCAATTTAATTCGCAAGAATGAAAATATCAAAACCGTGGTTTACGAAGACAAACGCTACCACGATATTATTGATGTGAAATGGATCTTCGCGCTGGTACTGGCTTTACTAAGTCTCGAGTGGTTTTTAAGAAAACGGGAAGGAGGAGTATAGTGGTTAACATTTCCGCAATCATCGAAATTTCAGGAACGGTGGCATTCGCTATCTCCGGCGCGTTTTCGGCCATGCAAAAGCGGTTGGACGCATTCGGTGTATTGATAATGGGCTTTGTTACAGCAGTAGGCGGTGGGACTATCAGGGATGTACTAATCGGTGATACCCCGGTAGCCTGGATGCGTGATTATCAGACTCCGCTCATTATACTCGGCACAGTTATCGCCACTATCATCTTCAGAAATTATCTTAAACACCTTAAAATAACCTTGTTTCTGTTTGACGCGCTGGGCCTGGGCTTGTTTACGGTTATCGGGATGCAAAAAGGGGCAAATATTGGCTTAAATCCCGGCATTTGTATAGCGCTGGGCACTATCACCGGCTGTTTCGGCGGCGTGGTACGAGATATATTGCTGAATGAAATACCCCTGCTGTTTCATAAAAAAGAAATCTACGCTACCGCCTGCATTATAGGCGGCGTTATTTATTTTTTACTGCTACCGGTTTTGGATGCAAACGTGGTGAAAGTGATAGCCGTTGCACTGATTTGCAGCATCCGCATAATCTCTGTAAAACGCAATTGGAGCCTGCCTAAGTTTTATGCGTAAGAATTGATAGTGAGGGTTTTTTGTCATTCTGAGCAAGAGCGAAGAATCTTTACAGAGCGATATTCGCGCAGGACAGGTATGCAGTCTACCTATCAATCACCTACCTATCAAATACTTAATATTCTTCACTCTATCTCAGAATGACAAATCTATTAAACACCGGAACCTGCTCAATTTTATGTGTAGATAGTAAGACAATTATTTCTTTGTCATTCTGAGCAAGAGCGAGGAATCTCTACAAAGCGACATTCACACAGGATAGGTATGGTAGCGACCTGTCGCTCGCCTACCTGTCAAATGCTTAAGATTCTTCGCTCTCGCTCAGAATGACAAATCGGATTTAATTTTAACTTCCCCTTCTATTATCATAAATTACAGCCAAATTCCCCACAACACATCATGGCTGATACCACGGGTACCGACAACCATAAACTTTTAGGCCTCGACCACCTGCGGGCATTCGCCATTATTTATATGCTTTGTTTTCATTACAAATTTTTCGGTCACCCCAGCTGGGAAGTGGCGCCGGGCAGCTTCGGGTGGACGGGCGTAGATTTATTTTTTGTTTTAAGCGGATTTTTAATTGCCGGCCAGCTATTCGGCCGGGTAGCCGACGGCAAGCCCATACAGGTTAAAGAGTTTTTTATTAAACGCTTTTTCAGGATTATCCCGCCCTACTTCCTGGTGCTGATTTTATATTTCACCTTCCCGGTTTTAACCGAATGGGGGCATTTGTCGCCGGCATGGAAGTATTTCACATTCACCCTAAACTTCGGTCTCGACCTATCGAAATACAATGCCTTTAGCCATGCCTGGTCGCTTTGCGTCGAGGAGCAATTTTATTTGATATTGCCCTTATGCTTTTGGTTATTTACCCGCTTTAAGGGCGGCAAATGGTCATGGATTCTTCTTGTCTCGTTGTTTGTGGCCGGCTTCCTGGTTCGTCTTTATTGCTGGCATTACCAGGTGATACCTCGCATGGCCGATGAAGAGCTTCGTCCGCTCTGGAACAAGTATATTTATTATCCAACTTACAACCGGCTGGATGGCCTGTTAGTGGGCGTAAGCATAGCCGGACTATTTACATTCTATCCCCAAATAAAAGATTGGGCCAACCGGAATACTGCTTTATTAATGCTGACTGGCATCGCTACACTTATACTTGCCTATTTTGTCTGCATCCCAAAGGAGGGTTATGATGCAACCTTATATGGCTTTACGCTGGTGTCTTTCGGTTATGGTTTTATAGTTGCGGCAGCGGTTTGTCCCGCCAATTTTCTTTATCGTTTTAAATCAAGATTTACGGCGCTTATTGCCACGCTATCCTATTCCATCTATCTGGTGCATAAAATTGTGATACATATTACACAGGTGCTGTTAGAGAAGGTTGGCTTGGATAAAAACAGTGGATTGATGATGGTTTGCTGTTTCCTTGCAGTCGTATTCGTTGCGCTGCTAATGCGGTATTTGGTGGAAAAGCCGGCTTTGCGGTTGAGGAATAAAGTCTTGTTAAAGATAAAATGCAGAAAAGCAATTCCGGTTTCGGTGTTAAGTGTCGATTAGTTTAACCGGGGTTGTTGGAAAAATATGGACCGTGCCGATGGCACTCCCCGGTGTTGGCTTAATTACCCCGGATTAAAATCCGGGGCTACAATATCTATCGGGCCGATGGCCCTTGGAAAAATCAATAATGAAAAAGAGGCGTAGCCTCGGCCAATATTGTAGCCACGGGTTTTAACCCGTGGTAAAGCGACAAAACAAAATTGAGAACCGTAGGTTCGGCACATCTGCCTGAGATGATAGACATTATTCAGACCGATGGCCTTTGGAAAGCCGGCTCGTTATCTATCCCTCATCACCCTCCATCAAATCGTAAACCTGCTGCATATAAGCTGCTTCGTCCATGGCGGCGTGAAAATTTTCCCATTGCTCGGTGGTGAAGGTAAGCTGTACATCGTCCACTGGCGTTCGCATCACCACGCGTTCCTGTCCATCGGGAAAGGGAAATGAATGCGCATCGAACGACAGCTCCCCTGCAAAATTTTTGAACTGCATAAACTGTTGTATCGAAAAGCTTAAAATCAAATTATTATGCCAGATAAACATACAACGGCATTCGGTGCAACGGCTAATAACCGACTCACCCACATGGCTCAACACCCTGGAATCGCACATAAATTCTCCTCAATTAAATCCGTGGGAAAACTTACGAAGTTTCCAAAACTTCGTAAGTTTCATCGGCTTCGTAAGTTCAATAAGTTAGCGCCTGCCCTGTAAAATGCAAAAGTGCTTAAGCATTCATCAACAGGGTAGGACTTTGTATCATCAGGCCTTCGCCAGGTAATTGGCGATAACCTTGCGGGCTTCTTTTTTATTCTTATCAGCGTCCCACTTTTCATGCGCTGATTGATCGGCCATGTCAAACAGTTGCTCGTAAAGGGCTTTGTTATTTACCTTGCCTTTTAATTTAATAACGGCTTCCTTATCATAAACCTCGTCCCATACCTGCCTAACGGCAGTCCAGTAACCTTGTTGGCGTTTCCACCAGCCTTTGGCGTAGGCAAATTTAGCTTCGTCGGCGTGGGTGAATTCTTCGTATCCTTTTTCGCGCACCAGCAGCCTGTCGCTTTCGCTGCGCATTACTTTTTTATTGTCCTGCTCAAACATCCAGCCGTTTGCGGTCAGGTATATGCGGTTACCGCGCTGTAAAACGTTATAATCTCCTCGTTTGGTAAACTCGCGGCGCGGCAGTGGGGAGTCGCACTCGCTTTGCCACTGGTGGCGACCGTCAACATGTACCCAGGTGCCAATACTCTCATACCGCGGACCATCATCTACCTGGAAAACCTTTTGCACCCAGCGGCCTTTCCTGTCGGCTTCGCTAAGCTTTATGTTTCTCCAAACATTATCTTTATCATATACCAGCATCTCGGGCGATTCGTAAACCCAGTCTTCACGCCAGTGCTTAATAATGGAGCTGTCGCCGGTAAGCAATAAATGCTGTATCACTATTTTGTTGGGCGAATCCTGCTCAACCACGGCCATTTCATAGCCGCTTGCATGATACTGCGGGTAAAATTTGTAGCTGGTATCCTGCGTAAAAGTCTCCGCATAATTAAACGTCACCTTATAACATCCACCAAGCGCAAGTATCGCCTTACGGTCTTCTTCAAATTTGCTTTGGGCTTTTGTAATGCCCTGAAGCGTTGCCAGAGCCAGGGTGAGGTACAGAATTTTTTTCATGCCGGATGTAATTTAATCGAGCCAGTAGTTGATGAAACAAAGTAAAACCTTATTTAGAATAAATCCAAATAAAAATAAAAATGTTTATAGCATGCACTTTATACAACTACTAACCTCAAAACCTTAAGAATTTCAGTCCATTTCTGCAAAAGTTAATTAGGTTTGCTACTTATTACTAAACCGGCACCATGAACGACCTACATTCAAATCTTGTTGTTAGACTTAACTATTTAATTGGCCTGCTTGACATTTCGTCGCGGCATTCATTTGACAAGATAAAGGACCATCGTGCAATTTCGGAATTTGATAGCGTCGGAGAAATATATGACAATCAATACGCTATTTATAAAAACCAAATTACTACTTCGGCAATTTTGTTAGGCTATGCTCACTTTGGCGTTCTTGACAGATTTGATTATTGCTTGTCTTAAGAAACAACCTAAAAAATTACTACCAGATAGTAAATCTCAGAACAAGGATAAGACTTTGACATACCAACAACTCCTGCTTGCGGATAGTTATGAGACTCTACTAAATGAGCTTATAGAAAAAGAGGTTAGGAATATTATGTATAAGTCAATGCATGAAATCCTGGATTATCTTAAAAGGAAACTAAAATTAAAATGGGACGCGAGTATAAACGAAGAAATAATCGTTGCAAATAGAATACGCAATTGTTGTATGCATAACAACTGTCTTGCAGACAAAGCCTTAGTAAAAGACCCAAGATTCAAAGAAGGTCAAGAAATAGAGTTAGATGCAGGTGTGGTACATTCTTTCGGAATTAAAGCGAGACAGTTTACCAGGCAGCTTTGGGAGTCAGCGAACACCCAATATTCTTTTAATTCGTAAAAAGGTTTTGTGAAAGATTTTAAGCTGTCCTTTTTTATAAATTCGCTATCAATCGTTGAAGCTCTCTGTTGCTAATTGAAGCAGTTTCAGATTTATCGTAAATCGAAATCAAATTGACTATTGTTTCAGTCTCCAATTCTTCCAGGTTGGCTATTAATTCGGTTTCCAAATAAGAAATAACTCTCGCGCCGCCGCTTTTGCCTTTACCTTTACTGGAAATTTTTATCCGTATTTTAAAGGTATTGTTACCCAGCGGAGTTCCTAACGTCGGATTTTTATTTAACTCTGCTTCCAAATTTTCCAATTCGGCCACAAGTGATTTGTAACGCTTAAGCAATGGCTTAGCCTCTTTTTTAAAGTTAGAGGTGATTTTAATCGTGACTTTCACTCAAAAAATCGGATAAGGATTGTAAGGTTTTGCCTTTAGCACGCGCGTTTTTCACTTCTGCGATGCCCTCTTGTATGCCGGTCAATATCGACAGTTTTTTATTCAGCTTTTCAACCTGGCCGTTAAGATCATCCCAGGTTTTAACAGGCACTAAAACATTCGTTTTGTGCCCCTTTTCATCGATAAGATATTTAACTGCGGATGACATAAGACAAATATAGGAAAAAGTCTCTTTATATATTCGTAGCCAAAATCGTTCACATAACTAAACAAAAAACCCCCGCATATTGCGAGGCCTTGGAGAAACTTAGAAGTTTTATAGGGACATTAATTCTTCATCAAATTAATAAAATCATCAAACAAATACCTGCTATCATGCGGGCCGGGTGATGATTCAGGGTGATATTGAACCGAAAATGCTTTTTTTCCTTTTACGCGGATACCTTCTATCGATTGGTCGTTAAGGTTAACGTGGGTTATTTCTACCTTATCAGAAGCCCTTACCGCTTCAGGCACAACGCCGAAACCATGGTTCTGCGAAGTAACTTCGCAATGGTCGATGATAACGTTCTTAACCGGGTGGTTTAATCCGCGGTGACCGTTAAACATTTTTATAGTCGGTATATCATTAGCCAATGCCAGCAACTGGTGACCAAGGCAAATACCGAACATCGGTTTTTCTGAGGCCAATACTTTCTTTACTGTATCTACCGCATAAGGCATAGCCGAAGGGTCGCCGGGGCCGTTGGAGATGAAGTAGCCGGTCGGGGCGAAATCCTTTTCCATTTCTTCGAACGAAGTTTTCGCAGGGAATACTTTGGCATAAACATCGCGATCGTCAAAATTGCGCAGGATGTTTTTCTTTACTCCAAGGTCTAATACTGCTACACGATAAATAGCATTTTCATCGCCAAATGTATAGGTTTCAGTAGTTGACACCTGTGAAGAAAGCTCTAAACCATCCATTGAAGGTACTTCGTCAAGCTTTGCTTTCAACTCGTCTAAATCCAGGATTTCTGAAGAGATAATAGCGTTCATCGCACCCTTATCGCGGATATGCCTTACCAGCTGGCGGGTATCGATATCAGAAATACCCACAATGTTCTGCTCCTGGAAATAATCCTGTATCGACTCATTGGCCTGTTTTCGGCTGTAGGCTATATTGTAGTTTTTACAAACCAAACCGGCAATCTGTATCTTACCGGACTCAACCTCTTCGTCGGCTATACCGTAGTTACCGATGTGTGCGTTGGTGGTAACCATTATCTGCCCGAAGTATGACGGGTCGGTAAAAATTTCCTGGTAACCGGTCATGCCCGTATTAAAGCAGATTTCGCCGGTGGTAGTTCCCATTTTTCCGGCAGCTTTTCCATGAAACACAGTTCCGTCAGCCAGTAATAATACTGCAGGTAATTTGGTGAAATAAGTCATTAGCTAAAAAATTTGAATGATTAAAAATCCGGTTTGCCTGGTGCAGCGCTCCGTGAAAAAGGTTAGAAGTATAGAAGAAAAAAACCTCCTGATTCACGGGTGCAAAGGTAAGGAAAGATTTCGGATTTCGGATGTTCGATTTTGGATTTTATTCACATTTCGGATATCGGAATTTCGATTTCGGATTTATGTTAATCAGCGATTTAAAATAATTGCCCTTCAGGTCTAAAATCAACACAAAATCGTCGTATAAATTCTCATTTTCAAAATTCCGAAATCGAAATTCCGAATTCCGAAATAACACTACATTTGTACCCACAAACAACTTTACCCTTATGTCAATCCACAAAGAGGTTAAACGCATCACCACGCACATTTTGCAGGAAATGAAGAACCGCGGTGAAAAAATCAGCATGCTTACGGCTTATGATTATTCCATGGCCACCGTAGTAGATGAAGCCGGAACCGATGTAATCCTTGTAGGCGATTCAGCCTCAAACGTTATGGCAGGCCACGAAACCACCCTGCCCATCACCTTAGATCAAATGATATACCACGCCTCGTCAGTTGTGCGTGCGGCCAAACGGGCATTGGTTATTGTCGATTTGCCTTTCGGCTCATACCAGGGAAATTCCAAGGAGGCACTTAACTCGGCTATCCGCATTATGAAAGAATCCGGTGCGCATGGGATAAAGATGGAGGGCGGCGTGGAGATAGCCGAGTCGGTTACCCGAATACTCACTGCAGGCATCCCGGTAATGGGGCATTTGGGGCTTACGCCGCAGTCTATATATAAGTTCGGAACTTATACAGTAAGGGCCAAACAGGAAGCAGAGGCGCAAAAACTAAGGGAGGATGCTTTAAAATTGCAGGAACTGGGCTGCTTTTCAATAGTGCTCGAAAAAATCCCGGCAGCGCTTGCCAAAGAAGTAAGTGAAAGCTTAAGCATCCCAACCATAGGCATAGGTGCAGGAAAGCATTGCGATGGCCAGGTTTTAGTGATACACGATATGCTGGGCATTAACAAGGGCTTTAGTCCGCGTTTTTTAAGGAAATACGCCGACCTGCACCAGGTAATGAACAATGCCATACAGAATTATGTTAAAGACGTAAAGGACAAAACGTTCCCGAACGATAAGGAAGAGTATTAGGGAAGTTCATGGTTGAAGCAGTTCATGGTTCATAGTTAATGGTTCATGGCCGCTTCAGTTTTTTACCATGAACTATGAACCATCAACTATGAACTCTTTCTATGAACTATGAACCATGAACCAAAAAATTAGATACGTCAACCACGAGATTACCGACGATGATATCCTCTACGAGGATAATCACCTGATAGCGATTAATAAGCGCGCGGGCGATATTGTGCAGGTTGATGATACGGGTGATGAATCGTTAGAGGACAAGGTTAAGAAATACATCGCCAAAAAATATAACAAACCCAACGGTGCTTTTTTAGGTGTAGTGCATCGTTTAGACAGGCCTGTTAGCGGTGTAATCCTGTTCGCTAAAACCAGCAAAGCGCTGGAACGCATCAACGCCATGTTTAAAGGCCGCGAGATGCACAAAACCTACTATGCGGTAGTCCGCAACCGGCCGAACCCGCCAGCCGGAACGCTGGTTCACTGGCTGGTAAAAAATCCGCAGAAAAACGTTACCAAGGCACACGACAATGAGGTAAAAGGTAGCCTGCGATCGGAATTGAGCTATAAGTT
>JAZJZL010000115.1:0-330 GCA_040389845.1 Bacteroidota bacterium
ATTTCAGCTTCGAGACCGGGAATATATTCTTTAGTAACCTATCGTTCACTACAACGGCTAATAAGATAGTATCAAACACGGTTACCTACCCGGTTAATTATACGCCTAACCCGAAACTGGCGGGTACAATTGAAACGCAATACCGTAATGCCGACGGCTATTCGGCAGCACAGGCGTTCTTCGTATTCAATAAGCCATGGCAAAAACGCAAGTACAACATAGATTGCTGCAGGCTTATTTATCTTTAAATGCAATACCGTTCCCCATATTAAAAGTGCCAACGCTACAAGAAAATTAATATACCCTAGTAACATCGCCAACTTTATAGCT
>JAZJZL010000115.1:340-57886 GCA_040389845.1 Bacteroidota bacterium
ACAACCTGTTTTTACAAGGCAATGTTTCGTATATAAACAACGTATCGTTCCTTACCAATATCGACCCTACTACGTTTGATCCTACTATGGTGCAAAACAACGCCAAAACCTGGGTAATAGCGCCGGGAGCTCGTTTCAGGGTTGATATTACTGATATAATTGACGCGGAAGCAAATACTACGTATACCATTAACTCATCCAAAAATTCGATAAACCAGCCGGGTATTAACGATAATTTCCGCACCTGGCAATTGGGCCTTAACGGCAAAAACTACTTCTGGAAAAACTGGACGCTTAGCTACGACTATACCAAGTATTTATATTACGGCTACAAAGGCGCCAGCAATCCGAACATATTTAACACTTATGTAGAGCGCAGGTTCCTGAAAGGAAATATGGCTACCATACGTGCCGGGGTTTACGATGTGTTTAACGAAAATACCGGCTACAGCAATGTGCAAAATGGCAACTTTGTAACCCAAACCAACAGCAATAAGTTGGGCAGATATTACTTGTTAACATTTACTTACCGCTTCACTAAGATGGCAGGTAAAGCGCCGAATATGGGCCCGGGTGGTCCGGGTGGCCCGCGTGGTGGATTTGGCGGCCCTCCTCCGGGTGGTGGCCCTGGCGGTCCGGGCGGCCCATCGGCAGATTAAATAATTGTTAAATTGTGTTTTAATTGTAACGTTGTTGCAACTGAAACGTCATACACGTATTATACTGGAAACTATTAGTAAAATATAAAAGAGCTTATTGACATTAACACCGTCATGAGAAAGGGACAAGGATGTGAGATACCCTTGCCTGGATTTAGTTGATTGTTATTAGATTTTAATCGTAACAGAGCGTCCCGGGGTGAGATACGGGGCGCTTTTTTATTTCTGAACCTGGATGAAGCAGGTTTTTGGATTAACAGGATTGTAATAATCACACAAGCCCTTTATCCCTACCTGACCCGAATCAGAAAAATCCCCTAATCCCCTTAATCCCGGTTCAGAAGGGACAGTACAGGATAGTTAACTACCTGCTTTTTCGTTAACTTGGCTGTCCAATTTGATTGAATACCCCCTAACCGGATTATGAGAAAACTATCGATATTAATTTTTGCGCTCCACCTGGCTGGGTTTGGTTTTGCGCAGGTTAAAGTACAAAACCTGCTGACCGAAAATAAGCCCAATCCAATTAGCGTTGATGCGCTTACCCCGCGTTTTAGCTGGCAGCTTGACGGTAGCGGCAGAAGAGGAGTAATGCAAACAGCTTATGAGCTAAAGGTGAATAGTGCAAAAGATAAGCATGAGGTTTGGAAGACCGGTAAAGTGGCGTCCGACCAATCGATGTACATTACCTATTCCGGCGAGCCGTTAAAAGCCGGGCAAAAATATACCTGGCAGGTGCGTGTTTGGGATAATACCGGCAAAGCATCCGCTTGGAGCGAACCCGCAAGCTGGCAAATGGGCCTGCTTACACCGGCCGACTGGAAAGCGCAATGGATAACGCCCGGCTATAAAGAAGATTCGGTAAACAGGCCAAGCCCTATGTTCCGCAAGGCATTTAGTCTCAATAAAAAAGTTCAATCAGCTATAGCTTATGTTACATCGCATGGTTTGTACGAGGCAGAAATAAACGGCCACCGTGTAGGCGACGCCTTCTTAACTCCCGGCTGGACGAGCTACAATAAACGCCTGCAATACCAGGCTTATGATGTTACCGATTTATTACAGGCAGGCCAAAACGCTGTTGGTGCTATGCTGGGCAGCGGCTGGTACCGCGGGCATATCGGCTTTGCCAACCAACAGAATTTTTATGGGAAAGACATTGCCCTATTATTCCAGCTAGAGGTTACCTATACCGATGGCACCACGGCAACTATCGTTTCTGACGATAGCTGGAAATCTTCTTCTGCCGGTCCGGTTAGATATGCGGAAATTTATAACGGGGCTACCATTGATGACCGTATGCAGCAAAAAAACTGGGCGACTACTAATTTTGATGACAAGAACTGGTCAGGCGTTACCGTGCAGAATTTTAATAAAGATATTTTAGTAGCAACTTACAACGAGCCGGTAAGAAAGCACGAGACCTTTAAGCCGGTGAAGGTATTTAAAACGCCTAAAGGCGAACAGGTTATCGATTTTGGCCAGAACCTGGTGGGTTGGGTACAGTTGAAAGCGAAAGGCAAAGCCGGCGACACCATTAAAGTATCGCACGCGGAGGTGATAGACAAGTTTGGTAATTTTTATACCGAGAATTTACGCAATGCTCGTTCGCAGGATATTTATGTGTTGAAGGGCGGCGAACAGGAAACTTTTGAGCCGCAGTTTACCTGGCAAGGTTTTAGGTTTATCAAACTGGAAGGCTATCCGGGTACCGTTAATCCGGACGATTTTACAGCCATCGCCTTGTATTCGGATATGACGCCGACAGGCACATTCTCCTGTTCGAATCCATTACTTAACCAACTGCAGCACAATATCCAGTTCGGTCAAAAAGGTAACTTCCTGGATGTACCTACAGATTGCCCGCAGCGCGACGAACGTTTAGGCTGGACCGGCGATGCACAGGTATTCTCGCGCACGGCATCATATAACATGAACGTGCATAACTTTTTCACCAAGTGGCTGAAAGATGTTGCTGCCGACCAATATCCAAGCGGCAGCGTACCCTTTGTTATACCTGATGTATTAGGCAGCGGTAGAAACGAATCGGGCGGCAGCACAGGTTGGGCGGATGTATCAACCATTATCCCATGGAATATGTACCTGGCTTACGGTGATAAACAGATACTGGAGAACCAGTATCCGAGCATGAAAGCCTGGGTAAAATATATGCAGGACAAAAGCAAAAACGACCTTTGGAACACCGGCTTCCATTTTGGCGACTGGCTGTTCTACAGCGTGAACGATGATACAGATGGTACCTCGGCTATTACGAGCAAATATTTAATTGCACAATGTTTTTGGGCACATTCAACCCAGTTGATGATAGATGCAGCCAGGGTGCTTGGTAAAAAGGAAGATGAGGCCGCTTATACAGCATCCCTTGAAAAGATAAAAAAAGCATTCCTGAATGAATATGTTACCCCAAACGGGCTTATCTCGTCAGACACGCAAACCGGTTATGTATTGGCGCTTGAGTTTGATATGCTCCCGGAAAATCTTCGGGCGCAGGCGGCAAACAGGCTGGCGAATAATATACAGCGTTATGGCAACCACCTCACTACCGGCTTTTTGGGTACGCCATACCTATGCCGCGTACTGAGCCGCTTTGGCCATGCCGATGTAGCTTACCGTTTGCTGTTGCAGGAAACCTATCCGTCATGGCTGTACCCGGTTAAAATGGGCGCTACTACTATTTGGGAAAGATGGGATGGCATACGCACAGATGGTACTTTCGAAACGCCGACCATGAACTCGTATAACCATTACGCATATGGAGCCATCGGTGATTGGATGTACCGCGTAATCGCAGGTATTGACACAAAAGAGGATGCGCCGGGCTATAAAGGCATCATCATTAAACCGACTCCCGGCGGGAACCTGACTACCGTAGCGGCTGATTACCAAACCAATTACGGCAAAGTAAGTTCGCACTGGTCGGTAGATGGCACAACATTTAAATTGGATGTAGAAATTCCTGCAAATACAACGGCAACGGTTTACATCCCCGGCACAAACGGCAGTGCTATAACTGAAGACGGCAAGGCTTTAGCGACGATACAAGGCTTAACAACAGGCGAGGCGAAAGATGGCTATGTGCCGGTGAATGTGGGTTCGGGGGTATATCATTTTAGCACGGCGAAATAGTGTTTGCCGGTGACAAGGCCTCGTTGGTGACAATGCCTCGTCGGTGACAATGCCTCGTCGGTGACAACACCGACAAGGGCGGAAAAGGAACCATGTTCTTTGTGGGTAGAACACCAACAAGGGCACTGACAATAGTGTATGTAGAGACGCGATGCTTCGCGTCTCCCGCAGGACAGGTTGTACAACGTACAAAACCATGCAATAAACAATTGCATGTCGAACAAAGACGCGATGCATCGCGTCTCTACGAAGGAAAATAAAAAACAATATTCAAGGGCGTATGCAATACGCCCCTGCGATAAAAACACTAACCAACCAAACTATGGGCATCATCTTCGGCGTATTCTTCCATTTCATCGGCGGCTTTGCTTCCGGTAGTTTTTACATCCCTTACAAAAAAGTAAAGGGCTGGGCCTGGGAAAGCATGTGGATTGTTGGGGGAATATTTTCATGGCTGATAGTACCGCCGATTGCCGCATATCTGACCATTCCGGGTTTTATGGATATCATCCGCGGAACCAGCATGAGCGTGCTCGGCTGGACTTATCTGATGGGCGTTCTGTGGGGTATAGGCGGTTTAACTTATGGATTGGGTGTACGCTACTTAGGTGTGTCGCTGGGTAGTACTATTATATTGGGTCTTTGCGCGGTGTTTGGTTCGCTGGTGCCGTCGGTGTATTATTATTTTTCGCCGCAGGCGGGTAAGGATACCATTGTTACGCTGGCAACATCGCATTGGGGGCAGTTGGTATTGGCTGGGATTGCGGTGTGCGTTATTGGTATCGTCATCTGCGGTAAGGCTGGGATGTATAAGGAAAAAGACCTGGCGAAAAATTCAGAAGCCAAGGCCGAAAATAAAGATTACCGTTTCGGCCTTGGTATTTTTGTGGCGATAGTTTCAGGTATTTTAAGCGCCTGTTTCAACTTTGGCCTTGAAGCCGGGCATACAATGGCCGAAAAAGCAATGCAGCTTCATATTGCTGCAAATCCGGGCGAAACAACGTTCTTGTATCGGAATAACGTTGTGTACATTATAGTGCTTTGGGGCGGCTTAACCACCAACTTTATCTGGTGTATGATACTGAACGCCCGCAACAAAACTTTTGGCGACTATACAAATGGCAAAGCTCCTTTACTCAAAAACTACCTTTTTGCTGCATTAGCAGGCACTACTTGGTTTTTGCAGTTCTTTTTTTACGGGATGGGTGAAAGTAAGCTGGGCAATGGCGCCAGTTCCTGGATTTTGCACATGGCGTTCATTATACTGGTTGCCAACGTTTGGGGGCTGGTGTTAAGGGAATGGAAAGGCGTCGGCAAAAAAGCGTTCAACACGGTTATATTAGGTATAGCCGTAATAATAATCTCGGTGTTGATTGTGGGATATGGAAATGCGTTGAAGAAAAAGGCGGAGGCAGGTAGCCAACGGTCAGAATTGATATTAAAGAAATAGAAATAAGAGAAAAACAAATATGTCTGTCAGAGAAACAAATTTTAAGCATGTAAGCTATTTATGGGATGATGCAAAGGCTGCGGAGCTTGCAGGTGATGAAGTGGCATTGCTTATTTATCGCTCCAACCTGTTGGGTGCCGATTTGCGGCTGACCAATTATGGCGGCGGCAATACCTCATGCAAAGTAATAGCAAAAGACCCCCTAACGGGCGAAGATACCGAAGTGATGTGGGTAAAAGGCTCCGGCGGCGACCTGGGCACTTTAAAAAAAAGCGGTCTTGCTGCATTGTATGTTAACCGCCTGCGCAGTTTGACCAATGTTTACCGCGGCATCGAGCATGAGGATGAAATGGTAGAGCTGTTTAACCACTGCATATTCGACCTAAGCTCAAAAGCGCCATCTATCGATACGCCGCTGCATGGCTTTTTGCCCTTTAAGCATATCGACCACCTGCACCCGGATGCAGCTATTGCCATCGCGGCAGCAAAGGATGGTAAAAAAATAACGCAGGAGCTTTTTAACGGGAAAATAGGATGGGTGGAATGGCAGCGACCGGGCTTTGATTTAGGCTTAAAGCTGAAACAATGCCTTGATGATAATCCCGGCATCCGTGGGATAATGCTGGGTTCGCACGGCTTGTTTACCTGGGGAGATACTGCCTACGAAAGCTACGTCAACACCCTGGAAATAATTGAGCAATGCGCTGAATACCTTGAACAGAATTACGGCAAAAAAGGCTCTGTCTTCGGTGGGAGTAAGATTAGTAGTCCGACGGAAGTTATCCGCAAAAAACAAGCTATTGAGATAGCGCCTACGCTGCGCGGTTTTTGCTCGGGCAATGTGCGGATGGTTGGCCATTTTACGGATGATGCCCGTGTGCTGGAGTATATTAATTCAAATGATCTGGAACGGCTTGCCCCAATGGGCACCAGCTGCCCCGACCACTTTTTGAGGACTAAGATTAGTCCGCTGGTTTTGGAGCTGGGTGCCGAAGATGATTTGACAGATACCAAAGCGATAAAAGAAAAACTTGCCCCTGCATTTGAGGCCTACCGTAAAATGTATGCCGAATATTACGAAAGCTGCAAGCACCCGAACAGCCCGGCCATGCGCGATGCAAACCCGGTAGTGATTTTATATCCGGGTATAGGTATGTTCACCTTTGCAAAAGATAAACAGACTGCCCGCGTTGCCGCCGAATTTTATATCAATGCCATTAACGTAATGAAGGGTTCGGAAGCGATATCGGAATACACCTCGCTGCCACGCCAGGAAGCTTTCAATATAGAATATTGGCTGCTGGAAGAGGCTAAGCTGCAGCGCATGCCTAAGCCCAAACCGCTTTCTGGCCGTATAGCCTTAGTTACCGGCAGTGCAGGCGGCATTGGTAAAGCCATCGCCAAAAAATTTGCTGATGAAGGTGCTTGTGTTGTTATCAATGATAACGATGCCGGTCGCCTGGAACACGCCAGCCAGGAATTTGCAAAACAATACGGCAAAGACGTTTACACTACTGCTGTATTGGACGTTACCAATAAAGCTGCAATTGAAAAGGCTTATGATGCCGCAGTGCTTGCATTTGCGGGTGTGGATTTGGTGGTGAATTGTGCAGGCTTGTCCATCTCCAAACCGATTGAAGACCATACCGAAAAAGATTGGGATTTATTATATGACGTATTGGTGAAAGGCCAGTTTATGGTTACCCAGGCCGGGGTGAATGTTATGCGCAAGCAAGGCACCGGCGGCGATGTATTGAACATCGTTAGTAAAAATGCGGTAGTTTCAGGTCCGAATAATGCGGGGTATGGCTCTGCAAAGGCTGCCCAATTGCACCTGAGCAGGCTGAATGCTGCGGAATTAGGTAAAGACAATATCCGCGTAAACGTAGTAAACCCGGACGCCGTAATTGCCGACAGTAAAATATGGGAAGGCGACTGGGCGGCAGGCCGCGCCAAGGCCTACGGTGTTACTATTGAGGAGTTGCCGGCTTATTATGCCAAAAGGACTTTATTGAACGAAATCATCCTTCCAGAAGATATAGCTAATGCTTGCTTTGTGTTTGTCGGCGGTTTGCTCGATAAATCGACAGGGAATGTCCTGAATGTAGATGGCGGTGTAGCAATGGCGTTTGTGAGATAATATTGAATTAACCAGTAAAAGCGCGGCTGTACGAAAAAGGTACAGCCGCTTTTTGTTTAATAATGATTTAGTAACAAATTGTAAATCAAAAGCACATATCAGGCGCTTAATTTGTTGGATTGGTTCTTATGGCCTGCAACAGTTTCACCGGTAGATATGAAAAAAAGCCTTTTACTGTTTGTTATATATTGCTGTACGGCAATGAGCCTGATGGCACAGGGAAAATGGGAGCTTAGAAAAAACCAGGACGGAATTGCAGTTTATACCCGCAAGGCAGCCAAGGGCGATATTAAAGAATTAAGAGTTGTGTGTGAATTGAATACAACTGAAGAACGCTTAATAAGTACGCTGAGGAATATTGACGGCTATAATAAATGGGTGTATTCCAATAAACGGTCGGAAATCCTTAAAAAGCCGGACGCACAGTCCATCATATATTATACACAATCGCAGTTACCCTGGCCCATCAAAAACCGCGACCTGGTAGTAGAGCTTAACATAAAACGCGGAGCTGAAGTATTGAATATTGAAGCCAAAAGCCTACCGTTCTACTTGCCCGAAAAAGAAGGGTACATTCGTGTGCCATATTCGCTGGCACTTTGGAATGTTACCCCCAACGGTTCAAACAGTCTTAAAATTGACTACACATTTAGTGTAAATCCTGGCGGCAGTATTCCGTCGTGGCTTGTTAACGCAACCCTAACTGTTGGCCCATATAATTCATTCATTAAGCTTCGCGAAATCCTTAAACAAAGCGCCCCGATTCAGTAGTCGCTCCATCTTGGTTAATAACCTAACAGCTATAAACTTCTCAATAAGTAAACCCCGGGAAAACGATATGAAATATCCCCCAATACCCGTCATCGTATGACATGTAAAGCTTAAACGGACCATTAAACTCAATATCCTCGCCGCTTTCGAGTATAGCAGCATACTTTATCGCACCTTCCGCATGGCCCAATCCGCCATTATCGTTTAGCTCGAATTTTACCTCACCGATACGGTATTTATCATCTTTAAATCCCTTAAAAGCGTCGAAGATATGGTGCAGGTGGGCAACCATATCCTTACGGCTCATGGTGCGCCGGTCGGGTAGTACAAAGTAGTCGGCCAGCTCGTAGCTATGCTCATTAAAACCTTTGTTGAACCAGCCTGATATAAACCGGTGGGCTTTGTCGGCGATGTCTTTTTGGTGATTGGGATGAAACTCTTCATAGTCGAAGTTTACCGTCATCCCCGGCACCATAAAGTCATCGGTTTCTTTATCAAAAAGCTCTTCGGTAATGAATTTATAGCGGGTGCGGCTGTCCAGCTCGTCATCAAAATGCACCACAATATTTTTTAAGCCAAGCTGACCGGTAACACGCAGCAAAGCAGGGGCGAGGGAACTATCGTCTAAATCCTCCGCCTTTGTAAATTCGGGGCGGCCGATAAAGTCATAAATGAGCACTTGTTTGGCATTGGCATAATTTTGCTCGAAGGCCATTACATGTTTCAGGAATTCATTTTCCAAATCGGGCGGCAGGTTACCGGTGCTGTGTGAGTGACCACCATGTTCGGCCTGTATTTTCAGTCTAAGCAATTCATTTTCTATCCGCAGGTTTTCCTCGGGGTCGTCGCTCAATGGCTGATTGGTTATATCATCTTCTTCGTTTTTCATAGAGATAGCAGGTTTATTGTTGTCAAATTTAGGATATAGGGTTTTAATTGGCAATAAAAGGTGAATTTTTACTTTACAACCGATGATTGTCTTAAAGGTCTTCGCAGATTCTTGTGCGAGGGCATGTAGAGGTACAAGACACGAAAGAGGCGTAGCCTCGGCCGATATTGTAGCCACTGGTTTTAACCCGTGGTCAAAAAGTCAAAAACGATTAAGCGCCGAAGGTTTGGCCGATATTTTCGAAGCCGCAATCTAATATGGGTCGTGCCGATGCTACTTTTAATTTTGTTGCCGAATGTGCCCGGGGTTGAAACCCCGGGCTACAATATGTTTCGGGCCGATGGCCCTTTTTAATATTAAACGAATTTTTTGCGATTAACTTTGCACAAGGCCCTTGTGGAATTCACGCCTTCGCACGCAGGTTCCTCTGCGAGAGGACCTGCGGTGACACTTGCCCCATTTCGTCGTCCGCCAAAAATTCTGTCAATCTTTTTCATCCTGAAATCGTGTTAATTTATTACTTTTATTCGCCCCGCCCTGTCATATAAACCATGGTTAAACGTTTACTTTTCTTAGTATTTGTCCTGTTTGCATCGCACGTTTTTGGGCAGGATGCTGATTTCTTCAATCCTGATACCAATCGCAGGCAAATACGCGCAACAAAAATTACCGCAACACTTAATATTGATGGTAAACTGGACGAGCCGGAATGGGCGCTGGCGGCACTATCACCGCCGTTTATACAAATAGAGCCTTACCAGGGTAAAGCGCCCAGTGTTGAAACACAGGTAAAAGTGCTTTATAATCAAAAGTACCTGTATTTCGGCATTATCTCCAAAGACCCGTTGGGTAAAAAAGCTATCCGCGCGACCGATTTTATCCGCGATTTTGACTTTACTAAGCACGATTTGGTAAACCTGAGCTTTGATGCTTTTAATGATAAGCGTAACGCGATGGTTTTTGCCACCAATGCCTACGGCGTTCAGCGCGATTTGCTGGCTTTCGATGATTTATATTTTGATATAGACTGGAACGGCCTTTGGGAGGTACGTACCACGCGGACGGATGCAGGATGGATTGCCGAAATAGCCATTCCCTGGAAAACATTGCGCTATCCTAAACGTGCTGATACAGTTCAAAGCTGGGGGCTGAATATCTACCGTAACCGGAGACTGACTAATGAAATCAGTGCTTTTTCGCCCTTTCCGAGGGTATTTAGCGCAACGCACATGAACTATGCCGGGGAACTGACCAACCTGCAGCCACCACCGCCAACTACCAACATACGGGTGCAGCCTTATATCCTCACCTCATACGACCATTACAGTAACTTCGGGGCCGATGTAAAGCCGTCCAGTACGCACTTTAAGGCCGGCGGAGATTTGAAATGGGCCATCAACTCCAACTCCATTCTCGATCTTACGGCACATACCGATTTTGCCCAGGCCGATGCGGACTTACAGGTGAATAACATTACCCGTTTCTCAGTTTTCTTTCCGGAGAAACGGCAGTTCTTTTTGGAGAACGCATCGCTGTTCGGCGTGGGGGTTAGCCAGTTTACCGATGGATCGGGCGGGGCAATGCGCTATCAGCCATTTTTTAGCCGTAACATAGGATTGGATGATAATGGCAATCCGATTCCAATTGTCGGCGGCGGGCGCTTTGTGTACCGGTCATCTAACCTGAACTATGGCGCAATTGTGATGCGGCAGGCGAGCGACAATGATTTACCCGGCACCAACTTTTTTGTAGGGCGTGCATCGGAAAACTTTGGTAGTCAAAACCGGGTTGGGGCATTAATAAGTGTTAAAAATCAGCCCGGCGCATCCAACATCGAAAGTACTATTGATGGTTTTTTCAGGCTGGGTGAATCGCAATCGGTTAACGCCATACTCACCCAATCGACCACCACTAACACCAGGCAAAAGGGCTTTGGTGGTATCATGCAATACATCAACTCAACCAATCAATATAAAATCTGGTGGACGGAGTCGTTCATCACTAAAGATTTCGATCCGCAATTGGGCTTTGTGTCCCGAAAGGACGTTATCGGCACTACGCCGGGTATGAATTATTATTACCGCGGTTCGCTGCTACCGTTTAAGAGTTTTATTCGTGCCTTTGAGCCGGGCTTTTTACCGGAAGTTTATTATACAGCATCTACAGGCAAGTTTGCAGAAATGAGCCTGGCGTTTTATCCTATTTGGTTCAACCTGCAAAGCGGGGCTTATTTAGGGTATGGTTTTACGCCTACCAAACAACACCTGACGGAAGTATTCAATCCGCTCGATATCAATATCGCTCCCGGCGACTATAACTATACGCTGCACAACATCCTGCTAAGCACCGACCCTTCGAAAATTGTAAACCTTATGCTCGACTGGAAGACCGGTACCTATTTCAACGGTCATTTAACCTCGGCCGACTGGAAGCTGCAATTTGCACCAATACCTTATATCTCGCTTATGGGTGAATTTAATCACAACCATTTTAAAGGCGTTGGCGAGCAAAAGGTAACAGAATCGGTAAACCTGTATATTTTGCAGGGGCGTTTTGCTTTGAACCCCCGCGTGCAACTGACCGGCATCTACCAAAAAAATTCGCTGAATAATGATGATAACTATAACATCAGGCTATCGTGGGAGTTTGCGCCACTATCCTACGTTTACCTGATCTATAATCGCGGCGTGACCGGTGTGGCCGATAACCTGGTGCTGCACCCGCAAACAGAAGACCATGTGATTGCTAAGATTAGCTATTTGCAGCAGTTTTAACTTATTTATCAGCACCCCAGAAAGTGACGATTAATCCGCCTGTAACGATAAGCAGCCCGCCGACAATAACCGGTACAGAAGGTATAGATTTAAATGTAAAATAGCTGACTACCTGCCACACCACAAACAAGGTAGCGATATACAAACCCACAACTTTGCCGAATTCAACCGGCGCCAGGTTAAGAAAAAACGCATAGCCGAAAAGTAATATCGCACCAAGCAGCCCGAACACTATCCGCGCCACGCCTGTATGCTCATACATGGTTTTTCTAATCATGGCGTCGCCGCAAACTTCAAGGGTAGTGGCAAGCAGGAGGAAAAAGATGGGATGGATGTTTTGCAGGGTTGTCTTCATAGCTTTTGGATTAATGTAAATATAAACAAAAAGCTGAATTTGACTGTAATTTGCCGGTTTATTCCTTCCCGTCAAGCCGTTCTTCTAAAACAATATCCACTTCATCTCCTTCCTGTTTATCGATGATTTTTTGCAGATCTAACTTAACTGGCAATTTGTGCCTTCCATCGCCCAGCGCCATGAATGAACTTCGGAACGGGTGTCCATCGATAGTTCCGCGGACTTTTACCAATCCACGCGTTTTGAAGAAAGACACTGATTCAGGCCAAATTACGTAAGTCCAGCCACCTTTGTTAGGGCTTTTTAATAATGTCGCCGTAAATTGTTTATTCAATTTGCTCATAACATAAATTTAAAAAAGTTGACGGTAGCAAAATTAATTTCTATGGAATACAAGGGTGAGTGGCATTAACGACAATTGAAGGTGGGAAAAATGACAAGGAGATTGCCGTTTCAACAAAAAGTGATTTTATAGATTTGAAGCGTCGACTATCGGCATTATAAACCAATGGAACACCCGCTCGATAACCCCACCTGGAATGCACTGGAAACCGGAAACGCTCTATTTGCCGTTGGCGATGGCGATGCAAAATATTTTCATCCCGAAGTATCACCGTTTGCTGCCTTACGGGAAAATACAGTAGATAATCTTCAAAAGCTATATGAAATTGCACCGGCGGGTTCTGTTTTTGGTGTTGTTACCCCGGTTGAAATAACGATACCGGAACCATGGGAATTGATTACCTGTATGGACTGCCTGCAAATGGTATGCGAAACACCGGCCCGACAGATAGATTTTAAAGACGCCCTGGTTACGCTAACTGAGGAACATGTGCCCGCCATGGTGGAACTAACCAAGCTTACGAATCCGGGCCCGTTTGCTCAAAGAACGATTGAGTATGGCCATTACCGGGGGATATTTGACGGAGAACAATTGGTGGCCATGTGCGGTCAGCGTATGAACCCGAAACCATACGCCGAAGTAAGCGCAGTATGCACCCACCCCGACCATGTGGGCAAAGGTTATGCCGCCCAATTGATTATGTACCAGGTGGAGCGGATAAAGGCTGCCGGCGAAATTCCGTTTCTGCATGTACTTGCAAAAAACGAAAGGGCGGTTAAGCTATATGAATCGCTTGGGTTTAAAACGAGGGGCGGGATGTTGTTTTATGTGGTTAAGAAAGCTGGGTAACCTATCCTTAAATTTCGTTCACAATAATTAAGCCGATTGCTAGTGCATTTTAAAAATGTTGATAACTTGATAAATCACCTATTTTTTATAAATAATTGATAATCAATAAATTGATTGTTTTTTTTCTCGAAATGTGTTAAGTTGTGTTAACCCTGTTTTCCACATTTTGCAGCGTTAACGTCATCTGTTGGTTTGAAGGATAACGATACAAATAGCTAAATGTGCACACTGCAGGCGTAACCCGCATGTCGTGTTACGCACCTACGGAGCGAAAAATATTTGTTTGGGTTTTCTACCAATATTTGCCCCCGATGGGGGCCTACCGTGTACCCCACAGGTTTTGGCTAAAGAAAATCGATGACCCGTAGGGTCTACCGCTTTGTAGAAAAGAATAATAAGTGTGATTTGTGCCACGTAGCGGCTACCCAACAGGTGGACAGATGGGCGATTTATATTGTCCTGCACCGGAAAGGCGTCAAAGGGTAACCCCTAACGGGGCAATAACTACTTTCTACTCAATAGCTACCAAGCGGTAGGCCCTAAGGGCCACGGAAAAATACCGACGAAAGAGATGTGGGTACACCGTGGCATGGGGGCGGGGTTATTTAGATGAGTGGCTCATATTGACAAATAATCAAATTTATCTGCATACAATTGGCGAATAATATAACTTTGAAGTTCAATTAAAAAAAGCCAATGCAGCCATCCGCCTTAAGCGATAACGTTAAAACCGCGTACGACGAATTTTACGAAAAGCACGACGAAGCATGGCGTATGCTTGGCGCGAAATTTAAAGCGCAGCATATTGTTGATGTATGCAAGGGTCGCGAATTTAAAAAGGTGCTGGAAGTTGGCGCCGGGGATGGCAGTATACTGAAGTTTTTGGCGGATGCCAATTTCGCTCCTGAATACTACGCCGTGGAAATCTCAGAAAGCGGTGTTGAGCATATCAAATCGAGAAATATACCTAACGTCAAATCGGTGGAAGTTTTCGATGGCTACAAATTGCCTTTTGAGAATAACAGCTTTGATTTGATTATCCTGTCGCATGTATTGGAGCATGTGGAGCATGAGCGTATTTTGCTGCGCGAGCTGAAACGCGTAGCACGTCATTTTGTAATAGAAGTGCCATTGGACTATCGTGCAGGAGTGGATAAACGGATAAAGCACTTTCTTGCTTACGGGCACATTAATGTTTATACGCCGACATCCCTGCGATACTTGCTAAGCACGGAAGGCTTTGAGGTAGAGGATGATTTAACATCAATGATTGAGCCTGAAGTAACTCGTTTTAATACCTACATCAACCAAAAGAAAACGAAGAGCCTGGTGACTGATTTAAAGATTACCGTCGAGTACACTGTAAAAAATGCGCTTGGAAAAATCTTCGGAAAAAAGAAGGAAGAACAATTAGCGAACGCATATACCGTTCTTTGTAGAAAAGCCGACAAACACCTCGAAATTTTCTGACCTGATACATGCAAAACCTTGCCCCGATAGCCCTTTTTGTTTACAACCGGCCTGAGCATACGCGCCGTACCATCAGCTACCTGCAAAAAAATTTGCTGGCGGAAGAGTCGCGGCTGTTCATTTTTTCTGATGCGCCAAAAACGCCTGCCGATAAGGCCAAAGTTGATGAGGTAAGGCAGCTGATAAAAGAGGTAATCGGATTTAAATCCGTTAAAGTAACCAACCGTAAGGATAACCTTGGCCTGGCCAATTCCATCATCAGCGGGGTTACCCAATTGGTAAATGAATACGGGAAGATTATTGTTTTTGAGGATGATTTGCTGTCGTCGCCCTATACATTGCAATACTTTAACGAGGCCTTAGACCATTACGCCAAAAACGAAAAGGTAATGCACATCGGCGCTTATATGTATGAGCTGGCTGATAAAAAACTGCCTGAAGCTTTTTTCTGGCGTGCGGCCACGAGCTGGGGCTGGGCGACGTGGTCCAGGGCATGGGTGAATTTCGAGGACGATGTAGATGTGCTGCTCAACCAGTTTGACCGCCAAAAAAGCGATCAGTTCTCCATCAACGGCACCATGAATTTCTGGAAACAGCTGACTGGATTCAAGGCTGGTAAAAATAACTCCTGGGCAATCCGCTGGTACGCATCTATATTTCTGAAAGGTGGCTTAACGCTTAATCCTTCAACCTCTCTCATACAAAACATCGGTAACGACGGCAGTGGCACCCACTCCAACAACGAGAGCATGTACCAGGTGCGCATCGCCCAAAAGCCAATAAAACATTTTCCAACAGAAATTAAGGAAGATGTACAGGCCTATGCCGCCATCAAGAATTTCCTAAAGAATCGTAAAGGTACCTTAATGCAGCGCGGTATGCGGTTTGTAAAGCAATTGCAGGAAAAGTATTTGGTGAAGAAATAAGGAAACCGTTATGCACGTCATTGCGAGGCGCGTTGCTTGCAACGTGCTACGAAGCAACCTCTGCGTCATACCGCACAGAAGCGTAAAAGTTCATGATTTCCTGTCCGCCGACATCAAGGTAACCCTATAGATTCTGGTCCTTTACAGTCCTGTGCAAAGATTGCTTCGAAGCCAACCGCGAGCGGTCGGCCTCGCAATGACGCGTGATTATAGCTACCCCTTTAACCCCTCAATCTCTTTCAAACTCTTAGGTAAATATTTACCCAACACCTTGCTGCCGGTATCAGTAATCAAAAAATTGTCCTCAATCCTAATTCCGCCGAAATCGCGGTAGGTGTTTAGTACATCGTAATTGATAAACTCAGCGTATTTGTTTTCGGCCTGCCAGCGGTCTATCAGTTCGGGGATGATGTAGATACCTGGTTCAACGGTCAATACAAAACCTGCTTCCAGCTCGCGGCCAAGACGAAGGGATTTTAATCCGAAAATTTGAGTTTCTTTTTTCAGTGCATCGGTATAGCCCACATATTGCTCGCCTAAATCCTCCATATCATGCGTATCCATACCCAGCATGTGGCCCAGCCCGCATTGAAAGAACATGGTATGTGCGCCTGCCTGTACAGCTTCGGCAGCATCGCCTTTGGTAATACCCACGGAGTTCAGGCCTTCCATTAATTTTTCCCCGGCTGCCAGGTGGATATCTTTATAGCGTACGCCCGGTTTCAGCATGCTGATGGCATGGTTCATGGAGTTTAATACAACCTCGTATAATTCAGCCTGGCGGGTGGTAAAGCTTTTGCCTACCGGGAAGGTGCGGGTAAGGTCGCCGCCGTAATGCATGGCATTTTCAGCGCCGATATCACTCAATACCATGCGGCCTTCCTCAAGGGTATTACCGTAATAATGCGTATGCAAAGTTTGGCCGTGGGTAGTGATAATTGCGGGATAACCCAGGTGTGCATCATTGGCAATAGCCACCTCATGCGCTTTAGCCACCAGCTCGTATTCCTTAATGCCAGGACGGGTATATTTGATAACGGCCAGCTCCATATCGATGCTGATATTTACCGCTTTTTCTAGCTCGGCAACTTCCAGCGGAGTCTTAATCACACGCTGTGCAATAACGGCCTTTATCAGCTTTACCGATACAAATTGCGCTAAACCTGCCAGGTCGGTATTTAACCAGGCGGCCAGCTTAATTTTATTTTCAGGGCGATAAGGCGGCAGGATATGTACGGGCCTTCCTGCGGCCATTGCTTTGTAGATATGCTCCGCTATTTTTCCGTAAGGTTCGGTACGGGAAACGCCAACCATGCCGGCCATCTCGCTGATGGTGGGCAGCGTGCCGGTCCACACGATATCATCTATAGTAAGCTCGGTACCAAAAATTACTTCCTCACCCGTATCGGTATCGATAATAGCAGCAAGGCCATGCGTATCCAGCCCGAAATAATAAAGAAAAGTACTATCCTGGCGAAACAGGTAAGTATTGTCCTTATAATTCATGCTGCTGTCTTCATTGCCCATCAGCACAATCAGGCCGTTATTGGCCATCGTGTTCTTCAATACCTGCCTGCGGTCTGTATAAACTTGTTTTTCGAAAAGATGTAGATGCATGGAACCGGGATTTATGCGATTTTATGGATTTATTTGGATGGGGCAAAGTTAGGAAAAAACCTTTCTGAACCCTGATTTACTTGATGCAAAGATTACCTGATTTTGACTTGCATGCGTCAAATACCTTTAAATCTTAAAATCAAATAAATCATGGTTCAAATAATCGGTGAAATCATTTTCAAATCGGTGAAATCCCAGAAAAGAATTACTTCAACTCCTTCATTATCTCCTCAATAGCCCTGTCCAACTGTGGGTCTTTATTTTCCAGCCTGTCAATGAAAGTATTTTTAATATTGATGTCGGGCGCAACACCGTTTTTCTCAATATCCTTGCCATCCAGTGTAAAGCAGCCCCATGCAGGTATACGATAGAAGGAGCCATCCACTAAACCTTTACCACTGGTGAAAATTATCCAGCGATATGTTTCTGTGCCTATAATTTTACCAAGCTTCAGTTCTTTAAAGCCTTGCGCGGTCATTTCACCATCGCTTAATGTTTGTTCGTTTACCAGCAGGATAATCGGCTTGGCTGCAGGGGCAAAGTTTGGCTGCGGACTTTTCTTGCCGTCGCGGTATTGCCATTGCAGGTATGGGCGCTGCGATAAGAACCTGAGCACCGCATCGTGCACATTACCGCCGGTATTATAGCGCAGGTCGAGTATTAGCGCATCCTTTTTATAGGCATCATCAACCATATCTTCCAGAAAAGTCTGCAATGAGCCTTCGCCCATGTCTTTCATATAAGAATAAGCGATTCTGTTCTTGCTCTTTTCGTTAACCACATCGCGATTATGATCAATCCAGCTGTCGTACAATTCTTCGTTTAGGCCAAACCTGCTTTCCGGATGTACTTTTATGTTAATCTCTTTGCCGCCTCTGTCGAAAGTCAGCTCCATCTCGTTATCAAGCGATGGTTTGGTAAAGTAAAAATTGCGGTCCTGCTTTTCGTCTACCGGCTGCCCGTTAACTGCTTTCAGACGGTCGCCTGCCTTTACTTCTATGCCGGCTTTATCAGTATTGCTGTTCTTAACTACCGATGCCACTTTATATGGGTCGTCATTATCAAACAGTATCCCGGTTTCCATAGTGGCGTACCGTAGATATTTATGCTCCTCATCACCATTTGAATAAAAGCCCTGGTGCGATGAGTTGAGTTCGCCCTGTAAATCATTCAGTAACACGCGCAGGTCATTCCTGTTGTTTACGTAGGGCAGGTAGGCTGCATAGCGGTCGTGCATGTTCTTCCAGTCGGTACCATGAAAGGTGCCATCATAATAGTTTTCTTCCAGCCCGGCCCAGGTTTCGTCGTACATCTGGCGGAACTCGCCATCCAGGTTGCGGTCGAACTTGTAGCCAATATCTATTTTATCAAATTTATTGGCGTCGATGTTGAGGGTGCAAATGTTGCCGTTTATCAGCGCATAATACTTATCGCCGGATTGAACAATATCAAACCCTCCGGACTCTTCGCCGCTAACCTTTTCAGTTTTATTCTCCTCAAATGGTTGGATGGTAGTACGGTAAACCGCCCATTTGCCTTCGGCATGATTTGATGAATAATAAACCAGTGTTTTATCGCCTTTTTGTATCACGTAAGGATTACGCTGCACGCCAAAATAAGGGCTTATTTGCTCCAGCCGATGCATAATATCGTCTGTATTAATTACAATGTCCGCAGGTGGCTTTGGTGCCGGCTGTTCCGATAGCGGCTTTTTCTTGTCGTTCTTTTTGTCCTTATCTTTTTTATTGTCGGTGCTGTCTTTTTTCTCTTCTTTAAATAAGTCATGCAGCTTATCAATGCGGAAGGCATCGTCAAACTTTTGCAAAGGCATACGGTAAACGTGGATATTACCGCCGCCGCTTGGGTACATCGGCGCTGTGCGTGCTGAAGTAAAGTAGATGTATTTTCCATCAGGCGACCAGAATGGGTCGGTCTCTGTTACTCCACTGTTCGTGAGGTTGATGGTTTTTCCGGAGTTAATGCCATAAACAAATACGTCCTGCTCAAAATTGCGATAAGCTGTATAAACTACGTACTCGCCGTTTGAGGATATCCATGGCTGGGCATTTTGAAAACCCCATATCTCGTCGTTGGCGATGGTTTTGCTTTCAAGTGTTTTCAAGTCAATCAGGCGCACCTCGTTACGACCGCTCAGGTAAACGCCTTTGGTATGCTCTTTATTTACAGTAATAACGCGGTCGCTTTGCTTGTCATTAGTTATCAGCTTTTCCTGCGCAGGTTTGTCCGCTGCGATGGTGTACCAGTTTGGATAGCCGCCCAGGGTTTGCGCAAACAACAGCGATTTATTATCCGGAAGCCATTTTACTTCGGTAACGCGCTCAGCATTTCCACGCTCAATCTTTTTTACAAATTTTCCTTCTATATCGCTGATGAATAGCTCCCCGCGCGATACGAATGCCAGCTTCTTTCCATCAGCAGATACATCCATCGACTCGACTTTGCCTTTAACATCAAATTCCTGCATCTTATTGAGCACATCGTTACGCGAGAGGGTAATCGAAACCTTTTGTGTTTGCTTCGACGCTACATCATAAGTGTATAATTGATAGCCTTTTTCAAAAACTACTTTTTCCCCATTCGCGCTTACATAAGGGCGTTTGATGGATAGACCGAATTGTGTAAGGGCTGTTTTTTTTCCGTCGATGAAGGTATACAGGTTATACTCGCCGTTGGCCTCATCTGATACGAAATAGATGTTGCCTTTTTTGTCGATGGTGGTCCAAAAGTCTTTACCAATCCAGTCGGTGTATTGTTTATAGGCTTTAGTTTTTGGATTATACGATTGGATATCCGGATTGAATGCGCCTTTGTAATGCTTGCGCTCAGGGAAAATAAAGCTCTCCCAGCTGTCGCTAAAAAATAGTTCGCCGCTTTGCGGGTGCTCCACTACGCCATGTATGGTATTAAAATAATTGCCGAACAAACGCACCGGTGTGCCGCCAGTCACAGTAGTTTTATACTCGCTAATGCTGTTATACATGTTGGAGTTAAAGTAGATGGTCTTGGAGTCCCATCCCCAGGAGTCGACGGCGTCGTTGGCGTTATTAAAAGTCAGCTGCTTGATATCGCCGCCTGCCATGGGCATTACGTACACGTCGTTATTCCCAAACTGGTTGGAGGTAAAGGTCAGCCATTTTCCATCCGGCGAAACACGCGGCAGCGTTTCTTCGCCCTGCATGGCCGTGATGCGCGTAGCGATGGGGTTGTTTAAATCGGCTTTCCATAGGTCGCCCTCGTAGCTGAATATTACAGTTTTTCCGTCTGGCGTAAGTGCAGGGCTGGATGTAAAATAAACTTCCTGGCTTTGCGCGCGGGTAACGGATTGGATAAAAAATGATGATAAAAGGAGCAGGTAAATTTTTTTCATAATGACATGATTTTCCCGTACAGACGCAAAATTTTGCGCCCGTAATTTTTGGTTAAAATACTACTTTACAGGATTTAAAACAAGATGAGTCGCCCCTCGCAATATGCGAATATGAACTATTTAACCGCCTTTACTACTATATAAGGCGATAGCGCCTTACTCTCCACCGGAATAACCTTTGTAAACACCTTGCCCGCTACCCAAATGACTTTGGTAATAGCCTTTGCCACACCACTCTGCTCCGATTTATTTTCCAGCCAAACGGTAAACCTGCCATGGTAATAAGCCTCGATATCTTTGAGACCAAGCTGCCGGCAGCAATCTTTCAGCAGGGTTAAATCCATGCTGTTAATGTTGTGCTTGTCGTAATTTTCCTTGTCGAAGTTGCGCTGTACCCAGCCGTTAACGCTTTTAAAATTTGGCAGGGTGATAAACAACACGCCGCCGGGTTTTAAAAATTGCAGGTGGGTTTCGATGATGGCTTTGGTATCGTTAAAATGCTCGATTAAACCGAAAGATAACACCATATCATAAAGCTTTTCGGGCGTGTAATTAAACAGGTCGGCTTCAATAATATTGATGTCTCCGGATTTTAACCCGTTTTTTTCGAGCAGTTGGTTAATGAGTTCCTGGTGAATGTAATAATCGAAGAGGGTGGTGTCCAGCTTCTCGTACTTTTTAAGATAGGTGGCATAATACCCAGGAAAGCCCCCAAGCTCAATGGCGTTTTTTACATTCTTTTCGGCAATCAGCTTCGACAGGATATTGCCGAAAACGTAATTCTGTTTAATATAAAATATCAGCCCTTTTCTCGATTCCCAAAAGGCTTTCCAGAAAGAGCGGTCGGTTAAATTTTGTTCCATTAAATATTTTGTCCTTCGAACCACAGCGATGGGTTTTAAACCCATCGCTATGTGGTTTGGTAAATTATTTTTCCAACACCCTCGCCGGGTTCCCCACCACCACACAATTCGATGGCACATCCTTCACCACCACCGAGCCCGCGCCTATAATCACATTATCGCCGATAGTAATATCGCCAATAATACAAACGTTGGCGCCTATATCTACATTATTTCCAATCCTGGGGCATTTGGTAAAGGTGCCACCCGCCAGTTTTTTGTGACCGATAGTTGTGCTGTTGCGCAATACGCAATTTTCGCCTATGATGGTGCCTTTATTTACTACCAGCGCCTGGCCATGATAGAGCGACAGTCCCTTGCCTACAGTTGTTTTGCGCGGCAGCTCGATGCCCAGTACCCATTCCACCCAAAAGCGATAAAGCATAAAATAGGGGAAGAATATGATTTTGGTAACCATATACCGGTTAAAAACCATCACCAGCCTGAACGCAAATAAAACCGACTGTGCCTTAAAATTCTGCCTGTTGGCACGCCAGTCCTGGAATAAATAAGCAAATACGTTCATTTTGTTATTTGTACAAATCAGCTCCGTGGTTACTTTCCTTCATGCTCTTCAACCTCAAAAGTAAAGTTTTCATTTTAGAATTGTTATAATTGCCGTGATAATTAGCGCCGCTTGATGAAGGTAACCTTGATAAACACGTCTGATGCCGGTGGCGGCGCGCCGGCCGCCTGCATGCGCCTGCTCAAAGCGCTGGAATTACAGCAGGTTGATGCTGGTATGCGCGTACAGGAAAAGAAGACCCAGGAGCCGCTTGTCGAAAGTATCGTCCATGATTTTTGGAGCGGGTTAAAAGTAAAAATCAATTTTTTGTACGAGCGGCTGCCTTTTATCTGGTTCAGGGCGAAGGATAAATCGGTGAGGTTTGCCTTTTCTTCTGCCGATGCCGGGACCGACATCACCCAACAAACCGATATTTTATACGCAGACCTGTTGCACCTGCACTGGACTAACTCCGGTTTCCTCTCCATCAAAAACTTAAAACAGCTTTTTCAGTTGAATAAGCCCGTGGTGTGGACGCTGCACGATATGTGGGCTTTTACCGGCGGCTGTCATTACTCCGGCGATTGCGACCATTTTTTAAACGAGTGCGGCAACTGCTGGATGTTGCGTAAGCCGCATGGTGAAGATTTGTCGTTCCGCGGACTGATGCGCAAAAAGTATATGCTTAAAGCCGCAAAGAATGTGGTATTTGTAACCTGCAGTCATTGGTTGGCCGACGTGGCCCGGACAAGCACCCTGCTTAAAGATTTTCGCATCGAGACCATCCCCAACCCGATAGATACCGAAATATTTTCACCAAAAGATAATACCGCCGCCCGCGAAAAGCTGGGTATTAGTCCGACTGCGAAAGTTATACTTTTCGGCGCTGCCAATATTATGGACAGGCGAAAAGGGATTTCTTACCTGGTTGAGGCGATGGATATCCTCAAAAATAATTTTACCGATGTGCGTGATGTGGAGATTGTGATATTCGGCAAAAATAAGGCATTTGATATCGGGCTGTTTCCATTTAAGGTGCATGAGGTTGGCATTATAACCTTGCAGGAAGAACTGGCTACCCTTTATAGCCTGGCTGATGTTTTTGTTTCCCCGGCGATAGAGGATAATCTGCCCAATACCGTAATGGAGGCCCTTGCCTGCGCAACGCCCGTGGTAGCCTTTAATACAGGGGGCATACCGGATATGGTAGACCATTTAAAAAATGGGTACCTGGCCGAATATAAATCTGCCGCCGATTTCGCTACGGGGATGCACTACGTGCTAACAGCCGTAGCCAATAAACCCAAGCTGGCCGCCAATGCACGCAACAAGGTTTTGAATAACTTCAGCAACGAACGCGTGGCAGAAAAATATATCGCGGTTTATCAATCGATATTGAACAGATGACGAACTTGGGTGCATATAAAATTTGGTCATTGCTGGCGCGGTTACAGTTGGGTGTCACCCTGAGGTACTCGAAAGGTGAGTGCAAAGGCCATTGCCCACATGCGGGGTTGCCGTACAGGCCACTGCGCTCATGCTTCGAGTACCTCAGCATGACACCCCTTTTTGATTTTCGTTAGCAGGTACCTAATTATGACTAAATCTCACCCAACCCTCTCCGTCATCACCGTAGTTTACAACAACGCAAGGGACATTGAGCGCACCATACAGTCAATCACCAATCAAACTTACACCAATATCGAATACATCGTCATCGATGGTAAATCAACCGATGGTACCCTGCAAATCATCGAAGGGTATAAAGACCGCATCGCGCAACTGTTAAGCGAAAAAGACAAAGGTATCTACGATGCCATGAACAAAGGCCTTCAACTGGCTACCGGCGACTACGTCATCTTCATGAATTCGGGCGATGAATTTTTTGAGCCGACAACCGTCGAAAAAGTATTTGATACCGCCCCTGATGCCGATATTTACTACGGCGAGACCGAAATGGTAAATGATGCCCGCGAAAGCCTTGGCCGCCGTCGCCATAAAATTCCGGAGAAATTTACCTGGCGCAGCTTTAAATATGGTATGAGCGTAAGTCACCAGGCCATTTATATCCGCCGCTCGCTAACCGGTTTGTATGACAACCGCTACCAACTGAGCGCCGACATCGACTGGATACTCAGCGCCGCAAAAAAGGCTAAGAAAATTGTTAAGGTTGATGGGTATGTGGCTAAATATCTCGTCGGTGGTATGTCTAAGGCCCGCCATCGGCAAAGCTTAAAAGAACGTTTCGATATTATGAAGCGTTACTACGGGCTTTTCCCTACAGTTTTTAACCATTTCATCATCGCCGCCAATTTGGGCTGGTATTGGTTAAAAAATAAACGGACGAACGACTAATCTTTAGTAAAAATCTATAATCGGTAATTTTTGTTGCTGTACACACTAAAATAGTGTGTACAGTAAAATTCATCTACTTCCTTATTAAAAGTGCGTTTATGGGTCAGAAATGCACTTTTTACCCTGACTGCCACGCAAAAAAATGCGAAATTACTCACAAATTAGTGTCAGCACTTTTTGAAAAAAAAATCCCAAAAGTTCCTAATCCAAAGCAAAAAGAAATAATACTTGCAATTATATAAGCACTTATATAAATTGCACCATGAATTTATACCAAAGTCTGGGATACCTTGCATTAGGCAGCCGTTTGCGCCGTCTGAGCGAGAACTTCCTGGCAGAAATTAACCGCGCTTATCAGAATGAGGGTATAGATTTTGATGCCAGCTGGTTCCCGGTATTTTATTTATTGTCGAAGAATGAATCGCTGTCGATAAAGGAATTGAGCGAGCAGACCGAAGTTTCGCACCCTGCCGCAAGCCAGTTAATCACCAATTTAAAAAATAGGGGCCTCGTTACCAGCGCAACTTGTGCTGATGACGGCCGCCGGCAATTGGTGCAGCTAACCGATAACGGTCGTGTTTTGCTGGCGCAGATAATGCCGGTATGGGACGCGATATTACTGGCGATGGATGATATGCTTGTTGATGAACCAAATTGCAGGCAATTGCTATCCAGCATAAGCGCAATGGAAAAAGTTTTTAAAACAGTCAATCTCGCCAGTCAGATAAGCGATAAATTAAATATTCATCAAATTGAGCTTCTGGAGACAGGGAAATGAAATCTGCAGCGGAAGTTATAAATGTTTTAAACAGAATCCTGGAATCAGACGGAACTGCCAGGTACGAACTAATTAAATATTTTCAAAGTGAGGCGTGGGCGGACGATTCGGACGTTGATGAATCAATAGACGACACCGTATATGAAATTGCATATGACATGGATTTTTATCAGCCAAACAAAGCATGGCGAAAACAACAACCCAGTTTGTATGGTGATGAGCGCCTTGATGAAATGTTAAAAGAATGGATTTATAAAATTGAAGTCAAAGTCAATGAGTAATATATTTAACTATGGCATCAGCCACCTGGGTATCGGAACTTGCCTCGACATCGCCGCCGGAAAAGTAAGAGGTGTAATTGATGCCACTGCTTCGGAAAAGATACAAGCTTCATGGCGCGAGGTTCAAAAGATAGCACACGGCCATCATGCTGTGTATGGCATAAATACGGGCTTCGGCCCGCTTTGCGATACGCGCATATCCGAAGATGATACCTCGCTGCTGCAATCAAACTTATTAAAAAGCCATAGCGTAGGCGTGGGTAATCCCATCCCGCAGGAAATTGCTAAGCTAATGCTGATTACCAAGGTTCAGGCATTGGCGCAGGGATTTTCCGGGATTGCGCTGGCGACATTGGAGCGCATCAACTGGCATATCGATAATGATATTATCCCGGTAGTTCCCGAGAAGGGCTCGGTGGGTGCATCGGGTGATTTAGCGCCGCTGGCCCACCTGTTTTTACCATTGATTGGATTTGGTGAGGTCTTCGATAAGGGCGAACGTACACCTGCCGCAAAAGCGCTGGCTACACATAACTTGCAACCTTTGATACTTGGTCCGAAAGAAGGGCTGGCCCTAATAAACGGTACGCAATTTATCCTCTCTTTTGCTATAAAGGCAGTGCAACGCCTGGACGATGCTTTGAACCGCGCTGATATAATAGGCGCAATGTCGCTGGAAGGCATGATGGGTTCGAGGCGTCCCTTTGATGAAAGATTGCACCAACTAAGGCCTTATAAGGGCACAAAGCTGGTAGCCAAACGATTGCACGTGTTGCTGGAAGATTCGGAAATATGCAATTCGCATGAAAACTGCGACCGTGTGCAGGACCCATATTCCCTACGCTGCATGCCGCAGGTGCATGGTGCTTCGCGCAACGCCTGGCTGCATTTAAAAGAGCTGACTGAAGTAGAATTGAACTCGGTTACCGACAATCCCATAGTTTTTAATGCGGATGATACCATCAGTGGCGGTAATTTCCATGGCCAGCCATTGGCGATGGTATTGGACTATGCCACTATAGCGGCCGCAGAAATCGGCAACATAGCCGACCGCCGCTGTTACCTGATGAGCGAAGGGCGCTACGGTCTGCCAAAATTGCTAACGGCCAATGCCGGTTTAAATTCCGGCCTGATGATACCGCAATACACAACTGCGGCCTTGGTAACCGAAAATAAAACCCTTTGCTTCCCGGCCAGCGCGGATAGTGTGCCTACCTCGCTTGGCCAGGAAGATCACGTGTCGATGGGTTCCATCAGCGGCCGGAAATTACACCAGGTAATAGATAACCTGGAATATATACAGGCCATCGAGCTGCTTTATGCTGCACAGGCAATGGATTTCCGCCGGCCGTTAAAATCGACGCCGATAGTAGAAGCCTGCCATGCTTTGGTGCGCGAAAGCGTTCCACATATTGATGACGACCGCATTTTTGCCGACGACATGAATGCCATACATCGCCTGGTTACCAGCGGCGAATTATTGAATACAATCAACCATACAGCAATTTCAAACCAAATAGATATTAACGATGACGAGTTCGGAATTTATTAAAACCTACGCCAGTCACCCGGTGTACAAGGCGCCGCGCGGTATGCAGCTGCACGCCAAAAGCTGGCAAACCGAAGCGCCCCTGCGCATGCTGCTCAATAATCTTGACGGGCAGGTTGCCGAAAACCCGGATGAGCTGGTAGTTTACGGTGGCATCGGCCAGGCGGCCCGCAACCCGGAATCGCTGCGCAAGATAATCGAGCTGCTGCTGGAGCTGGATGAGCATCATTCGTTATTGGTGCAGTCGGGCAAGCCGGTGGGGATAATCCGTAGCCACCCGGAGGCGCCGCGTGTTTTGATTGCCAACAGCAACCTGGTACCTGCCTGGGCAAACTGGGAACATTTTAACGAACTGCGCTCCAAAGGCCTGATGATGTACGGGCAAATGACCGCAGGCAGCTGGATATATATCGGCACACAGGGTATATTGCAGGGTACATACGAGACATTTGTGGAAGCTGGTCGCCAGCATTTTGATGATGATTTGGACGGCACGCTCATTGTTAGTGCCGGTTTAGGGGGCATGGGCGGCGCTCAGCCACTGGCGGCAACAATGGCAGGTGCAGTATTTTTAGGCGCAGATGTGGATGCCACCCGCATACAAAAAAGAATTGACAGCGGATACATTGACAGGATGACGCATAGTTATGACGAGGCGATGTCTTGGGTGAAACTTGCGATGCAGGAGTGTGAACCACTGTCGGTAGGTTTGGTGAGCGATGCCGGCGATATGCTCGAGAGGCTATTGCAGGACAACTTCATCCCCGGCCTGCTCACCGACCAAACCTCGGCGCACGACCCCCTGAACGGTTATGTTCCGAACGGACTATCATTATCAGATGCGTCGACATTACGAAAGTCAGCCCCTGCAAAATATAAAAAGCTGTCGCTGGCCAGCATGGCCCGCCATGTAGGCCTCATGCTGCAATTGCAGGAACGCGGCGCCATAACATTCGACTATGGTAATAACCTGCGCGAATTTGCGCGACAGGGCGGTGAGCAAAATGCATTCAACTTCCCCGGTTTTACACCGGCTTATATTCGTCCCTTGTTTTGCGAGGGCAAAGGGCCGTTTAGGTGGGTAGCCTTATCCGGCGACCCGGAAGATATTTTTACAACCGACCGCGCGTTGATGGAGTTGTTTCCGAAAGATAAACCTTTGGCCAAATGGCTTACTAATGCTCAGGAGAAGATTTCGTTCCAGGGATTACCGGCACGCATTTGCTGGCTGGGCATGGGCGACAGGGAAAAGGCCGGTTTGCTTTTTAATGAGCTGGTACGCACCGGCAAAGTAAAAGGCCCGATTGTAATTGGTCGCGACCATTTGGATTGCGGTTCTGTAGCATCACCAAACCGGGAAACAGAATCCATGAAAGACGGCTCAGATGCCGTATCCGACTGGCCATTGCTCAATTTGATGGCGAATACGGCCGGCGGCGCAACTTGGGTATCGTTCCACCACGGTGGTGGCGTAGGCATGGGCTATTCGCAGCACGCCGGTATGGTGGTGCTTGCCGATGGCACCGAAAGAGCCGATACCTGCTTAAAACGCGTATTGTACAATGATCCTGCAATGGGGATTTTCCGTCATACCGACGCCGGTTATGACAAGGCACAGGAATGGGCGGATAAGTTTGACCTGAAAGTGTGGTAAATCATCTGAACCCGAATTCATAGAATTAAAGAATTTATAGAATTACTGAATAGTTTAAATCAGAACTCGAATCAAAGGGAATAACGGATTATTCAAAGCGAATTCCGGTAATTCTTAAATTCTATAAATTCGAGTTCAGACAAAAGAATAAACAATGCAATTAATCGGCCCCTTTACCCAAATCCTTCCCTTAACCGGCATGCCCTTAAAAGGTGGGCTGAGGGATGAACAATTACAGGTAATTATCAACGGTGGCCTGCTGGTTGAAAATGGATTAATCCTGGCTGTCGGTGATTTTGAGCAATTACGAAAGGAACATCCCGCAGCCGGTATAAAAGAAGTTGAAGGAGATAGCGTACTGCTCCCCGGCTTTGTTGATTGCCATACACATATCTGTTTTGCGGGAAGCCGTGCTAAGGATTACGCCATGCGTATACAGGGCAAAACTTATTTGGAAATTGCCAAAGCCGGCGGTGGCATCTGGGATTCGGTGACACAAACCCGTGCGGCTGATGAAGAAACATTAACCCGGTTATTGGGGCAACGGATTGAACGCCATTTATCAGAAGGCGTTACCACCATCGAGGTAAAAAGCGGCTATGGCTTATCTGTAGAACAGGAGTTAAAGCAATTACGTACCATAAAAGCCGCATCAGCGCAAACAAAAGCAAGCATTGTCGCTACCTGCCTGGCAGCTCATATAGTGCCGAAAGATTTTAACGGTAGCCAATCCGAATATCTTGAACATATTTTAAATGACCTGCTGCCAGTCATCAAAAAAGAAAACCTGGCAAAACGGGTAGATATATTTATCGAGGAAAGTGCTTTTAATGCGGATAATGCGACCATCTACCTAATCAAAGCCAAACAGATGGGCTTTGATTTAACCGTTCATGCCGACCAGTTTACCACCGCCGGAAGCGCGGTTGCTGTTAAAACAAACGCGGTATCGGCCGACCACTTGGAAGCGAGCGGAGATAATGAAATAGAATTGCTGGCCGATTCCAGCACCGTTGCCGTAACCTTGCCTGGCGCATCGCTTGGCCTGGGGATGCAATATGCGCCTGCCCGTAAATTACTCGATGCCGGCGCTTGCCTCGCCATTGCCAGCGACTGGAACCCCGGCTCGGCCCCCATGGGAGATTTGCTGATGCAGGCAGCTGTAATGAGCGCCGCCGAAAAGCTAAGCACCGCCGAAGTTTTCGCCGGATTAACCTATCGCGCAGCCAAAGCTTTAAACCTGGATGACCGCGGCACTTTAGCGCCGGGAAAGCGGGCAGATATACAAGCCTACCCGGTTAACGATTACCGTGAAATACTATATCAGCAGGGGAAATTAAAGCCGATACTTTTATAAATGATTTTAGATTTGACAAATTTTAAAAGTTGTCAAATCTCTTCGAGCAAACCGATACCAATAACTAATGACAACTGACCTATGACAAAACTAATCGAATGCGTTCCCAATTTCTCTGAAGGGGTAAACCTTGATATCATTAAACAGATTACCGATGAAGTGGAATCCGTTGAAGGTGTACGGCTTCTAAATGTCGACCCCGGCAAAGCGACTAACCGAACAGTCGTAACTTTTGTTGGCGAACCGCAGCAGGTTATCGATGCGGCATTCCTGGCTATAAAAAAAGCGGGCGAGCTAATCGATATGAGTAAACACAAAGGTGAACACCCGCGCATGGGCGCTACAGATGTTTGTCCGCTGATACCGATTGCTAATATCAGCATGGAAGAAACTGCTGAATATGCACGCAAGCTGGCAAAGCGGGTAGGAGAGGAATTGGGTATCCCGGCTTATTTGTATGAATATGCACAACCGGATAAAAAGCGCAGTAACCTTTCCGTGATAAGGGCGGGCGAATATGAAGGCTTTTTTAAGAAGATAAAACAACCGGAATGGAAACCCGACTTCGGTCCGCAGGAATTTGATGCCAGGCGTGGTGGCACGGTTGTCGGCGCACGTGATTTTTTGATAGCCTATAACGTAAACCTGAATACAACCTCAACCCGCAGGGCAAACTCCATTGCTTTTGACGTACGCGAAGCGGGCCGGGTAATGCGCGAGGGCGACCCGATTAATGGCAAAATCATCAACGACGAAAACGGCAAGCCAAAGTCTATCCCCGGCTCATTAAAATCGGTAAAAGCGATTGGCTGGTACATTGAAGAATACGGCATCGCCCAGATTTCGATGAACCTGACCAATATCGAAATTACGCCACTGCACGTGGCTTTCGATGAGGTTTGCAATAAGGCGGCTGATCGCGGTATGCGCGTTACCGGCAGCGAGCTGGTGGGACTGGTCCCATTAAAAGCTATGCTTGATGCCGGTAAATATTTCCTGCTGAAGCAACAGCGATCGGTAGGGGTGAGTGAGAAAGAGCTGGTTAAGATTGCCATTAAATCGATGGGCTTGTCGGAGCTGTCGCCATTTGTGCCTGAAGAAAGGATAATTGAATACCAGTTAAAAGATAAGGCCTCTTCAAAGCTCGCCTCAATGACGCTGATAGATTTTGCCGATGAAACAGCCAGTGAAAGCCCTGCGCCTGGTGGTGGCTCAATCTCAGCCTACATGGGTGTATTAGGCGCTGCATTGACAACGATGGTGGCCAACCTGTCATCACACAAAAAAGGATGGGACGACCGCTGGAAAGAATTCAGCGACTGGGCCGAAAAAGGGCAGCAGTATAAAGATGAGCTGGTAAAACTGGTTGACGAAGATACTGCCGCGTTCAATAGAATAATGGAAGGCTTTGCTTTGCCAAAATCAACCGATGAAGAGAAAGCCGCAAGAGATAAAGCCATACAGGATGCCACCCGTTATGCGATTGAAGTGCCATTTAAAGTGATGCAAACCGCGTGCGACAGCCTCACAGTTATTAAAGCCATGGCAGAAACCGGCAACCCCAACTCTGTAACCGATGCCGGCGTTGCAGCCCTGTGCGCCCGCAGCGCAGTGATCGGCGCATTTATGAATGTGAAAATTAATGCTTCCGGCTATAAGGATAAAGCTTTTGTAGAGAAGATTTTGACAGATGGCAATGAGGTTGAAAGTAAAGCGATTGCGTTGGAAAAGGAGATCATTGAGATTGTAAACAGGAAGATAGGGTAGTTAAGAACAAAAAGACAGAGCCGCCTTCACGTCATTGCGAGGCTGACTACTTGTAGTCGGCTTCGAAGCAACCTCTGCAACATACTGCACCGGAGCAATAATCAGCAGGGTTTCCTGTCCGCCTGCATTGAGGTCACCCTTAGGCTAGATTCACCTAAGCCCGTTTTTGTTGCAGAGATTGCTTCGATTACCGGTTGCAAGCAACCGGTCTCGCAATGACGAAGTTTTAAAGACCTTTTCCCTGTTAATTTGACATTCCATACAAAGTCCCACCTATCATAGCCACTCAAAAATGCCTAACTTTAAAAAGTAATGACGCATTTTAAAGCAGGCACGTTTTCGCATCTCCAAATCTTCAAATTAATCATCCTGCTTTGCGTTTGCTTTTCCTGCAATACCAATCCATCATCCAATAAAAAAACCGTATTCAGTATCAATCTTGATGAAAACCTGAGCACCCTTGACCCTGCATTTGCCCGCAACCAGAACGCCATCTGGATGATAAACCAGGTTTTTAACGGCCTGGTACAGATTGACGATAGCCTGAAAACCCGGCCATGCATCGCTAAAAGCTGGGAGATTTCTCCGAATGAATTGCTTTACACATTCCACTTGCGTGATGATGTGCATTTCCACGACGACCCTTTATTTAAAGACGGCAAAGGCCGTAAGGTTGTCGCTTCCGATTTTGTGTACAGCTTCCAGCGCCTGCTCGACCCGAAAGTAGCTTCTTCTGGTTCATGGATATTCAGCGATAAAGTATGTGATACTCCGTTCAGGGCGATAAACGATAGCACCTTCCAGGTAAAGTTAAGGCAGCCATTTCCGCCGCTGCCCAGCCTGCTTACTGCCCAATATTGCTCCGTTGTGCCGTATGAGGTGGTAGACCATTATGGAAAAGATTTCAGGCAGCATCCCATCGGTACGGGGCCGTTTAAATTTAAGTATTGGAAAGACGGCGAAGTGTTGGTGCTTTTAAAAAATGAAAATTATTGGGAAAAAGATAAGGACGGCAGCCCGCTGCCTAAGCTGGATGCTATACGCGCCACCTTTATCGGCGACAAGCAAACGGCCTTCATGAACTTCATCAGCAAAAAACTCGATTTTTTAAATGACATTGACGGCAGCTATCGCGATGATATTTTAACAAAGTCGGGGCAGATCACGCAGAAATACAAAGGCAAGTTTACCTTAAGCACGGGGCCCTTAACCAATACCATTTATCTTGGTATGCTGGTTGATACCAACTTGGCGATTGTAAAATCATCGCCGTTAAGGAAGCTGAAAATACGGCAGGCTATCAACTTTGCTATTGACAAGCAAAAGATGATAAAATATTTGCGCAACAGCATGGGGTCACCCGGTGTTGCAGGCTTTATACCGATGGGTATGCCGGGCTATGATGCTACGTTGGTTAAGGGCTATGATTATAACCCTGAGAAATCGCGACAGATGTTAAAAGAAGCAGGTTACCCGAATTGCAAAGGCCTGCCCGAAATTGTGCTGCATACCACCGTGGGCTATCGCGGGCTGATTGAATATGTGCAGGGCCAACTTGAACGCGTGGGTATAAAAACCAGCGTAGAAATTACCCAGGGCGCCAGCCTGCGCGAGCTGGTATCAAAAAACGGGATTAACTTTTTCTACGGCTCCTGGCTGGCTGATTACCCGGACGGCGAGAATTACATGTCCGTTTTTTATTCAAAAAATAAAATTCCATTTGGTCCTAACTACACAGGGTTCAACAATAAACAATTCGATAAGCTGTTTGAACAGGCCTACCACGAAGCAAACGACGAAAAACGTTACGCGCTTTATCGCGAAATGGATAACCTGGTAATGCAGCAATCGCCTGTGGTAGTGCTGTATTACGATAAGCGGGTTAACCTGTATCAAAGTAACATATCCGGCTACAGCTTAAACGGGCAAAATTTGCTCGTGCTGAAGAGAGTTGTGAAAGGCCAATGACTTTAAGGTCCGTCATACTTACGAAGTTTTTAAAACTTCGTAAGTCTCAACGGTCTTCTTACTCTTTCTCCTTTTTTCGCTCCGTTCTGGCAGCTTCAAATTTATTGGCCAATGCTTTTTCGCCGATTTTGGTTAAGGCGTTTATTAATTCCTGGTAATTTTGGTCGTGTTTAATACCTTCTTCGTTCGCCAGGAATGTGATTAAGTGTACTTTTTGTTTTGATGATAATGAGTTCAGTTTTTTTGAAAATATCTTCGTCTGGTTGATGCCCACTTTCACTATGCCGTGCTGCAAATAGCCTGTAGCATCTGCTTTCCACTTCATGTCCTTGCCTATATTAATTACTTTATCAATCACTTGTACAGGATAGTATTTGACTAATTCAATAAATGAATCGATGTATTTGTTGCTTTCGTCGTACAATTGGTTGAAATCATCAGGGTCAAATACCGCGATAAAGTCCGGCTTGTTTGATGGAAAAATTTTCAAATAAGCGAGTTGTAGCTGCTTTGAATCCGGATGCTTATTTAATGCCTCCCAGGCAGCTTTTACTTGTTTTGATTTTGGCGATAATTTTTGAGAAAATGTAAACAGCGGTAGAACCACAATGAGTAATACCCAACCCCGTTTCTTGATAAGATTAGCCATCTGTTTAATTGTAGAAACGATATTAGCGAATTTTTAAGACTTTACGATGGAACCGGGATTAGAACGGAAAATGTCAACGTAAATAAAAAGCCTCCCCAAAACGGGAAGGCTTCCATAAATAACCTTTCGGCTTTCGCCTTTTTAGCTTTTACCTCTCTTACGAGGCCATTTGCCTGCGGATGATGTTCAACGCGCCGCCGGCTTTAAACCACTCTATCTGCTGTGCATTGTAAGTGTGGTTTACCGCGAATGACTCGGTGCTGCCATCTTTGTGATGCAATACAACGGTTAACTGTTTACCAGGGGCAAATTCAGTTAAGCCGGTGATATCGATAATATCATCTTCCTGGATTTTATCGTAATCGGCGCTGTCGGCGAAGGTTATGCCCAGCATGCCTTGTTTCTTCAGGTTGGTTTCGTGGATACGGGCAAATGATTTTACCAATATGGCACGAACGCCCAGGTGACGCGGTTCCATTGCTGCGTGCTCGCGTGAGGAGCCTTCGCCATAGTTTTCGTCGCCAACTACTATCGAGCCGATGCCATGCGCTTTGTAATCGCGCTGCGTAGCAGGTACAGGGCCGTATTCGCCGGTCAATTCATTTTTAACGCTATCAGCAGTCAGGTTGAAATAGTTGATAGCGCCAATCAGCATATTGTTGGAAATATTATCCAGGTGGCCACGGAATTTTAGCCATGGGCCAGCCATCGAAATATGGTCGGTGGTACATTTGCCTTTAGCCTTTATCAACAGCTTTAAGCCGGTAATATCGGTGCCTTCCCATGCGGCGAATGGCTCCAATAACTGCAAACGTGATGATGTCGGGCTAACGATAACGTTAACGCCGCTGCCATCTTCGGCAGGGGCCTGGTAACCGGCATCTTTAACGGCATATCCTGCAAGCGGCATTTCTATACCCTGCGGCTCGTCAAACTTAACCTGCTCACCTTGTTCGTTGGTCAGGTAATCGGTTAGGGGGTTGAAGGTAAGATCGCCGGCAATTGCAAAAGCAGTCACAATTTCGGGTGATGCCACAAATGCGTGGGTATTTGGGTTACCATCCTGGCGTTTAGCAAAGTTGCGGTTGAACGATGTGATGATAGAGTTTTTGCGGGTAGGGTCGTCTGTATGACGTGCCCATTGGCCTATACACGGGCCACAGGCATTAGCCAGCACCACACCGCCCATCTGGCCAAATGTGTCCAGGTAACCGTCGCGGTCAACAGTGTAACGCACAAGCTCAGAGCCAGGCGTAATAGTGAATTCTGCCTTGGTTTTTAAATTTTTATCTATAGCCTGTTTGGCGATAGAAGCCGAACGGGTAATATCCTCGTATGAGGAGTTGGTACATGAACCTATCAGGCCCACTTCCAGTTTTACCGGCCAGTTATTCTCTTTAACAGCAGTAGCAAATTTAGATATTGGCCATGCCAGATCCGGTGTGAAAGGACCATTAACATGTGGCTCCAGCTCGTCGAGGTTTATCTCTATAACCTGGTCGAAGTAATCGGCAGGGTTTGCATAAACTTCAGCATCGCCGGTTAGGTGTTCTTTAACCGCGTCAGCCATATCTGCTATATCAGCGCGTTTAGTGCCTCTCAAATAAGTGGCGGCTTTCTCATCGTATCCGAAGATAGAAGTAGTAGCGCCTATCTCAGCACCCATGTTACAGATGGTGCCTTTTCCGGTTGCTGAAAGTGATTCAGCACCTTCTCCAAAATATTCAACTATAGCGCCTGTACCGCCTTTTACGGTAAGTATACCGGCAACTTTCAGGATAACATCTTTAGCAGAAGTCCAGCCAGATAGCTTTCCGGTTAACTTTACACCAATCAGCTTAGGGAATTTAAGTTCCCATGGCAGGCCGGCCATTACATCGCAGGCATCAGCACCGCCAACACCAATGGCAATCATACCCAAACCACCTGCGTTAGGTGTATGCGAGTCGGTACCAATCATCATACCGCCAGGGAAAGCATAGTTTTCCAACACTACCTGGTGGATGATACCTGCACCGGGTTTCCAGAAACCGATGCCATATTTATCTGATACCGAAGCCAGGAAATCGTAAACTTCCTGGTTAACGTCTTTAGCAATCTGTAAGTCGGTAGTCGCGCCGTCGCGGGCCTGTATTAGGTGATCGCAATGCACAGTAGAAGGCACAGCCACCTGTGGCCTGCCCGCCTGCATAAACTGCAGCAGCGCCATCTGCGCAGTAGCATCCTGCATTGCCACACGGTCGGGTGCGAAATCGACATAATCCACCCCGCGGCCAAATGCTTTGTGAGCATCGCCTTCAGAAAGGTGGGCATATAATATCTTTTCGGTTAAAGTAAGCGGTTTACCGGTGGCTTTACGGGCAGCATCGATGCGGGTGCTGTAGCGGTCGTAAACCTTTTTGATCATATCTAAATCAAAAGCCATTTCGTATTTGATTTTTGGGTGAGTAATAGAAATTAACGGTTAACTTATTGGCTAAGTGCCGTTGCGGCGAATTTACAAAAAATAGGGTTAAAAGGAAGTCAGGGTAATGTACAATTGTTATTTGGATAAGTTCTAAATAGAGATTAGAGACTGGTGATTAGAGATTAGGAAGGATCGATAACTTTAGCGAACGTCGTCTGTTAACCTCGAAGTTCCTTTAATTGGCGTTCTATTCTTTTATAGGTTGCTTCGTAATCTTTAAACATTTTTATTCCCCTATCGCCCTAAACTCATACCCCTCCCTACTCCAAATTTCCATCGCTCGTGGCAGTGCGTACTCCATGCGCTCTTTAGCCTTAAGGCTATCATGAAAAAGCACCATATCGCCGCTTCTGGTATTCTTCAGCACATTATCCAGGCATTTTTCAGGCGTAATATTTAAATCAAAGTCAGCTGATAGAACATTCCACATAATAGCCTGCAAACCCGGTTTTGCTTGCTGCAGCAATTTTAGCTGAGATTTTTTCATCCGGCCATAAGGTGGACGAAACAGTTTTGTATCCATCAGCTTATCAGCCTGCAAAAAGTTATCCAGGTAAGTTTGGTCTTCCGTATCCCAGCCTTTAAGGTGATTGTAGGTGTGATTGCCTATAGCGTGCCCGTCATTTTTAACCTGCTCAAAAATGTCAGGATGCTTGCCTGCGTTGTCGCCAATGCAAAAAAATGTAGCTTTGGCATTGTACTGCTTTAAAATATTTAAAACAAACGGTGTAACAATTGGTATAGGGCCATCGTCAAAAGTGAGATAAATGCACCGGGGGGTATATTCGGCGTGCCATACGAAGTTGGGATACAGCTTTTTAAGCAGCCAGGGTGTTTTTACCAGGTACATTTTTATTGGCTAATTGTTAATGGTTCATGGTTCATAGCAGTTTCTGCTTTACCGGCTGGACCGAAACTGGTCTAAATGTATTAATAATTTAGAAAAAAGGCCGGGCGATTGTAGTTGCCATAAAACTATTAACAATGTCTCATGAACGAAAATAACCTTATGATTCAATATATATTAAAATTAAAAAAGACGGCTATATTAAGCACCTTATGCTTAGGCATAACCGGCTTTACTGCAAATGCACAGGAAGTTATTAGTCTGCAGGAGGCGGTGAACCGCACTTTGGCTAATAACCTTACTATTAAGCAGGCATTGATAACCGAACAATCAGCTTCCGAAGACTACGCGGCAGCTAAGTACAACCAGTTGCCAAGCTTAAATGCAAACGGGCAGGGTGGTTATTATTTTGGTAAAACCCAGGTATTGGGTGCTTTCGCGTTTGCACAGTCAACCTTTAACCTTAATGCCAGTGCGCAAGCGCAGGTTACGCTATTCCAGGGGGGGCAACTGCGCAACCAAATCATCCAAAATAAATTAACGCTCGACGTTGACAAAACCAGCACAGCCAAAATAAAGAATGACCTGTTGCTGAACGTGGTTACCGACTACCTGACCATCCTTACCGACCAGGACCTGGTGATTGCCGCAAAGCAACAGATTGACCTGGCTAAAATAACTTTAGACCGTGCACAAAAGAACTTCGACCAAGGTAATGCAACCCTTGCTGATTTAGCGCAGGCAAAGTCGCAGCTTTCAACAGCCGAGCTTAATTTAACAAATGCGCAAAACCAGGTTGACCTTGCCATATTGGTATTGAAACAATACATGGAGATGGACCCATCTACAAATATAACCGTTCAAAAACCTGATATCAGCAAATTGACAGACATAAAAACTGTTTATGATGCTACCGAAGTTATTAAAACAGCATTCACAACTAACCCTGATATAAAGCTGGCCGAATTACAGCAGCAGGTTTACGCGCAAGCGATAAAAGTGGCAAAGGGTGCATATTATCCAACGTTGGCATTGTTTGGAGGTCTGGGTTCCAGCTATTCAAATCAAGCTCAAAACGTTACTACGCAACCCGGAACCGGTACCACAGTTATAGGTACGGTTGAGGGCACCAACCAAAACGTTGTCGTTCCCAATGTAGTACAAACCCTGTCGCCGGTTTCATTTGGCAGCCAGTTGAACAACAACTTTAACCAATCGGTAGGCTTGAGTTTGCAGATACCTATTTTTAATCATTTCGCCACACGCACAGCAGTTAGAAAGGCTCAGTTGGCTTATCAGAATGCCGAGCTGAATACACGTATCGCCAAAAATAATTTAAGTAAAACCATCATCCAGGCTACACTTGATTTGTCTGCCGCGGAAAAAAGTTATCAATCGGCCCTGCAAACGTTTAATTCAAACAAAGAAGCTTTAAACGTTACCAAGCAGCGTTATGATGCAGGCTTTGTAAATACGCTTGATTACAATACGGCGCTAACCAACTTTAATAAGTCGCAAAACGATATGATTGAAGCTCAATACCAGGTGATATTCCGCAGCAAGGTTATTGACTATTACTTAGGTAATACGATAACGTTGTAACGTGCAGATGTGCGAATGAATAAAATTGACTAATAACTCTAAAACATACAAAATCCGTCCCGATATTATCGGGACCGAAATCAACAAGAATCATGGGAAAAACTACTAAATATGTTCTGATAGCGTTGGGCTCGCTGGTTGTGCTGCTGATAATAGCAAATGCAACCGGTATGATTGGCAAACCTAAGAAAACGCAGGTGGCTACAGAAAAAGCTGCAGACCGCGATATTAATGAATCGGTATCGGCCAGCGGAAAGATTAAGCCGCATGTTGAGGTAAAAATCAGCCCGGAGGTTTCGGGTGAGATTGTTGAACTGCCGATAAAGGAAGGCGATGTGGTTAAAAAAGGCCAGTTGCTTTGCAAAATCCGCCCGGATATCTTGCAGTCTGGCTATGATCGCACAGTAGCCGCCTACAATACGCAGAAGGCAAGCGTTGGCAATTCAAGCCAGATGCTAAAGCAAGCTGAGGCGACTTATGAAAACCAGGCGGCCATTTACAAACGCGATAAAATTTTGTATGATAACAAAGTGTTAACCGCTGCCGAATTTGACGCTGCCAAAGCAAGCTATGAAGGTGCAAAGGCCGGCCTGGAAGCTGCAAAGCAAAACGTAATAGGCTCAACTTACGGCTTGGCGCAATCACAGGCGTCTGTTAAAGAAGCCCAGGATAATTTGGCTAAAACAAGCATTTACGCACCAGTTGACGGTGTTATATCAAAATTGTCGGTACAAAAAGGAGAACGCGTGTTAGGTACACAACAATTTGCCGGTACCGAAATTATGACCATATCTGATCTTAGCCAGTTAGATGTAAACGTTGACGTAAACGAAAACGACATCAACCGCATTAAGCTTGGCGACTCATCAAAAATTGAGGTAGACGCATTTTATGGTAAAACTTTCGGCGGCGCTGTAATCGAAATAGGCAGCGCTGCAAACGTTGTAGGTACCAACGCCGACCAGGTCACTAACTTTACTGTTAAAGTAAGAATCAATCCTGCATCGTACCAGGCATTACTGGTAAAAACTGCAGCTAACCAGGTGCCTTTCCGCCCGGGACTGACCGCAACTGTGGATATCAACACTAATCACGCCCGTGCGTTATCTGTACCTATACAATCTGTAACTACGCGTATACCGAAAAAAGACAGCACCGGTGTTAAAAAGGACGACGATAAATCGAAGCCGGCCATCAGCGAACCGGTAAAAGAATATGTATTTGTATACAGCGCAGGCAAGGTAAAACAGGTACAGGTTACCACCGGTATACAGGATGATACCAATATACAGGTATTATCAGGCTTAAAAGCCGGTGACGAGGTGGTGTCTGCTCCATTTGCAACCATCACCAAAGATTTGAAAGATAATATGGAAGTGGAAAAAGTGGATAAGAGCAAGCTGTTTACGCCAACTGGTAATCAGTAGGCAGTTGGCAGTACGCCAGTATTAAGTTAGTAGCCTAACGGTATATTGCTCTCCATTTACCACTCACGGTATTTATATAGATTAGTCCCGTCAATTGAAATGGCGGGACTTTTTTATAGTCTCTGGTTAACGATAGGGTCTTTTATTATCGCCCAAAAGCATTATAATATTCCTCTGCATTTTTTTCAAAGGGCTTCATCAGCTCGAGGTTTTTCTTCTCGATAGGCGTAAGCTGGGCAGTTACGTCGGTACTTAAAGGTATATACCACAGCTGCATACTAAAAAACAAGCTCAACAAGGGTTTTTTAAAGGTATAACCGTGTTTGGCGAATATTGAGTTTCTCAATATCAGTAAATCTGCTTTTTTTAAGTTGACCAGGTCGTTTTTTACCAGTACATCGGTGGAAGCGTTAAGCTTATTCAGGCCATCAGATGTGGTGGCGTAACGTTCGCTATCATAAGTTTCACCATCTTCTCCCTTCTCTTTGGTCTTTTTTCCTTTCCCAAAATCCACATAGGTAGCTTCCGATAATTTTAAGTTTGGATTATAGCTAAAATGCTTTTTTGTTAAAGAAAAAACTGTCCGTTCGCTATCTGCTTTTTCGCTCCAGTTACCGGTTAATAAACTGTCGCCTTCGGCGATGCTGAAATTAAATATACCACGGTTTTTCGCATTGTCGCTTCCTTCAAATTTAAACTGGTAGCGGTTACCTGCCTTCTCCATACTGCAGGTAAAAAGATTTACTTTTCCGCCCATTACTATATGCCCCTTTACAGCCTTATCTTTAATCTCATCAATAGAAATATTCATTTTATCATACCCACCCATCTCGGACGCTTCCCATATCGTATCGGCACCATTTACTTCGGGGCCAAAGTCACCTACCCAATAACCGGGAATATCGTTTACATCTTTTACAACCAAATTAGTAGTGGCAGCCGGCACCGGTACTTTTGAATGTGCAGTAGCTGTTGTTGAACTACTGTCACTTTTATTTTTGATGATACCGTTACCGCCGCAGCTTTCAAGGCAAATAATTATGAATAAAGAACAGATAAGAGCCAGGGTTTTCATGTTTATATTTTTGGTTAAATATACATTTTCATGATGAAAGGCAAGGGGAATGCAGTAGGATGGGCTCATTATCCTGCACATTCAAAAAAAGTCTCAACTATTATTAGCCTTGTTTTGTCAAGTAAACCGGGGGGATAGGCGCTTGGAACTAAAATGAGGCGTAGCGTGGCATCATAATTCTTTTTAATTGACGTAGAAATTTATTAACACGTTCCGCTACACCCACAAGCAGTACCGCTTGATCCGCAAGTGCCTTGCTTGCCTTTACAAGAACCAGTTGAGATAGTACAGGCGCCAGAACATTGACTATTGCAAGATGAACTTGGAAAGTTGCCGCCCCAGATATTTTTCATTTGTCTCCTTGTAAGTATTTCTATATTAATAGGTGCAATTAACGCTGTGTTTAAAATTTCCACGATTAGCTGTATAAGATTTAGGATTATAAGGTATGTAGAACTTTGCAGATTATTGCCTGGCCAATTTTAACAAAGTTAACTCACTTGGCATTATGTCAGTATTTTTAAATTTACTATCAACAAGTTTTTTAGCGACTCGCTCAGCTTCAACCGCTTTCGATTTATCCCCGGCTTTCAAGTACCAATAGGCCATCTTATGATACAACTTTGGCATATCGAGAAGTTCAGGATAAGCAGCGTGTTGAATTTGTTGTTTTAAAGCCTCAGCGCCTAATCTGAAAATCTCCCGTGACATTTTAACCCGAAGACTGTATTCATCGATGGTTGCGATAATAGAGCAATAGGCAGGTTCTTCGTAGGTAGGAGTTACTATTGCTTTTTTTCCGAACGCGTAGGCTTTATACAGGTTGGTTTTGAGCAGCGCAGAAAATGTAAATAACACCACCGTAGGCGCATATTTTATCCGGGCATCTTTTTTTATCAATTCATTAATCACCAAAAGAGCCGAATCAGGATGTCCTAAATCTTCTGTTTTATAATAATCGCCATCAAATCTACCCAATTTAATACCGGCTTCAATATCTAATTCACGCAATTGGTTATTTGAATTCTGCGCCGACAACGCCGCTTGTATATTCCATTTATTATTTAATATTTTGGGCAAAACCTCGTCCATATCTTTGGGTGCCCCCACCCAAGCGAGTTTACCTTGCCCATCTACTATAAAAGTTCTTGGAATTCCATTGATTGCTTCGCCTGTTGCTTCAAGCCAGTCGTGTACAGTATGGTTTGTATCTCCTATAGCGACAGTGAAACTCATGTTATCACCTTTTTCTCTAACAAAAGCCTTAATGAAATTTAGTGAAGTTGTTTTCTTTTCGTAAACATCAATAGATAACACGGTAGCATTATCCTTGTATTTATGAGCTATAGCTGAAAGGTGCGGCATTTCGGCATTGCAAGGCGCACACCATGTAGCCCAAAACTCGATTACATATACTCTTCCTTTTTCAAACGTTTTAATAGGATCGCCTTTAATCCAATCCTGCATGGTTAAAAGCGGGGCGGGATCGCCTAATTTCAATTCGGTAAATTTGTCATCTTGAGCATAAGTGACAGTAGTTGTCAGGCAAAACAACAGTAAGAATTTAAGGCTTAATTTCATGATGTTGTATGACAGTGATAAATGGATGCAGGAATTAGGTTTATTAAAGTTAGGAACTTTTTTTAACTTCAAAAAGTAAATTCAGCAATATAAATTTAGCCCCTAATTAATCTGCGTTGCAGTGGAATGGGATACCGCACAAAAACTCCAAACTATTATATAGCTTTGTCACGTAAACCCGGCAGGACTTTTTTTGTTGATACTGGCAGCGTGGTTACTGCCAAAGCTCAATAAACTGCCAACTGACCAACCCCTATGAGTAAAAAGAAAACGATAGCCGTAATAGGCGGTGGCAGCTGGGCCACGGCCAACGTTAAAATACTGACCGACAACGATACCGAAAAAGAAATTTTCTGGTGGATGCGGAATGAGTCTGCCGTTCAGCATATACAGCAGTATAAACATAACCCCAATTATATCAGTTCTGTTGAGATTGGCGTGCCTGCGCAAAATATCTCAACCGACCTGAAAAGTGTACTGGCCAAAGCCGACTTTGTGCTACTGAATGTTCCGGCTGCATTTTTAAAGGATGCGCTGGAAGGAATTACCGCTTCTGATTTTTTTGGCAAAAAGGTAATATCTGCTATTAAAGGTATTGTGCCGGATGAGAATCAAATCATAGGCGAATTCCTGAATCAGCATTATGGTATACCTTTCGAGAACTTTATCGTGATAAGCGGCCCCTGCCATGCGGAAGAAGTGGCGCTGGAAAAACTTTCTTACCTCACCATCGCTTCGCGGGATAATGAGCTGGCCGCAGAATTTGCCGGCATGTTTACCACACGTTACATCAAGACCATAGTGTCGGATGATATTTACGGTACCGAATATGGCGCAGTACTTAAAAATATTTTCGCCATAGCCAGTGGTATTTGCCATGGTGTAGGCTATGGGGATAACTTCCAGGCGGTGCTGATTGCCAATGCCATCCGTGAGCTCAAGCGATTTGTTGACGCGGTACATCCTATCAGCCGTGATATTATGGAATCAGCCTACCTCGGCGATTTATTGGTTACCGCGTATTCTCAATTCAGCCGCAACCGCACGTTTGGTAATATGATAGGCAAAGGGTACACGGTTAAGTCGGCGCAGCTGGAGATGAACATGGTTGCCGAAGGTTATTATGCAGTAAATTGCCTACACCAGGTGAATAAACAATACAATGTCAGTATGCCCATTTGCAACGCCGTTTATGCGATTTTGTATGAGAAAAGGCCTCCTGCCCTGGAAATGAAACATTTGGCAGAACATTTGAGTTAGTTCTAAAGAACAATTCAAAATACCATCATGAAAAACTTATTTAAAATAGCATTGGTTGCAGGAGGGATTTTATCATTCTCGACCAGCTATGCTCAAACCAAAAAGGACACAACCGTCGGTCAGCATATTGGCCATGCGGCAAAAAAAGTAGGTCATACAACGGCACACGTTGCTGCCTTAGGCGCTGCAACTGTTACCGATAAAAAATATGATGATAAAAGGGGACCGCGTGGCGAAAGCGTTTACATCGATAAGCATTCACGCTATTTCTATGTAAATAAAAGAGGCCACAGGGTTTATATTAAAAAATCGCAGATCAGGGACAAATCAGAATTTAAAGATTAGTATATTTAACAGTGCCGGAGGGAAAGCAACGGCACTGTTTTACTACCATGAAGAAGTACGCATTATTAATCCTGATTCACATTGCCGGTGCATTTGTACTGCTATGGGCCGCCTGTAGCTCAAGCCAAACTCAAAACAAGCTTGAAGGAGAGTGGAGATCAAAAGACGGTAAAATCACGCTCAAAATTACGCCCAAGAAAATCACTACCAACGATGGCGAAGCCATCACCGAAGATTATTTTACAAAAGGCGATACGATATTCACTTCTTTCGAAGGTAACAAGCCTTACACCGTTTTCCTGGTGCAAAAGCTGGATGACCATGAGTTAAAGCTAATGGGACCCGATTCTTTGGCGGTGGAGTATAGCAGGTAGCTGATAGTTCATAGTTGATGGTTCATAGTTCATAGCCCCACACTTGCTGAATATTCCAAATCTTTCGGACTTTCCGGACTTTTCCGGCTTCCTCCCAAAACACAAAACCCCCAAGTCCTTGCGACCGGGGGTTTGTAAACAAACTAACTAAACTAAACCAGTGCCCGAACCACCAGGCACTTATGAAAAACTAAACTAATTAAAATCTTCTGCGGCGTTCGCCCTGATCCTCGCGGCGCTTGCCCGAGAAATCGCGAAAACCACCGCCTGAATTGCTTCTTTCGGCACCGCCACGGCTGTTGCGGAAACCGCCATCACGACGTTCACCGCCGCTACGCTCGCCGCCACCACGATAACCACCTTCACGACGGTTACCACCATCGCGGCGCTCGCTTACCCCATCGCCTGCAACTTCTATCCTAACTGGACGTCCTTTAAATTCGGCGCCGTTAAAACCTGCGGTTACCTTGTCAACCTCGGCATGCGGAACTTCAAAGAACGAGTAAACGCCTTTTACGTCTATCTTGCCTATTACGCGGCCGCTTATTTTCGACTGGTTGCAAATGTAACCCAGCAAATCGCCGCGGTTAAATTCATCTACCGAACCAAGGTTGATAAATAAACGTGTATATTCTGATTTGCCCCCGCTGTTACGGCTGGATGGGCGCTCACCGTCGCGTTGTTCGAGACGGCGACCTTCATCTGCCGGAGCATTCAGGTCGGGAGCGTTTTTGTAATAATCAAGGAAAATGTTAAACTCGATAGATGCAAAGCGCTTGATAAAGTCCTCTTTGCTCATATCTTTAAACTCCTCCATTATACGCGGCAAATACTGATCAATCTGCTGCTCATTTACCTCCACGTTGTGAATTTTGTGTACGATAGAGAATAATTGCTTCTCGCATACATCAAAACCGGTAGGGATATCGGCCTTATTAAATTTCTTGCCTATAACACGCTCAATCTGGCGTATTTTACCAAGCTCTTTCGCGTTGATGATAGCGATAGATACACCTGTTTTACCTGCGCGGGCTGTACGGCCGCTACGGTGGGTGTAGTTTTCAATCTCATCAGGCAGGCTGTAGTTAATAACGTGTGTTACGTCGTTAACGTCGATACCACGTGCAGCAACATCAGTAGCAATCAGCAACTGCAGGCTGCGCTCACGGTAACGTTTCATTACCTTATCACGTTGTTGCTGTGAAAGGTCGCCATGCAGCGAATCGGCATTGTAGCCATCCTTTATCAAAGCTTCGGCAATATCCTGCGTTTCAATTTTGGTACGACAAAATACGATACCAAAAATGTCAGGGTTAAAATCGACGATACGTTTAAATGCGGCATACTTATCGCGGGCACGCACTACATAGTACTCGTGCTCGATGTTTTCGTTGCCGGTATTTTTAGTGCCCATGGTAAGCTCGAAAGGATCGGTCATGTATTTTTTCGCGATCCTGCGAACTTCGGCAGGCATGGTGGCTGAGAACAGCCATGTTTTTTTCTCGTCCGGAGTAGTTGATAAGATATTGTCTATGTCTTCCTGGAAGCCCATGTTGAGCATCTCATCAGCCTCATCCAATACAACAAACTTAACCTGCGAAAAATCAATCGCTTTACGGTTAATAATGTCGAGCATACGGCCAGGGGTTGCAACAACAATTTGCACACCGCGTTTTATCTGGCGTAATTGGTCAGAAATACTTGCTCCACCATAAACGGCAACAACATTTACGTTGCTCATTTTTTTGGAGTAGTTTTTTATGTCATTCGTGATTTGTAAACAAAGTTCACGTGTAGGGCACAATATAAGTGCTTGCGGAAAGTTTTCTTCGAAGTCCAGCAGTTCCAAAAGTGGTAGTCCGAAGGCAGCAGTTTTACCGGTCCCGGTTTGGGCTAATCCGACAAAATCGTTGCTGCCTGTTAACAATACCGGGATTGACTGTTCCTGGATTGGCGTAGGGTTTTCGAACCCTAACTCAGAGATGGCATTAACAATATCATGACGGATTCCCAGATTAATAAATGGGTTCATGAATTTAAATAACGTATTTGGCTACATCGCCAAATCGGGCGCAAAGGTATGATTAATTAATTTATAAATCAACAGTAATTTCTAAATTTCATTTTAACATAATTTAAGGTATAAAAACAGCCTTTTTTACGCCAATAATCCTATTTTTATTGAAACTATTAACTTATACACGATGAAATTAAAACTTACCTTATTGTTTATGACAGCAATGCTCGTACAAGCGGCATTTGCGCAAGACCCGCGAAAAGATATGGACACCACCCATTATGGCCGTAACGAAGCCGTTGGAAAGTATGCCGACATCCGCGGATTTAAAATGTATTACGAAGTTTATGGCAAAGGCGAACCATTACTCATCATCCACGGCAACGGCGGCTCTATCAATAATTTTGTTTACCAGATACCCTATTTTGCCAAAAATTACCAGGTTATTATAGCTGACAGCCGGTCGCAGGGTAAATCAATAGATCATACAGATTCGTTGACTTATGAGATGATGACCGACGATTTGAACGCGCTGATGGATAAGCTTAACGTTAAGCAGGCAAATGTTATAGGCTGGAGCGATGGCGGTATCGAGGGATTGATGCTTGCTATGCGTCATCCTGATAAAGTAAAAAAGCTGGCTGTAACCGGGGCTAACCTCTGGCCCGATACCAGCGCCGTAGATAAATTTGTGTATGATTATGCGTTTAAACAGAACAAAATTGCCGCCGATACCATTAAAAAGATAAAGAATTTAACCCCGGAGATGAAAGACCAGGTAAAGTTATTGCACCTGTTGACTTATGAGCCGCACATCAAGCTGGAAGACGTAAGGAAAATAACCTGCCCAACGCTTGTGATAAGCGGAGACCATGACGTTATCCGGGTTAAACATTCTTTGTTGATAGCGGACAATATTACCAGTTCGTACTTATGGATATTGCCAAACTCGGGTCACTCAACGCCTTTATACTATAAGGATATGTTTAACCTGGTAGTGGGCGACTTTTTTGCGAAGCCGTTCAGGAAGATTGATAAGTACGGGAGGTTTAATTAGAAGTTGATTAAGCTGGAAACTTGAGACTTACGAAGTTTAATTCGGGATTGTATGTTTTAATGGCCTCATTGAGGGCTTCGCCGTTTAAAAACTTCGTAAGTCTGATACAGTTAAAACAGCAATGTAAACCCTTTGCCTTTACCGGGCATATCTATTTCTTCAAATTTTTTAATCTCGGAACTTAGGAGCCTGGAGTATTCGTCCTCCATAAACTTACGGAAAATATTGATGTCATTTTTCTCTCTTGTGGTGATTAACGCTTCGATATATTCAGCTTTCGACTCGGAATGCACTATCGCCAGCGGTAAGCCATAATAAGCCTGGAAATAGTTCATCAACAGGCGGGAGGTACGCCCATTGCCATCGTAAAACGGATGAATACTAACAAGGTTAAAATGAGCATCAAAAGAGAGGTTGATTTTCGCTGTATCGGTCAAATCTGCTTTCATCAGGTTCGACATTTCCAGCACTAATTTATTTGTAAGTATTTCTACTTTATCATAGTTAGGAAAATAACTTACGCCGGCAGACACATTTCCGTTTCTAAAGGCACCTGTACTGCTATCAATCGCACCAAAAACCGTGTTATATGTTTTGCCGGTGCTTTTCATCACCAATGCATTAATTTCCCGGATTAATTCAACCGAAACCGGGCGTTTTTGACCCGCCTGTTCAAGCGAAAAATTTAAGGCGCTAAAATGATCGGTAACCATCAGCGTATCGGTTAACGGCTTGCCTTTAGGAGTCAGGCCTTCATTAAGTAATACCTGGGTTTCTGTTTCTGTTAAAGTCGAACCTTCAATTTTAGTGGAATGATGGACGATAGAGATATGATTGAATTTCTCGTGGTCAATTACTTCAGCAATGCCTAATTTTCTATACCTTTCTATCAGCTTAACTATGTCCATCGCGAAATTTTATTAGTCGGAAAGGATTTTAACTCAATCCAACTTAATCAACCAAATCAACTCCAAACTACCTCAACCTGTCTGCCGATTTAATCAGCTTTTCATCGGCCTTAATGCCGCGGACAGCCAGCAAAACCAGCAGCATGCTTAACGATGACAGGAACAGTCCGATACCCCAATTGTGCGTATTGATCTGTACATCGCCCAATACCGCTTTAGCCTCGCGCGACAACCAGAAACTATAGCCGACGATAGCCAGCAGCGTGCTGTAGCACAGCGCTATTTGCTGCTTCCGGTTTTTATAAAGAAAAATGATGACCAAAGGTAGAATCGCAAGAATGGGTGTAACGATAGTCGTCCCCATAAAAGCTTGTATCTGTGCATGGCTGACGGCGTCATAAACACCGGTAACCATCAGCGTGGCCTGTTTACCGCCGGCATCAAAATTATGCACCAGCGGGAAAAGGAACAGGGCAAATATAGCCAGTGAAGCTAAGAGCAGGTAAATGCTTTGTACTCGTTGTAACATGATAGTATTTTATAAGGCAAATATATAATTGTTTTAGCTATTGTTTTTAAGCTGCAAGCTATTCTAAATTTTGTATTTTTAGGGGTCAGATTAATCCCCCGATAGAATTGCTATGAGCGAGCCTTTATCATCGTTACAGCCGAAAGATGTGTGCATTGATGACCGTGTACTAAAACGTACTTTTCTTGAACATTTAAACTACATCTATTACGGTAAGAAGCATTTGATTGATTTTTTTATCGAGGCGCAAGGTATTGCTACATTAACCGTGCTGAAACATGCTATACAGGAAGGGATTGACGATACCAAAAGCCAGATTGAGCAGATGGATGAAATATACGCTGCTATAAAGGAAAGCCCTTCGAAAACTAACACCCTTGGTATAAAAGCCCTGACCCTTGAAGCCTACCTTGCAGCCATTAAGGCCGGCAAAACCCCGCTTGAACGCGATGTGTTTATCCTTTTCTATCTCCAACAGATCGAGGGCATCGAAATAACCTATTTTAAGGTACTGAAAAACCTGGCTAAATCTATCGGCTATAATCACTCCTTTATCGACCAGCCTTTTGACATAGCGGTTGAAAATAAGTTGCTGTTCGAGTCGATTTACAAGGAGTATATTTCCTGAGATTGAAATTTGTTGTAATGGTGCTTTGCTTAAAGAGCACGTTGGAGCTATAAGCCATACTGATGAATTTAGAAGAATTGAGAAATATCTGCCTGTCGATGCCTTATGCAACCGAGGATATTAAATATGGCTCGGATTTGTGCTTTTCAGTGGGTAATAAGATTTTTTGCGGAACACGCATCACGGGTCCTTTCCGGACAGGCATCAAATGCGACGAAAATAGTTTTTCGGAATTAGTTGAACGGGAGGGCATCGTGCCCATGCCACGGCTGTCCGTAACTTATTGGGTAAGGATTGAAAATGCAGTAGCCCTGACCATGAAGGAATGGGAAGATTATATCAGGAAATCGTACGGATATATATACGATGCGCTTCCGGCTAAAATTAAACAGTCACTTAAGTAGTGCTTCATATCGCCGCATTTCGGCCCTCCAACATTACAACATCCTCACTACCTTTACAGCGTGACTATACAGCGCTATTTTATCGAACTATCTTACGACGGCACCAACTATCACGGTTGGCAAATACAGCCTAACGCAGTTACCGTTCAGGAAGTTTTAGGTAAGGCATTGGTAACTGTTTTACGTCAGCCTGTCGAAACTGTAGGCTGCGGGCGTACGGATGCAGGTGTGCATGCCCGCGAATTCTTCGCTCATTTTGATGTAGAGTCTGCAGACGATGGACGATGGACCGTAGAAGAAAATGGACGTGTTTTGAGGAGCTTAAACGCTGTTTTACCTAAGGATATCGGCATAAAAAAAATATTTCCTGTTGCGGAAGAAGCACATGCCAGGTTTGATGCTGCTTTACGGAGCTACGAATACCATATCCATTTTAATAAAGATCCCTTTAATGCAGGTTATTCCTGGGAGTTGCGTGACAGGCCTGATGTAAAACTGATGAACCAGGCAGCGGCCATCATCATGCAATACACTGATTTTAGCTGCTTTAGTAAATCGAACACGCAGGTAAAAACCAATAACTGCAAAATATCCAAAGCTGAATGGGTGAGTGGCGAAAACAGCCTTGCATTCCATATATCTGCCGACCGTTTTTTGCGTAACATGGTGCGGGCTATAGTCGGCACGCTGATGATGGTGGGCCGTAAGGAAATAACACCGGATGACGTTCGAACCATCATCGAAAGCAAAAACCGAAGCAACGCCGGGACATCGGTGCCTGCCTGCGGGCTATACCTAACCGAAGTAAAGTACCCTTTTGTTGGTGAAAGGTAAAAGGATAAAGTGAAAAGCGAAATTTCGGATTCCGGATGTTCGATTTCGGATTTATTAATAAGATATTTGGAGAAAATTATAAAGCAGGATAAAGAATCCGAAATGGAAATTCCGAAATCCGAAATCAAAGCAAATGGCAGAAGTTACCGGTAAGGCGCTCGATTGGAAATTGCTTGGGCGTGTAATGTATTATGTTAAGCCTTATAAGCTTACATTCGTTATTGCCGCTTTTCTGACTATATTTTTGGCCGCAAACGCCCTGCTTCAGCCAATCCTGATTCAAAAAACCCTTGATAATTATATCCTGAAGGATGATTACAACGGCCTGGTGTTTATGGTAGGGCTGATGATTTTGCAGTTGGTTATACAAACCGTTGCGCAGTACTATCAAACCTATTTAACCAACTCGCTGGGCCAATCTGTAATACGCGATTTACGGAAGGACATATTTAATCATATTACCAGCCTGCGTCTTAAATATTTCGACCGCACGCCCATCGGGATGCTGATTACGCGTACCGTATCTGATTTGGAAACCATTGCCGATATTTTTTCTGAAGGCCTGATTTCCATTATGGGCGATTTGTTGTTGGTAATTGCCGTTATAGGCTGGATGCTTCATGAGGACTGGAAGCTGGCGCTGATAACATTGATACCAATGCCTTTCCTCCTTATGTCGACGTATGTTTTCAAAGAGGCGATAAAATCATCCTTCCAGGAAGTGCGTACACAGGTTGCTCATTTGAATACCTTTTTGGCCGAGCATATATCGGGCATTAGCGTTATCCAGCTTTTCGCCCGTGAAGACCAGGAGATGCGCAAATTTAAGGCCGTGAACGCTAAATATCGCGATGCCAACATTCGCTCCAACTGGTATTACTCCATATTTTTTCCGGTGGTGGAGATTTTGTTTGCGGTATGCGTCGGTTTGCTGGTTTGGTACGGGTAAACGAATTTTGTCTGACAAGGAACTGTTAAATATTACCGCAAACAGCAAAGGTATTACACCTGGCGTTATCACCGGCTTTATTGTATTGCTGAATATGCTATTCAGGCCCATACGCCAGCTGGCAGATAAATTCAACACCCTGCAAATGGGCATGGTAGGCGCCGACAGGATATTTAAGGTTTTAGATACAGACGAAGTTGCTCCTAATGGAGGCAAGTTGCACCCAGCCGACCTGCACGGCGAAATTGAATTTAAAGATGTTTGGTTTGCCTATAACGATGAAAACTGGGTTTTAAAAGACATCAATTTCAAGCTGGAACCCGGCAAAACGCTGGCCCTTGTTGGCGCAACCGGCGCAGGCAAATCATCAACCATAAACATCCTGAACCGTTTTTATGAAATTGCCAAAGGTTCGGTAACTTTAGATGGGCATGACATCAGGGAATATGATGTAAGCTACCTTCGTTCACATATCGCTACTGTTATACAGGACGTGTTTTTGTTTTCAGATACCATCGCCAATAATATCAGCCTTAACAACATTGAAATTACCCGCGAGGAAATTATCTCGGCAGCAAAGGATGTTGGTGCGCATGAGTTTATTGAGCGCCTGCCGGGTGGTTATGACTATAACGTGATGGAGCGCGGCTCAACATTATCTGCGGGACAGGCGCAATTGATTTCATTTATACGGGCGCTGGTATATAACCCCACAATTCTTGTGTTAGATGAAGCTACCTCGTCTGTAGATACTGAAACCGAGATACTGATACAAAATGCTATCAGTAAACTGATGCAGGGACGAACCGCTATCGTTATTGCGCACCGCCTGTCTACCATACAAAATGCCGATAAAATCATTGTGTTGGATCATGGCGAAATAAAGGAAATAGGCACCCACCAGGAATTGTTACGGATCGAAGGTGGCTATTATCGTAAATTGTACGATTTGCAGTTTAACTCGGCCGGGATTGTGAAGTGATCATCGCATAGACTTACAAAGTTTTAAAAACTTCGTAAGTCTAATACAGTTAAAATAATTGATATCCATCCTAATCCCTAAAATCTGTTAATCCTGGTTCCCCTTCGTCATCGCAGTTATCGCCTGCAAAAACCAGGCTGCATGGGGTATCCATTGCTCGGTCCAGCGCCATTCGTTTCCGTTATCTTCAGTTTTAAAGTCGATGCCGCTGCCATCGCCGTTTTCTTTTTTGCCGGTGATACCGTTAGACACACCACCTTTTCCGGAGCCATGCCCGAAATTAGAATGCATATATGGTACGTTAGTTTTCCCGAAACCATACATAAAGCACATGGAATAAGGATTACAACCCAGAATCCACGATACCTGCTGCGAGGAAAAAACAGCCAGGGAGTCCTTCACGCCCCAGTTACCTTTTGCCGGGTAAACCAATTTACCACCGACCAGCGCCGCGGTTGCCAGTGAGCCCAAACGCGCATCCTCACCCTGCCACCACCAGCCGGTTTCGTTATCATGCGGAATAAAAAAGCCGTCCTGAACCTTGCCTTTGTATAAAAACGACTGCCGTGCATAGCCGAAAGGGTTGCTTACCTTATTCGTAACGTTAAGATTGTAATCCAAAGCTTTTTTGATGGTACCAAGAGCGGCTGAACGCAAAGCCTTATCCTGTTCTTTAACTAAATAACGTGTTAAAGCAACTACCGGTAACCCTGCGTCAGATGCATGCCAGTAGGGTCGGTCGGCATCGTTACTGATAAAATACCCTTCGGGTGTAATTCGCTTGTGCAGGTTTTCAGCGCGTTTGCGGGCTTCATCACGGTAAAGCGGCTGGTTGGTAGCTATCCAAAGCTCAGTGGCCGCCATCAGCGCGCAATAATCGTCAATTATATTTTCCTTGCCGTCATCATCATATTTGGTATTGTATTTCAGCAGGTGTGCGAAGGCGCGTTTGGCTGCATCCAGGTATTGTTCGGAAGTGTACTCGCCACGCCTTTTCCATTGGGATATGCGCGCCAGCGCAGCAATGGCCATGCCGCCGCCTTCGCGGAACGCCGCCTGGTATTCGTCTGTAGTAACGCTGTTGGCCCTCAAGCCTACAATACGGCGTGCATGCGGGTCTTTATTAAAATAGCTAAAGATAATCATGTAGAAATAATCGTCTTTGGATAGTGCCCGCATCATGTAATCGGCTCCATATAAGGCTTCATTATCCAGGGCAGTCTTTAGATTCCATTTGTTCAGCAAGCCCGGAATACCCTCCGAAGTATTTTCCATCGACCAAACCACTAGCGGTGTCTGCTGCGGCGACATAAAGTTGGCATAAGCCAAATGCGAAAAATACTTGCTCACATCGCCTGAAGCATCGCACCAGCCGCCATGCATGTCCACGGTTTTATCGCCGCCGCCCTGCAGCTTCATTTGCGTATCGGCCTCAATTTCCTGAGGCGTATTGGCGCGTTGTTTATTGTAATAATGAATGATGGAAGAAAGGGTAAGTTTTGCCAGCGCGTCTTCCTCAACCGTAAAAGGAAATGAAGATGTAGTTTGGCCATCAACAATAACTTTGATAATATACTTGCCTGTTTTTTTAAATGCGGAGAAATCAGCCTGGTAATAGCTTTTGCCGGGCGTCCAGTCATCAATAGTTGCCGGGCCGCTAAGCACCCCCATAAATTCTGATTTGCTTGTTACAGTATTTACCAGGTTAAAGACAGTTTTCCGGGAAAGGGGTTTATCGGTACTAACCACCGCTATCTTTGGCCCCCGGCTATCAAAACCAACCTGATTGGCATAAATGGTAGTTTGGGCAAAGCTGGTAAATGACAAAATAAATAAGGCAACAAAAAGCAATGCAGCAGATAATTTCATAATTGGCAAAATTAATGCTGAAAGATAATGTCTATTTTGCCGAAAAGCATGCGGATAAGTTAAGGGTAGTGGTAATGTAGAACCGGAGAACCTGGATTTAGCAGATTTTAAAGATTAGGACGGATTTAAAGCCGCATCTGTTTAAATCCCTAAAATCAGCTTAATCCCGGTTCCGGATACTTCGCCCTTATTATCCTTATCCCGTTCGCTATAATCTCCTCCAGCACATTTACATCCACATCGCTAAGTTTTTTGATATAAAGGCACCCTTTCCCCATTTTATGTTTACCTAACCTGGCGAGTAACGGCGCTTGTTCCTCAGCACCGGCAGACACGTAAAGAGCCACTTCGGGTTTACGCGGCGAAAAGCCGGTAATACACATTACACCTTCCCGGCCACTTTCGTATTTATAATGATAGCTGCCGCAGCCCACAATCGCCGTACCCCACATTTTGGCTTCTTCACCTGTTACGCGTTCCATTATACCAACAATGGTATCGCAATCCCCGCGTACTTTTGGGTCTGCCTTTTTATCCAGGAAATCCTTTACAGAAGCTTCGTTTACTTTGGTTTTTAATTCGGCCATGGCTTTACGTTTATCATTATAAATATAGATTTTTTACACAAAACTCTTTTCTGTTTTTTATGGTTATATCTACTCAGTAATTCAATTGGTTATGAGGTCAATCTGGAAAGGCTCGCTTGGTTTTGGGCTGGTGAGTATCCCTGTTAAATTATATTCGGCGGTGCAAACCAGCTCGCTCGATTTGGATATGCTCGACAGCCGCGACCACGCGCGCATCAAATATCAACGTGTAAATGAGCATACGCACAAGGAAGTACCCTACGATAAAATTGTAAAAGGCTACAAAATAGACGAAGAGTATGTAATTGTTGAAGACCAGGACTTTGAAGATGCTGCACCCGAAAAAAGCAAGGTGATTGAAATAGAAAGCTTTGTTGATATAGATGAAGTAAACCCGATGTTTTACGAAACATCCTATTACAGTGAGCCGGACACAAAAAATAACAAGGCTTATGCATTACTGATTGAGGCGTTGAAAAAGTCGAAAAAAGCCGGGCTGGCGCGTTTTGTTTTGCGAAGCACCGAGTCGCTTTGTATAGTTTACCCGGTTGATAACGTGCTGGTGGTTACCCGCATTCGTTTCGGTCAGCAGATACGCGGCACGGAGGACTTAAAGCTTGCGGATAATGTTACCGTCAGCAAAAAAGAGCTGGATATGGGCCTGGCACTGATTAACCAGTATGCCGAGAAGTTCGATGTTACCAAGTTTAAAGACGAATACCACGATGAGCTTTTAAAAATCATCCACGCCAAAGCAAAAGGTAAACGCGCCACTGTTAAAAAGCTTACACCTAAGCAAACCAAGGGCGATGACTTGTATGACCAACTGATGCAGAGCCTGAGTGCGAAGAAAGGGGCATAGTGAATTTTTACAGCGCTAATTGCTGGTCTGCTCGCATGTTAATACTGGGTTTGCGCAAGGTTTACACTTTTTGGGTGTCACCTTTGGTTAAATTACTGATTACTAATTGATTAATGGTTTCGGATACGGTGTCACCTGAAACCATAATGTTTAAATGTCGTGTTGATAATCAGAATTATACCTTAAATCGCTACTTATTGCTAAAGATTCTCTCTTTTCAAAATAAAAGCCAGTAAGTCGTGTATCGGCTGTTTGATGATCTTACCTACATGCACGCCTTCCTCTTTACACACGTCCTTTAATTCATCAGTAAATACGTAAGCAATAGAACCTACAAAGTGGCATTTGTACCGATGATATTGCGGGTAGGATTTTATATTGGTCTCGATAAACTCCAGC
>JAZJZL010000115.1:57896-58490 GCA_040389845.1 Bacteroidota bacterium
AACTCCAGCAAGCCGGCGCGAATTAAATTCCGCGCATAGTCTGTATTCTTTATCTTGCTGATAAAACGGGCGAAAGTTGCCAGATAGGAATTTGCATTAGGCGTTTGGTAAACCTTTTTTATCACAATTTCCTTGGTCAATTGGTATTCTGCGCCAAACATTGCGCTTATGTCGTGCGGCATTTTACCGTACAGGTAGTCGGTTATTAATGCTTTACCAAACCAGGTACCTCCCCCTTCATCCCCTAAAACAAAGCCGAGGCCATGCTTGCCGGAATGGATGTCCTCACCGTCAAAAAACGAAATATTTGAGCCCGTGCCCAATACACAGCAAAAGCCTTTCTCATGCCCGCAGGTGGCATAAGCACAGCCAAGTAAATCGCTGTCGACACTGATGTACGATTTCGGGAACCATGTGCTGATGGCGTTCGATACTATCTCGTGCCTGTCGGGACTGGAGCATCCCGCTCCAAAGAAATAAATCTCATCAATATCGCTGGCATAAGCAATCATATCGCTGCCCTGGTCCTGCAAAATTTTTGCGATTTCTTTTTCGGATAAAAAGTATGGATTAAGTCCGGCCGTTCTGAATTGC
>JAZJZL010000116.1:0-16528 GCA_040389845.1 Bacteroidota bacterium
ATTGTTACTCATAGGACGCTCGAAATTAAGCACCGGTTGCAATAGACTGCAATATATGCTATTGTTCCAACTTAGGCAATAAACTTAATTCGATGGGATTCATTAATTTTACGCTATGCGCTCCTGCTTCCGAAATAGTCTTTTTGTAATTATAGCCATGTTGTTGAGCCCGCCTTTCCTGGCAAATGCCCGGGTGAAAGACGTGCCGGGAACGCGAAAAACTGATCTGCCTTTGTCTGATTTTTACCGGGTCAGAAATGGGCTTCCCCATTTTTACCAAAAAATTGCTAAGCGAAAAAACGTTACCGTCGCGTTTCTGGGAGGCTCGATAACCTATAACCCGGGATGGCGGCCAATGGTTTGCGATTACCTCAGGGAGCAATTTCCTGGCGTGAAATTTCATTTTATCGCAGCGGGCATACCTTCGCTCGGGAGCCTGCCGCATGTTTTCCGTTTGCAGCAAGACGTGCTTGACAGCGGGAAAGTCGACCTGCTATTTTTAGAAGCTGCCGTTAACGACCGGGTGAACGGAACAGACAGCCTGGCGCAAATACGCGACCTGGAAGGTATTGTACGCCATGCAAAGAGAAGCAACCCGGATACGGATATGGTGCTGATGGAATTTGCCGATCCCGATAAAAACAAGGATTACAACGAAGGTAAAATACCGGTAGAAGTGAAAAACCATGAACTGGTAGCGGCGCACTATCAAATCCCGTCTATCAATCTTGCAAAAGAGGTGCATGACAAAATAGCCCTGCATGAATTTAGTTGGGAAAAGGATTTTAAAGACCTTCACCCGTCGCCGTTTGGTCAGCGCCTGTATTTCGAAAATATTAAAAGCTTACTTGCCGATTGCCTTAAGAATGGCCGGTCAGCACCTAATACACCTTTACCGCCACCGCTTGATGCGCATAGCTTTGCCGGCGGAACTTACGTGGACGTAGCTAAAGCGAAGTATACTTCGGGATGGCAATTGGTTGCCGATTGGGTGCCGGCTGATGCCGCGGGTACCCGTGAGGGCTTTGTTCATATTCCGGTGCTGGCTAATACAACGCCGGGCGAAGAATTAACCCTTACTTTCGGTGGCACAGCGGTTGGGATAGCAGTGGTTTCAGGTCCCGACGCGGGTATTATTTCCTATCGGGTTGATGAAAGCCCGGAAAAGACCATCGACCTTTTTACCGAATGGAGTTCCGGCCTGCATTTGCCATGGTATTTGCTGCTGACAAGTGCGCTGCCTCCGGGCAACCATACCCTGCACATTAAAGTGCAGAAAAATCACAATTTTAACAGCAAAGGCAGCGTATGCCGGATAGTGCATTTTCTCGTCAATAAATAATTGCGCTTACAATTTGGTTATTGGTTGCATATTTTCTTTTAGCCCTGTTTTAAATTTTAGCGTTCAGTTTTTCTGCACATGGATATCTTGAACATTATGTAATATGTTGATTATCAAATTATTTATTTTTTTATATGTGCAAGTTAACGTGCAGATATGCGGACACGTGAATGTGCGGATGAAGAAGCATGCGCCGGGAATATGCCGGCAGTAGACGAGGTGATTGCTGCGATAACAGCACCGGAAATTAAATATTTGGAAAGTAATTACGCTTTTAGCAGTCATTCGGACAAAAATTTAGTGCCGGGGAGGACAGGCGACAAAGTAGTCCGGCGAAGGACGATTTAATAGGTAACGCACCTGCTCCGCAGGCGTCGGTAAGCCATACAAATCAAGTAATTCCAGGTGAAGCGTTCAGCAACCGGCGGGTCATTCATGCGTCAGAAATTGATATGTTGCTCACACCGGCGCTGCTGGAACACCTAAAACAAATGAAACGCAAAAAAACATCCGGGGAAAAAGGAATTATTAATGTTGGCCAACCATGCTCAAATGCAGGTAAATGCAGTTCGTTAATGCGGAAAATGGAAAAGGCGGCCGCGCAATTTATACGGACGCTCAATCAATTAAATTATCCCATCAACATAAATTTAAACGCCCTCGCAATTACCTTTGGCTATGCTTAACCAGGAGGATATCCAATTTTATGTTTCTATTTTAAAGGGCGTGAATATTATTGATATCTACCGGCTTTTTAAAACGGCAAAAACTAAAAGACTAAGGGCCGGTGAAATTTATATTAACGAAGGGACCGTTTCCACAAAAATGGGCCATATAAAAAAAGGCCTGATGCGGGCGTACCAGCTGAAACCTAATGGCGATGATATAACTATTTTACTGCGCTGGGAGAGCCAGTTCGTTGGTTCGTACGATACCATTATGTGGCAAAAGCCTTCCCGTTTTATTTTCCAGGCCATGGAAGACATCACGCTTACCGAAATTGATTACAACCTGGTGCAGGAAATGGCCGACCGCAATTCTTCAATAGGCGCTTACCGTTCCATCTTCCAGGTAGATATGTTAAAGGAAGCAACGGAAAGAATAGAGTCATTTGTGCTGCTGTCGCCGCAGGAAAGATATCTTAAACTGATACAGGAAAAACCGGACATCGTTAACCGCGTGCCCGATAAATACCTGTCTACCTATTTGGGTATCACGCCGGTTTCCCTCAGCCGCATCCGCAAAAGAATTGCTTCAGGGCAGCAGCAGCATTAATTATCTTTTGTTAATTTTTTTAACGCGCCGCGCTTTTAGGTTTGCAGGTACAAACTGTAAATCACTATGAATACTTCCTATCGTTTCCCTGCCGGAAATACCAGGTTTAAAAGCCTGACCCAATCCTTCAAAGCAATAAAAGACCCGCTGAGCTATGTCTCCGAAGAAATGGCAAAGTTCTCGGGTACGTATTCCGGGTTTATGCCCGACAAAGGACAGGTGATAGTTACGCAGAACGGCGATTTTGTTAATTATGTGTTGCGGGAAAATCATACCAATTATAAAAAGGCCAAACAGGATACGGAGATAGTTGATAAGCAATTAGGAAGCAGCCTGCTGTTTGTAAACGGCGATGACTGGCGAAGACAAAGGCGGTTAATACAGCCGGCTTTTCACCACAATAGCATACACCAGCTTTATGAAACGGTGATGCATACCGTCAGCGAATATTCAGACAATCTGCCGCAGGGCGCCCGGGTTGATGTTTATCCGTTAATGCGCGAGCTTTCTTTCTCGGTACTGATCAACTCCCTGTTCAATATCAATATGTCCCGCCAAATGACTGATGAATTATCGCGGGCCTTTACCGATCTGCAAACCTTTATGGCCAAAGATGTGCTCCAGCCCTTCCGCAGGGTTTTCTACCCCTTAACAGGCGAGGAGCGGAGGCTGGTAAAGCAATGGGACGGGGTGAGGATAATGTTAAGGGGGATTATTGCGCAGCGGCGGGCAGATGAAACGCCGCATAACGACCTTTTGGCCATGCTGATGAACGCACGCTATGAAGACACCGGCGAAGGCATGGACGAAGAACAGCTCATCAGCGAGCTGCTCATTCTGCTTTTTGCGGGGCATGAAACCACCGGCAGCACCCTCTCCTGGCTGTTATACCTGGTTGCTGCAAACCAGCAGGTGTATGATAAATTGATGAGCATTACAGCCGGGATCGATATGATCGATAGTCCGCGTGACAGCTATATCAATGCCATAATTAATGAAGGTATGCGCCTGTATCCTTCAGTGTGGATAAACGAACGTGTAGCCATAAAAGATGATGAATTCAACGGTTATACCTACCCCGCCGGTACCAGTATATTAACCTACATATATGGTATGCACAGGTACGAAGGCTATTGGGAAAACCCTGCTGTATTTAACCCCGAACGTTTTTTAACTCCGGAAGGCACAATTGATAAGAACATTAAAAATTACTTCCCATTCGGTGCAGGCCCCAGGATGTGCGTAGGCAATAACTTCGCTATGGCCGAAATGGCATTTTCCCTGTATGCTATTTTTAAAACGTTTAACATTAGTGTTACGGGCGAGCTTCCGGTGGCGTGGCCATTGTTGACGTTGAGGCCGAGGGAGGTGATACTGGGAATTAAAAAGAGATAATAATAATTCCGGCGGTTTGGGCCTCGTTGTTGAACTGGCGGGCCGCAAAGCAAATAAAGGTAGTCCCTAAATGCGGAAACCGGGAAATCCGACAGGCATGGTTTATCATACAATTTTAACGCAGCGAAATATTCGAATGTATCTTGTGCAATGCAGAATACGGACAGCGTAGCCCGCTTGTTTTACAAGCAAGCTCCGCTGTCCATGTAAAATTAGGCTTTCGCTTTATTTATCTCATCAATAGCATCAGCCGCGGCCTTTGCACCTGCGGCATCATTCAACTTTTTCCGGGCTTCTCCAATTTGCTGCAACATTGCAATGAGCTTTGGCGCGATGTTGAACCGCTTAAAGCTAACGGCTAATTCCTTAACACCAGTTATGCCCTGCTGTGCATAGGTACTATTATTCAGCCTGCAAAGCATTTGCGTTAGCGGGCCCTGGGTAAGCGTATATTTCTGCTGAAGGGAACTTTTATTAAATGCATCAATAACATACGGCCATTCCGTATCGCTGCCATTTGCTGCGTAAACAGTAATAATTGCCTGGCCCAATTGCCCTTTGGCGTCGGCCGCCATGCTTTTGGCACTTTTAAAAGCATCTGAGGGCGTTGTATTATTCAGGGCGGTAAGCGCAGCGCCTTTTACCGTATATGACGGGCTGTTAAGCGACGCCTTATAAATATCCGCGTAGTTATCATACTTAGTTTTACTTAAAACACTAATGGCTGCGGCTTGCACCGGGTAATTTACATCATGGCGCGCCAGGTCAGCAAGAATAGGCAAAGCCGCTTTGGCTACCTCGGCGCTATCCATTTTAAGGTCTTTTATCGCTTTTATGCGCAGGCCATGGTATTTATCTTTTAATGCTGATAAAATAATATCCAAACCTGCCTGGCTTGTTTGCTGACCCGCCGCCGCGTTAATGGCTTCCAAACGGTCCATATAAAGCGGTGCGTGGTGGTATTGATAAGCAAGCTCCTGCAAGGTTTTATGGTCTGTTTTTTTGGTGATGAGTATCTTATCGGCGTCAACGTTTACCAGATCGGGCTTAGCCGCCAGTCTGAAAGTGAGCGTATCGCTTTTTTGCGAAAGCCAAACCTGTTTGCGGGTTACCTGCCCGCCAATATAAAAGTCGACAGCAATTGGTGTATTGAAAATCTGTCCTTCCTGTTTTTGGCTGATGATCACTTTCTCCTGCTTATCGGCATCTTTCCACTGATAGGCAATATCGAGCACGGGGTGGCCGGCGCCATAATACCATTGATTAAAGAACCAGTTCAGATCCTTGCCGGATATTTCTTCCATGGCCAGGCGCAGCTCATGCACTTCCGCATTTTTAAAGGCATGGGTTTTCAGGTAAAGCTGCAATCCTTTAAAAAAGGCTTCGTCGCCCAGGTAATTGCGCAGCATGTTTAACACCAGGCCGCCCTTATCGTAAATATTCGATCCGTTAACACCTTCCTCATCGCTGTAAACAAAAGGAGTAAGGGCTTGCTTGTAGGCGGTGCGGTTATTCAGGTAAGCCTGCAGTTCGTCGTAGCGTTTGGCGTCGCCGTCATCTTTGCCATATTTTTTCTCGTTCCAGTATTTTTCGCCAAATACCGCGAACGATTCATTCAGCGTTTCGTTGCTCCAGCTTTCGTTGGTCGCCAAATCGCCAAACCATTGGTGAAAAAGCTCGTGGGCAATGGTGGTTCCGCCGGAGCCGTTCGGGTCATCAATAAGGTCCCAGGGCGTTTTCTGCACATAGTCGCCATGCAGGGTGGCCGAGCTGTTTTCCATCGCGCCAAGCGGGTAATCCCGTACAACTACCTGTGCGTATTTCTCCCATGCAAAATCAACGCCTAAAGCTCTCGAAAAAAGCTCCATCATCTCGGGTGTTTGTCCGAATATCTGTTTGGCGTAAGGGAAGTAGGCAGGCTCCAGGTAATAGTTAACCTCTTTGTTGCGCCATTTATCTTTGTAAATCTTAAACTCGCCTACTGCCATCATAAACAAATACGGGCAATGCGGCAGCGATTGTTTCCAGGTATCGGTTCGTGTGCCGTCGCCATTATTTTTTTGGCTGATAAGCAATCCGTTTGATAGGGTAGTATATTTTGCCGGCACCGTCATGCTCACCTGCTCGGTTGTTTTCTGATCGGGTTTATCGATGGTAGGGAACCAGCACGACGAGCTTTCTGCCTCGCCCTGCGTCCATATTTGCGTTGGCTTGTCCTCTTTTCCTAACGGATTTACGAAATACAAGCCTTTGCCATCATACTTAAATCCCGGCTTGCTGTGTACATCGTTCGGTTTGGCGGTGTAGTCTATGTAAAGCACATAGCGTTCATCCCGTCTGTAGGTGCGGTCCAGCTGTATGGCAATGGTCAAACTATCCTGGTATTGATACTTTAACGGGGTCACTTTTCCGTTTTGCATTATGCAGATGGTTTTAATATCCATCCATTTGGCATCCAGGCGTACGGAATCGGTTGGATAAAAGTGCGGCTTCATGGTTACCCATTCTTTGCCGGCCAGGTGCGAATGCTGGTAATCGAACCTTACATCCAGTTTGGTATCTATAAGGTCATTAACTTTTTCGGCAGCTGCATGGTAGTAAGGAACGTTTGCCGGGTGGTGATTTAATTGCGCTTTTGCGGGATTAAAAACGGCGCAGGTAAATACCAGGCCGCAAAGTAGTGTGGCGTATGTTTTCGTCATTAAGTTAGTCAGTTAACTGGGCGCAAAGCTAATAAATTGATGAAAGTTGCTTGCGTTTATTGGGTAACAATAACGGGACGATAGGGATCCACCTTGATGGAGAAAACCGCGAAAGAGTTGCGAAATCGATTGGCGGCCCCAGCGGGGTCTCATATTGGCAGAAAATAGAAAAGAGGACAATACGTGCCGCAGATACGAAACACCGTATGCCGGTATTCCATACTGCGGGTATTGTAATAGCTGCCTTCGCCCCGCTGTCAATTCCCTGCCCGTTTCTGCTCCTCTTCCGATCCGGACCTGCTTTGTGTTTTAGTTAGTTTGCCGCTGCCAAACCGGTAATTGAACGTTACGATAACAGCCTGTGTATAAAAATGCGAATAGCCATATTGGTAGAGGTTCAGATACCTGTCGGTGGAGTTGCGGTTCTCGGTATTCAGCACGTTGGTGGCATTGATGGTGATCGACCCCTGGTCGTGAAATACCTTTTGCTTAAGCGCCAGGTTTAGCGTGGCATAAGCACCGAATATGGAGCCTACAAACTGTCGTTTGGATTCGTACTCAAAATCGGCCTCCATAGATAATTTATCGCTGCAGCGAAAACTGTTATTGGTAACCAGGTCCACAGTGGCAAAGCCGGGATCGTTCAGGCTAAAACCATTGTAGGCATTCCCGTTAAACATGTTTTGATAAACAGTAACAGTGGTGTTGGTGGTAAACCACTTTAGCAGCTCCTTATTATAGCTTATATTAACATTCCACGAGTGTGCCCCTTGTATATTGGTAGGCATGCGCGTAATGGTTGTTTTGTTTGAATCGAGATAATACAGCGTACGCATATAATTGCGGTCGATGTCGTACGCTACGGTCAGAAACCAGGTGTTTCGCCACGACCAGGTAAGTTCAGAATGCCAGTTGAAGTCGGGTTTTAGATCGGGGTTTCCCTGGAAAGAAATTGTTGCCGAAAGCGGTCTCCTGAAAGGTATGTATTCATGATAGTCGGGGCGGTCCGTCCTTCGTCCGAATTGAAAATTAATGTTCTGCTCGTCGCTAAGCTTGTCATTAAGAAAAAGTGTAGGAAACAGCCCGAAGTAATTTTGACGGACAGCCGTGCCGTTAAATAATTGCTGACCTTTTATTACGGTTTGCTCAGCCCGTAACCCTGCCTGAGCCGTGAGCTTTCCGTATTGCCGGTTAAAATTAATGTATGCCGCATTGATATCTTCGCTGTAGTTATCGTCATTGCCCAGGGTCGGGTCAGCCACGTTTTGCCCTTCAACGTGGTTATAATAAATACTATTGTTAAGGGTTTTTACATAGCTCGATTTCAGGCCGGTCTCAAATTTACCGCCGCCGGGCAAGGGCGTGGTATAATCGGCCCTGGCGCCAAAAATGCGCAGCATTCGCGATTCGTCGATAAATACATGACCCTCATTTAAAAAACTCCCTGCTGCATCATAAGTTAAAGCGGTATTATATTGCCCGGGGCTGTACCGGTAGCTGGCATAATCCATAGCTGCAGACCACTGCCTGCCTGTCGTGTCCGGCTTATGCAGTATTTGAAGCCCGGTAGCAAAATTAAATGGCCTGTCTAAGTTTAATGCCGAAAAATTTTCGCTGCCGGTTTTGGTCCGGTTGCTGTCGGCTGTTGTCATCGTCGATGTTAAGTTATTATTATAACGACGGACTGAAACATTGCCCGTTAATGTCAATGTTGTACGCCCCGAAAGATAAAGATCAAGCCCTCCCGCAGAATTATAACCCCTGTTGACGGTTATACCGGTGTTGGTGGAGGCCTGTTCGGTAGCCAAAGCGCTGCCGTTCATAATATCGCTGAAACCGTCGCTCCGGTTAAATGCTTTGTTGTAACCATAGTTATTGCTCAAATACAGGTTGTAATTGCGTGTTTTGTAATTAAGTACCAGGCTGCCGTTATAGCGGTTATAATATCCCTGCCCCAAACTGCCGCTAAGGCTTCCGTTCAGTCCGCTTTTATTGCTCCTTTTCCTGATAATGTTGATAATACCGCCCGTTCCTGCGGCGTCATATTTTGATGAAGGATTGGTCATTATCTCTATCTTGCTCACATCAGACGATGGCGTATTGGCCAGCAGGTTCGCCAGGTCATCAGCTGATAAAAAAGTGGTTTTACCATCGACAGTAATATTAACACCCGACTTGCCGTTGAGGGTGATCTGCCCGTCCGGCGCTATCGAAACGCCGGGTAATTTTTTCAATAATTCGAGGGCGTTGGTGCCTGTATTGGCAATATTCTGGTCCACATTTACCACCGTTCTGTCTATCTGCTTTTCAATCAAAGGCACTTGTGCTTTTATTGATACTTCGCGAAGCATATTTGTTACGGGGCTTAAGCTGATGACGCCCATATTGATCAGGGTGTCTTTTTCACCAATTACCAAACTGCGTTTTATACCCGCGTAGCCTATCAGGTCTGTTTCAATAAAATAACTTCCCTGCTGAATACCCCCGAATACAAAGTTTCCGGACGCATCGGTGTTAATCGCTTTGATGGCAACCGAGTCCGGCAGTTTTTTCAGGCGGACCATACCGGAGGGCAGGGGCTGTTTTTTCTCATCCGTTATTTTTCCTTTGATGGTGGTTTGCGCATAGCACGGAGACAGGAAAAAACCACATAGCAGCAGTATAATAAATCGGTTCATCGTAAAAGATTTGAACCAATAATACCCCATAAACAAACACCAGATCCGGAGTGCAGACAGACGCGGCGAATTTGCCGCCATATGGGTTAAATGTGCCCATGAACCCGGCCTGGGGGCAAAAATGGCTTATCCGGGGGGCGGTTTTGCCTTTCCGTCTACAATCGCTGCGGGAAGCGCAGAAATGCCTATACTTGTTTATATATGAGCTTACCCGATAGGTTGTTACACTTTCATAAGCGGCATCGCTGGCTTAGTCATGTGGTGTTTTGGCTCATCTTCCTGTTCATCGGCGTCAGTTCCAGTAAATACCGCAATGGCAACCGGGCGACCTACGGTTTTGAGTTTATCAGCGATGCCTTGTATATGTCGGCCGAGATGATTTTTGCGTATGCACTGGCTTATTTTGTCGTTCCTCAATTTCTTTACCGTAAACGATACCTGCTCGCGGCCACCGGGTTCGTGGTATCCAGCTATGCCGCGTGTGTAGTTGGCCGTATTTTTATTGTGAAAATATGTGAGCCGCTGGCCGGGATAGCCCCAAAGGCTTCTGAAACCTATGCGGAAATACTAAGAGATCTGCCTAAGCTGCTCTACAATTATTATTTGGACATGATGGCGGCCGCGTCCATCTTCGTGTTTCTGAAATTATTAAAAGATCAGCATGAAGCGCAAAAACACGCGCTGCAGCTGGAAAAAGAAAAAACCGAAACGGAGCTGAGGCTATTAAAAACGCAATTAAATCCGCATTTTCTGTTTAATACGCTCAATAACATTTATTCATTGTCCTTTATTTCGCAGCCCGCTACCTCAAAATCCATCGCCGGTTTAGCAGAAATACTGGATCATATTTTGTACCGCTGTAATGAGCAGTATGTGCCTTTATCAGCCGAAATAAACCTGGTACGTAATTATATTGAACTGGAAAAACTCCGGTATGACGAGCGGCTGACCGTAAATTTTAATATCGATATTGAACACGATATAGAAGTGGCGCCGCTTATTTTACTTTCGCTGGTCGAGAACGCTTTCAAACACGGGGCAAGTGACGATGCAGGGGCGCCCATGGTAGATATCGACCTCCGGGTGACGGCAGAAAACTTTATCTTCAACATAACAAATTCAATAGCAACATATAACAGTACTGAGAAGTGGGACGCCGGTGACAGGATCGGCCTGAATAACCTGAGGCGGCAACTGGACCTGATCTACGGCAAAGCATACCGGCTGGACGTAAATCGTGAGGACAAACTGTTTAAAGTGACCTTGTGCCTGCATTTGAATGAAGATATAAACAAACATGAAAAAAACACGGTGCTTGCTGGTTGATGATGAACCATTGGCAATAACGTTACTGCAAAAACATGTTGCCCAGCTGGATTTTTTGGAAGTAACGGCTACGTGTTCCAATGCAATGAAAGCTTTGGAAGTTCTGAAAAGCACAGAGATCGACCTGATGTTCCTGGATATTCAAATGCCGGCTGTCAGTGGTATCGATTTTCTAAAGACGTTGCGGAACCCGCCGAAAGTGATCATCACCACCGCTTATCGTGAATATGCGCTGGACGGCTATGACCTGGACGTTGTAGATTACCTCCTGAAACCTATCACTTTTGATCGGTTTTTTAAAGCGATAGAACGTTGCCTGCGGCAGGATACACCCCCGCCTGCCCTCAATTCCCCGGCAGAAACTTCTGTCATCTATGTCAAATCCGGCTATAAACATATCAAAATAAACATCGATGATATGCTGTATATAGAAAGTTTGAAAGACTATGTGAAGATAGTTACCACCGAAAATACAATACTAAACAAATACAGGATAGGCGATATGGAAACCAAACTTGCCGGCAAAGGCTTTCTGCGGATTCACCGTTCTTTTATCATTAATCTCAAGCACTTGTCAGCCTTTACTGCCAGCGACGTTCAGGTGGGCAAAACCGAATTGCCGATTGGCGAAAGCTACAAAGCGATAGTAACAAAACTTTTAAAGGGATGACATTATGCATGGAGACTGTGCCTGTCCGTTTGCAGCTACAGGATATTTGCGCGCTACAAAATCAATCCCCATCAACCACAAACCTATAACTCCCCGAGCCTACTTTTACCAGCATCTTGCCGTTTTCAAACTCCAAATTATCAGCCGGTGTTAAAGTCTTGCCATTTTCTTTAACCGGGCTTTTTTTACCTGCGGGCAGATAAACGGTAGCAGTTGTATTAACGGGGATAGTTGTGGTCATTACAAATTTACTGCCCGTTTTTGTCCACTCGTTTTCAATAAGGCCGTAGGGCGATACAAAGCTCGTTTTGGTGTGGGTAACGTCTCCCACAATTTCCGGGCGGATAATAATTTTTTTGAAGGCGCTTACACCATCGGCGGGCCTTATTCCGCCCAGGCCACTGTAAAACCATTCCATCAGGTGCCCCAGCATAAAATGGTTATTAGACGATTCACGGTTTCCCTGCCATGATTCGGTAAGCGACGTTGCCCCTTGCGCCAGCTGGTAGCCATAGCCAGGTACATCCGAGCGGTTGTTCATATCAAATATAACATCCGAGCGCCCGACATCATCCAATACCCGCAGCACATAGCGGAAGCCTATATCGCCGGCGGTAACACCATTGTGATGATTGCGGATATCCTGCACCAGGTTAGCGATCACTTTGTCTTTTAGTTTGGGGTCTGCCAGGCCCATGTAAACAGATACGGCGTTGGCTGCCTGGCTTCCGCTTCCGTATTGGTTGGTTTGCTTATTAAAAAAAGTTGAATTATAGGCCTCTTTTACCTTTATGCTTAAACCGGTAAACTTTTTTTCATCAGCTGTTTTATGGAGTACCGCCGCTACTTTGGCAAGTATGGTCAGGTCATAATAGTAAATCGCCGTACTGGTGATACCGCTCGGGGTTAACTGCGAAGAGCCCAGCCCGTTTGGCCCGATATCATACCAATCGCCCAAACCAAAATAAAGAATATGATTTTTCGACTTGCGCTCCAGGTAAGCTGCATAGCGCGTCATCATTTCGTAGCTGTCACTCAGCACCTGTTTATCGCCATACCATTGATACATATACCACGGCAAAATAATGCCGTTACTGCCCCATTCCGGCGAATCGCGGAACCCGCCGCCGAATGTTACATACTCAGGGGCAATATCCGGGATTAAGCCATCCGGCGTTTGTGAATCCCGCATATCCGCAATTACTTTACGTACAAGTGTAGCTATGTCATAATTATAGCGGATAGAGCTGCCAACCAGGTGCGCTTCCTCCAGCCAGCCTAATTTTTCGCGGTGCGGGCAATCGGTAAATACACTGGCGGTGTTACTTTTAATGGCCCAGTTTATCAGGTTAAATATTTTATTAAATAATTCGTTCGAACAATTGAAGGTGCCGATAGTGGCGGCGCTATTGCGTGTATGCAGGCTATTTACGCTGGTAAGTACCGGCAGCTGGCCTGGGTTGCTTTCATTTTCGGGAACCGCCCCTTCTACCTGGATATACCTGAACCCGTAATACATAAACTGCGGGTGCCAGGTTTCAACGCCCTGCCCGCTAAGCGTGTAGTTAAAATAAACCGGCGTGCCTACCGGCGCCTGCATCACCAGGCCATTGTCGTCAAGCAACTCTGCCGGCGTTATCTTCAGGATGCTGCCCCGCTTGCCTTTTACCGATACCTGCGGAATTGCCGATGCATTTTGCCCCATGTCATAAACCCAAACCCCCGGCCTGGGCTGCGTGATTTTTTGAGTTGTAAACCTGTCGAAAATTTTCAATGGCTGCTCAGATTGTGCCTCCAAAACCTGCGGACCGTCAACAATTATCGCGTCGCGAAACCGGGTGTCGTCAAAGTCTGCAGTATCCCAGCCGTCCTGCTTCAGCGTTGCATTATAATCCTCGCCGCCATATATGCTCGAAAAAGTAACCGGGCCGGGTGCGGCCTTCCATGTCGGGTCGCTGATTATATTTTGTGTGCTGCCGTCGGTATATTCAATTAAAGCGCGGCAAATCATTTTCGGATAGCCGAATGCTCCTTTCAGTTTGTGATAACGGTCGCCGGGGATGTAATAAAAGCCGTTTCCCAGCATTACGCCCATCACATTGTCACCTTGTTTTAAAAGGCTGGTAACATCAAAGCAAACATATAAGGTGCGTTTGTCAAACAACGTCCAGCCCGGGTCTAAAAAATCATCCCCAACCTTTTGTCCGTTTAAGCTCAGCTCAAACTGCCCCAGCCCGGTAATAAAAACAGTTGCCTTTTTAACTTTCTTTGCAACAGCGAATTTCTTTCGCAACAGCGGTAATATATCGCTGCCCTTATTCCATCGGCTATCGGCAGTATTTTCAAGCCCCGGAACGATGCGTAACGAATCCGGCATTTTATTATAAGCTATCCATTTGGCGCCGGCCCAGTCAGCAGAATTTAATAACCCCATTTGCCATTTTCCCGGTTTACTCCAACCGGATGCCTTGCCCTTGTTATCCCATACCCGCACTTTCCAGTAATAGGTTTTCGCCGGTTCCAGCTTATTTCCTGAAAAAATAACCTGGATTGACTCGTTCGAAAATACCTTTTTTGAATCCCAGGTATTGCCCTTATTATTTCGAAGCGCCACGGAGTCGTTGGCCACCAATACCTGGTAAGCAGTTTGAATAATGTTTCTTTTGGTGGATGTCAGCTTCCAGCTTAATACCGGCCGCTCAACAGCAACGCCAATGGGGTTTGAACGGTAATCGCACAAAATCTCCTTAACCGGGGTTTGGGCCTTCAATTGAAAAGCTGCTAAAACAAGAAAAAAGGAAAGGAGCGTTTTTATGGTCATGATGGGCGGCTTAATGCAAAAAAATTCAAGTTAATAGCTAAATACCACGCGCGCAAATTATTTTGGAAATAACCCGGCCCCGAAAATTAGAAAAAAATATTTGGTGGATTGAAAACTATTAGTAAGTTTGTGCTAACGGTTAGTTAATACTTACTATTTAAACTATGAGTGCACTAAAAAAATACGACCTCGTGTTGAACGCCCTGGGCGACGCCACCCGGCGGGCGATCTTCGAAAAACTTGAAAACGGCCCGCTCTCCGTTGTGCATATTGCGGAGGGACTGCAAGTAACCCGCCCCGCGGTATCACAGCACCTGAAAGTGCTGCGCGAAGCTAAACTTATCTCGATGCAGCAGCAGGGCACCCGCAGTATTTACCGCATTGAGCAGGAGGGCCTGCTGGAGATAAGGAATTACCTTGATCGCTTCTGGGATGGAGCGCTGGATAATTTCAAGCTATTGGCAGAACAAACAGAGCGAAAACTAAACGAAAAATAAACCATAACATGAGCCTGGCAACAATAAAAAAAGAAGTGCTGGTAAGTGCTTCGCAGGAAACGGCCTTTATAGTATTTACCGAACGCATGGACGCCTGGTGGCCAAAGACGCACCATGTTGGCAAATGCCCGATGGTGGAATCGGTACTGGAACCGAAACAAGGTGGCCGGTGGTTTTCGCGGCATGAAGACAAAAGTGAGCAGGAGGTGGGCCACATCCTGTGCTGGGACCCTTACGCAAAACTTGTATTGGCCTGGCAGATAGATGGCAACTTTAAGTACGACCCGGAACTGATCAGCGAGGTAGAGGTAAGCTTTATTGCTGAAGGGCCTAAGCAAACACGCGTTATACTGGAGCAGCGCGACCTGGATAAGCTTAGGGGTGGCGCCAAAGTGATAGATAGTATGGATGAAGGCTGGGGCATGATCATAAACCTTTATAAAATGGTTACCGATGAAGCCTGAATTACTTTACGCAATATAATGGAAACACAAAATTACAATACTCAAATAAGCGTTGGCATTCCTGTAAGCCAGGCAATCCACGGTATATTAAATATTAAGGGTTGGTGGGCGCAGGATATTGACAGCGCCCCGAAAAAAATTGGCGATACTTTTACTGTGCACTTCGGCAACACCTGGGCATTGTTTGAGGTTACCGCATTGTCGGCAAATAAAATGGCATGGACCGTGACAGACTGTTACCTGGACCTGTTGCAAAACGTACATGAATGGACCGGCACCAGCCTGCTCTTTGATCTTCATGCCGATAAGGATGTTTCGGTCATAAATATCACACACCAGGGCTTGACGCCGGATAAGGAATGTTTCAACGACTGCCGGAAAGGCTGGGCTTTCTACCTGGAAGAAAGTCTTTTCGCCTTTTTAAATAAACAACAGGGACAACCGGGGGCCGGCATTCACGCCTGGATAGATATGGGCAGCGAAATACTTAAAGGCAAGCTTTACGTTCCCGGACAAATCCCTACGGAAATGAAAGGAGACTTGTTGCTGTTGGACGTTAAACAAACCAAAGGCGAACAAGTATTGGCAGGATATGCTATGCGTTCATTCAGTGGCGAGCCGGGACAATTAAGCGGAAAATATTTTATGCTGATGAATAACCGGCCGGGATTATCGGAATTGCTCCAGCAGTTTGTGAACGGCACAGTAAACTAATGGGCACATACCGCGAACTCAGATGGCAGATATACAACACACGGTAAGTATTAAGGCAGCCGCCGCGGGCATCTATTCAGCACTGACGACCGCTGAGGGCATCAGGCAGTGGTGGACCGAAGACGTATATTTGGAGGAGATGGTTGGCGGTGAGGGGATATTTCGGTTCAACTATGGAAAAACCGTTGAAACGGTCGTCAGGATCATCGATTTGCAGGAACGCGCGCACGTAGCCTGGGAGGTAGTGCATTCTTTCCGCCCCGAACAGGATGGAACGGTTATCAGTTTCTCGCTTAGTCGTCACGGAGACGAAACCATCCTTGATCTTAACCAAACCGGCTATATTGCGCGCGACGAAACTTTTGGATTGATGAATAAAGGCTGGGCGTATTACATGGTCAGTTTAAAGCGTTATCTCGAGTTGGGCAAAGGCGCGCCAAGCCCGCATCTTGACTTCAGCATTATGGACGATAATATTTAGATCATGAAGTGCAAAAGATAGCAGGTCAAACTTTCCCGCCCTGCTGCAGCTCCGCTTTTACCAGGTTACCCAAAACCTTCAGATAGGTTTCCAGCCAGTCATTCCATACCAGGCCATAATTCAGGCGCATGCAGTTATGATATTGATCTTGTTGTGTAAATAT
>JAZJZL010000116.1:16538-48295 GCA_040389845.1 Bacteroidota bacterium
TCCGGGCGACGGCTTTTTCGTACAGCTGCATGGTATCGATGGCTTTAGGAAGCTCAACCCATAGCACAAAGCCTCCCTGTGGCCGGCTGGCCATCGTTCCTTCGGGGAAATAACCGGCGATTGCTGCTGAGTACTTAAGCAGGTTGCTATGCAGTGTTTGCCGCAATTTGCGCAGGTGATTTTCGTACCTGCCTGTCTCCAAAAAACCGGCAATCACTTCCTGGGTTATGGCGGTGCCCGAAATAGAATGATATAGCTTCATCCGCAACACCTTTTCTTTAAATTTTCCCGGCGCCACCCATCCAACGCGGTAACCTGGGGCTAATGTTTTTGACACCGAGCCGCACCACAATACTATACCGCTGCTATCATAAGTTTTGCACGATTTCGGCCGCTGCTGGCCGAAATACACGTCGCCGCTAAGGTCATTCTCAATCAGCGGAACATTATACTTTTCGGCCAGCTGTACTGCCGCTTTTTTATGTGCGTCGGGCATGCAGCTTCCAATCGGGTTGCTAAAATTGCTTATTAGCAGCATTGCCTTTAATTGTTTGCTTTTCAGCGCATCTTCAAGCGCATTCAGGTCTATACCTGTTTGTGGGTGAGTAGGCAGCTCGAGCACCTTGACACCCAGCGCCTGGGCAAGCTGCAGCATCCCGAACGATACCGGGCTTTCCATGGCAACGGTATCGCCTTTTTCTGTCACTGCCATCATGCAGTACGACAGCGCGTTGAGGCATCCGCTGGTGGTAATAATATCATCGCTCTTCAGGTTGCATTCCATGGTAAAAGCCCAGCGCGCTACCTGCCGGCGAAGCCTTTCATTTCCTTCAGCCTTGTCATAAGCTACGCCGCTGCCGTTCAACTCGCGGGTAGCCTGCATTAAGCCTTTATTCAGCTTGGCTATAGGCAGCAATTCATTGGCGGGGGTCCCTAAAGAAAGCTGTAAATAAGCATCCTCCCCAAGGTTTGCATAAACCTTACTCACCAATAGCTCGCTATCCCCATGGTTTGCAATACCCGGGGGGCTGGTTACATTGGGTATTAACGGCAGGCGTGAGTTTGAATACCTTACATAATAACCTGATTTAGGGCGCGTTTCAATCAGCATTTTGCTTTCCAGCCGGAAATAAGCGCTCAGCGCCGTATTCTGGCTAACGCCATATTCGTTGCAAATCGTTCTTAACGATGGCAATTTATCGCCCGTGCGCAATATATTATTCGTTATCTGTTGTTCAATAACGCCCGCTATCCGCAGGTAGGCAAATTCATTTTTGCTCATGTTATTCGTTTACTGTTTAATCTGCTATCATCAAAAATACAAAAACTGTATCTGCTATCATAAATTTATTATCCTGAATATTGCTTCGGCGACGGAAGTGGTCATTGAGTTTATAAAAGCTTGACGGTTCCGAAGCCAAGGCGGTATGCGGTTAGCGGGGGCAGGGTAAGGCGACGCTGCAGCTTTTTGGAAGACCGGCGCTTATCTTAATGACACCTGGCAATGGAGATACTGAAGGAGTTTAGTTTATCAAAAAAAATCACAGCGTATAATAAAAACCATGAAAAAAATCGGGCTTGTCGGCGGCACCAGTTGGACGTCGACGATAGACTACTATCGCTTCATTAATGAAGAAACGAATAAACGGCTGGGCAGCTTAAATTTTGCTGAATGCATTATATACTCGGTAAATTTTGAGCATTTCAGAAACTACAACGCCGCGCACGATTGGGACAGCGCTTTTAAACTATTGTCAGAAGCCGCATTGCACCTTAAGGATGCCGGGGCAGAGGTGATTATGCTCGGGGCAAATACGGCACACATTGTTGCCGAAAGGATAGCCGAAGCAACAGGCCTTCCGCTCATAGATATAAGGATTGCCTCTGCCGATGCCATCAAAAGGAAAAATATCACCAAAGTTGCCTTATTAGGCACCACCTATACCATGGAACTGGATTTTTACAAGGAGAAACTGGCTGAGCAAGGCCTGGAGATAATTATTCCGGACAGTAAATATGAAAGAGATTTTATAGAAGAAACTTTGCAGCACGAGCTGGGTAAAGGCATTATCAAACCCGAAACAAAGGCCGGGTATATCCGGATAGCTGATGAATTAATACAGCGGGGCGCCGAAGGTATTGTTTTAGGCTGCACTGAAATTCCACTACTGCTTTCGCAGGAAGACTTTACGGTGCCGGTTTTTAATACAACAGAAATTCATGCTTATGCCGCTGTTGATTTTGCCTTATCAAACAATAAACTCCTTAACTAATGAAGCTGGATAGCCTGTTTAGAAAAAAGCCGCTTGCGGCTTATAACGAGGACATAAAGACAAGCCAGCTGAAAAGGTCGTTGGGTAAATGGGAACTTACCGCCATTGGCGTAGGTGCTGTAATAGGCGGAGGCATATTTGTATTGACGGGCGTAGCTGCTAATCAATATGCCGGCCCGGCCCTTGCGTTATCGTTCGTACTGGCTGGTATTGGTTGTTTGTTTGCCGCCCTTTGCTATGCGGAGTTTGCAAGCATTTTGCCCGTTTCAGGGTCGGCCTATGCCTATTCCTACGGCACCATGGGCGAATTATTTGCCTGGTTCATCGGCTGGAACCTGGTATTGGAATATATGATGGGCGCCACAACTGTCGCTGTTAGCTGGTCTAAATATTTTGTGAAGCTGCTGCATCTTGCAGGCTTGAACAATGTACCCGCCTGGTTAGTTAACGACCCGGTAACCGCCCGCGAAGAAGCTGTAAGGCTTGGCCTTAAGGCCCCGGTTTTTTCCATAAATCTCCCCGCGGCGTTAATCATCTGGGTAGTTACTTATATCCTGTTAAAAGGCATCAAAGAATCGGCAAAAACAAACAATATCATTGTCTCGCTAAAAGTGGCGGCAGTATTATTTGTAGTTGTAATGGGTGTAGGCTACATCAATCCGGCTAACTGGCACCCGTTTATACCTCCGCAGGTTACAGACAGTTCGGGCGTAAGCCATTACGGCCTCTCGGGTGTACTTACGGCAGCAGGTATCGTTTTCTTTGCTTTTATTGGGTTCGATGCCGTTTCAACGCAGGCGCAGGAAGCTGTTAACCCTGTAAAAGATATTCCGTTCGCCATCATCGCATCATTAATTATCTGCACAACCTTATACATTTTTGTGTCGCTTACCTTAACCGGCATGGCCCATTATACCAGCCTCGACCTGGGGGCTCCGGTAGCATCGGCATTCAGCGCCATCGGCCTTAATTGGGCTTCATTGCTGATCACTATTGCCGCTGTGATCGGCTTAATTTCCGTAATGCTGGTGATGCTGCTCTCACAAACAAGAATTTTTTTAAACATGGCGAAGGACGGACTGCTGCCGCGAAAAATGTTTGCCGCCATTCACCCCAGGTATCAAACACCGTGGCGCAGCACCATCCTGCTGGGTACAATTGCATCCATAGTGGCCGCCGTTACACCAATTGAAAAAGCCACCAAAATGACCAGCATCGGTACTTTGCTTGCCTTTGCAATGATATGCGCCGCCGTTTTAGTGCTCAGAAAAAAACAACCCCATCTGCACCGGCCTTTCAGGGTAAAATATCTTCCGCTGGTGGCAGGTTTGGGTATAGGCTTTAACATTTTGCTGATGTTAAGCCTGGACAAGTCGACATGGGTGCGGCTGGTAGTCTGGAGTGCCGTGGGCATTATCATCTACTTTGCTTACAGCGCAAAAAACAGCAACCTGGATAAGGCCTGAGCATACGTACAACATTGCGCACCTTTTTACAACAAACCCAATAGCTAAATTATAATGAAAACTGAACAAACAATATATATTATCGGCGCGGGCGCCATCGGGAAATCGCTGGCGGTTTTTTTAAAAATGGCTGGAAAGCACGTAATCATTTTACGCGGAAGCATTGATGACGGTACTACCGTAACCGAACAGATCAGGGTGGAAACCGCTGACGCTACAGTTTACCAGGCGGATATAGAAATAGCGACACTAAGCGCTTTCGACGCCTTAAATGGCATTATTGTTTTGGCAAACAAATCATTTGGGAATCAAAACCTGGCCGCTGCCCTTAAATCTAAAACCGGCTCTTCGCCCATCGTTCTTTTGCAAAATGGGTTAGGGGTCGAGCGGCCTTTCATTACCGGGGGCTTTACCGCGGTTTACCGTTGTGTTTTGTTTGTAACAAGCCAATCCATTGATGCGACGACTACGCGGTTTAAGCCTGTTACCATTTGCCCGGTAGGAGTAGAAAAAGGCGATAAGGATACGCTGAACAATATCGTCCGGGAGCTTAGTACACCACATTTTGAATTTAAAGCAGAAGAAAATATCCAGCAGGTTATTTGGAGAAAAGCGATCGCCAACTGTGTATTCAACTCTGTTTGCCCGCTGCTGGACGCAGACAACGGCATATTTTACCGGAACAGTGCCGCCTTAGAGATTGCCAGGACGATAATTTCGGAATGTATAGCCATTGCAAGGCTTAAAGGTGTTTTAATTAATGAGGATGAGGTAGAGGACAGCCTGTTGAAGATCAGCCGCTCATCCGACGGACAACTGATATCGACCTTACAGGACATCAACCATAAAAGAAGAACCGAGATTGATACCCTGAATTTTGAAATAGTACGGATTGCCGAAAGCTTTAATAAAGCAGGCGCTGTAAGCAATACCAGGCTGCTTGGCGAGCTTACCAGGCTTAAGGCTGATATTAATTTGCAAAGCACTGAATAGGTCGAACGGAAATAGCTTTAAGCTATTTATCGATAAATTATATTACGCGGCAGGCAAAAACAAACATTTGGATTACCTGCCGTTTCACGGTGGGCGATGCCCATCGCTGGTATATTGACGCTCTTTCAGGGCTTAAAATATCGCCAAATGTTATTTTGTCAAACCTGCTTTCGCCCTGAAGGGGCACAATCCGTTAGCGCAGGGCATCGCCCTGCGTCATCAGGATAGGTTCCGAACATGCATGGTTTAAACCCATCCCTATAAAAAAGCCTCCCCAAAACCATTTAAAATGATGCCCCGGGGTGTTACCAAACGGGGTATTGTTTTTTTAATTTTTATTTTATTAATTTTAAGTGATGTTTTTGATTTTCAGCACGTTCGTTAAAAACTTATAATTAATACTGTCACCTAAACTTTTTGCGTCATGAAAGAAAAAGTAGTAGTTACCGGTGCAAATGGCTTCATCGGCTCTCACGTTGTGCCCTTGTTAATTCAAAAAGGTTATGATGTGCATTGCCTTGTCAGGTACACCAGCGATGTCTCTGCGTTGAGAAACCTTGACGTATCCTTGCATATAGGCGATACCCGGCAAATAGAAACCTTAACGGGGCCGTTTAAGGGTGCAAAATATATTTTTCACCTGGCAGCAAAACTGCTGGTGCCAACCCGGCACGACTTTGACGAAACCAACGTGGAAGGGACAAAAAATGTGTTTGAAGCGGCAGGCCGGCATGCGGCTGAAACGCTTGAGCGGATGTTATTTGTTTCGAGCCTTGCTGCATTAGGCCCCAATAAAGACAAAGTGCCCTATACCGAAGAAAATGAACTGCATCCAATTTCATGGTATGGCAAATCCAAAAAGCAGTGCGAGGAACTGGCAAATGTTTATGGTAACAAAATTCCTATTACCATTGTGCGGCCGGCTATAGTTTATGGCGTGGGCGAACAGGATCTCAGCCAAACCTACCCCCTGGTCGAATATCGCATCCAACCCAAGCTGGGGCTTACCACTAAATATTCCAACGCAGTATATGTTAACGACCTGGCGGAGGGAATAGTAGCGGCAGCCGAAAGCAAAAACGCAGCGGGCCAAACCTATTTTTTAAATAATGCGGAGCTGTTAACCTCAAAATCCATTGTAAAAAATATAGGCAGGGCAATGAATAAGTCGGTAGGGCTCTCTGTCCCGGTTCCGGGTTTTCTGGTTAAGTTGGCCGCGCCGTTTGCCACCCTTGAGTACTATTTTAGTGGCAATAGGCCCAAAATGACGAAAGACAAAGCATTAGAAGTAACGCAGGATTTTTGGCTTGCCGACCCCTCCAAAGCAAACAGGGATTTTGGGTGGGTAGCCCGGCACAGCATGGAACAAGGTATGCGGGAAACATTGGTGCCGTATTTTGCTGAGAAAAAAACCCTGAGAGAGATGGCGCGCCAGTCGGGCGCTGTGCTCTGGACAAAATATTTTATTACTGCGTTATTGTTGGGATGTGTGGTGGAGGTAGTTGCACATATCGGCAAGTTCTACCAGTTTTATCCGTCGTGGCTTATCTTCGTTATAATAGTGGGTGCTTTTGGCCTGCTGTTTGGCTCACTGGCAAAGGCATTGCGTAAGCAAAGCTCATTTGTGCAATTTATCGTCGGGGCACTTTCGGCCGGCTCAATCGAACTCATCAATAAGCTGGGCATCATTCATGATTATTATTGGGTTTTTGCGCCAAACTGGCCCCTCGGAATCGGCAATGCATGGGTAAGGACAGCGGTATTAGGGTTACCGGGTGGCATATTTATCCTGCTGCTAAATTACCTGATGAGGCTTAGCTATAAAATGTGGCTGGATGTTAACGGCGACCTTAAATAGCAGCTGGCATAATTATACCGTTTTATTTACCCAAATATAAAGCGCCGGCATTCCGATAACCTCGGCAATTAATGAGCCGATAATGTATTTGCTGAAGGTTATCTCTGGATGTCCCTGGAACAACCTTGACAATCCGCCAATAAAAATCAGCGAAAACGCAAAAAGCAGCTGTTTTTTATACTTAACAATATTGAATGCACATACAATAAAGAATAAACCGATACCCATCCACACACCGCCAACGAAGCGGATGTGGCTGTCTTGTACCAGGTAAGGCTGCATGTCGGTCACCTTGAAGAAATCCTTTTGCCCGCCAAGCCCAAGCGTGGGCATACCGCCCACAGCAATATTGATACCGCTTAAAACAATATAAATACCGGCAAGGCCAAGTAAGATCCGTAATGCGATGTGTTTTCTTGTTTTCATGGCGCTGTTAAAATAAAATATGACAATGGTGTAATATCATGGCGTCGAGCAGGATGTTTAGGGTCCAATGGGCAAATGTTACCGGCCATATTGATTTTAAATGGTAAGTCATAATGCCGACACAAAGGCCCCATACAGGCGTACCCCAAAGCTCAGGCATAGGTTTCCCCATGTGCCACATGGTGTAGGCCAGCATTTGGATAATGAGGCCGAAGCCTATAAAATGCAGGTTTTTTTGGTGATTATCACGAACGAACGTATCGTGCATATCTGCCAGCCCGAATAAAAGATAACCGCGGAAAATAAACTCGATGGTGATGAAAAAAGGGAAATAAGAAAGTTCATAAACAATAAATTCCGTTACCGAGGTGAAGTTTTTAAAGAACGGATAAACAGCCTGCATAGAATGCTGGTTGCTTGTAAAATAAAATAACGGCCCCAGCACAACCATTAAGAACAAATAGGTTAACAGGCCGGTTGTTCGTAAGCCTTTTGGCGGAAGCGCAAGGCCATAGCGGCTTATCTTCTCCTTTAAGATAAATTTTATGATCAGCAAAGGTATTACCACCAGCAAAATAGCGCCGCCGATAAATGAGATGAACTCGCGGTCCCATGGTATTGCGGCTATTATCGGCGTCCTGGTGCCAACGTCCACCCCTGGCGCCGACCAATGCGGCACAATACCGGCCAATATATCAAGGTTACCGTGATATCCGTAGATCATCAGCAGTAAAAACGCCGAAAACATGATGACAAAGTGCTTATTTCTGAAATATGTCTTCAGTGTTTCATAAACAAGTTTCAATAACTGCGGGAGTGTCATAGGCCAATAGGTTAGGTTTATAAATTGTTTTTAAAACCAACATGCCGTTTGCAGGGCAAAATAAATAGCCGCAAATAGCAAGTGATTGGTTATTAAATATTTAAGGTACAATTATTTTGAATATTTGCAAAATAATTTATAAATTTCATTTTTCTTCAGATTGTATAACCGCTGTACCTAAAACCTGGTAGCCTTGAAAATTGATCCGCAAAATACCAACCCATCGGCCGCTTATGGTGAAAGCCTGATCGAATACCAGTTCGATGGCGAAGATATTTTTGTGATAAGCGATCTGCATATGGGAGCCGGCCAGGGGCACGACGGCAACTATACGGGCTGCGAGAATTTCTTTGCCGACCATTCATTTGCGCGCTTTATTAAAAGGCTGATGGCAAATAACAGGGACGCCAAAAAATTACTGGTTATTAATGGCGACCTGGTGGATTTTTTGAGAATTACCAACGTGCCGCACACAGCCGAAGATATTGAGAAATGGCACAAGGCCTTACTATCTATAGGTATTAACAAGCCGGGGGATGAATTAAGGGCATCGGTAACCGGCAAAGAGCGTAAGTACGGGCTAAAGACCGACGATTACAAATCGGTATGGAAGCTGCTTAAATGCGCCGAGGGCCATCCGATGTTTTTTGCCGGCCTGGCACATTGGCTGGCTGAAGGGCATAAGCTTATTATTACAAAAGGCAACCACGATCTGGAATGGTTTTGGCCGGTTGTGCGGGATTACATGGCGATGTTAATGGCGCAAAAAACCGCAGCCGTATCGGCCATGTCAGTCCAGGACGCGTTAAATCAAACAGTTCAGCCAAATCTTCTTTTTGTTGATGATAAGCTGATTATTAACGACGTTTTGTACATCGAACACGGGCACAGGTACGAGCGTTTCACCGTGGTAGATGGCCCCCCGGTACTGGAAAATCAAACGGAGCTTAACCTGCCCTTCGGCTCATTTTTTAACCGTTACCTTATTAACAGGGTCGAATTGGCGTATCCTTATATCGACAATGTGCGCCCGCGTGAAAATCTGCTGCCGGTATTGATTCGCGAACGTTTCCCGCTGGCTGTTAAAATATTATTTAACTATGTGCCGTTTGCTTTAAGAGTGATACCTAAACGCAAATATGCATTTGCCCTCCGCTATCTTTTTCAGTTTTTATGGATGATTGTGCTGCCCATACTATTGGTAGTAGCCGGCTTTTTATATTTTAACCCGGTAAAAATCAGCTTTTCTACACCAACGGGTATTTGGGGTATGGTATTTAAAACGCTTGAAAACCTGGCCTTGCTGATATCGTCGTACTTTTTAAGCAGGTTATTCGCCATGCTGAAATTAAGTTCGCCCGGCAGCTTATACAAAAACGCGCAGCATGTTATGGACCACTATCCGGGGGTTGCAATAGTTACCTTCGGTCATACGCACGACCCCGAACAAAAGGAAAGTCATTCCTCAAAAAGATATTATAACACCGGCACCTGGATACCGGTATTTGAAACTGATGCAGCCGATGTACGGTACGACAAAACCTACACCTTTCTTTGGTTAAGAAAAAGCCCCGATAATACCTATAAACCTACAACCCTTATCCGCTGGAATGACGACGCGGAAAGAACTGACGAGCTTATTTTAATGGACCGCAAATAACCAATGCTAATTGATCCCCTGCTTTACCAATAATTTCCGCAGCGTTGGTTCCAGGTTCTCGTCCTGCGCACGGAATTGGATGCGATGGGTTAGGTCGTCATAGGCATCAGCCTTATCGCCGGGCATTTTATTGATCTCGGAAGTTAGCACCTCCGACAGGCGCATATATTTCCTGCGTTCGTACCACGCAAATGCCATGATCGCTAATATAACAATGCCGATGCCTGCCACCAATATTAGAGCCTGCCTTGTTATAAATGGTACGTCTTTATGCACCAGCTGGTGAACATCACTGGAAAGCGAGTCGAGTGTTGGTTTCAGCGCTCCGGAGACTACAAATCCCAGCCGCTCCTTTGTATTTGCGTCCAATAAGTGCGATACGAACGAATCGAGCTTTGCATGGGAACGCTTAGACTTCAGCGTGTCGAGCGCATTGGCTACTAAAAGACCGGGGATATTTAGCACTTTACCTTTCAAATGGCTCACAAGGCTATCCAGCATTGGGCCGTAGGCTTTTATCTTGCCCTTAAAACGCCCTATTTGCCAGGTAACATTATCTCCTATTTTGCAGATCTGAAAATTTGTTGTATCGCCAAAAGTATTAATAGCATGAATAAGCTTTGTAAGTTCAGGGTCAACGTTGCCATTTAAATTTTTGAAGATTTTATCAAGCGCCTTGTGCGAACTATCGGCTATACCCATAAGCGCACTTCCGGCAAGACTGTTCACTAACGAATCAGCCGGAGATTTGAGTTTACCCAGCGGCTTGGAGTAATTCAAACCATTGAGCGTGGACTGTAGTTTTTGCTGAATATTACAGGATATTGTAGAAGACAGCATCAGGCCTGTAAAAAGAATCATCAGGCCTTTTCTCAGATTGTGAAAGTGTTTCATTTGCCGGGGATTTAAGGTTTGTGGCTAAATAATGCGGCACCTTTCTGTAAACTCATTTTTAAAAGTGCCGGCGGGACACATAGTTCTATAATTTTTCATCCAGGTGTTAAATTCCGGATAAAGTTTATGCAGCGTCTGGTCTCCTGTGCCTACGTGATTATATTGCCCCCAATGCGGTATTCCTCCGTATTGATACATTTCCGACTCAACGCGTGCAAGCATCTCGATCCCGCCGATAGTTCCGTTGAGTACCGGAAATTCTATCATACAAACAAATCCCGGGTCGTCTGTGCCGTATTGCATGGCCAGGTAATGGCGGGTGGTTTTTACAAAACGCAGCGAGAAAGGGGAGGTGATATATTGTTGACCCTGCTTCCTGGTTTTTTCGAAGAGCGCCAGCAAGGCCGAAACGGCATCAAGGTAACGGTCGGCAGGGAATGCGATTTCGGTAGAATAAGCGGAAATATTATTGGCCGAACCCAGGTCGAGCACCTTAAAGCTGGGGCCTATAAAGCATCCGTCGCGCAGCGTCTTTAAAGATAGCTTCAGAATCCAGGGTGTTAGCTTTGGGAAATGGTTGAAAATAAAGCGTAAGAAGGCGTGAAACGCAAATGGCGGGATAAGCCAGCCGATTATAGTGTAGCCAATAGACCGGTGTAAACGAAACCAATCAGTTTTAGTATCCGGCGGGCATATATTGCGTTCGGTAACAAGGCAATCGTAGGACGGGCGATCTACGCTGTATGGATCGATAAGCACTTCCAGGTGGCGATTGTCCCTCAGCAGCTCGCCGTTCATCAGCCGTGGCTTAACCTCATCCCAGGTGCAAAAAGTGCGTTTTTCGTTTAGCAGGTAACTATCGCATACCCGCAGAAGCACGGCATACACTATGCCAAGACAGCCCATACTCACAACGCTCGACAGAAAAACATCGTCATTCTGTATAAGTTCCACATCCACACCTTCTATCCGCATAGCCGAAGTTGAAACTCCGTTGGACCGTTCAATATGCATTACGCGCCCTTTTTCTCCTACTAATATAAGTGCATCAACAAAACCCGGTAATGCATCCAACCCGCTGCCGGAACCATGCGTGGATGTAGAAATGGCCCCGATAATGGTTTGCCCCGTATAAGCGCCCATATTGATCAATGCTTTTTTCCTGTCATCCAGGGCCTTATTAAGGTCGCGAATGCGGATGCCGCATTCTGTCAAAAACAAATTTTCGCTGTCGGTACCCGGTTTTAATGTCAACTGGTTTATGGGCAGCACCTTTTTTAAACCGTGTGTGTCAACCAGGTAATCGCGGGTAACCGCAACATCAGAGAATGAATGGCCGGAACCCACCGCCTTTACCTTATAGCCCTTACTTTCCGCATCGTTAATTATCCCGATAACCTCGTGAATGGTTGTGGGCTTAAAATAACGGATAGGATGCGCTACCTGGAGATTAACGCAATTTTTCCATACTTTTTTAATTTGCGACAGCAGCGGCATAACTTTTTTAAAATATAAAATGAGCAAAAATTTATCCGGATCAGCTTTACTTACAAGATGCAAAGTTGTTTAGCCTTACCTACGTTAAATGAGATTTGACATATTTTTCAATCTGGTTACAGGTGATAAAAAAGGGATGATGGGTAATTACTATGTCTGCATCGTTGCCGCTTATAGTATAAGTACCGGCAACACTGCTTGTAAGATCCGGCACTGTAAAACTCCCCGAAGCCGCATCGCCGTTAAATTGGCCACCCGCGTCGGTAACTTGTTTTTTGCTGATGCTACAAAGGAATCGGCCCCCCGGTCAGAGTGATGGTAAATGCGCATGCCATATACAATAAGGTTGGTTTAACTAAAACAATACACTAATTTAATATTAATAAATTGATTTACAAATGTTTATTATTTTAATTATGGGCCGGCCAGCCTAACAATTTCTGTGCACCGGCATCCCCGTGCGCAGTAATACTTCACTCGCATTTTCCCTTCGTCTATTATTAACCGCCGTTCGTCTATGTTTTGTTCTTTGGGGCCATGGTGCAGCCTATTTTTATTTCGGTTTATAGCCTGTGTAAGCCATCACCTGCAAATAATCTGTCGCGTTATGAGAAACATTTACAAAAGTATTTTCCTGTTAGTTATAGCGGCCATCACGGTCGTATCATGTAGTAAGGAAGGATTACAGGGGCCTGATGGCCCCGCCGGTCCGCAAGGCGCTGCTGGTCCGGTCGGGCCAATCGGTGCTACAGGCCCCGTCGGGCCTGCCGGGAAAGACGGCTCCATCATTTATAGCGGTAACACCATCCCCTCCGGCACTACAGGTGTCAATGGCGATTACTACCTGAACCGCTCCACCGGCGACCTTTATGGCCCTAAAACCGTTAACGGCTGGGGCACGCCAATAAGTCTTAAAGGCGCACAGGGCGCTACCGGGAACACCGGCGCTACCGGCTCCACAGGTGCCACAGGATCTACAGGTGCAACGGGTGCCACCGGATCAACGGGTGCCACCGGATCTACGGGCGCCACTGGCGCAACGGGTGCTGCAGGTGCTGCCGGCAGCAAAATATTGAGCGGAAATGGCGCGCCATCAAATACACAAGGGGCCGTAGGTGATTACTACCTCGACAAAACAAACTTATTATTATACGGTCCTAAAAATACAAATTGGGGAACGCCGGTTTTATTACGCGGTCAACAGGGTCCGCAAGGCCCTGTTGGACCCGCCGGCACTGACGGCAGCATAATTTACAGCGGCAATGGCGCTCCCGACCCGGCCCTCGGCCAAAACGGCGACTATTATTTCAATAAAGCTACGGGCGGATTATATGGCCCGAAAACTACCCGCGGAGGCTGGGGCGCGCCTACATCATTAGTAGGGCCGCAAGGCGCTACCGGCGCAACGGGTTCTACGGGGGCGACCGGTTCTACTGGTGCAACCGGTTCTACAGGCGCAACAGGCGCCGCCGGGGCAGCGGGCGCAACAATTTTAAGCGGTAACGGTGCACCATCGCTGGCGACAGGAAGAGTAGGGGACTTTTATCTCGACCTGAGCACCTATTTTTTCTACGGCCCAAAAACGGCATCAAGCTGGGGTACACGCACATTATTAAAAGGCGCCCAGGGTGCACAGGGCCCTGTTGGCCCTGCCGGTGCCGATGGCAGCATTATTTATAGCGGCGCAGGCGCACCTGACCCTGCCGTGGGTACCACCGGAGATTATTATTTTGATAAAACTAACCGTAGCTTTTATGGTCCCAAAACTGTGAGCGGCTGGGGAAGCCCGACATCATTAGTGGGTGCGACAGGAGCTACCGGCGCTACGGGAGCTACCGGCGGAACCGGTGCTACTGGTGCCACAGGCGCAACTGGCGCTGCGGGAGCTGATGGCGCGACAATATTAAGTGGCATAGGTGCACCCGACCCTGCCAGCGGTAAAGCCGGCGACTTTTACCTCGACAGGCGAACTTACCTGTTTTATGGCCCTAAAAACGTTGATGGCTGGGGCCCCGGCGTATCGCTGAAAGGCGCCCCGGGCAGCGGCGGGAATGCGGTAGCTTATGAAACTTCAGACCTCGACCTTCTGCAATGGAACGTTTACGGCTCCGCAACTTCGGGCCCGCCAACAAACTTTGTGCTGAGGCATCAACGTTTTATCGGCGACACAGTGACCTTTTTCAAATTACCGGATTCAGTGTACAATTCATTAAGAAATGGTGTGACGCTGGTTTACGCGCAAATTGTTAACCCTGCTGATACAACCGTGCACCAATGGATACAGTTGCCATACACCAACGTTATCGGCACATCAAATATACAGGCGTATACATTCCGTTCAATAGCATCCCTTAGCGGCAATAGCATACGTATATTCTGCAATATCAGTAACGCTATTAATACGCAGCCATCGCCACTGCTTAATATCAATAAAATACGGGTAATCATCTCGCCGCAATCAGCTACCGGTACGCTTAACGTCGTCGGCGGGAATCACTCTATAAAACAGGTAATGCGGCAGTTCAGCCTTACAGACCGAAGTTTTAAGACAGTTAAATAGTTCATAACCGGGGCGTGCCTTAAATTATGGCACGCCACTTTTTCTACTTGCCACTACCAGCCAGTTTTGTTTATGAAGCATCTTATTAACGTCTTATGGGTTTTAATGCTGATGGTTGTTACAGCCATCCCGGCGCGCGCGCAGGATGTGGCGAAGATGGCCAATGCGCAGCCGGTTACCATCAGCGGCCAGTTTGGCCTGGGCATCGGCACGTATACCTCATCAGGTATCGGGAACCGTGAACACCCCTTTTCTTATTTATTGAGCGGCGCGCCCGTTTTAACGCTTTATGGTATATCGTTCCCGTTTTCGATAGTGGTGAGCGACCAGCAGCGCGGGTTCAGGCAGCCTTTTAATCAGTACGGCATTAGCCCGCAATATAAATGGCTAACCGTGCATGCGGGCTGGCAAAGTATTATGTGGTCGCCGTTTACGCTATCGGGTTATAATTTTTTAGGGGGAGGGATTGAAGCCAACCCCGGTAAATTGCGTTTAGGTTTTATTTACGGCCGTTTTAATAAGGCCATTGCCGAAAGCTCAGCCCAGCCGCTCCTGTTCGAGACTCCGTCATATAGCCGCACCGGTTATGCAGGCAAGCTGGGTTACGGTACAGAGCAAAATCACGTCGACCTGACTTTCCTGAAAGCAAAAGACGATCCGAATTCAATCCAAAATCCATCTGTACTATCCGGTCTGCAGCCCGCAGAAAACCTGGTGGCAGGTATTGGCACAAAATTTTTGATCGCTAAACACTTCCGCTGGGAGGCAGATGTTGCCGGCAGCCTGTACACGCGCAATCGTTTAAGCGACACCCTGCGCGATTTTGATTTGGGCGGATTTAATTTCCTGAAAAACTGGATAACGCTCAATAACTCCAGCCAGCTGCTTACAGCCGCGCAGACTGCCTTAAGCTATCAGAATAAAAATTATAACATCGGGGTTCAGTATAAACGCGTCGACCCGGACTTTAAATCGATGGGGGCTTATTATTTTGAGACCGATGTGGCCGATTATACAATTAACGGAGGTATCTCGCTTATTAAAAATCAGCTGCAACTAAACGGCAGCCTGGGTTTTCAGCACGACAATATCGCGCACGACCTGATGTACACCTCGCACCGCACCATCAGTTCGTTCAGTGCATCGTATAATACCTCAAAATTCGGCGCCGACTTCCGCTTCTCCAACTATGGCATTACACAGGACAGGGGCCTTAACCCGGTTATCGATACCTTCCGCGTAGCGCGCACCAATTACAACGTTAACGGCCTGCTGCGTTACATGCTGGGCGATTCGGTTATATCGCACAACTTTATCCTGTCGGGCAACCTGACGTCCCTGGTCGATTTAAACCATTTTACATCAGGCCAAAGCCAGAGCAACAGCAAAAGCGCCAACCTGTCGTATTCGCTTGGGTTTGGTAAATCAGGCTTAAACATCAACTCTAATTTAAATTATACCGTTGCACAAATCAGCACCATGCGTACACGTTTGTTCGGGCCGTCAATAGGTATCAGCCAGCAGCTTGATAAAAACAGGCTGATGCTGAATGCAAATTTAGCTTACCAGCAGCAACACAACGATGATAAAGATGCCGGCAGCGTCATCAACGCCTATCTTAACGGTACGTACCGTTTGGGCAGGCGCGACGGCATAACCACTACCATATCCTATTTGAAAAGCAATTCGAAGGATATAACACTTCCGTCTTTTAATGAGGTACGGTCGTCATTATCCTTAACTCATACTTTTTAGCATGATGAAAAAGCACACAGCCACGATTAAGAATTTAAGCAGATTGATTTTTGCTGCCGTTTTGCTGCTTACCGGCGGCGCTGTTAAAGCGCAAACGGTAAATATCACCATAAACGTTTTGCCCCCCTATTCGCCTTATTATTCCGATTATACCAGCGCATATGCTTCAAAAACGCTGCTCATCCTGCAAAACCTAAGCGGTACACAGCAAAAGGTACGCCTTACCGGCAAGCTGCAGGGCGATAACGGTATCCTTATTTCAACCCGCGCCAACTATCGCCCGGCCCAGCCGATCATACTTAACCCTCATGAAACAAAACAGCTTAACGGCACCACCCTGCAAAGCGTGTTTGATTTAAACAGCGTTAACGTTTATGGTATCGACAAGGCTAAGCTGGCGGCTTCCTCGCGTATTCCGGAGGGGCATTATACATTATGTATAGAAGCGTATGACTATAGCGGTACCCGCATGCTTTCTGCAAACGCACCAATGGGGTGCAGTATGATAACCATCACCAACCCCGATCCGCCTGTGCTGGTAGGGCCGTCAAAAAATGAACGCCTGCGTGCTACTCCCGCAAATACCGCTTTTTTTAACTGGATTAACCCCGGTACAGTTCCGCTTGGTACACAATATAAGCTTGAGATTGCGGAAATGCCCGATGCGGGAAGAGACCCTAACCAAATACTGAATGCCGCCGGGTTCCCGGTTTTAACTACCGTTGTTACCGGCACGAGCTATCAATATAACATGCGCAACGTGCCGTTTAAACCCGGCAAAAGCTATGCGTGGCGGGTAACGGCTATTGACCCCAATAATAAGGTGGTTTTTCGGAATAATGGCCGCAGCCCGGCTTCGGTTTTTATATATCAGCCGGATGGCAGCAATGATGACGATAAATTTCACCCCACCAAGCCTGGCGACAATTTGTCGGTAATACATTACGATTACCAGATAAGCGGAAACCTGACCTATCAATACCATCGTTATAACGATAAGCAGATGCCCTACGTAAAGACTGCCCGCCGCGACAGCGCAGTGCCCTTGAAGCTGACTAAAATAGAACTGGTTTATGGGTTATGTTATGTGCCGATGGATATTCACCAGGAAGAGATTAAAGAATATAAGAAGGGAATGCCGGTCAGAGGTTCGAAAGTCGGCGATTCGATGGGGAAAGAGGTAGGAAAGCAAGGAGCGAAAACGGGAAACGGGTCAAAGGTGGGTTTTAATAAACCGGATGATCAGAAAGTAAACCAGGCAGTACAGCAGCAGGAAAACCAGGTAGAGAAATATAACGGCGCAAATGGTAATATGAATTCGGCAGGCCAGGTGAATAAAGGGGGAAAATCAGCCTTGAAAAATGGCATCAGCAACTTTGTGTACGCTCCACCAATAATAGACACCATAGACCAAACCGGGAATTTGTTGCTGCCGGCCACCGATTATGGGCCGCAGAATGTAGTAGCAACTGCCAAAACCGATTCGAACGGACATTACCAATTCAATTTCAACACAAAAAACGATACCTGCAGGATAGTTCAGGCATTCCCTAACTATAATTTAGCTATGGTAATGTGCTATTACATCAACGTCGTAAATGAACAATATACCGACCCGCATTCGTTCATTTATGCTAAACGGCCGGTTGATAAAGATGAAACCACCCAGGTTGATGGCGGCACGCAAAATGTTTTTGTAAATAATTACCGCCTGGAAGTGGAAGTAAACCGGAATGCGGAAGGCGGAACCAACACAGGCAAGTCGGTTAATGCTTCGGTAGAGGGGATAGCCGACGACACCGTACAGGTTTATGTGCTCAGAAAGCTGCCGCGTGCAACGACCATCCCACTGGACGAAGGCGATAACACCGGGCACACACCGTTTATTCCCATTGATGACAAAGCAAGCTGGTACACTGCAGGTGGTAAATATGAAGTAGTGGCTCACCGGCAGGCGGCCATGTTTCACGAAGATTTAATGAATACCTACAGGGCGCTGGCTATTTTTGACAATCTTGTTGATAATCTTAAGGCATCGGATTCATACTACTTGTATGCCGAATACAAGCACAGTAAGGTTTACTTTGAACCGGTGGAAGTATCGATGGCCCCGGAATACGACGAACCGTACCTGCCGGCTGAAAAACCTGACGTTCGTTATAAATATGTTAGCTTTAAACCAAGCTACGTATCGCTCGCTATAAAAGGTGTATTGAAATATCGTTTTGGGAATGGCTCAACAAGGCCTTTGGCCAATACAGCCATCTCGCTCGAGTCTGTTCCAATATATCCTGATGGTAACGGAAAAACCGTGTACGATACCCAACACGCCAGTGTGTACGATTCAAAAACAACCGACGCCAATGGTTATTTCGAACTCAATCCGGGCGTAGTAGGATACGACAATCTCAAGCTATTTAATTATGACGACCATTTGGGTTTTCTACAGTATTTAAAAGTATCCAGTCCGTATTATGGCAGTCCCGATATTGCGTATTCATTCAGGGCAGGTAATACGTACAATTTAGGTGAGGTTGTGGCGCAGGTACGAGATTTTAGCATGACAGTAGCTGTAAACGGTTTTGATAATAACACGCAGGCGACTGCAAACTTTAAAAATCAGCGCGTTTATTTATGCAGGACGGCTGACTTTAACTACAGCCAATATGGCATACCGGATGACGAAGGACAGCAAAGCACCTTACAGCAAAAAACAGTTCAGGATTACTCCGGTACTAATTATAACGTAGTTGCCTATGGTGAAACAAACTTCGACGGCCAGGTTACCTTTAACCGGCTGGTGGCAAATGACTTCCTCAATTCCAACGACCAGTACTACGTTTATTCGGAATCGGAGATATTAACCGGTGATAATTACTCAACCGTTGCGGCGCAACCGATTAGCACCTTTGGTGAAATTTTCAAGCAAAACGGGAGTTACTTTCACGAGCCATTGTTAAACAGCGTTATTTTGAATAAAGATATCTCGATTAACGTAACGGTAAATACATTGGCCCAGGCAGCATACATTGATGGTGCCGTGTATCCTAAAAGTAACACCAGTACTAATGCATTGTCTGATGTGGTTGTGGAACTGTATGACATAGCAGTTACTAAGGATAAGAAGAAAAACCTTACGCCTGATGATTTAAAAGCTGCATTCAAAACATCGGACCCGCTAACGATACTTAATGGTCTGCAAAAATTGCCCGACTCAATGGTTCAGCTGCAGGCGCTTCAAATAACCAATGATAATGGTTTGTTCAGATTTGACGATCCGGAAGTTGAAGACTACACAGGTTGGAAGCTGCTGGTTTTTAGCAAATCTGGGTTTATAACCGGCACCGCCGTGGTAAATTCAGGTATACCTATGGGGCCGGGCAGAAAAGAAAATGTAAAAGGGCTTATATTGCCGCCGCGTTTAATGCAGGCTGATGTAATAGATCATGATACCAAACAGCCCGTGGCGGCGCGAATTGTTGTAGGCGATGGTTTCAGTTGGGTGGATACGCAGCCGCTATACCAGTCTCAAACAGCAACAAGCCCCAACGAAGAACGCGCGCAAATGCAAACGAGTTACGGCCAGGTAAAGTTTACGGTTATACCCGAGGACCAGGTAAATTATCATACACAAACATTTACGCGCACTATTGATGCTCCGGATATCGGCGACAAATCGCTTGATGACAATTATACCATAATGACGCCGTTTGAAATGCTGCGCCCGATAAACAAGTTGTCAGTTTGTGTTAAAGACGCTGCTACGAAAAAAGCAATACCGGCATACATATACATAACCCAGCTACCGCCGGACGAAACGCCTAACATGATATCGATAAAAGCAGGCGAGTGCGGAAGCTTTACCTTTCAGAGCAGCGCTGCCAAGTATGGGGTAAAAGTTGTATCGAGTGGATATGTTACCGATGAAACAACCGTTGTTGCAACTGGCTCGTCTGACGCAGTAACGCTTGTCAATGTTAGCCTTCAGCCGGGTTTTAGCATTTTTGGCACCGTTAAGGTAGACGGAAAACCAAAGGCAAATGTTGGCGTGTATATTAAAGAAATGTGGCAAACCGTAAAGGAAGTATACACCGACGAAAAGGGAAAATATAGCATTGACGGCCTGGAGAAAGATGGCAGATACGTTACAGTTGTAGCGTCTGATCCTTCCGGGCCGGGTGTTGCGAAAAAAGTAAAGCTGGCCGCCACGATTTTTAAGAACATTCCTATCAATGCAGCTGAGGTAGATTTTTCACTTACCGGCGATGCCAATATAGACTTTAGCACGATATACGGTTTCCCGATAGAGGTAGAATCATGGGTACAGAATCCCCAAAATTCCACCTATACGCTGAACGGCAGGGTGCAGGTAAAACCGAATTTGCACGTGCAAATGAACAACTTTTACAATTCTTTCCTCACGCTTAAGGATGTGAAGGTAAAGATTATCAAACGGCCCGGTAACGATAATACCGATCAGTACGGCAGGCCGATTCCACCTAATATAATAGTAGGAGCAGGCGATGGAATACCGTTGGCCGAAAATAATGTCGACCTGGTGATGTTCAAATTCTACCACGTAACAGCATCTGGTTTATTCGGGCTATCGCTACAGCAAATGCCGGGCGACCCAACCAGGGGCTCTATAGTGGGGCAGGCTACAATAGCGTCTAATTCATTCTCGCACGGGGTGGTATGGAAAGGAGCGCAATCAATATTTCCGTTTGTGGGCGCAGATGATGTACAGCAGGGGAACAATGCGTTCAGTCCGGCACAGCAAGAACAGGAGCAGCTTGGTAAGCAAGCCCAGGGCAACGCAGTTCAGCAGGCAGCAAAAAATGCTGAAAAAAACGGAATTAACGTGGAAAATGGTAACAGCGGGAATGGCAATAACATGAGCATGCAGATGGGTGTGAGTAATGGCGGTCAGGCCCAGATGCAGGTGTATGCGCCGGGTTCGCCTGATATAATAGGTGATGCCCTGGATGCGGCTACAAAAAATTCATTCAACCTGTTTGTAAGTAAATTCGACGATGATAAAATTATTTCATATCGTGTTCAAAGTTTAAGCAGCAAACCATTTAAATACACGCTTAATAATATTTATGATGTCGACGCGTCGTACATGAGCTATCTGGATTTCACCGGGTTGCACCTGGCGTCAACGGTTCACACCAATATCGCAAATATTAACAACCCGGATTTAAAGCTGGATGTGGGTTACCTGATATTTGATTATAAGTCGATGGTGCAAACGTTCAGTAAAACTGATTTAAGTATTGGTTTCGATAACTGGAAGGCGCAGGGCAAATGGACGCTGGACCAGGGCACTATTAAACTAACCGGTAGCTTGTACGCTGGCTCCATAACAGTGCCGGTTAGTGCCCTGGAAATTGGATATGATAACATCGGCTACGGTTGGACGTCTGTTGACAAGATTGGTATTGCCGGGGTTAAAACTTTGACAATTGGGTCAAATGTCGCCACATCCTTCGGATACGATAAAGCAGCCAAATATGGTTCGTTGAAAAATTCGCAATACGGCTCATGGTCGCTCTCGATGGTGTCGCCGGATGATAGCCCGGTGGCTGTGATAGACAACCTGCCCGACTTAAATCCCAATGATAAAATACTGATATCGAATATATCGCTGTATAGCAAGGGGGATGAATCGCGTATTGTCATATCAAACAATCAACAACCGGTAACGCTTAACAATTTCGCCAAATTTACGCCCTACGAGGTAGCTAATGGAACGGATAATATTTCGTTCGATGGTCAGCTTGATTTGATGATACCAAACCTTACAGGCATGAGCGACAAGGTTTACAATTTGGCTTACAAAAGTAACGGAACGGCATTGGTACATATGCAAACTAATTTGCCGCCGCTTGATTTGGTTAGCAACGGCGTTCGGGTTCACTTTGACAACACGGGTGAGACTTTTGTAAACAATCAATTGATTCTACAAGGGCATCTGCAGGATAAGGCGCCCAGCTCGGCGTACAATTTTAAGGTAAAACTTGCTAAATACTATCCTAGCTTTCAAGTAATATCCGTTACGCAGGACAAGAATAACATTATGGATATGGGCGGTTCGCAGAAGCTTACGGCGATACAGGGGACTATGCCGGGTACCTTCGAAAAATGGCAAAACTTCGCTTTTGAAGGGGATGTTATTGGCGCCGAAGGCATGCGCGATAGTACGTCGGTAGACGCCAATACAAATAAAACGCGAATGGGCTTTGTAGTGCAGGGAGACCTGGTAGCCAACAAAAGCCAAATAGGGGTAAAAAACCTGTCGTTCGGCGGGATGAAGAATGGTAACTTTACCTATGATTTTGGTAAGAAGGCAATTATTGGTTCGTTCCACCTGGATGAAACGACACCTAATGCCGAGTTTCATACAGATTTCGAATTGCAACTGGGCGGCGGGCAATGGTACATGCTGGGCATAGCGCAGATAAACCATATAACCGGATCGCCGGTGCCGATAAATGAAGCAGGCGGCGCGGTATGGATTGGGGCAAGCACCATAACTCCCGAAATTCAATCCATCATACAGTCGCAGTTTCATGACGGCGTAATGCCCGACGGATTTAGTATTTATAACAACCTTAAGGGAACCATGTTAGTTACATCCGTGGATATGAATTTGCCTATTATTCCTGACATCAATCTTAATGTAGGCCCAATAGCATCGGTTACTGTTGAAAAAGGTATTTATGCCAATATATTTTCCATTATTGATTTTGGCGGAGGCGCCGTAAATATCGATGGCGGCGTTAAAGTTGGTGCGTATGTTAAAGTACATGCGGGAGCATCGGTGTTGGTAGGTTGCGCGGGACTAAATTTAAGCGCCGAGGTAAACACAACGGTGGTACAGCACCTTGGCCTGCCGTCCTTTGCCAATTTTCCGGCAAATCCGGTGGACCTGTTGGAGGCCAGCGACTTTAAAATGAGCGCCAGCGCGCATGTTATATTATCCGGAAGCGCCTATGTGGGTTTCGGAGTTTGCGATGACGACTGTAATTCAATAAAAGTACTCGGCGTTAAAATCCCCCCGGGCTGCCATTCAACGGGTATTGGCAAATCAATGGATTTGGGGATGGGTGTGAACGTAGAAAAACCACCAGGCACCACGACACCAACGGACGGTGAGGTTTGGGTAAGTATATTTGACCATACATATTCTGACCATATTAAAATACCAGGCTTAAGTTTTTAAAATTAAGATGAGAAAAGCATTTTTAATAATTATCCAGGTAACGCTTTTAGGCTTTATTGCTAATGCGCAGGATAATGCCATCACTGCCTACGGCGGGGACAGGGCTATATTTATTTACCATGCATTTCACCCGGCATCGGCAGCATATCCAAACAATGGTATTACCGGTTACAAGCTTGAGCGGGAAGATGCCGGAGCGCCGGGGAAATGGGTTGCCATACGTGATTTTCATACACCGCAGGATATTGACGAACTGGTAAGGGGCCTAAGAGCGTCGTTCCGCTTTTTTCCTGAAGGCAAACAATTGCGGCTTGACCCGCCTGCTATATGGAAGAAGTTTCTGGCTACTAACCAAAACCTCGATTCACTAAGTAACGAGCTGGCATTTACGCCCATGCAAATGGCTTTCAACGTATTGGTTGCAGATACTACGGTTATTAAAGGGAAAACCTATCGTTATCGTGTTTCGGAAGTTGGTGCGGGCGGCACGTCATTTATTACCAATAACGTAAAATATCCTGCAGTAAGTGCCGCTTTGAAGCCGCACGTTCTATCCCGTAAGGTAGAAAACGAGGCAATCCGTCTAGAGTGGTTCGCCAGGAATGATAACAATTCGTTCAACTTTAAAACATTTAGAAAGGCTGAGGGAGACAAAGAATTTGAGGAGATACATCCTTTCGTTTACATGGAGCATAAAGGCGACACGCTGAAGTATTCTATCCGCGACGAGCATGTAGCATTCAGTACCATGTACCGGTACTATATTATGCCGGTAAATAATTTTGGCGGCGGCGGTAACATAGTATCAGACACTATACCCGCAACGTGTATGGAAGCACGCGGCCTGTTGACGCCGCAATATTTTAAAGCAGTCGGCGATGAAGCGAGTCACGCCATCAAGCTTCACTATCACCTGCCGAACCCCGGTTTTATAGGCAGTGTTGCCGTAATGCGCAGTACATCCTATGACGATGGTAAATACCAGCAGGTGGGCCTTGCAATGGCGTATGATACCGTGTATAACGATTTTAGAATAGAACCCGGACAAAAATATTATTATTACCTGCAAATGGTGGATAAGATGGGGCGTAAAGCCGTGCGAAGCGCCAAAACTTTCGGTTTATATCAAACCAAAATCAATAATTTCCCGCCGCGCATAGTTAAAGCGGTACTTAAAGGAAATGCGGTATTGGTAAATTGGGAACAGTCGGCCGAAAAACAAAGCGGGTATTACGTATATCGCAGCGAAGGGGTGGGAATGCCGATGAAACGCCTCACTACGCTGCTAACTGCAACCAACTATACCGATACATCGAAATTAAGGCCGGGTTTAATGTATGGCTACGCGGTGCGAAGCGAAAACTCAAGTAATGTGGAAAGTAAAGACTCGCCGGTTGCTTACGTACAGGCGGCCACTGTTGACAGTATATTAATGGCGCCAAAAAACTTTCACGCAATATTACAGGGGCAAGCGGTGCGGCTCACCTGGATGCAAATGCTCAAATTTAACAAGTACCAAACGGGTTACCGTATTACCAGGCGTGCCGACGGCGATAAACAGGACGTGGTGATAAGGAATACCTATCCGGCACGCTTCGATACTTTTATTGACAGCACTGCTGTTCCGGGTGTAACCTATACTTATAACATCGAAACCCTGGCTGGTAAAGCGCATAGCATGCAGATACCCAGTAATGCCATAATAATTAAAACCATTCCTTATGCCCAGCCTGAAGGACTGCTGGCATTTGCAGATGTTGCGGGCATTGCATTAAAATGGGGCGCTATAAATGATACAAGGGTTACACGGTTTGCTATTTACCGGTACAAGCGCGGCGAGCGGGCAAAACTTGTCGCTACAGTTCCGTCAACAAAAAATAGCTATATCGACAAAGCCGCGGCTAAAGGCGAGACCTGGTATTTTTATATCCGCTCCATCGGGAAAAATATCGCAGAAACATCTGATAAGAGTAATGAGGCATTTGTCTCATTATAAAAGAGTTTTTTATTTTACAACAAAGAGGCGGGGGAATATCCTGCCTCTTTGCCTTTTACCTGCACTTCAAATACATTATTGTTTTGAAGTATTAAGCAGGAAATAATATCCATAATCCGTTGTTTTTCAATGATTGTAAGCCTTATATTCATAAAATTTTCGCGGGTGGTGATTTTTGCATACTTTAGGTAACAAATGTGTGACCTATACCCCCGCTATGGAAATTATCAATAGTATCATTATCGATGACAATGAGTTAGATAGAATTGCTATTGAGTCGTATTTGGAAAAATATTCCTTTATAAAACTGTTTGGTAGTTTTACAAATCCTATTGAATGCCTTGAACTGATACAGCAGGTAGATATTCAGCTTATTTTCCTTGATATCGATATGCCTTACCTGAACGGACTGGAGTTTCTCAGCTCGCTTAAAAATCCGCCTTTGTGCATCTTTATAACCTCGTACGCAGAGTACGCGCTGGAGAGCTATGAAAACCATGCTTTTGATTTTCTGCTGAAACCGGCCAAGGCCGACAGGCTTGAACGGTCAGTACTAAGGGCGAAAGAATACCTGGAAATACAAAGTAAAGCGAAATTGTACGATGTGCAGTTTGCCGGCGATTACCTCACCATTAAAGAGAGCTACAACCTTGTACAGCTAAAAGTGAGCGATATCATATACCTGGAAGCGCTAAAAGACTACACTAAAGTTATCACCGCGGCGAAAACATACATGACGCTTTGCTCCCTGAAGAATTTTTTCGAAAAGCTGCCCGGCGACCGTTTTTTAAGGATACACCGGAGCTTTGCCGTCGCCATAAACCAGGTTCGCAAAATGGAGCAGAATGAATTACTGCTTGATAATTTAAGGCTGCCGGTAGGTAAAACCTTTCGTAACGATATTAACAAAGCACTGCTTAATAATTGACGGTGAAATAGGTAAACATGAATGCTGCTAAAACTATAGTCAATTGTACAGCCAGGCATAACTATTTAAAATATGCCGGGTTACTGCTGTCGACGCTGTTTTTGTTAAGTTGCAATCACCCCGCCACGAAAAAAGACCCGGCATTAAATCCGAAAGAAAAAGCCTTGCACAATGCCGATGGACAGGTTAGGCGCTTGTTTAAAGAAGGGAAGTTTGATAGCGTAATAACTGAAAGTAAAAAGGAACTGGTAAGGGCCAGGTTGGCTAACGACAAAAAAAAGATAGCCCTTTCATGTGCAAGTATAGGTAACGGCTTTTTAGGCCTGCGCCGGCAGGACAGTGCGATCAATTATTATAAAACTTGTGAAGCATATGCAGCTGAATCAAATTCGCTGGATTTGAAAATTCAAATACAGATGATGCTATCCGGGGTTTACTATGACGCCGGTAAGCCTGATTCTGTAAATGTTTACAAAAATAAGATGAGCAGGGAGGTGGACACGATCAGGAATGTGCCGTTAAAAATGCGCCTTATTGAAAAGCTGGCCGACATTTATGGAACCACCAATCAGCCTGAAAAGGCGATACAGCTATATTTCCAGGTGCTTGAACATGCCCGCGCAAAAAAGGACAGCGCAACTATTGCCGTAGAGCTTTCTGATATCGGCGAAATGTACGAGCATATGGCAAACTACAAAAAAGCAGTTGAGTATGCATTGGAGAGCATATCGTATATGAGCGAAACCCATCTTAACAGGATGGTAGTGTTTAACGATCTCGGCGCTGATTATGTAGACTTGAAAGAATATCAAAAAGCGGTTGAGGCTTATAAAAACGCAATTAAGGCAGCCACAAAGATGAATTATTATTCGTACGTGGTAGATATGTACGTATCGATAGCATCACCCTACATCGAGCTTAAGCAATATGATAAAGCCACCGGCTATTTAAACAAAGCAATGGCCTACTACACCACAAATAAATACGAAAGTGGTTTTATGTATGTGCTGATAATGAAGGGAAAAATGGAGCGGAATAAAGGTAATTACCAGGCTTCGATAGACAACTTTGAGAAGGCCCTGGAGATAGCCAAACGAACTGCCCATTATGACAGCGAATCGTATGTATCCGGCCTGCTGGCCGATGTTGCCGGGAAAGCCGGGCTTTATGAAAAGGCTTATAAATACGAAGCTCATTACAACACCGTAAGAGATTCGATAGAAAAAGCCACGTCAAAGAAGAACATAGCCGACCTGGAAATAAAATACCAGACCAACGAAAAAGAACAGCGCATTACCCTTTTAAATCAGCAGGATAAGCTGAAAGATATCGAGCTGCGCGACCAAAAGCGCAATTGGTGGCTGATGCTGCTGGTGGTTGCTTTTTTATCTGTAACAGCTTTCCTGCTATACCGCAGCTTCCGGATTAAGCGGGATTCGAACAAGCTGCTGGAAGAAAAGAACGGCTCATTAAATGTGTTAAACGCAAAATTAAATGAAGCGAACACTACCAAAACGCGCCTCTTCAGCGTATTGACGCATGATTTGCGGTCGCCCATCAGTAACCTGTTTTTATTTCTGACGATACAAAAAAACCATGCCCATAAATTAAACCAGGAGCAGCAGAAGGAGCATAACGAACGCTTGATACACTCGGCGGAGAACCTGATGGAATCCATGGAGGATTTGCTGGTGTGGAGTAAAAGCCAGATGGAATCGTTTGCGATAAGCCCGGAGAAGGTAGAAGTATGTGAGTTGATCACCTATGCGGTAGATATGCACCGCGACCATGCCGACGGAAAACAAATTACGCTTGATGCCGATTGCCCGGATAGCCTGGTGCTGATTACCGATGTTAACTTCCTGAAAATAGTGTTGCGCAACCTCATCAGCAACGCTATAAAATTTACCCCCGCGGGCGGTTCGGTTGTTATAACAGCCGAAGCTGCCGGCAGCACCCTAAAACTAAAAGTAGCTGATACGGGCGCTGGCATGACGCCTGAGCAGTTGGCTACGTTGTTTGAATGGAACAGCATCAGGAGCGACTCATCAGGCATGGGGCTCAGGCTGGCCAAGGAATTCATTCTGCGCCTTGGCGGCGATATTGACGTGTCGTCAAAACCGAATACCGGCACAACTTTTACAATTACGGTGCCTGGCCTGCAGGCGGCGGTAAATGATGTACCTGCCGAAAAAATGACCGCTTGAATTTATATTAGCTGTATCAGGGCGGCTGTTCTCAACCTTTTTTATTATCGCCTGCCCTTGTGTAAATCAGGAAATATCCTTTACTTGATCGTGTGAAATTAACCTGTTTTTTAACAGACCTGGTACAGGGAGGGAACGTGACTGTCCCGCGTACCATTAGCCCTTTGGACGAAAGCGACGTTCAGGCTGCATTGGTGATCCTGCGTGAATTTTATGAGCGCGATGTGATGGCTATGCCGGGCGATACGCCCGCCTTTCACGAAGAAGCGGCAGCATGGGCGGCGCGGTATGTCTTTTATGTAAGTCAGCTGATTTTATTGAGAGATGTGGATGAAAATGTTATGCAAGGCTACCTAAGCCCTTTTGAAGGAGAGCGCCCGGCCGAAGCGATTTATAGTGCCGATTTGCTGCTGCGTTTTCTTCCGGACCTTTTTCGTTTGAGCAGCGGCTTATCTCCCGGCGATCCGCTGGTAGAAAATTTAAAGCAAACTGCTTTGGCCTGGCCCTACTCGTCGATAGGCCTTAAGGATGTAACGGCCGGAATACCGCCGGAAGTGCTGAATAACAACAGCCTGAAATTGGCATACATAGACCGGGTAATTGAGAAGAAAGACACAGGCAGGCTAAGTGGAACTGCCGAAAAAGAATTATTAAAAGAAGTACTGGGAGACCACCGGCAATTGTTATGGCCGGGTTTGGAACTATTGAATATATGAGCGATAAAGAACTTTTGACGACTGATAAGCTGCAACAGGTGCTGCAGCATTTAAAGGGAATGTTTGTGGGTAAGGACGAAATTATCGACCTGATGGGCATCTGCCTGGTAGGGGGTGAGAACTTGTTTTTACTCGGCCCGCCGGGAACGGCTAAAAGCGCAACGGTGAGAGAACTATCGCGATTGCTGGACGGCCAGACATTTGAATATTTGCTTACGCGATTCACTGAACCGAACGAGCTTTTCGGGCCGTTTGACATTCGTAAGCTGCGCGAGGGCGACCTGGTGACAAACACTGCCGGGATGCTGCCCGAGGCGTCGTTGATCTTTCTTGATGAGCTGCTAAACGCGAACTCTGCTATACTGAACAGCTTGTTGATGGTACTGAATGAAAAGATTTTCAGGCGCGGAAGGGAAACCCGCAAGTTGCCGGCGTTGATGGTAATAGGCGCAAGTAACCACCTGCCCGAAGATGAGGCCCTGCAGGCGCTTTTCGACCGCTTTTTATTACGGGTGCGCTGCGATAACGTTGATCCGCAACAATTAAATGCAGTGCTTAATGCCGGCTGGAACCTGGAGCGAAAATCTGAAGGAGATAAACCGCAGATAGCGACGGACGACGTTCGCGAGTTGCAAAAAATGACATCGCTGGTTGATCTGGAGGAAATTCGGCCGGCATATATCGAGCTGGTTCACCAGTTGCGGAATGCCGGGCTACAGGTTTCTGACAGGCGTGCGGTAAAGCTTCAGCGGGTGATTGCCGCCAGCGCCGTAATCTGTAAACGCGAACAGGCAATGCTTTCTGATTTATGGGTGCTGCGCCATATTTGGGATACGGAAGAACAGCGGGAAATTATTACCAATATGGTGAACGCAGTAATCTCTGCCGAGGAATCCCTGCCGGGTCAGCATCCGCGCGCCAGGGAGCACGCAGAGCCCGATGCGGAAGAGATTTATAAGGAGGTGGAACACTTGGCAGCCCAATGGAAAGACCCGGAGATTTCGATGGCCGACCGTTCATTGGTTAAAGACCGGCTAATGCACCTGAACGGCCGCTGCGAATGGATAAGCAATCCCGAACAACGCAAATACGTGCAGGAGCCAATTGATGAGTTGTGGAAACAGATAATGCAAACCACCTAATGGAAAGCGTACTATTACTGGCGGCAAAGCACAGGGATCGGTTAGGCACCGTAAGAACCGTCCCGGGGTGGAAAGCCGCGGTTGACAGTAGCGGCATTTGGCTGAAAGGGCCGGTGGAGAACGGCCCGGCCGGGCGTGCATTAAAATCGTTGCCCGCGATGGCCACTTACCTTGCCGATGATAAAAACCGTTTATTCCCCGAAGGAAAGCAAACGCCGGTATTGGAATTGAAAAACATGGAGTGGCTAAACCTGGCCGATTTTCTGCCGGTTGAGTTGCCTGTATCTGCCATGCCGGCCGAAACGCCGGAAGGTATCGCAGTGCAGCTTTCAAGGTCAATTGACGCCGAGCCTGCTGCTGCAGTAATGGTTCCTTTGCAAGCCTGGACGGACTACAGAAAAAATGCCCCGCAGGTACGTTTACGGGCATTGCGATTTGCACTCACCGCCAATGAGGCGCTGATAACCGGAACACCATTACCTTCGCTGAAAGGGGAAAGTTACTGGCAGCATAAAAATATATTGATTCCGTCTGGCTATACTTTTGAACCGTTGATACTGGGCGATCTTATCGCTGAGAAAATATCCGCGGATAACTTGGTATTGATGAGCCCGGACGGGCAGATGGAAGTGATTCCGTCATTAGCATTCAGCCCGGCAGGGCGAAATTTGATATAACAGATGGTTGACGGGATAACAACGGCAGTAGACTACTTCAGCGCGCACGAAGGTTATTTCTGGCATTGGGCCGAGCATGGCCGCGTAATTGAGTTTGCCAATAAGCGCACCATTTGTTACCGGGAAGATTTAACCTACCTGCTTGATAAATTACCGGGAGAGGTACGCTTTCCGCTGGGCAGTATCCTGCTGCTTTTGTGTGCCTGTAAAGATGGCTGGGAAAGCAACTTTGAAGCTGAGCAGCAACTTATGCGGGTATCAGTTGTGCAGGGCTTCACCTCTGCAAACTATGCTGCCGCGGCGCAAATGAAAAACTCTGCTTATGCCTTTTTAAAAATTGTAAACTCGCTGCCGGCTACAGAACGCACAGGACTGCGAAGAACCGCATTAATAAGCGACATAGCCGCCACCATCGGAAATGACGCATCGCTGCCGGCCCGCGTACATCTTTACGATGCCGATGGAAAGCCCGTGAATCCGCGGCAGGCAGCGCTGCCCTTTTTCAAAGACCATTTCGTTTGCGACGGCGCGGCGAAGGTCGCCCACTACCGCCGCACGCTCGAATTGCTGGAGGTATAGCCGTGGCATCGTCGGCCGTCCGTGAGAAGAAGGATCAGCTCGAGGGGCTGAAGGTCAAGATCAAGGGCATCCTTGAGCA